>CAUTNK010000001.1:0-230592 GCA_963540065.1 uncultured Bacteroidia bacterium
CGTTTTTTCAAAAAAAAAGGACTGGAAAGTGTGGGGTGTATTGTGCAATGCTCCCATCAAACCATGCAACAGAAACTTTAAGGTTGTCTCCTGCAACAGCCCATTCTGGAGCATTGCCTTGCAAAAGACTACCTACCACCTTCCATTCACCGCGAATAGGCACTACGGTGCGCAGACCAGTACCTACAAAATCGCTGGGGCGACTACCAGGTAATACCTGTGCGTAGTAGGCATTGTTACCCAGATAATCGCCTAGTTCAATGCCTTTTTGTTTCAGCGCTTCGTAGTTGCGTTGCTCCGAACCAAATTGAACTAAGAGGTTGAGACGTGCCCCCGTAGGAGTTCCCAATTCTAGACTAGACACGTGTTGCCTGCCACGGAGTTGGGCACGAACATTCGCCTCGAGGTAGACATCGCGATCCCCGAAGCGAACCGGCTCCTGTGCATAGAGCAATAGACTCACACACAAGGAGAGCAATAAAAGTAACCCTCTTCTCATCTGTTCTCTATTTTTATAGATTAGTAAATCAATATATCCAAGTTAATCCTTTTCATCAAAAAATAATGGCTACTTTTCCGGAAAATATTGCTTTTGTATAAGAATTTTCTTATAGGGTCTCTTATTAAGATCTGATATACAGAATATTATAATTTTCGCACAACTATTTTATATCTGAATAAAATTTTGTAAATGCGCTCGGGAAAAACTGCAAAAAGCGATAAAATCCGTCACCAGAATATCTCAGTTTACCACTTATAATTGCTCAATTGGCACGTACTAAGATTTGCACACCTTAACTTGCAACCGAGAAAATGAAAAAGTTGTCGCTACTACTCTGTACCCTTTGGCTCGCAACAACCCTAGTGTGGGCTGGAAGAGGATGGGGTGACGAAATCGGGCTGTATACTAAAACGGGGCTTACAATGCCTCGTATGCAAGCGGAATTGGGGACTATTAGCAATTATAATATGGGGTGCGCCTTAGAATTCGGTGCACATATCTATGGTTGGTTTTCACCGTATGTTGCCTTCGGATTGGAGGGTGGATTCGGTTGGACACAGCGCGGGGCAAAAATTGCAGTAGGAGCCGATGTGTATACCGTGCGATATAATTATTTGGACATCCCTTTTCTGTGCACTTTCCTTTTGGGGCGCCCCTTGCAGCAGCACCCCGAAAGCGCTTTAGATTTTATGCTGGGAGTGGGTGTGGTGCCTAGTGTTCGTCTTTCGGCATCCAATAAAGCCGATGTAACGAGGACAGGGGTTCGGACAAGCTTCTCGCGAATCCCGTTGGATGTAGCATTACGCACCGAAGTGGGGCTACGTTTTCGGTACTTGTTTGGGAATCTCGGAATAAAAGCTTTTTGCGATATCGGTGCCGTTAACACTTTCGTGGCGGATTATAACACACCCCTCGGCAAGACATTTACCTACAGGAACGCCACCCTTGGTATCGCACTACTTTTGGGAGTAAGTCTCCAATCTATACCGTAGACATAAACCCGTATTGCGCTCGAATGCTATCGGCATAAAAAAAAGCGAGCATTTCTTGAAGATGCTCGCTAAGTGTTAAACCTTGAAATAAGGTTACTGTTTTCAGAAAAATACGCCCCACGACAAACGAACGCCTTGGTAGTTCGGACGTTCTTTTACGTACAGTAGGTTCGCAATGTAGCCGATATCGAAATAGAAATGCGGAGGCGCGAAGATATATCGCAAATTAGCACCTAGTTCGCCATACATACAGCCTTTTTCGTGCTCATTAAAGGGTGACATGTACCCCATCCCGATGGTACCCATGATGGCGAACTGTTGACTAAAATCGTGTCGTTCGCCGACATAAATAGATGAATACCAGTTCTTTATTTTGACATCTTCAAACCCGACTCGGACACCGAACAACGAAGTCGATACGTTGCAGTCGAAATGCAAGTCGAATAAAAAATCCTTCGGCGTAAATGTAGCGAGTTCGCTTACCCCAACGTTGAACTTTATCTGTGCAGATGCGAAACTCCAAGAGAACAGCGTGAGTACTAAGAGTAAGAGTACTTTGGATCTAAAAGCCTTCATGGTGCAATGAGTTTAAGTGGTTTATGGTAAAATAAGCGTGTGAAATTAGAATACATATACCGGTTCTTCGTATTCCACTACTTTAATTAAGGAATAAGCAAGAGCACTAGCGAGAACCCCACCTTGAATAGCACCACCGACTGTTCCTGTTACAGGACAACCACTTCCGATAAGCCCACCGATTAGAGCTCCAACAGCATCACAGGTAGCAGTGATAAAGAAATTTCTCCAACTCCATAGAAGAATATATCCGCCTTTATACTCCGTACCCCAATATTGTGCAGAATGACGATACACGGATAACATAGAGAGTATATTTTCTTTGCCCTGTTTCGTTAAAGTGAAGGTGTTTTTTACCCGTGTTTCTACAGTAGTTATATATGTAGCAAATTCTTTTATGCTTTCGAATTTAGTATGTTTAATTTCGTGGAGTATATCTGCTACACATTCTTTGGTTTTGGGATCCTGAATTAGATCGAGCACATTTGGGAAACCTCTAACACAGTTTTCTAGCGTAATGTATTTCTGTATCGTATCGTATAGTTCGGAGGATGCATCTTCTCCAAAAAAAGTCTGCAACTCGCCTTTATTAAAATTATCTTTGTTTATCCCGTCTGGAAATTTTCTCATAATTGCATCCAAACCTACATTATGTTGTTCACCAACATAATCGTAAGGATTTTCTGAAATTATAGCAACAGTGGACGACGTATTACCCTCTACTAAGAAATCTTGCACTGATGGCACAATTTTCTGATTTTCAGAGGTATTGATTTTTTCCTGCTCACAGCAGAAGAAAGAAATTAAAGCAACCATTGCTATGATGCCTACTAAAACTTTTTTCATGACACTCAAAATTTAAATGAACTATCTACATACAAATATAACAATTTTTATTATTCTGCCAAATCAAACCTAGCGCCTCCACTGGCAATTGACTATCTTTGTAGGAGGATGCGGTACCCATGCGAGTAGATCTGGAGTCCATTAAGCGTAGATTTAAGATAATTGGCAACCACGCGGCACTGCTGCGAGCGGTGGAGGTGGCTTACCAAGTAGCAAGTACCGATTTGGCAGTACTTGTAACCGGCGAGAGTGGCTCTGGGAAGGAGTTCTTTCCACAAATTGTACATCAGTACGGGAGTAGAAAGCATGGAAAATACGTGGCAGTAAACTGCGCGGCAATTCCCGAAGGCACCTTAGACTCCGAACTCTTTGGGCATATAAAAGGCTCGTTCACCGGTGCGCTGGAGAACCGCGAGGGATATTTCGAAGTGGCAAACAAGGGTACCATCTTTTTGGACGAAATCGGTGAGCTCCCTCTTACAACGCAAGCCCGTTTGTTGCGTATCCTAGAAACCGGCGAGTTCTATCGTGTGGGATCCTCCACGCCCATTCAGACCGATATCCGTATCGTCGCGGCCACGAATGTTAATTTGGAATCGGCGATCCACGAGGGTAAGTTCCGCGAGGATCTCTACTATCGTTTGTCTACGATTCCGATTCGTATCCCTCCGTTGCGCGAAAGAGGCGAAGATGCCCTACTCCTCTTCCGTTGGTTTGCAGGCGAGTTTGCCGACAAATATAATATGCCACCTATACGTTTGCGCGATCAAGCAGCCGAGCATGCACTCCTTGCATACGGTTGGCCTGGTAATGTGCGTGAGCTGAAAAATCTGACCGAGCGTATCTCGGTTATTGAAACCGAGCGCGAAATATCTAGCGAAATCCTATCGCACTACCTCCCACAGGAAGGCGAACGGAATCTACCTGCTCTTTACCGCATGGACGACAAACTGTCGCACTCCGAGCGTGAGCTGCTCTACGGGCTTATTCGTAACTTACGTTCAGATCTCGACGACCTCCGCCACGTAGTACTCAAACTCGTGCAACAGTGCGACAACCTACCTACCCTACAGCATCTGCCTGCACCATTAACCTCGCACACTATCCCTACTTGGAAGGAGACGGATATCGCCAAGGACGACCCCGAGTTTCTCGCTTCGCCACATATTGTACGAGTGCCCACCGACGTCCCGATACAAGAAATACACAACGATCCTGTGGTTGCCGCGCCGCATTCTATCGCAGGCATGGAAGAAGAAATGATCCGGAATGCCCTACAGAAATACAATGGGCATCGTAAGCAGGCAGCCGAAGAGTTGGGGATTTCGTTGCGAACCCTTTACCGTAAAATACAAGAGTACCACTTGGCTTAAATGCAAAAACCGTTGTACGGATTGTTGTTGCTCCCTATAGTCATTTTGGGGCTTTTTGGCTGTTCGATACAGTACTCCTTTACGGGTGCCAGCATATCGCCCGAGGTGAAGACCGTAAGCATCACTACTTTCCAAAACGTTGCACCACTGGTTAATCCAACCCTAGCGGCATCGTTTACCGAAGCATTGAAAGACCGATTTGTGACCCAGACCAGCTTATCGTTGCAGAACTTTGCTGGCGATTTGGATTTTAGTGGCGAGATTACCCACTACGAAGTTGCCCCCGTAGCCATCCAAGGCAACGAGACGGCTGCTCTAAACCGCCTTACGATCACTGTTATGGTAAAATTTGTTAACAATAAGGACCCCAAGGCTAATTTCGAACGCGCTTTTTCTGCTTATGAGGACTACAATGCGTCGCAATCGTTTACGGCAGTAGAAGCTACCCTTGTTGCAACAATTCAGGAGCGCCTTGTGGACGATATCTTTAATGCAGCAGTTGCCAACTGGTAACAGGATTGCGATGGACGACGTGGCGCTTTTTTACAGTTTATTGCGTGCTCCGCGTAATCTTTCCGAAGAGGAAAAAGATACTTTACGGAAATGGGCACAAGAGTCACCTTATTTTCAGGGGAAACAACTGTTGATAGCAGCCTATTCTAATCTTTTGTGGGACGATCTCCCGACGCAAACTCGCCACTCCCATTGGGCTGTTACCTTGCTGCCAGATACTTTTGCACTTTTTCGTTACAAGGATCTGTTTCGTTTGCAAGAGTCGCGCAAGATACAATCAGAAACAAGAGCAGTCCCACAAGCTCCGCTAATTCCTAAGCAAACTGCTCCGCTGCCAAACTTAAGCACTACTACCCAATCGGATTTAGAGGGAGTTCTCGAACATTCCTTGCAAGTCGCCGTACCTTTCCCAGCACCAACATTTTATACCCTAGAGAATTCGCTCCCACTCAATATCGAAGAGCTCTACGAGTATGTAGCTACACAGCTTAATCCGCGTTACACAGCCCCCGCCCCATCGGACACCTATGCTGCCCAAGAGCCTTGGAAACCGATTCCGCCCGAAGAGCAAATGGATCGCATCAACTTTTTTTTGCAAAACCTAGACGCAGAGGATGGTATTAAAGAAACGGCAAAACGAGACGCGGAAAGGCAGCAAGAATTAGGTATCGAGCCTGAAAATTTAGCACACAAATCGGGTACAATCACACACAGCGCGACCATGGAACGGATAGCCTCGCTACACGAGCAACGCGAGGAGTATGCCAATGCCATCCGGGTATACGAAAAACTCGTACAAGCATTCCCAAAAAAAAGTAGTTACTTTGCAAAAGAAATCGAGCGCCTACGTGAACTGCTCGAGAGTTCAAACGAGTAAGTGTTGCTATGTATAGTCTGTTTTCGGTACTGATTCTGATTGTTTGTTTTTTATTGGTGTTGATTGTCTTGGTACAGAACTCCAAGGGTGGAGGCTTAGCTTCTAACTTCTCGGGTGCCGGACAGGTAATGGGGGTTCGTAAAACTGCCGATTTCCTAGAAAAGTCTACTTGGACGCTAGCAGCTGCCCTCGTTATTTTCAGCATCTTTGCGATAGCTGCAATACCACATTCGCAGGATGACTCGCAACAGTCGCGTATCCAAGAGCAGGTAAAACGGACAACAGCAGGTACCATGTCGACCAACCTACCCGCTGTTCCGGATGGCAATGCGACAGAGGCGGCTACCGAAACACCAACCAATACCGATGGTGCCGCTACAGCCACCGAGTCTACAACCCCACAGGACGCTAAGTAAACTTAGCTAAACCCAGTGTGTTGTTAGTTGTTTTGTAGTTGTAATATGTGAGGCAGATTATCATCTTTTTTTTTGATAGGAGTACAATTCTTCGGATTGTACTCCTATTTTTTATCCGGCTAATAGCCCGACCTTGCTATTAGTTGGGTTTCGCCTTTTGCAAGGTCGTCTTATTTTCGGAAAGTAAAATAAGGATATGCGTTATTTTACTTTTAGTCCCGAAAGTAAAATAAGAAGTCCTGTTATTGTACTTTTGTAACAAAAGAGTGCCATGATTCTGATAGAGGACTTCGAAGCGGGACATTTCGAGCAGGGCTTTGGGTATAAATATTTTGTCCCCAATAACATATGTGATGAATGGTGTTGGCAGGCACCTGCGCTTAATTCATTGCTTGAGGCTGCATCCTTAAAAGTGGGCGAACTGAATTCGTTTGCGCGCCTAGTTCCTAATATAGAACTATTTATTAAACTTCATGTAACGAAAGAAGCGGTGATATCTAGTCGTATCGAAGGGACAAAAACACAAATGGATGAAGCATTGTTGCCAGAAACTGAGATTAACCCCGAAAGGCGCGACGATTGGCAAGAGGTAAATAATTACATCGCGGCGATGAATGAGGCTATTACGACCTTAAAAGATTTGCCAATATCTTCGAGATTGATAAAAAAGACACATAAAGTACTGTTAAATAGTGTACGTGGCGAGCATAAGTTGCCCGGTACATACCGTACTAGCCAGAACTGGATTGGTGGGAGTTCACTCTCGGATGCTCGTTACATTCCGCCACATGCCGACACACTGGGTAATTTAATGGGTGATTTGGAAAAATTTCTCAACGATACGACCTACGAAATTCCAACACTTATTAAAATTGCTATTGCACACTATCAATTTGAAACGATACATCCGTTTCTCGATGGTAATGGGCGAATGGGGCGCTTGCTCATTACCCTATTTCTTGTTGCACAGCATGTTCTAGATCAGCCTTTGCTCTACATGTCGAGCTATTTTGAGAAGAATAAGGAGTTGTACTACGATAACTTGAACAATGTACGCGCAAAAAACGACATGTTGCAATGGATAAAGTATTTTCTGGTAGGAATAAAGCAGACGGCAACTCTAGCCATTGATACTCTGAGTAAGATTTTACGGTTGAAAGAGTCGGTTGAGGCAGAAATTCGCCACTCGTACGGGCGAAGAAGCCACAGTGCATTAAGTCTATTGCTGTACCTCTTTCAGCAACCCACAGTTACAATAGAAACTGCATCGCAAGCTTCTAATCTTTCAATAAAAGCGACAGGCGATCTGATACGGAAGATGCAGGCGAGCGGAATTCTGACGGAGACAACTAAACAGAGTCGCAATCGTCTCTTCGTTTTTGAACGTTACCTAGATTTATTTCAGTAGATAGGGCTATAGCCTCATAAATTCGCCGGGAGATTATTTGTTTGATTATCCCGCCGTTTTATTTTTGGTTGGTGCACAACGACGGAGTGAAGCTCATTAGGTAGTATCTAAAAAAGTGTGTAAGGGGCAGCCCTCGTCTGAGAACTGCCCCCCGATCAGTAATGAGGCGCGACGCTAATCGTCGTCCTCGTCGTAGCTGTTTGTGTCCTTCTTAAATGTCGCTTCCACCGTTACCGCGTGCGGCGGCATATTGAAACTATACTCTGTGTCACTCAAGACCGTTGTCTCGATGCTCACCTTCTTGTTGCCACTCTTGTAAACCTTAACCTGATCTACCTCGTAACCCCGCTCGGGCTCTAGGTTCAACATTACCCACGTATCAACCTCCAGTTCCGTCTCCCCGTTAGATAGAGTGATAGTGCCATGCTTGGTGGGCAGCAAGGTAAGGAGATAGGTCTTCTCTTTTTGCGGCTTCGGTTTTTCTTCCTCCACCGGCTTGGGCGCATCCTTCTCAAACAGCACCTGCACCGTTACGGCATGGGCGGGCATAGTGAACCGATACACTTTTTCACTTTCCTCGTGCGGGGTGATGGTCGTCGTCTTATCGTCACTCTTATAAATGTTAATCTTGGCGAGGTGGTAATCTGTATCAGGCTCTAGCAGCAAAACAATGATGGTGCCCGCCTTCAGATCCTCATCGTCAGGTATCGTTACCTCGCCATGGGAGGTCGGGAGCAACGTTAGCGGATAGGTCGGATCTTGCGGCTTCGGTTTCTCTTCCTCCACCGGCTTTGCATCCTTCTCAAACACCGCCTTTACGGTTACTGCATAGGCGGGCATGGAGAAGCTATACTCGGAGTCGCTTACCTTGCTCGGCGCGAGGGTTACCCTTTCCTCGTCACTCTTATAGAGCTTAAGCTCTGCGAGGTGGTAATCCGCGTTGGGTTTTACGGTCAAGGTTACCTGGGTATTCGCGTCCGCTTCTTTTTCCGATGCCTTTACTGAGCCGTTGGTGGCGGAGGCAAAGGAGATGGCGTAGGTGGTGGGAGCTGGCGGTGCATCCTTTTCAAACACCGCTTGCACCGTTACCGAGTGTGTGGGCATCGTGAACTGATACTCGGTCTCGCTTACCTTGCTCGCTGCGATGGTTACCTCTTCTTCGTCACTCTTATAGAGCTTAAGCTCTGCGAGGTGATAATTTGCATTCGGCTTTACGGTTAAGGTTATTTTCATCCACGCTTCCGCTTCCGCTTTCGATGCCTCTACTGAGCCGTTGGCGGAGGAAGCGAGGGTGATGGGGTAGGTGGTAGGCGCTTCCTGAGGCAGCTTATCAAACAAGGCTCTTACCCTCACTCCGTGCGCAGGCATGGTGAAGTGGAATTCGGTGTCGCTCACGATATCATACTTGACCAATTCCTCCTCCTTTTTGCTGTTGAGTACCCGGAGAGTGGCGAGCTCGTAGCCTTCCGCCGGATGCGCCTGCAGAGTGACCTTTGTGCCGGCCGTCGCTTCCTTTGCCGAGGCGGTGATGGTGCCATTTTCTACCGTCGGTAGGCTAATGAGATAGGTCTTAGGCGCTGGTTGTGGCTGTGGTTGTGGCGTCGGTTTTTCTCCCTCCAGCGGCTTTGCATCCTTCTCAAACATGGCTTGCACGGTGAGCGAATGAGCAGGCATGTGGAAACGATACTCGGTCGCGCTTGCCTTGTTGGGATTGATCGTAACCCCTTCTTCGTCGCTCTTGTAAAGCTTAAGATTCAGAAGGTGATAATCCTGGTTGGGTGCAAGGGTTAAGGTTACTTGCTTACCCGCTGCCGCTTCCCTTTCCGATGCCCTTACCAAACCGTTGGAGGTGGTGGCAAGAGTGATGGGGTAGGCGCTCGTCGGATCATAGTTCGGTATCGGCAATTGGCTTTCACCATCTTCCACCACAAAGGGGTATTGGCAAAGCGTATTGACCACCCCATCGTCGCCATGCTCGGCCAGCGCAAACGCATATTTGTCGCCCGTGGGGAAGTAGACCACCTTCCGGAGGCTTATCTCGAGGCTCTGTCCCGGTTCGAGGACGTAGATGGGGAGCTTTTCTAGGTTACACATAAACCCTTTTTCATTGCGAAAGAACATCTCCCAATTGTCGAGGTAGGCTCCTGTGTTGCCTTTTGCACTCAGTTTGAAGCGAGCAGAGTAGACGCCCCCGCCGCCCTTCACCTTTTCCGTCTTTTCCAAGACTTGGATATCGGGTGCCCCGACCTCGTAATGTGCTGTGGGGGTAATATTTACGGATGCAACGTGTTGCGTACAGATCTTCCCCATTTGGAAGGCGTTCTTCGCGTCTGAGAAAAAGTGGAGGTATTTGTCTGAACCTCGACGCGGTCCGCGGATTGGGGTACGGAAGGTCAGTGCCTCGCCGGGGGCGATCTCGATCACCTCCCGGATGGTGCAATCGTCTATCGTAGCGGGGGCAGCGGCATTTTCCTTGTCGCTATAGGCGGCTTGTAGGTAGGAGAAGTAACGCCCCGTCCCTGTATTTTTAACGCTCCACTCCACCTCGTTGTAATTGTCTGTACGGAGCGATGTGTTGCTGTGCCAAGTGATCTCCAAGCGTGGGCGGCTCGGTTGGTTATCGTCGATCAGCGCCACAGTGCGCTTGGGATCTGCCACGGTGATGCGTATCCACTTTTTGTCTTGGGAGGTTAGTGGGGCGTAGGTACTGTTTTCCACCTCGTAAACATACGGACGCAGGCTGTAGACTCCGTTGGGCAATCCGGTCACGGAGAGCTTATCGAACTCCAGTTTGTACAAGAAGGGTTGTAGCGCCACCGGATCTTTGCCCGATACACACCGACGCACCTCCTCACCCGCCTCATTGACAAGCCCGATACCAAGGCGCACAGGGTAGGAGGCTTTGCTCGTGGTGCGTATCCCCTTTACCTCGATATCGTCGACGGTGGCTGTAATGGGCAAGGTGCCGATTTCCCCCTCATAGAGATCCAACATGTCGTAGGTATACTCGTGCACCTCGGGCACATTGCCACTTAGTGGCGCAGGGCAAGCTCCGATGATGGCTGTCGCGTAGTAGCTGTAATCTACTTTTTTAGTGGGAGTTAGCTTGTGTAGCATAAAGTAGCCATCGTAGAAGCCGTCCCACCCCCAATTGACATGGAAGTAGCCATTGCCGTCGTACCCGTCCAGTATGAAGGAATGTCCACTCTGGGAGGGATCGTAGTGGTCGCCAGCGTAAATAATCGGACGCCCCGCCTTCAACTCTGCCACCATCATCTGTTGCCAAGCGAGGTGGGAATAACGATTGGCTTGCACTAACCGGATCGAGGGAGCGTAATCGAAGTGATTGCGCAGCGCATCGCAGAGCTTTGGGAACTTACTCGAACTCTCCCCAGGGCTGTATTGCATCTTTACCGCCTTGCCGATTTCACGCATTAGATAGGATACCGCCTCTTTTTCCTCCTGTGTGCCGTTGGGGATATCGTTGGGCATCTTTGCCCAATCAAAGGGTTTGTTACAGAACTCACGCTCGCCCTCTACCGAGCCCTTCCCTTGCGGTGGCCAAGCATAGTAACGCATGATCTGGGCACAGGTTGTTGCATTACAGCCTGTTAGAGCGTGTGCGCCATTAATCTCTGGGGTAAAGAGGTTGTAGGGATACGTTTGCCCCCATGCCAAACCTCTGAGAAGTGGAGTAACAGCCGACGTTGGATCGCGAAGCATTTGTGCCGAAGGGGTATTTTTTGTATTTCGCACCTCTTTTACCCATGCCGAATAGCCCTTGAGGTACGAGGCTACCTCCTTTGGCATGGCTTGGGAGGGGAACTCCCGATCGGAATAAGCGAGGATGGGGGGCAGTGCATCGTCTCCTGCCACGACTACAAAGCCTTCGCCTGCGGTATTACCAAACACGTAAAAATCTTTTCCATCATTGGATCCCCGGGTAGGTACTCCCGTGCTGGTGTAGAGTAATACTACGGGATTTTCTCCACCCCGCGTAATGGGGATTTGAAAGTGTTGTGCAGCATAGGTCGCCGCCTTCTCTCGCGAGATGGGGTTTGCCCACGCCTCAAGCGCACCGCAGAGCAGTACGCCCCATAAAAAAAGGATAACATATTTTCTCATGACTGTAATGTCCTTTAAATCAGCTATTATAAAAGGAGGGCTTACCCCAGGAGCAGCTCCCACGGGCAAGCCCTTTCGTATCGATTCAACGGTTGTAGGAACTATTCTTCGCTAGCTTCCGAGCTATCGCGCATTTCTTCAGCATCTTGCGATTCTTGCATCTCGGTCTGTTGAGATTGCTCTGGTTGTTTGAGCTGCGACATGTCGGGTTGTTGAAGTGTTCCGGTCACCAGTTTTTTGAGGTCATCAACTCCATATACAAGCTCTATAGGGGTTTTACTACCATCAGCTATTTGATAGGTATATTTCAAAGAGCCTTTCACATCGACTAGGAGTTTTGCAAGTTCCTTCACGCTCGCGTCATCCTTCTTAGAGAATAGGATAGACTCCTTGTAAACGGGTTGTGCCAACATGAATGCAAGGTTATCAAAATCTTCTGCTGGCACTTCAATAATGGTATTCATGGAGTTGGTCGCAGTCTCAAAAACGAGGTCTTTTACCAATACACCGTTCATAGTAACGGGCAAGCCCAGTTCTTTCTTGGTCTGTTCGATGACCCGTTTCAAAGTCTCGACCTTGCTGGTGCAAGAAGTGAAGACAAAAGCCGTTGCAAAGACGACCACAAGACCCAAAAATACTTTTCTCATCGTGATACGACTAAAGTTCGATTCCAGTGTAAAAAATATAATTCTACTAGGCAAGGCTTATTTACGGTTAAAAGTTATCGATCGCATCGAATGTTCGGCTTCATCACCCCTGTGTTCGGGGAAATGCAAGATGGCAAGATATGCGTCCGTGGATTGTTGACCGATAAAGCCCCCGACCAAAACCAGTGTATCGTTGCTTGTGCCACGGAGATAGACCCCAGAGATATTATGCTCATTCAGTCTGACGACTTTAATAGCAGAAAGTTCCAATCCCTGATCTTTTGCAGTAGAGATAACCAGCTTTCCGATCTCGGCGTCATCGTTTTGCAATCGGTCTAAGTGCGTGATGTGTATTACCGCCCCCGTAAAATCGCGGAGCACAGCTTCTCGATTAGTATTTACAAGGATTTCGCTAGATGTGTCTACCTCAATAGAGAGCCCTAACTTAGAGAGTTCTTTCACGGCATATTCAGTAATTGAACACCCTTGAAAGAGGAGAAGCAGAGCGAGGGCAGAAAGAACAAGAAGACGTCTGTAGTTTATCATCGGCGGATAGTGGTTTCTTTAAGTCCGTGTTGACGATTGCCTGCTTCTTGGCTACGCTCCCGTGCGGAAGAAATCGTATTGTTAATAATCGAATTCCAAGAGACCTCCTGCTGATTGGTCGCATTAATCTCCTTGCGAAGAGAACGAATAAATGCCAAGGTATAGACACCGCCCATCATGTCGCAAATAGAAGTTTCGCCCGGCGAGGCAGCTGTTGATAGCATATTGCCGCGCTCTTGGAGAAAGAGTTGCCCGAGGCGACTGACTGAGAAATTGTTGCTGGCACGACAATAGAGCGTCCCTGACTCGCGCATGGGAGGAGTGTCGATACCGATAGGAGTGTTACAGCAGTCACTCAAGACAATGTTCAGACGCGCATTCTTAGAACAGATCTCATCATAAATATCGCTCATTAAAAGGTGGTTTTCCTCTATATCGTCGTAAGAGGAGGAAGTGAGATCTATCGCTGGGTAAGAGCTCTCTTGGTCGTTGAAGCGGAAGCCGTGTCCACTATACAAGAAAAAGACGATGTCATTTGCCGCTGGCGCTAACTCTTGCAAAGTTTGCACAACCCCTTCGCGCGAATAATTATTGCCCATCACATTATAATTCTTCATGCGAATACCTAGGGCTTGCGAGATGCCTTTCATTTCGCTCCGGATGTTGTCATAATCACGCTCGCAAGAGGAGCCGATATCGTTCACCGTAGCGTTAATCACTGAGACAAAGTGAAGGGTAACCCCAGAATTATTAGACGCCGTAGTACCCGAATTGTAGATATCCGAAGCTGGTCGCTCTTCGTCGTCAGAATCATTATCGGTTTCAGATACTCCACCATCTGACTCTGCATCTTGCGCAGGAGGCATCTCGCTCTCCACAGTCACGCCAGCATCAGCAAGTAGCGCTAAAACGGTACGATAGATATCCGAGCCATCTCCTAAGTTGTTCGCAATTGCAACACGTTGATCCTGTATCTCTTTTTGCGCAGCCATAATGGACTGGTAGACAGAATCTTCTACACTGTAGAACTGTTGGAGATAGTCGTCAGTAATATCTGCTAACCCGACCTCCATAAAAGAATCAGGGTCTTTGAAATCGTTCTTGGTCAGGTCATAACAGATGGCAGGGAGGATTTCAACTTCGTTCGATCCTTTCAGTTTATTCCAAAAAAAGACAATGTATGGGGCATTGGACGCCTGCTTCATTGGCGCAAGAGCCGTATACTGTTGTCCGTCTTCAGATCCCTGCTCACCATTGTACGGGATATCTTCTGCAGCAGCGACATCATTATCCGCAGAGAGCTCGACGACGCGCATAGATACATTCTCGTCGTCTTCGTAGATCATGAAACCGTAGCATTGCTTCCCCGCTGGATTCTTATAAGCGAGTTCGTAATAGGTTTGCGCAAATGCCGATAAACTAATAAAGAGAATTGCGCAAAGCGTGAGAAGCAATTGTCTGTAGAATTTCATCACTTCATAGAGCTTTCTTTAAGCCCATTTTGTACATCGCCCACTGCTTTGCTACGATCACGTGCTGCAGAAATTGTATTGTTGATGATTGTATTCCAAGAGACCTTTTGCTGATTCGTTGCATTGATTTCTTTGCGGAGTGCACGAATAAACGCCATTGTAAAGAAACCACCCGTCATATCACAAAGAGAAGTTTCGCCTGGCGATGCAGCCGTAGAAAGTAAATTCCCACGCTCTTGGAGTAATAGCTGACCAAGGCGGCTTATCGAGAAGTTATTGTTGGAACGACCAAAGAGAGTCCCGTCTTCTCTCATCGGTGGGGTATTGATACCTATTGGAGTGTTGCAACAATCGCTCAAAACGATGTTCAGACGAGCTTTCTTGGAACAAATAGCACGATAGATTTCACTCATTAAGAGATAGTTCTTCTTTATATCATCGTATTCCGATTTATTGAGTGCCATCGCAGGGTAACGACTCTTTTGGTCGTCGAAGCGGAAACCGTGACCACTGTACAAGAAGAAGACTACATCGTTTGCACTAGGCTGGAGATCCTTTATTACGCGTTTTACGGACGCTGGCGAGTAATCGGCATCCATCACATCATATTTCTTGAACTGAATGCCGAGGGACTTGGCGATGCCTTGCATTTCGCTCAGAATGTTGTCGTAGTCGCGTCTGCAGGAAGCTCCGATATCTTGTACGACAGTGTTAATCACAGCAACAAAATGGAGGGTAACCTTACCGTTTGTTGGTGCATTATTTGAGCCTGAGTTTCCAGTATTGTTTGAGTTCTGATTATTGTCGGCGGAACCACTGTTTCCTGATTGAGAATCGTTGTTGGAATCCCCTTGATTAGAACCGTCATCTTGTGTGCAGAGCCCTTGGTCGTAATTATCGTCACCACCCTCATTCGAGTCGTCTGCATCTTGCCCTTGGTCATTCTGGTCACATGAGGAATCATTGTCCAACATATCGCTGGTTTCGTCAAGTAATGCCATAATAGCATCATAGAGATCGTCGTCATTGCCTTCACTTTTCTTTAAGACCTCGCGTTGGCTGATCACCTTATTTTTCGCTGCCATGATCGACTTGTAGGTAGGATCGTCGTCATCGTAGAACTGTTGGAGATATTCCTTGGTAATATCCGCTAGTCCAACCTCGGTGAAGGAATCAGGATCTTTAAAGTCGTCCTCCTTGTTCAGATCAAAACAGATCATGGGGATCAAGTCCTTGTCTTTCTGCTTACCCCAAAAGAAGACGATATATGGCGCATTCTTTTGCTCCTTTGTCGGCACAAGGGCTGTATACTTTTGCCCATCTTCGGTGCCATGCTCGCTTTTGTACTTGAGGTCTTCGGAGGCTGTAACATTATTGTCCTTATCGGCCTCAACGACGCGCATAATTATATCGTCGTCGTCCTCATATATCATAAAGCCATAGCACTGCTTACCAGCTTTATCTTTATACGCAAACTCGTAATAGGTCTGCGCAAAGGCTGGCAAACTAAAAAAGAGGAGTGCGCAAAAAGAGAGAATAATTAGAAATCTGTTTCGTTTCATTGCACCAACTGTTAATTTCGTTATACTCGTTGTTATCTATTGTGGAGTGTTCTTTTTTTTTGGGGGGGGGAGGGGGGAGGAGTGATGGCGTTATTCGCTCTAAGATCATTACAAACGCAAGTGTGCTGATTGTAGTGTTAAACAGTTCAACATATAATCAAGGTCAATCAAAGCTAGCTCTAGATGTAGGGTACAATACGCCATTGTGCTCCGCGATCTCCCTCTTATTTTTCTCAATACAAATTTATTGATTATGCAAATATGCCTGTTTCAAATCGAAAATAATTTGTGTCACATACGCAATATGCTAATTAACAATACTTTGCATTAGAAGATGTAAAAAAACGCACTTGGATAGGAATGACGCCTTTTAGAGTATCGCGAGTTGTCCTACGACTTTACCAAATCGTAGCGCCGCAGGAAAGCGATGAGAGCTTGGAAAATACGTTCGGTACGCTCCTCTATATCCTGTTCTGTAAAATCTGTTTTGTTGGCAGCCAGCTCCAACAGGTCTGCAATCATGGTTTTGGACTTCTTATCCTTGCGCGTACCTAGGTAGTAGGCTCGTTTGTCTTCAAAACGATAGTCAGAAGCACGAATGTTGAGGCTGCTCTCCATGATAGATTTGTTACCTAGGAGTTCGACACTCTCGGGGTTACGGAGGGCACCTTGGACGGCGGCTCGTTGCCTTGGGAAGATGTGTTCGACGGTTATTTTCTTGTCCGTGGGGATTAGTTCTTGTTTCGGGTTGTTGTAGGCATACCAAAAGAGTAGGAACTTGGTAACTTGATTGCGAGCGACGCGGAACTTTTCGAAAAGGAGACGAATTTCGGCTTCAGTCCAGAGGGCATACTCTTTGAAGTTTATCGTATGCGTTGCGGCATAGTGCGCCATTTCGTTGTAGAGCGGCGTACGTAAATAATCAAGCCCAGGTTTGCAGATAGCATACAACAAGACGCAAGCAATGAGACGATCGAGGATGTCTAATAGCTCTTCGTTGCTCGCCTCGGAATTCAAAAGGTAGTATGTTGTCAGGAAATGCGATGGGAGTATGTTCGGAGCTTGAGAAATGATCGAGAAACGCTTGAGGATTTCTTTCGAGTAGATGTCTGTATTTTGTTCACTCACCTCGTTCCAAAAATTGGCTATTTTGCACAGGGTGCGGAATACATCCTCCTGTCGGAGAGCGCTGTAGTCGTCCTTTTCGAAAAAATTACGCGTCCCCTTTGTTGTCAAACTGACGTCTGCATCTTTTGCCCGGAGATAGAACATATATTTGATAAAGAGCTCGTCCATAGGAGTAGCATTGTAGGGGTGGAAAAGCTGCTCGCAGAGTTCGGAGAGTTCGCGCCACTGTTCCACAAAATCTACCCGTTCCTTCTCGCCCTTCGCCTTATAGAATTTGTAGAGTTTGGAGTAAAATATATCGGCATCGGAGAGGGGTAAACCTCGGTCGTTAAGCGTGGAAAAGATGAGTAGGGCTGCATCTTGGTCTGAGGTTTCTATTGGAAAGATGACGCAATTTCGCATCACGCGTTGCGGGTAGTAGGGGAAGTAGGTTGGGAACTCCTTTTTCAATTCCTCGATCTTGTGCTCAAAGAATCGATAATTCTGTGCATAGCGACTCTTCATATCCGAGGTAGTTTCGCCTGTATCGAGAATAGCACTGAACTCTTGTTTGACCTCGTCACTTGCTACCTCTGAAGTAATCTTGATCGCATCCCTCGTGATATCGAACTCGTCCATATGCCACAAACACTTCTGTATCCCGAGGCTCAAGGCTTTTGTTTCGGCATCTGGCATGGTGGAAGCGCTCTTAAGGAAAGCACGCAAGAGGAGCATGAGGGTGATGATACGCTGTTGCCCATCGATGATCTCTATCTTCCCATCGCGGTTGACAAAGGTTACAATGGATCCGAGATAGTAGTTCTTTTCGGAGTTAAACCTTTTGCCATGCACATCGGGGAGGGTAAAATCGAAGAGGTCTTGCCACAGCTTTTCGCACTGCTCCTTTTCCCAAGAATAGGGGCGCTGGTAATCGGGTACTAGGAACCCTTTTTGATTGTCTTGGAAGTAGCGAATGATCGTGTTCTGTCTAACGCTCAGTTCTGCCATATTGCTCGTGTATTATTGGGAATTTACGACTTAACCCAAGAGGTGATACTTGCGGAGGTAGTGCAGCAGTGCCTCCAATATTTCTTGATTGCGTGAGTGAATGTCTGCCGGAGTTGGTTTGGGGTGTTGGGTGAGAAAGGAGCGAAGCTCAGCTAGGCTGCCATCGGTATTAAGGTAATTTGCTGCGTTCCCTTTCATTTTAGCACGGAAATACTCCTCCACGACAGATTGGTTGCCTAAGGCCTCGTAACGCAGCTTATCGCCTTCGAAAGCCTCTTGTGGAAGAATATAGGTGGTTCGCATGGTAAGGTCGGTGGGGATGATGCACTGTTCTGAAGTTTGAAAAGCATACCACGTGAGGATAAAAGACTTATTGATAGGCGATGAGATTATCTTCGCATACTGCAGATAAAGATCCTCCTCGGTAAAGATATCTACTTCAAAGGGTCTGTCTATATCGTGCACTATATCCACCATCTTCTTGTAAATGGGCTTACTAAGGTAATCGCCCCCTGGTTTCAGCACAGTGTAGAGCAATATGCATGCGATAAGACTCTCCAAAACGGGATCTATCTCCTGCGCAGGCGGTAAAACGCCACCTTGTTGCTTATGCAAAAAATAGACCGCGATCAGTTGTTGCGCTAAATTGTTTGGCGCTTGTAGGAGTATGTAAAAAAGCTTTTGCGTGCTTGGCGCAAACCTCGAATCCAAGAGACTAACCTTTTTAAGGAAATCTGCCAAGAGATCTAGATTATCGAGCGTATCAGGTTTCTTTAAGAGTTCGTAGCTATTCTTTTCGTAATAATTTCTTAACCCGATACGAGAGGTAGAGGCGATCCGATCTTGTGCCCGCGTGTAGTACATGTAGCAAGTAAAGAGGTCGTCCATTGGTGTGTGCTTGTAGGTGCGAATATCCTCTAAGGTTTCTTCCAAGCGTTTCCAGCGCTGCATGAACTGCTCTTTTTCTCCACGTTCGTTGTAGGTTCTGTAGAGTTGCGCCTTAAAAATATCGGAGTCTGTGAGGGGAAGGCCACGATCATTGAGTGTGGCAAAGATATTGAGTGCCATGCTTTGCGTATCTGCCTCGATGGGGAGGAGGGAGCAGTTTTCGAGGGTATAGACTACCAAGGCTGTCAGGCGGTCGGAATCTTCTTCCTTGAGCTTCTCGATGCAGTTGTAGAAGAAGTTAAAGTTCTTTGTGTAGGCTCCTCCTTTCAGCTCCTTTACAAGCTTACCATATTCGAGGATTTGCTGCAACTCTCGCTGCTCACCCTCATTCGCTTCTTCGGAATGTAAGCGCAACTGCTTGGGTGTTTTTTTATCTAGGAGATCTTTTTGCCAAATGCAATCCGCAAGGTTCTTGCTGAGGGTCTTAAACGGTTCAACGGCACGTTCTTTCGTGTATTCGTAGTAAGCGCGCAAGAGGAGCATAAGGGTTGTAATGCGTTGCTGCCCGTCGATGATTTCAGTATCCCGGAGCGTGTTCTGATAGGTAACAATGGGACCGAGGAAATAGGTATCGTTGGGGTCAAAAGAGGCATCGGTATCGGCAAAGAAGAAGCTATTCAGGTCGTCCCAGAGGGTTTTGCACTCTGCCAGTCCCCACGCATAAGGGCGCTGATAGTCAGGGATAAGGAACTTGCGTTTCTTGCTGGAGAAGTAGGTATAGATGTCGGTTTGTTCTGCTTGGAGTCTTGCCATAAGGTTATCCTCTTGTTTTTGCACGTTTCAAAGGTACAAATTAGCGGTGGTAGTGTCTGAAAAAGTGTGTAATCTCCTTGCGCAAAACGCTTCGTGCGCATCTAAAGAACGCAGTTTCTAATTAGCTTTCCATCGAATGCTGGGGAAAAATCCGGAGTTATAAAAAAATAGCACGTACACACTTTTTTAAGACAGTATCGAGGGATCCATTTGTTTTGGCAACAGCACACCCGTTTTATTTTGCGCTGCTGTACAACGACAGGGGGCAATTTCTTACGCACTCATACAGGGCAAAATACTTAATCAGGCGCTACCTCCAGCACCTTCCACTCTTTTATATTTCGCTTTTCTTCGTCGAAGCTCGTACCTATGAGAAATAGCTTCTTGCCCTGCAAAAGAAGTGGTTTGTAGTACTCTCGTTCCTGTATTTGGGTAAGCGCATCTTCAGCAGTTCCCGTACTCCAGAGCTTAAATTCGAAGACGTAGATAATATCTTTTGCATAAACGATACAATCCGCTCTACCCTTGGCTGAATGTACCTCCGTTTGTACATACATGCCCATGAACTGAAAAATCAACGCTACTGCTATTTGATAGTTCTGCTCGCGCCACTTTACATCTTCTTTAGAGTCGCTACTGTAAGGGATGTTTTCTAACAACGAGGAGATATCCTCCATAAAAGCCGACACATCCCCCTTGCTAACCTTTTCGTAGAATTGCCACACGAAGCGTTGTACTTTCGTCATATCCAAATCGGAGTACGAAGGCAACAAGTTCCGGATTAGCCCAAATTTCACCTCATTGTTCGGATAACCTAAGCAATAGAGATCGGACTGAGGATTGTAGCTTTTAATAGTCAAATACCCCGCTTGGAAAAGGATTGGAATGGGGGACGCTGCATCGGCGCGATAGTCGCTCAGACTACTCATATCTATCTCTACATTGTTTTCCAGATCGGGGAGATAGTAGTGTGCCTTCTTCAGATAATTCACCAAAAAAGTAGGAGTACCCGACTGAAACCAGTAGTCGCGAAAATCCTTTTTGGAGAAGGCATTAAGGAGACTAAACGGATTATAGACATGCTCGCCATTCTCGATAAAGAGATAGCCGTCATATTGCTGTTTCAACCGCTCTAATGTCTCCTTGTAACTTAAATGTTTAGCTTCAGCTAATGCTCCTATTTCGGGGCTAAAATTGTCGTGTAGTTCCTTTTCTGTAATGCCACAAATCGTGCTAAATGTCTTATCAATAGAGATATCATTCAGGTGATTCATGTCACTAAAAAGACTGATCTTGCTAAAGCGCGAGACACCCGTTACGAACACAAAGCGAAGGTACGGATCGCTACTCTTCAGCACTGCAAAGAAGCCTTTTAGGATTTTTCGGTACTCATTGTTTAACTCTTCCATACCCTCTTCTAAAGTTAGCAGGAGAGGTTTGTCGTACTCGTCCACAAGGACTATTACTTGCTTTTGCGTCGTTTCGTAAGCATGACGCAGAATCCCTTCAAAACGCTGCGAGAAGGAGACGTCTTCATTGTCTCGTCCGTATACTTTCTCTTCTTTTACCAAAAAGGCGTTGATACGTGATTCTAAGTCTTCAATACTCCGATACTTTTCTGCACTCAGATCCAAATACAGTACCGGATACTCCTGCCACGCCTCGCGTCCTTCTTGTGCTGCCTGTGCCGCTTCCCATTTTTCGAAATATAAGCCTTTGAAACTCTCATTTTTCCCTTCAAAATAGGCTTTTAGGGTAGAAAGGAAAAGGCTTTTGCCAAAACGGCGGGGGCGGGAAAGGAAGTAATATTTGCTAGCGCTGACTAATTCTGCAACGTATTGTGTTTTATCTACATAAAGGAACCCATTGGCTCGGATATCTGCGAAATCTTGCCCTCCAATGGGGAGTGCGCGCTTATTTGCATTCATAGTCTTAACTTGCCGATATTTTCTATACCAAGGTACGAAAAACAGAGGATCTCTCCCTTTCGGAAGAGATCCTCTGTTTGATTAAATTCACCGCTATGTTATTTTTTCACCACCCGCAGCGTCTTACTTTCACTACCCGCAAAAATCCGGAGCAAATAAACACCTGCAGTTAGATTTTCAGTATCAAGCACCGTTTCTGCGCCTTGTAATGTTCCTGCGCGCACTACTACCCCGTTCGTATTTACTAGTTCGTAGCTAGCGGCTAACACCTCGTTATTTCTAACGATTAGCTGCGAAGAGAACGGATTCGGGGCTACGGAAATGCCCGCCAACGCAACATCTTCTACAGCATTCGGTGCTGGTGTTGGATCGCTTTTCCCCTTTTGCGTTAACATTACTACCTGCTTAACATCAGGTTTTTCTTTTAGTGCAAAAGTGAGTTTTGTTTTGCGTTCCCCCTTACTGTTTGTATCAGCTTTGATGGTAACTTTTGTAGTGCCCTTCGCTCCTGATTTCGTCTCTACAGGGAACCATTCTGCATTAGAGCTTGTCACAGTCCACTCACCAGTACTTTCTACCGTGAAGTAGTTTTCTTTCGTTTCGCCCTCAATGGGGAAAATATAATCTTGAAAAGGAGCAACTGTAATAAATTCCTCAGGTCTACCCGTTTGCGTCAATACAACCACTTGTTTTGTGTTCTCAGCATCTGAGAGAACAAAAGTTAAAGCGGCACGATGTATTCCTTTTTCGGCATTGGGCACAGCCGTAACAGTTACTTGCGTACCAGAGCTCCCCTGCTTAGGCTCTACAGAAAGCCAAGCAGGTAAAAGCGCGGTTTCATCTAACTTCCAATTCCCTGTGCTCGTTACCGTTATCTTCTTTTCTCCGCCTTGATAAGAAAACGAGGGTATTGTTGCTGGCGCAAGAGTAAGCCCATATACAGAACCGCAGGTGTAATTACCTGTAATTTCCTCAATATTTGTATCGCCGAAATAATACTGTATGACCCAGTTTTTACTATCTGTTATCGTTTTACTCGTGGATCTTACTAATAGTTCATCTATTACTTCGCCTACTTGTGCTGCCATGTAAATTAGACCTTTCTCTTTCCCAGTTAGGTCAGGCAGCTGGCAGTAGATATTGTTAAGTATACTTGTAGAGAAATTGTTGCTGTATAAATTTAATTTTACCAGTTTGGTATTCTTGGAAATGTCTAAATCGGATAACTGATTCTTGCTGCAAAACAAGCTCGTCAGATTTACATTCCTCGAAACATCTAAGCTGGATAATAGATTCATAGAGCAAGATAAATCGCTTAGCTCTACATTCGTACTCACGTCCAGATTAGCTATCTTATTGTCGTAGCAATTCAAGGATTCCAATTTTACATTTGGAGCGACATCTAAACTAGTTAATTGATTGCTTCTGCAATCCAATGTCTCCAAATTTATATTCTGACTAACATCCAAGCTAGATAACAGATTCGTGTCGCAATACAATTTTGTTAGGTTTACATGCTTTCTTACATCTAAAGCAGATATCTTATTATATCTGCAATCCAATTCTCTCAGGCTTACATTCTGAGTGACGTCCAAGTCAGATAACTGATTATGGCTGCAATCCAATTCTGTCAGGTTTACATTCTTCGTGATATCTAAACGAGATAGCAGATTAGCACTGCAGTCCAAATAAGTCAGGTTTTCATTCTGACTAACCAAAGCTGTAAGATTCTCCTTATTGCCGTAACAAGTGAATCTTTCCGTTGCTCCGTAAACCTTTATTTCAGTTCCCTTTGCCTCGTACTCAGGTTGTTGCTTCCAAGCATGCAATTGGGTTGGCGCTTCCTCTGCTTTTTCGTCTGTAACACCAGTAACCTTTACCCAAACACCTGCTGTAGAAGCTGCAAAGTCTAACTTTATCTTCTCGCCTTGCTTTACGGTGAGGGTAATCCACTTAGTCATGTCTACTTCACCTTCAGCACGTACTGAGTGCAAACCAAACATAAAGCATAACAGTGTGCATAAAGCACTGAAAATAAATAATCTTCTCATTCTGTTTTCTGATTAATTTGTTAGCAAATGTAAAAAAAACTAACCACTACTATTGCTAATATGGGTTTATTGCACAGTAAACCCAGAAAACAGAAGAGGACATTCTTTCGGATGTCCTCTTTGGTTCGTGTGTTTGTAGCGAGGCTATTTTACAAGGCGGTAGGTTTTTGTAGCCGTAGTTGTGGAAATTCGCAACAAATAGAGTCCGGAAGCGAGTTTTTCTGTACTAAGCACGGTTTCAACACCTTCTAACGCACCTGCACGGACAACTACTCCGTAGTTGTTTATAAGCTCATAACGAGCATTTAGTGCCTCTTCATTCTTTACTTTTAGCTGCGAAGAGAAGGGGTTGGGCGAAACGACAATGTGCGCAAATAACGGGCTTTCTACTGCTGTATCGGGGTTGGGCTCCGGATTGGGTTGTGGTTGTGGTTGCGGATCCGGAACTTTTTTCAAAAAGCGCATGGTGACCGTGAAATCCTTGTTGGGTAGATATTCGTAGTCGGTTCCGGCTAGTTTGTTGGCACCTGTTACGCGCAAATTTGCTGGTAGTGCTTCCCAGCCGTCCTTGGGTTGGCATACTATTTTAATCTTATCGCCTTGCGTAATTGTTTCGTTTACAGCCACCGCTTTTTCGTTACACAGCACTTCTACCTTCCCATCGCCTTCCACATGCAAAGCTAAGTAGGTATACGTCTTTTCGGGGACTACGGGGGGCGCTTTTTTCGTAAAGGTCACTTTTACGGTAAAGTCGCCTGTAGGAGTCCATGAGCTATTGATAGGGCCTGTTGCAGGTGTTACTGCGATATTCTCTACTAGGATTTCCCATTCGGGAGCCATGGGTGTTGCTACTACCATAACCGATTTACCCTTTTCTATGGTTTCGCCTTCTTTTACATTGTGATTCTGGCAAATAACTTTTACGCTACCTTCGCCTTCGATTTCAATTTTTTGGAGTGTATAGGATTCTAGGGGCGGTGTCGCCTGCTTAAAGGTTATCGTAATCTGTACATTGTCCTTTACCCTATACAGATCGCCCATAGTCGGCTCTGCACCTTGTACATTCTTGTTATCTACTTCCCAGCCTGCGTTTGCACTAGCTTTTATTTGGATCTGGGTGCCTGCTGCTACTTGTCGATTTGCAGGTAGTGGGTCACCATTTTCCAAGGTTATGCTACAAGTGCCACCTTCTGTAGGAGTGAGTACTGGTTCTGCTATGCTATATTGAGTGAGAGGAATGTTGTAATCGGGTACATCTAATTCGGTTTCTGTCGCTTTTTCGAGCTTGAACTTAAAACTCAATGCCGGAACTCGTCTTCCATTCGCTAATGTTACAAAAGTATACTCGCCTTCGGGATAGGCTAATGTTTTTTCAACAACAAATTCCCTACTCTCCCCCGGACGCAACACTACGGGTATATTAGGCGACCAATAACCCTTATAACTGTTGTAATTAACATAGTTCTCTAGTTTCAGTGCTACGCCTTTATTAGCTTCTGCTTGTGCACGGAAACGTACCAAAAAGCGGTCGCCTTGCTTTACAGAAGTACTCTTTTCAAGTATTTCGAATTGACAATTACCAAGGACATAGGAAGGTTTAGATGTTATTTGCGTCCCTCCGAATTTGTCCGTACAATCGCTCACAGCATAGTTATTCTCTTTGTTGTAATAAAAGTGTAGATACCGTTCTTCGTCGCTGCTAGGTCCTGAAACTAGAAGTTGTAAAGTCTTTTCGTCGCCAGCACCTAATGAGAGGAATTCGTTAATAATCATATCCTCACTACCGTTGGGTATCTCTGTTTTACCAATACGAACCTGAAAACGAGCATAGTAGCTCGAGGTTCCTGTATTCCGTACGCAGAGGGTGGTATATTGTTTTACATCTTGTATCATCTCAGGGGTTTTCCACTCAACTTCGAGCTTCGGCGCCCCCGGGGTTACACTAACAATTTTCTTATCCCCACGAATCTCAATCTCGATTACGTTTAGGCTTTCCAACTGATTACGGACTACGGGGATGTATCTTTGCGCATTTACTTGGTATGCCAGTGGGCGTAGGGTATATTTCCCATTATCCAGTTTGGCGAGGTTGAGAGTGACATCGCTCATCGCGATAATATCGTTTTGCGAAATCGGTCGCTGATCCGTCGAAAAGTTTTTGACGACTTCTTTCCCCTTTGCATCAATTACAGCAAACGCTGCAGCAGAAAGGATAGGCATAGCGTTTTTATTGCCCAAGTTTACAAGGTTTGGGTGTAAGGGGGTTGTTTTGTCAGTTTCGCCTTTTTCGGTGTCGTTGATTCGGATGTTGGAATAGTTGTAATTGCCTACTTCCGTATCCCCTTGGTAGTGAGGTTTGGCAGTAAATCCAATAATTGCGTCTGCTTGATAAGTATAACCTCCGCTCGCACCAGCACCTATCCCCAAAGACGTAGGCAGAATATTCGTAATTAAATAATAGCCATTCGCTAGCCCCGACCAACCAAAATTAAAATGAAAGTAACCATTTCCGTCATAGCCATCGCATACAAAAGCATGTCCCCCCTGTGCTCCTGGTCCGGAAGTACCACCATAATAAATAGGACGTGCTGCCCGCAGCTCACTTATAAGGAGCTTCTGCCAATCCGCCCACGTGTAATACTTTTGTTCTACAAAGCGCAGTGACGGTGCATAGTCAAAGTGATTGATTAATGCCAGATAAGCATCATAAGCATATGCGCCACTTTCGTTTGCGCCATATTTCATATTACAAGCATAACCAATATCGCGCATTAGATGCGAAACAGCATCACGTATATTTTGCGCAGCATCGGTGCGACAAATATTGGGCATGTGTTTCCAATCATAAGGCTCTTGTCCGAAGTCCGGAAGGTTCTGTACAATACCTTTAGCTCGTAAGGGCCAACAGAAATACCGCATAATTTGCGCTACAGCCGTCGCTACACAACCCGTAGGGGCGTGTTTTCCTCCTATAGTGGGAGTTTGCAGATTGTAAGGAGCGTCCTGATCCCACATCAAGCCTTTAAGGAGAGGTGTTACAACAAGGTTCGGCTCTCGTACCAAACCTTGTTGTAGTGTTTCAGTAGCCCGTGCACTCCGTACCCATTGTGCATAAGATGCCAACCACGATTGCAGTTCACGGGGGAGGTCGTTTGTAGGGAAGCTCCCTGTTAAAGAATAACCTAATACGGGGGGAACAATATCATCACCTGCTACCACTACATAACCTGCGCCATCCCGATTCCCAAATACATAGAAGTCCTGATTACCAGACTCGCTACGGGTCGGACGCCCACTACTTGTATAGAGTAGAGCAAGTCTCCCACCACTACGAGTAGGCTTGGGTAGCCCCAGTTGTTCTAATGCTATCTGTTCTGCTGTTTGTGGGGTTATGGGTGCGCTCCATATTTCTGAAATACAGAATAGTAGGCAGGAGAAACTACCTAAAAATATCCAAAGAGCTTTTTTCATTGCTTCGTATTTTACACTCAAATGTAAGCGGGAGAACCCTCGCTATCTACTATAACTCAGTAGGTAACAAAAATAATACCCTGTGCCGATTAGTTTTTGATAAACAGCGGGTTCGTATCCTCAAAAAGAAAAGGGAGTCCTTCCTTTTTCTCGACCCACTGGAGTACCCACAGAACCCATGCTACAACGGTACTAGTGCGCCGATGATAGGTCGTACTACTTAAGCCGGGTGTTTGTGCTTCTAAGAGCGCTTGTACAGCGTCTCGTGGGGGTATATCTCCTCCGCGTTCTAACGATAGTAAGAGTGTTTGACGGAAGACCTCATGCGAGGCAATGCTTTCGATAATGGCTATCCGACGTGCGTAAAGCTCCAAACTAAAAATGCGTGCGCCAGCATCGGAAAGTCTTATCCCAGCGCCACTCACTGCAATTAGCCCAAGGTAGCGCCCTGCTGTGGTATAATAGTCGGCTTGCCGAGGTACAAAGCCATAATGTTCTACAATGTCTGCTTTGGTCAGTTCGCCTTCTTGTAAAAGGATTTCGCACAGATTTACCACACGTTCCAAACGATCTGCTTGCGGAAAGGGGAGCGAACTTTCTGGCTGAACTCGGGTTGTGGCTAATAGCTTGCGTAGTGCTGTGGCATCAAAATGTTCGTCGTCCAAAACATAGCATTTACTTTGCAAGAGTCGTAAAGAGTTGTAGTAGTCCGGATCGTGGAAATCGTACTCGCGCAAGTAAAAATTCCCATCGGTATAGTTGAGGTAGAGCAAACGAATGGGTTTGCGGATGCGCTCGCGCCAAAGACGATATGGGTAGTATAATTGTCGAATAATAAAATCGTCGGCTAGGTGATTTTTCGCCTCAATAAGGTAGAGTGCAGTTTCCGATTCGTAACCTGCATCTATTTCTATTTGCGCATTTTCTACTGTAATAGGTATCTCATATTGCTTATTTACCTTTATTCGGAAAGAAAACGTATCCGTACCCATTCTGCCACTGAGCGTAGGGAAAAGTGTCGCATCGCCCGTAAAATCGCTTAAAATCCCGGTAAGATGTGCATAGTGGATGGCAGCGGTTTCGCTATTGATTTGTGTGGGCGAAATGCTTTCAAATAGATAGTATGGGCGTACATGGATACGATCCGGAGGTGTAGGTTCTACGGCATGAAAAATCGAAAAACGCCCGATGATGTAACGTCCTCGTCCTGTAGGTAGTATTCCCAAGCCATGTTCACGAAAAATAGCGGGGAGCTGGTATGAGTGATCAAACTTGGTCATAAGACGTGCCTCACGAAGCGTATTAATCGCCTGCGAGGTAATGCTTATGTAGTTTGCCTTTTCGAGTTGTTCGAGAATGTGTAGTCGTTCAAAAAGAATACGCCACGCTTGCTCGTTTTTGGCAATGGGCGCTTCAGGCATAGTTGCGAATAATCAGTTCGTTTATTGCGCCACGCCCCGATCCTTTGCTATTTACCGCCCGAACGGCTTGTACGGTGCTTATCTCGAACTCGGCATACAACTCCCGAATAAGAGGTGTGTCTGAATTAGATTGCATGAAACGAATACCGCGCTGCTCCAGCTCACGGCACGCGTCGTAAAGCCTTTCCTGATCTGCCGCCTTCCAGCCTCCCTGTACATAACCCGTAAAATTGGAAGTTTCCGAAAGTGGATGATAGGGGGGATCCAGATAAACAAACGTAGCCTCGGGGAGAGCATCTAAGACACTCTGGTAATCGCTATGGCTTAGAGTAATATCTGCCTTCTGAAGGTATTCGCTTACAGCTACAATAGTGCGCTCATTTACAATATTGGGGCGCTTGTAATGTCCATATGGGCTATTAAACTCCCCTGCACTGTTCACGCGAAAGAGGCCGTTGTAGCAAGTCTTGTTGAGGTAAATAAAGCGTGATGCGCGTTCTATCGGAGTACGTTCTACAAATTGCGGTTCCCGATCCCACAAACGTAAACTATAGAAATATTCCGGAGTGTTGCGATGGCGCCTAAGATCTGCTATGAGTTCCTGTGGGTGATTCCGGACTACGGTGTACATATTCATGAGCTCCGAGTTGAGATCATTTACAATAGCGTGCTGCGGATGTAGATCCCACAGCAGTGCACCACCCCCCAGAAAGGGTTCGCAGTAGAGTAGCGTATTAATATTTTTCGGGAGTAGCGGACGAATAGAGGGCAATAATTGCCGTTTGCCTCCTGCCCATTTCACGATAGGCGCTAAATCTGCACCCGCTGTCGCCACTCGCCGTTGCATTTCGAGTACAAAAATAAGGCAACCGCTATAATTGAGTCTCTAACCCGACAGAACCCTTGATCACAACTACATACCTTCCTTTCTACGGGGGATGCTACAGCTCCTTAAGAACAGTTTTTAGCTTACACTGTTTATGGATGAGAAGCTTCAGATATGTGCTACTAACAGGCGTACAAACCCTACTAGTGCAACTTTTTCCTTAAAATTGTACCAGTTTTTTCAAAATATATTCTATTACCAAATCTAATACATAATGTATCGCACGAAATTTTCTTTCTTTTACGTGCTTTTGTGTGTTTTGTTGCTACCACCCATATGGGCGCAAGCGCAGCAAGAAGTACAACTCGGTGGCCACCGATTTATACCGACACAGAATCTTGGGAAAAACCTACGAGGCGCCTCCCCAATAGATCTGAAAGGTGTACAAAATGCCCTTATCCAACTAGAACACCTACCCAATGCGAAAGATATCGATCAATTAAAAGCTGCGGGGGTTACACTGGGCTCATATATCGGTGGTAATGCCTACTATGCCGAGCTTGCATCAGATTCGCAATTACCGACTAAGCTCAATAAGCTCGGACTTGCAACATCTTTAGTCCCACTAAAACCCGAATGGAAGCTACATACGATGCTTGCAAAAGACAAACTCCCTGATTGGATTAAAACAGCCGATGGTCGTCTAAGAGTAGTAATACGAATTGCGCAAAATGCTCCGCGCAACAAAATCGCAAATGACCTAAAAGCATTGGGACTGGAAGAGGCTCGCCTCTCTTCGGTTTTTGACCAAGTAGAAGCTATCGCTACTCTCGAAAAACTCAGCGCAGCTGTAGAATTGCCTTATATTTTGGGAATTGAACCTATAGCACCACCATCTGTCCTTTATAACCGTAAGGGCTCTAAATTGAGTGGAGCTTACAGCTTAAGTGCTTCGTCTGCATTCGGTGGACGCGGCCTCGAAGGAAAAGGACGACGCATTGGGATTTGGGATGGCGATGTCGTCTCACATCTGGATTTCGGCAATCGAGTTCATATTCAAGAATATGAAAGTGCTGACGGAAATGAGGAACACGGCACCCACGTGGCAGGTACTGTACTCGGTTCGGGTTATCTCGATATCAACGCACGCGGCATGGCGCCCAAAGCAGAGGCTTGGACTTACAACTTTAATAAAGGTTCCAACGGATTAAGCGAGCGAGAAGAAATGGTTATTGCTCGCCAAAAATTCGGTATACATGCCACACAAAACTCGTACGGATTACAATTCCGAAACAATTGCGACATACTCAAACACTTCGTATACTTCCGATCCGAATACGAAATAGACCAATTGGCAAACCTATACCCAACCCTTACACATGTCTATGCTGCAGGGAACGATCAGTTTACATGCCCTAGCGAAACAGAAGCAATATGGGGAACTTCGGGTTATGGAACTACTTCGCGAAAAGCAAAAAATATTATCTCAGTGGGGGCAGTTGACGATTGGGGACAACTAGCAAGCTTCAGTAGTTGTGGTCCGAACGACGACGGGCGCCTCTTCCCTCTCCTCTGTGCCAAAGGACAACAAGTCTACAGTACAAACCCTAACAACACCTATAAGTTTTTGGATGGTACGTCTATGGCTTGCCCCACGGTTTCTGGTCATGTATTACTTCTACAGGAAAGATATGCGCAACTCTATCACAATGAGGAAATGCGAAGCGACCTCACGCGAGCTCTACTTGCTAATACCGCAGATGATGCTGGCAGACCTGGTCCGGACTTCCAATACGGCTACGGGATTACGAACGCTTCCAAAGCTCTAATAGCTATAGAAAAACAATGGTTTGCACTTAACGAAGTCGAAAACCAAAAAACTATTACTCAAACCATACAACTCCCACAGGGTACGCAACATGTACGCGTAATGATCGTTTGGAACGATCCTGCTTACGATAAAGATCACAAATGGGGTGACAAAGTCCTAATTAACGACCTCGATTTACGGATAAAAGTAGGCTCAACAACTTACCAACCATGGGTTCTTACTCCTGAAAAAGGTAAAGTAGAAGATCCTGCAAAACGCGCTAACGACAACCTAAACAACGTTGAACAAGTTACCCTAAATACCTCCGAACTTGCAGGCGCTACTACAATTACAGCGGAAATACACGGTACTCAAATCACCAACGGCAAACAACCCTTTGCCATCGTATGGTACTTAGAAGGCGAAGCTAAGGCCAAAATAATTAGTCCTGCTAATGGCGATACCTATCAACCGGATACCGATGCCGTGGGCTTGCTCGAAAATGTAGAAGCGCCCTATGTAGTAGAACTATCCTACGATGGTGGGAAGAATTACGAATACCTTGGAAAAGTTGCCGGACAGTATTGGCAAATGAGTTGGCATCTACCTAAAAATGCTCCGATAACCGATCAGGCTCGGCTCCGTGTGATTGATAATAAGGGTAAAATTGCCATTAGCGATCTATTTACCATTGCTCCTCAAGTAAGGAATGTAAATCTCTCCGTTCCCCAGTGTGGGCTTAGTGGTTGGAAGCTCTCATGGGACAAAATCCCGCTGCCTAACATAGGGTATGAGGTTTTTGCCGGCGATGTACAAACAGCCAATTGGACATCGATAGGGAAAACATTTAATAACGAGTTTTCGATTCCGGAAGACAAGATTCCTGTAGGGCAAAAAGCAGCTTTTACGGTAGCAATTCGATTAGCTGATGGAAGTTATGGCGAGAGATCTACTGTTCTGCTAGCGAAGACGCCTACTCCTTTACATCTTACAGAAAAAGATCTCCCCTACGTTAATACTTTCAAAGAACTGAACTCGCCCTATTACAACATTCAGGGTGGCGACGCGACAACCACATTCTATAGATATTCTTCTACCAATGTATCGCCCGGATCCAATGTCCTTTACTTTGGTATTGCGAAAAACGACAAAAACTTCGATACCAATGCATGGTTTGATAAGTCGAAAAATGCCTCGTTTATTTCCGAACTCTCTTTTTGCGAGATAGATCTAACCCAAATTACCGAGCCTGTTTATTTCCATCTGCGTGGCGGTCTCAGTCGCAACTCTCGCCATATGCTCACCACCTCACGTTTCCGAGTTTTGGACTACGACCAAGTTCTTAAAAATGCTTACGGTAAAGAGGTAGTAGAAACTACACAACATGGTTTAGAAGACTACTACTACATTCTCGATCCGGGTAAAAAGCACAAACTCGTTATTCAGCACTGTGGCATGAAACCGCTAGACATGCTCACGCTTAACGGGATATGGATAGAAAAGTTAGATAAAAGACCCGACGTCGGAATCACATTAAAACACGCCATTAAGGATAGTGTTTCTATGGGCTTGACAGAGATCCCACTAATACTCAGAAATTATTCGGCACAGGATATCGATAAAATACAAGTCCGCTTATATCGAAACAACGAGTGGGTGGCTACCAAAGACCTTACTCAACTTAAAGCAAAGACACTCACCGAAACGACAATGACCGTAGATCTATCGACTACAGATCCGCTCGGCGATGTTTTCAAAATCCGGTTAGAAGCCCTGTTAGAAGGCGACCTAAAACCGGAGAATAATACCTTGGAGTTTCAAGTATCTAACTTAGGTGAGGTAGTAAGGCATCCTATCTCTAAGCTTCTTTTCAACGAACCTAATGACCCGCTGCAAACGATAGAAGTCTCCAAACCATTTATCTATACCGATAATGGTGGTGCAAAAGCCGACTATCCAGAAAATCAAAGATCGACTCTACAATTCATCCCACGCGATCCGGACATGCGTCTACGAGTGCGTTTTCATTCTGTAGATCTAAAAGGCGATAGTACATATCTAACGGTTTATACTAACTCTGTGCCTCAAACATTAGCACTGGGCGAAGTGCCACCACGCGAGATGTTGCAGGGTAATGAAAAAGATTTAGAATATGTCTCTGACGCTAAAGATGGTGGACTCGTGTTCTTCTTCCGAACCAAAGAGGGTGAGCGTGCTCCAGGTTGGGTTGCAACCATAGATATGGTACCCGTTAGCAACCCCCTGACAATAGTCCGTGCAAAAGCTTCTATGCGGGGGACGGATCCGCAAGCAAAAGTCCCTGTAGAAGTTACTATCCGGAATAATTACACAACGCCACAAAAAGATGTCATCGTCGCACTCTATAGTCCGCTATACAAGACTTATGCTGTGGACGAGGTAATTCCTGAAATAGCTCCTGGCGAAAATACCTACCAGTTGCGTGACATAACTCTCAAACAAGAGTTTATTACCGATTGCCAGATGGTAATCCAACACAATACCGATTCGTATGGTGAAGATAATAAGCAACAGGTGTTGCTTGCATACGACCGCTATCCAATCCCGGGGATTATCGAAAAGAATAATCCATACTTTTCCGAAATGCGCGTAAACGACTCACTTTTTACACTCGACAACCCATGGGTACACGTGCAATACGAGACCTCACCAACGGTGCCTATCTATGTCAATGACGAACAAGTAGACTTAAAATACCTCGTCCAATTTGGAGATGAAGATATCCCATACTCAATAGCTATTTGGGTAGACTGGAATCAAGACAACAACTTTACAGCAGACGAGTTGGTGGAAAAAGATTTCAAAAAAGGAATCGAAATGCCATCAATGGTATTAAGCATCCCGAAGTCTTGTAAACCCGGAAAATATCGCGTCCGGATGGCTATATGCAATAAGAACGAAATAGCCGAAGGTCCCGATTTCCGTAACGGGATCAAAGAGGGGGACATCCGAGATATAACTTTCGAGATTGAACCTAAAAATCCGACAACTGACGACCTCGGACTCCTCTACGTCGACGCCGGTAAATCGGGAATCAATCTTTCAAATAATCAGAAGGTAACTCTTAAAATCCACAACCATTCGTTGCTTGACTATAAAAAGGAACTCGCTGTTTCGATAAAACTAGACGGACAAGAGAAAAAAGAGACCCGAACGGTTAGTGTGAAATCGAGAAAGGATATCACAGATACTCCCGAACTAACCCTAGATCTCTCTAAACCCGGGAAACACGTCATTGAAGCTACAATCAGCGAAACTCCAGAGGCTGTAAACGAGAAAAATAATACGCAGAAGCAGATTATTTACACCATCAACCCAAAGCAAGACAACGAGCTCTATTGTATGAACTTCCAAAGCCTTAACAATGAGAACGATAAGCAAAGTGTCATCCTACCTTATGTAGAGCAGCAGCTTTATCCGCTAGTTGAGGGAGGCTCCTATACATTCGAGATGCTTTTCAAGGTCAAAAAATCGCAACCTGCAACCTTACTACAAGGACGCAAGTTTGCGGTACAGTTAGCACGAAATTCCGAATACGGATTTCCGGACAATTCCATTGGTGTTATCTGTGGCGACTTCGCATTCTTCTGGACAGAGGGCAATATTGTCACCCCAGGCACGTGGCATCATTTAGCTCTCGTTGTAAAACTTACCAAACTACCCGATGAACTCTCCAGTGGTGTTACCGATATAAAAATCTTCTTAGATGGTAAACCGCAGAATGTTAACGTATACGGAGTAGATATCCCTGATTTCCACGGCTTAGAACTTGGTAAGTTCCTAAACGGGGAGATCGACGAGTTCCGATGTATGAAAGGAGATATCAAGGAATCCGAAATCAACGAATACATGTTTAAGCACTACTATCAGGGAGGCAAACTCCCCGAGAACTGTATCGCCGAATATAGCTTTGATGAGGGGACTGGCAACTGGGCTAGTGTCTGCAACGGTACGCCTGCGGGTATCGAAGTTAGCAATCCGGCATTGATTGCACAAGAAAATAACGGTATCTGGAAAAAGCATGGCGACCTCTTGGGACGTATAGACTTTGAAGGTATGGTAGAGATGAAAGCCGAAAATAATCGTTGGACAATCAAGTTCCGAAAGAGTGTTGAGGCTAATAAAGACAAAATCCGCGGTACACTTACTCCCAACTGGGTGCAAACCGTCTTTAAGTTAAAAGGGACTTCCACGCCGCTTAGCGCAGATCATATCTTCGATTTTACTAATCCGGTAGTGGTGGAAGCCGAATTGACCTTGTTCGGAAAATCCTACAATCAGGAACTTACATTCGTTTTTGAAGCCGACGAGTCCGATGCTTGCGATTTGCTATCACTTGCATTAGAAAAAAATGAGAACGCTGGTATGATCGCCGATCTCAACGTTCCAACTCCGATACCGACCACGTGTCCTATCCTCTTAGCTGCTACCTACGGAGTACCAACGCATTTGAACAAGGTAAAGCTAACCTTTAGTGCATCTGCCGAGGCAACGGTATATTTGGACGAGGAGAAGCCCGAAAATCTAATCACGAGTAAGAGTAAAGAAATTGATTTTACTAAACCACACATCCTCATCGTAAAAGCGAAGAATGGTAAAACCAAACGCTACGAACTTTCTCTTTTACAAGAGCAGCACATCCTTTTTGACGGCTTATCAGCAAACTATACCTATGGCGAGGAGACGGTTACCCTGCAAGGAAAAGCTTCTTCAAAGTTGCCTGTAACTTATTTTTCGACAAAATCGGAGGTAGCAACAGTAACGAACGATAAGCTCTCTTTCTTAAAACCAGGCACTACCGATATTACTTGTTTACAGTTGGGGAATTTGTACTATGCAGCAGCTACTCCAGTAACGAAAACCATTACCGTTAAAAAGAAAGCAATAACAGCTACACCCAATTTCGGGACTACGCTAGCCTACGGGAAAGCCATTGCATGGACTTTCGCTTATACGGGTCTGGTGGATCCGAACGATGTGGTAACCATTGACATCGCAGAGCTACAAAAAGCTTATGAGCTTAAAGATGCATCTGGTGTTACCTTCGCGACAGATGCGATCCTACCTATAGGCAATTATAAGTTAACTGCTAAGAGTATCTACGAAACCGAGTATTATACTCTCACGCTCGGAGAATTTGCTTTCTCTGTGGTAAACGAATCGCTAGCCGACGTTCTATTTGTGGTTAATGATTCTGAGGGTTTTGTTGCAGATGCAAAAATTACTGTCGGAAAACAACAAGCGACAACGAATGCAAAGGGAGAAGCGCATCTTACTCTCCAGATCGGCAAAGAAATTACCCATGTAGCTACTAAAGGTAATATCCGTACCGAAGGCGTCTTTACTCCCCAAAAGACTGGCGAAAATAAGGTAACCATCACCTTCCCCAAGGAGACGCTAACTATCAGTTATACGCCTGATGCAAACTGCACTATAAGCGGGGATACTCAACAAAAAGTGGCTAACAGTATGGACGCGACACCGGTACTCGTTATCCCCAACGAAGGTTATCTCTTCGATCAGTGGAGCGACGGATCAAAAGATAATCCACGACAAGATAAGAAGCTACAAAATGCCCTCGCTGTTACGGCTAAATGTAAACAGAAAACGTTTACCCTAACCTACGAAACCGTGGGCGAAGGACGTATTAAGAGTGGCGATTCGAAACAAGAAGTCGCTTTTGCTTCCAATGCTCAACCCGTTGAGGTAGAACCGATAACAACCGATGCTCATTTCCTCTTCTGGAACGACGGTACAAAGACTCCACAACGTACAGATCAGAATGTAAAAGCTTCGAACAATTATCGCGCATATTTCTCGAATCTGAAAGCTATTCCGGAAGCAGAGACATTCGACATAGAAGGCTACCCTAAAGGTTGGGTTTCGTGGTCTACCGGAAAAGTTCAGAATCCGATGCAGCAATACCATTCCTTAAGCGATAAATCCTTCGAATTGGATAACGGATTCCTAGTTTGCGATAATCGAAACATGGCAAATTACTATTCCGATTATGTAACTTATATCCAAACTCCACGCTACAAACTCGATGGTATTACAACCGATTTAAGAGTCTATTTTGACTACTCGCTCCGTTACGGATTTGCCTCAAGCGATTGCAAATTGGAATACTCTACAGATGGCGAACATTGGGAAGTGCTCGAAGCGCAACTGGAAGCCGACCCAACCACAAGAAGAACCTATACCAATAATCTAGAGTTCGATAAGATAAAGGATAAGCCTTTTGTAACCTTCCGCTTTACCTACGAACCTAAAATGGGCTGGTATTTCTGTTTGGATAATTTCAACCTCTTTGTGCATAAAGACGATATGGTTACGTTAACCTATACATGCGAGCCTTCGGATAGTGGCATTTTCCTTATTGACGAGAGTGAGGAAGACCAAGAAGAGATAGATTACGGTTCTACAGCAAGCGATGTCCTAGCAAAAGCCAATGCTGGGTACCGCTTTGTAGGATGGAAACACGGAGAAGCTAATCCGCTGCTACACCACGTCGGACCTATATTTAAGAATACGACCTTTACGGCTCTTTTTACTAATACCGATAAGGTGCGACTTACCTACCAAACTCGTCCGTTAAATGCAGGTACTATCCAAACGGTGGCTGCTGCGAAACCTATTAAGTACGAGCTAGTAGATAAGGGTGCTGACGGACAGAAAGTACAAGCTGTTGCGGCTCCAGGCTGGCGATTTGCCTATTGGATGATTGATGCTTCTACCTCGCCCGAGTATACTGCAAAAGCTGTTACAACCGATCAGAACATCTTCGCTGTCTTTACACCAGATTACCCACGTCTGACTTTTATAATTAAACCGTCGATGGGGCAGCTTACAGATGCGAGAGTGCTTATTAACAATCAGTTGTTGAGCGCTGATGTAAATAATACAGTTACTCTCGAACTCGCTCCAGGTACCTATAAGTATACCGTGACAGCCACGCACTATCTGACACAACAAGGCGAACTAACTGTAGGTAAGGACGATCTCGAGATGCCTATCACTCTACAACGTCGCACAGACGAGGGCATCAACTTCTATAAGTTAACTTTTGATAAGCCTGAAAACGGCACTCTAACCGTTATGGCAAACGGGAAAACTGTACTCTCAGAAGAACAGCTCGAAGAGAATACTATTTTAGAAATTATTGCACTTCCAGATGCCGATTACGTTCTAGACGAACTTACGGCTAACGGAAATAAACTAACAGTGAATGATGATAAGGCTATGCATAAGTTGTTGACCGCTACTACTTTAGTTGCTAAATTCAAGAAAAAAGACGACGTGGCAGTTTCCAACTCCTTCTTAGATGCTATAACAGTTGCGCCGAATCCGTTCACTACAGAACTTCGAATCGAAAACGCCAATGCTGAGCCATTGCGTTACGAACTCTTGAATATGCACGGGATTTTATTTGCAAACGGACTCTTAGAATCCGGCTACAAGGCTATTAATACAGCAGATTTGCCCGAAGGACTCTACATCTTAAAGCTAATTGCCATCAACGGACAAGTTCGTATACGAAAAGTTCTGAAACAATAGCCGCACCCTTACCGAGGGAACGCTAAAAATAATAGAAGAGCGTCTACTCAAAAGGGTAGGCGCTCTTCTAAATTTTCGCACTACCTTTGCTGGGCAAAAACCATAAATCTTTCATAAACGAGTTTTTTGAAAAATGGCAGTTAAGATACGTTTAAGCCGGCACGGAAGAAAAGGAAGACCCTTCTATCACATTGTTGTAGCCGATAGCAGAGCTCCACGCGACGGACGTTTCATCGAGCGCTTAGGCTCCTACAACCCAATGACTAACCCAGCTATTATAGATCTCGATGCTGAACGGGCTTTCTACTGGCTTACGCAAGGAGCACAACCCACACTAACCGTAAATCGGATTCTATCCTATAAGGGTGTTCTACTAAAGAAACATCTACAGGGCGGAGTGGCAAAAGGAGCTTTCTCGCAAGAAGAGGCAGACAGACGTCTCGCAGCATGGTTGCAAGAAAAAGAAACCAAAATAGAAGCGAAGAAGTTAGCCCTCACCACGAAGAAACAGGACAACGCCAAAGCACGATTAGAAGCAGAAGCCAAAGTGAATGAAGCGCGTGCTGCACAGATTCGTAAAAAGCTAGAGGAACAGCAGGAAGCCGCCAAGAAAGCAGAAGCTGAAAACGCCGCTGAACAACCTGCTCAAGAACCCGAAACAACCGAAACCGAAGCTTAAGCGATTCAACAGACTACTTGCGCTTATGTATGTAGATTTACAGCCTGTAGCGCGTCTGGTTCGAGTTATTGGAAAAAAACAAGGGATTGTGGCGAAATGCCTCGATCCCTTTTCTTTTGAGCAAATAGCGATTAAAACTGGCGATTTCCTATTCATCAACATAGACGAGCTACCTGTCCCATTTCAAGTTCAGGCAGTTGAGACGAAAACAGACGCGTCTGCTATCCTATACTTCGACTTCTCGTTAGACGACGCCATCACACCACAGGATCTCCTCGGTGCGGAACTCCTATTCGAAAAAGCCTTGCTTATCAATATTGATACGTCGCTCACGCACGACCTAGATTCCTTTTGCGGTTCTGTACTTTACGATCAGCACGATAACCTCGTCGGAGAAATTACTGGTTACGAGCAGTATTCTTTCAACAGACTCCTTGTAGTACAACGCCCCGACGGTACGGAATGCCTCATTCCTTTTCACGAAAATTTACTGCTCACCACCAACAAAACTGCAGAAAATACGTTACACCTAACTATTGCAGATGGTCTCTTGGATTCTTAAAAAAAGCACATTAAATTTGTAAACGTTATTATAACACATCAACGATACGCTCGATAAAAAACGAATAACTAATATGCAAATAGATAATCAGTTCGACGAGTTGGCTATAGGTATCGCAACAGATCATGCAGGGGTTGAACATAAACGTTTTGTACAGAATGCCCTACAAGATGCGGGTTATACGATAGACGATGGAGGCACTAACGACCCCGATTTATCCGTCGATTACCCGTTGTATGCCCATCCTCTCGCACATAAGATTCTTACGCATCAAGTTGCCCTCGGAATCGCTTTCTGTGGCTCAGGAAATGGGATGGCAATTTCTCTAAACCGTCATGCGGGCGTGAGAGCTGCTCTTTGCTGGTCGCCGGAATTAGCCCGTTTGGCTCGTCTACACAACAATGCCAATGCAATTACCCTCCCGGCGCGTTTCATAACTCCCGAACAAGCCTTGGAAATAGTACACGTCTTCCTCACTACCCCCTTCGAAGGACAACGACACGAAGAACGCGTGCATCTCATAGAGATCAACAACTACAATCGTCACAAGAAAATAGACGAGTTCAACAATAAAAATATGTAGGTGTGTCTGCGTTTTACGTACGCAGATAATTAATTTTCAGAAGATTAAAATAGAGAATTGCCCCCTGTCTAACCGGTTGTTGCAATCCTACGCCGTTTGCAGTCGCCTCTCCGGTCTCTATTACTTTCGCGACAGGATTAGTACCTCTTCTTTCCACTCTTTTATATTTCGTGTCTTTTCGTCGAAGCTTACGCCGATGAGGTGAATCGGGCGCTTTGTAGCACGAATCTTTTTGAGGTAGCCGCGCTCTTTGATCTGAGCAATTGCGTCGTCAGCAGAACCTTCGGTAGTTACCTTAAATTCGAAGAGATAGATGTGTTTGCGTGTAGTGACAATCATATCGATTCGACCTGAAGCACACACTACTTCGCTCTGCGCGTGTACACCAAGTAAGCGGAAAACAGCATAAAGTACCGATTGGTAGTACTGTTCGCGAAGTGGGCGACCGGTTTCGTCGTTGGGTATGTTGCCATAGAGGATCCCTGCTAGGACTTCCTCCACAAGCTTCATGGTATCAACTAAGTTGCCCGCATTGAGCCATTCGTAAAGATCCCAAATAACAGGCGCTACGTTGACCCGCGTGAGGCGCGAGGAGTAATGCGGAATGAGTTCTTTTAAGAATCCGAAACGCACCTCCTCGTTCGGATATCCAAGGCGTAAGATTCCTGCAGATGCAAGGAATTTTTTGATAGTCAGGTAGCCCGACTGGAAGAGGAGCGGAACGATGGCATCGTTGTCGTTGTAACGGAAATCTTGCACGTCGTTTACTCCTATAGTTACATCTTTATCAAACTCGGGGATGAATTCTTGTTTCCGCTTGATGTAATTAACCAAATAGGTGGGCGTAGCAGTCTCGAACCAGTAGTAGCCATAGGCTTTGTTTGCCAATACGTTGAGCAGGCTGAAAGGATTGTAAACGTGCTTGTTCGAACTGGCAAAACAGTAGCCGTCGTATTTCTTTTTGAGGGTTTCGATGGTCTTTTCTACCGAGCTTTTGGTTGCTTGCGCGAGTTGCGCAATTTCAGGGGTAAAGTGCTGTTCGAGTTCTTGTTCGGTAAAACCACATACGCCAGCGAACTCATCCAAAAGAGATATATCTCTCAGTTGGTTTGCCCCGCTAAAGAGATTGATTTTGCTGAACTTTGTTACCCCAGTTAGTAATGCAAAGCAGATGTAGCGATCGCACTGTTTGAGAACTTCGAAAAAGGATTTGAGTTGCGAACGGATCTCGTCGTTCAACGTCTCGTCTAGGACAGTCTCTAGGAGCGGTTTGTCGTATTCGTCGATAAGAACAACTACCTGTTTTCCTGTCAGCTGATAGAGCTGGTTGATGAGGTAGACAAATTGGTCGTAAGGACTCTCCCACTTTAGCTCAACGCCATATTTTCTTGCAGAAAGTTCTAGCTGCAATAGGAGACGATCGCGAAGTGCTTCTACATTACTATATACTTTGGCATTAAAGTCAAAATAGAGTACAGGGTGCTCCTCCCACGGTTCGCGATTTTGCTGCTGGGCGATTGTCTCTTCTACCTGCTCGATATAGAGCCCCGTAAAGAGCTCCTTTTTCCCTTCGAAATAGGCGCGGAGAGTGGATAGGAATAGGCTTTTCCCAAACCTATGTGGGCGACACAAGAGAAATGCCTTGTAGCGCGAAACGAGTTTGGCGAGGTACTGCGTCTTATCTACATAGAGGTTGTTACGGCGGCGTAGATCCTCAAAATCTTGAAAACCGAGGGGGAGTTTCCTGATCATATCCATCATTTGTCTTTTCCTATTGTACGAAGATACAGAAAACAGAGGACTCGTCGAGTTTACTGTGCAATAATCCCAATAAAAAAGCAAACGGGCATCACTTTCGCGTGAGTGATGCCCGTTTGTTCGTTCAATAATGGCTATACCAACAGTCTCAAGACTCGGTTATAGGGCATCTTGCCAAGCGCATAAGCAATATTTTAGCAAGGACTAAGAGTAGAAAAACAGCAAGGAGTACCCAAAGTAGTGGCGAAACAGCCGGCGGTAACGGAATCGTGGGCTGTTGCAATAGCGTCTTCAATTCTTCTATTTTGGGAAGACGGCTAAGCGTCCACTTCCGCAATACTACCGCATCCTTTAGAAGCACAACACCTGTTTTGGCTCGCACTATCGTTTTTAGGGTTCGCTCATTCGTTGTATAGAGTGTTGTACGAAGTCCGCGGCTTTGAAAATCAGCTTGCAAGTCGGTAGAAGCTGCAGTAGCATGAAAGAGCGGGAGCGTCAATTCATCTACCAAGGTTTGCAGTGTGTTGAGGGTTGTAATATCTTGTTCGGTGAGGTCGTCCAGAAAGGGCGTTACAACCAAAATATGAATTTTAGCATCGGTAGCGAGGAGTTCGTTAACGCGATTCTGGTTATCAGGGGTTTCCAGAGCAAAATCGTGTATCGGTGGTTCGTAGCCTTTTTGTACGAGCAGCGTTTCGTTCGATACATAGTGCCATGTTGTGTCGTCCCATGGGTAATCGAACTCAGTAAATGTTTTGCGAATTCCGTCTTTTTCATACACAAACTCCGTACGGTATTCATCCTGCGGCGCTCCTTCCGGGATCATCATCCCCTCGTGTAGATTCGCACCTATGCGATACGGTCGGAAGTCGATTAACGGAAGGTCTATCGTCACCCACGTTGCCGGAAAGATAGCAAGCAGGAGTAACAATACTGGAAATGCAATGTGGCGCAAGAAAAAGCACTTTATGCACGAAATAGAGCTATTAGCCTTTTTGTATCTCCACACTTGCCACAACAAATATATACTCGCAATGAATAGTGGTAGATTTTTCCAAAACGTTTGCCAGTTGGTGAGCTTTAGGGCATCGCCAAAACAACCGCAATCGGTTACCGGATTGGCTATGGCTAAATAAAGGGTAAGTGGCGTAAAAAATGCCATAAAGGCAAAAACCACGATGGCGCTAAAACGACGCAACTCGCCAAAAAGGAGCAACAACCCCACATAGAATTCCAAACTTACCAGCAAAAATGCGAGTACATACGCAATAGGATGCAAAGAAGTGAGTCCGAAAGCTGTAAAATAATCCTGCAATTTATAGGCAAATCCCTGTGGATCGACACTCTTTACAAATCCGGAAAAGGCAAAAACCACACCCAAAAGGATACGACACCCCTCGGCAATATAATGCTTGAACGACTGCATCTTGCGTAACTGTTTTAATGCACAAAAATAGTACCCGTTTCTTGGTTAGTAACTAAAGACAAAACACGAATTGTTAGTCATTCCGAAAGCTTTTGAGGAGTGTAATTTCTTCAGACCATCGTTCTGGTTCGGGTGTTTCGAGGATAAGCGGGATATCATCAGTTCGCGGATCCTGCGCAATAGCTCGGAATGCGTCCAGACCTATTGTACCTCGCCCGAGTGGAGCATGACGATCCTTTTTGCTACCAGCACCATGCATGGCGTCGTTCAGATGCATCCCTTTTAAATAGTGCAGACCTATTACGGATTCGAATGCCGACATCATCGCCTCGTAACCCTCCGTAGTAGATAAATCGTAACCCGCTACGTGCGCATGACAAGTATCGATACACACCCCTACACGCGATTTATCTTCCACCTGCTCAATAATAGCTGCCAATTGTTCGAAACAATAACCAAGATTTGTCCCCTGCCCTGCCGTATTCTCTAATACTGCACAGACATCCGGTACAAGGTCCAGAGCACGGTTGATCCCCTCTGCTATATAAGCCAGACACTGATCAACTGTGATAAGCTTAAGATGGCTCCCCGGATGAAAGTTTAACCTATCAATACCCAACAAGTGGCAACGCTCCATTTCATCAATAAAGGCATTTTGCGATTGCAGTCGCTTTTCTGTTTCTGGATTGCCCAGATTTGTTAGGTAGCTATTGTGAGGAAGGATTTGTCCGTTGCTAAAATTCGCAGCAGCACAATGTGAGCGGAAATCGTCTATCTCCTCTTGGGTGAGTGGCGGCGCATTCCACTGACGCTGATTCTTAGTAAAAAGCGCAAACGCATTAGCTCCAATCCCCACGGCATTTTGCGGCGCTTTCGCAACTCCACCCGCAGCACTTACATGAGCACCAAAATATTTCATGATTCCCAAATCTATCTCTTTATTTTTAAAAACGTTTTTTCTGCTAGTTGTGTTGGGTAGCAATAAGAATTGTTCGCAGTACGTTGATCTGGTAATTCGTACATTTGTTGCGAGATGAAGCATTGGGTGTGGCAACGGAGTGGCAAAACATGCTCCGGAGTGATGGGTTTGTTGCTTATCACTTTTTTATTGGTTTGGAGCTGTGGCACAAAGAAGAATACCGCGTACTACCGGTTCTATCACCGTTTTACCTCCTATTTCAACTACTATTTCAATGCCGAAGAAGCGTACTCATCTGGGGTAAAGCAAGCAACCCGCGCCATGCAATACGACTATACTCGTATCCTCCCATTCTGTATTGCTGGTCTGCCCGAAGCTGCACTCAACACCGGCGGTGAGATGGATAGAGTACAGACCAAGTGCGCGATGCTCATCAAATCGCATTCTATCACCGTCAAACCATCGCGTGGCAAAGATGCCCTGTCGCCCAAGGAAAAAGCCTTTTACAACCAAAACGAGTTTAATCTGTACGCACGAAAAGCGTGGTTGCTGATCGGCAAGGCACGAATCTGGAGCGGCGATCTGGTTCAAGCACAACAAGCTGTAGACTTCGCCATGCTTCAGTTTGCCGGACAAACCGAAGGCTGGGAAGCGCAACTCTGGAAAGCACGCATAGACATGCTCTCTGGTCAGACTCTTGAAGCGCGCGACCGACTCGCAACTCTGGCCGTACTGCCCTACCGCCCCAAAGCAAAAAGATACACCCACTTACTCGAATCTATTTGGGCTGACCTTCTTATAGAAGAGCAAAAATTTGAAGAAGCCTATCCACACGCCAAACGAGCCCTCGAGACTGCACCGACCCGGTTGGATCGTGCCCGCTGTCGCCTCGCACTTGCACAATTGTGCGAAGAGCTTAAAAACTACCCCGAGGCCTTCACACTCTACAAAAAAGTTGCTAGCAGTGCCCCCAACTACGAAATGAGTTTTAATGCTCTGATACGCAGCTCCTCGCTAGCAGCACGTGTCCAAGGCAAGGGCATGGAAAAAAGCTTACGCAAACTCGCTAAAGATGAGAAAAATGCCGACTACCTCGATCAGATTTATTATGCTCTAGCCGAAATGGCTTTTGCAAAAGGCGATACAGTTGCCGGTATCGATCTCTACAAAGAATCTGCCCGACTAAGTGTCTCAAATCCCAAACAAAAAGGCGTTTCATATCTACGAGTAGCCGAATACTATTTTTCAAAAAGCGACTACCTACGCGCCGCGACAGCCTACGATAGTACACTCAGTGCACTCCCCGAAACCTATCCGCATTATGCCGATATCGCTCGTCGTGCCGCCGTACTTGGTCACTTAGCTCAGGCACAAGGCGAAGTCCTAAAGCAAGATAGCTTACAGCGTATTGCGAAGATGTCCGAAAAGGATCGCAATACCTTCATCGAAAAAATTATTGCTGACCTACGCGAAGCCGAACGCCTCGAGAAACTCGAAGAGGAACGCGAACAAATGGATCGCAACTTCGCCATGCAAAACGAGTATCGACAAGGTTCGCTACAACGAAGTCAGGGAAACAACGACGGAGGCTGGTACTTCTACAACACCTCTACCCTTAGCTTCGGGCGTTCGGATTTTAAAGCACGTTGGGGATCGCGAAAACGAGAAGATAACTGGCGACGTAAGAACAAGCAAATCGTAAATCAGGGCGACGGCGGAGGCGCTTCCGGAAATCAGGATAGCACTAAGAAGAATACCGACAAATATTCTGTTGCCTACTACCTCGACGAGCTACCTCTCACCGACTCTGCACTCAATCTGTCGAATACGCAGATCCTACGCGCTATGCTCGAGATGGCAGAAAGCTATCGCAACGACTTTAACGACGCACCCCGCGCTATTGAGACCTACGATGCCATCCTACGTCGATTCCCGCACCACGAGCAATTGCCCGAAATTTGTTTCACAGCTTACCTCACTGCCGAAAAAGCGCACCTCGAAGCTGCCAAAAGCCGTTACCGAGCACAACTCCTTCGCGACTACCCGTCCAGTTCCTTTGCTCGGTTACTCACCGATCCGCAATACATGGCAAAGGTTGAAGCCGAGCGCGAGCAGAACGAAAAAATTGCAGACGAAATCTTTACTCTTGTGCAAAAGGGCGAACGTGCCGAAGCGTTCCAACGTGCCAGTGTCGCAAAAAAGAACTCAACTGCCGACGAATACAAAGTTCGTTTTGCCCTCCTCGCTGCTCTGAATGCCGGATCAGAACCCGGCGATACCGCACACGTAGCAGCGCTGAAACTCTTTGTGCAACAGTATCGCGACTATAACGAAAGCAAATATGCCGAGGATGTGCTAAAAGCTATAGCAAAGCGCGAATTGATTGGCGAAGATCTATCGCCGCTCATCATTGGCAACCAAGAAGTTGTTGTACAAGAAGAGAGCAAGAAATACACAGTCTCCGATGGCGAACACAACATCCTCTTGGTATTCAACCCCAAAGAGAATATGCGCGAACTCAAGTTCCAGACCATTAGCTTTGGCGTTGATTACGACGTAAACCTCAACCTAGAAGTAGAAGAGCTGCCCCTTAACGAAAATGCTACGTTGCTTGTAGTAAGCACTTTCAAAGACCACGCGGCAGCGCTACAATTCCGAAATGCTATTAACGAAGAAGAGCCCTTTGGCGAGGAGGCACACCCGTTCATGATGATCATCAGTCCCGAAAACCTCGAGCTTCTCAAAGCACAAAAAGCCTTTTTACCATACGTCGACTTCTACAAGAAAAATTATAAAACAACCCCATAAACTGTTATCCCTACACTCTCCCGTATAATCCTAACCATATTCAACACACAACGCGCTATGGCTTCTGCAAAAATCTTATGGGTAGACGACGAAATAGAGCTACTACAGCCCCATATCCTTTTCCTACAAAAGAAAGGCTACGAAGTTTATACGGCGACGAATGCCGACGATGCGCTCGATAAAGTAGAAAGCGAACACTTCGACCTGCTCTTCCTTGACGAAAATATGCCCGGTCTCTCAGGGCTGGAAGCGCTTACGCATTTTAAGCGTATCGCCCCCACGTTGCCTATCGTCATGGTTACCAAGAGCGAGGAAGAGGATATCATGGACAGAGCTGTAGGAGCAAAAATAGCCGACTACCTGATAAAGCCCGTAAACCCGAGCCAGATACTCATCTCTATTAAAAAGCATGTACACGAACGCGAACTAGTCTCCGTGGGTACTACTTCGGCCTATCAAAACGACTACTCACAGCTTGGCGACTTCATCAATAGTGCTTCCACGTGGGAGGACTGGAAAAAGATCCACCTCCAACTCAGCGAATGGCGCTTAGGACTGCTCTCTGCCAACGCGCCCGATATGCTGGAGCTGCACATGCAACTGCAATTACAAGCCAACGTAGCTTTTGGCAAATATATCAAACGCAATTATGCATCGTGGTTTAGGAATGTAGGGAGCGGACCAGTAACCTCACCACGTGTGCTGCGCGAATACCTAATCCCTTTCCTCGACGCCGGCGAAAAGGTACTACTCCTAGTTATCGACAACCTCCGCTTCGACCAGTGGCGTATGATTCGCGAAATGCTCTCACCCACTTGGCGAGTCGAGCAAGAAGAAACCTACTACGCAATCCTCCCCACCGTGACTCACTATGCTCGCAATGCCCTTTTTGCTGGACTGATGCCTTTAGAGATTTCGCAAATTCACCCCGATTTGTGGGTCGGCGAGCTGGACGAAGAGGGCAAAAATATTTTCGAAGCCGAACTCCTACAACGCAACTTGCAACGGATGGGGCGTAAATTCTCTATGCAATACTACAAAGGTGCCACGCTAGATAATACTCCCTTCAAGGATGGAGACTTCCAGCAACTCCTCGCAACAGATCTTACCGTGCTGGTTTACAATTTTATAGATATGCTCTCGCATGCGCGCCACGACATGCAAATTATGAAGCAACTAGCCAACGATGCACACGCCTACCTCTCCCTCACGCAAAGTTGGTTTAAGCATTCCGATCTCTACGTATTTCTGCAAAAACTTAGCCAATTCCCGATACGCTTGCTCATTACTACCGATCACGGCTCTATACAAGTCAAAAAGCCTATAAAGGTGATAGGAGATCGCGAGACTTCCAACAATATGCGCTACAAGCTCGGGAAAAGCCTCTCCTACAACGATCGCGAGCTCTTTGCATGTATCAATCCCGCAGAGGTACACCTCCCGCAAGATACCATGAGTTCGCGCTATATTTTCGCTACAGGGAACGACTATATCATCTATCCCAACAATTTCAACACCTATGCCCGAATGTTTAAAGACTCGTTCCAGCATGGAGGCGTGTCGCTAGAGGAGATGATTGTCCCCTTCGTAGCACTGCGTTCACAAGCGTGAGTTAACCAGCAATGGACGCTATAACCATTCTATCCGAATCAGCAGCAGACCTAGCAAGTGCTAGCCGTGCTTTTCTGCCATACACTGCGCAATATTCGTGCATAAGCTTCTGGGGCGGTCTCGGAGCCGGGAAAACCACCTTTATCCGTGCTTTGTGCCAACAACTCGGTGTGACGGATACCGTTACGAGCCCTACCTTTTCGCTCATCAACGAATACCACTGCGAAAGTGGCAATATCGTCTACCATTTTGATTTTTATCGACTTACAACCCTGCAAGAAGCTACCGACATAGGAGTAGAAGACTATTTCTGCTCGCCGCATCTTTGCCTTATCGAATGGCCCGCACTCGTTACTCCTCTCCTACCAGATGATACTCTGGATGTCGCAATTGAAGTCAGCTCCGATGGGAGGCGCATGCTAAAACTTGATGAACGAATCGCTTAGGATATTTTCTAATTTTGCAAGCAACGTTGTACAGACGTACGTGCAGGTGAATGAAAGGAATTGTACTAGCCGGAGGTAGCGGTAGCCGATTGTATCCTCTCACACGAGTGGTAAGTAAACAACTACTGCCCGTTTACGACAAACCTATGGTCTACTACCCGCTCTCCGCACTTATGCTAGCCGGGATTCGAGACATACTGCTGATATCTACTCCCGAGGCACTCCCCCAATACCAACAACTTTTAGGCAATGGATCGGACTTCGGAATCCGGATCTCGTATGCCGAACAGGCGCGCCCCGAGGGACTCGCACAAGCCTTCCTCATAGGACGAGAGTTTGTGGGTTCCGATTCGGTTGCACTCGTCCTAGGCGATAACATCTTCTACGGGCAAGGGTTTAGCGAACGCCTACATCAGGCTGTTGCTCGCGCCGAAGAGGGCATTGCTACCATCTTTGGCTACTACGTCACCCAACCCCAACGCTATGGAGTTGCCGAATTTAATAAAGAGGGAAAGGTCGTCTCTATCGAAGAGAAACCGCTCGTCCCCAAGAGCAATTATGCTGTTGTAGGGCTTTACTTTTACCCCAATAGCGTTTTGGATATCGCCGCAAGTGTACGCCCTTCGGCACGTGGCGAATTAGAGATAACAAGCGTCAATCAGCGTTACGTTGAACTCGGGCGCTTGGCTCTTACCAAACTCGGACGTGGATTTGCTTGGCTAGACACCGGCACACACGACTCGCTACTCGATGCCGCCAATTTCGTTGCCGTACTCCAACAACGACAAGGGCTAAAAATTGCTTGTCTGGAAGAAATTGCCTACGCCCAAGGCTGGATCTCTCCCGCCGCACTACGAGCCCACATAGCCTCCATGCCCACCGATCCCTACCGCGAATACCTAAACCAGATTCTGGAAGGATGAGCCCTCAAACCCTTTTTGTGACGGGGGGAGCTGGCTTTATTGGTGCAAACCTTGTTCAACATCTTGTTAAGCGCTACCCCGAGTATCGTATCGTGGTATTAGACAAGCTCACCTATGCCGGCAACTTAGCCAACCTAGAACCCGTAGCAGCTGCACCGAATTTTGTTTTTGAACAGGTAGATATCTGCGATCGCGAACGTATCCCTGCACTCTTTAACCAATACTCGCCCGATGGAGTGATACATCTAGCAGCAGAAAGCCACGTAGATCGCTCTATTCTCTCCCCCTTCGAATTTGCAGAGACCAACGTTTTAGGCACTCTCAACCTACTGCAAACCGCACGCGATGCATGGTGCGAAAACTACGAAGGGCACAAATTCTATCACATCTCAACCGACGAGGTCTACGGAGCTCTGCAACCCGATGACCCACCATTTGCGGAAACCCATAGCTACCAACCCCATTCGCCCTATTCCGCTAGCAAGGCTAGTAGCGATCATTTTGTCCGTGCCTATGCCGATACGTACCGTCTCCCAATCCTCATCTCCAACTGCTCGAACAACTACGGTCCGTATCAATACCCCGAAAAACTCATCCCACTCGTTATTAGTCGTATAGTACAATCGCAACCTATCCCCGTTTACGGTAAAGGCGAAAACATACGCGATTGGCTCTACGTCGGAGATCACGTGCACGCCATCGACCTCATCTACCACAACGGTCTGTGTGGCGAAACCTACAACATCGGTGGAGGATGCGAAATAACCAACCTACAGCTAGTACAAATGCTTGTAGCATCAGTAGACCAGCAACTCCATCGCAAACCCGGGCAGAGTGCGCCCCTTATTCAGTTTGTAACTGACCGACCGGGGCACGATTTCCGCTATGCCATCGACTCCCGTAAAATTCGAACAGAACTAGGTTGGACTCCCCTCACCGATTTCAAGACCGGACTCGAAGCCACCGTACAGTGGTACCTAGCACACCCGCATTTTTACAGCACCTAAAAACTATCGCCGCTTATATAATCTGTAGAAATGGCAGGTGTCGACTCGTGTTCGTTGTTAATTGCATGCGGAGTGATAGGCGAAATCAAATAATCGCGATAAACCGTATAGCTACTTGGCAATTGCTCAATAGAGCGCTTAACTTCTATAGTATGCGCGAGAAGAGTCGTGATCTCTAAAATATCAGATTGTTTATACTGATGTAAAAGACGACTATTGCACTCGTCTATCAGCGACTGGGCATAAGCCAATTGCATTTGTTTGGTTTGATGGAATCGTAAAACCGAATCAATTAACTCTATTTCATAGAACGGACGTAGTTGGTATGTTTTGCGTGCCATGTAAAGTGTCCTACCTTTTATGAGCCAAATGCCCTCGATACAGTTGCCAGGGATGTAAGTCCCGTCATGCTGAATAAACGGATAATATAGCACTGTACCATCTGGCATAAAACGGTAACCCATGAAGGTAGAGGTATCTGTGGGCGAGATATTCATGCGAGTGAGGTAGCTCTCGGCATCAACACCGTTAACTGCTGGTAGACGCGAGGTCATCCACATACCGACAAGAGCCCCGCGGTATCGAACTTCGTCGCCATTGCAGTTCCAAGTAAAGAGTATCGCAACAAGGGGAATGATGTATAGTAACTTTCGTGATATATAGCATTTCATTGTACAAAGAGGTTTTCATCGTGAGAGAGTATTTAGGATGCCTATCTACTTGGATAAACGTTAGCAAGTAAAACATGTTTCTGTGTAATATTTTAAGAGAATAGGTTTTCATTTAACTAGCAAATAACCAACTATTTCTAAAAACTGAGTAGGTAATTTCCTTTAGGTATTTTCTGCAGTTTTAGCTTTCGCCATACGCTCGTCAAAAAAAAGCGTTCGTTTATCAAAATAACCTTTAGATAAACGAAATATGATACGGAAATTACAAACCATGGGGTGGCTCGCCGCACTCCTCTGTTGCACACTGTTATGGGCTGCGCCCGCAATGGCGGAAGACTATGACCTCTGGATTGCTGGAAAACAGGTTTCCAGTGCTAACTGCAGCAATATAAGCGAAGGCAACGGATTTCCCGGTGTGACCGTAGCCCAAGGAGGCGAGTGCAAGTATGACCATGGGGCGCAAACCCTGACCATGAAGGACGTAACAATCGACGTTACAAGTATGAAAAATGCTATCCTCAATAAACTTGATGGATTAACCATCAAGTTGTCGGGTACAAATGTCCTGAAAGCGAAAGACGAGGGATTATATACCGATAAAGCTGTATCCCTTGAGGGGGATGGCTCGCTCACAATAGAAGCAGCGACTGCAGTTTACATTTCTAATGCAACGTGCTTTGTTGAAAATATAGCGCTCACTGCCTCTGGAAAGGAATTAGGCATTACGGGCGATGGGGATGCGGCGCTTAATCTCACGAATGCGACTGTTAAGGCGACGGGCGCAAAGGCTGCGATCTCTCAATTGACATCATTTAGTCCTGAGGGTTGTGCCATAAAAACGCCTGAAATGGGAAGATTTAGCGAGGGGAAAATCGTGGATGCTAAAGATAAAGTGGCAACGGAAGTGGAGATTAAGCCGGCGAAGCTATACGGTCTCTACATTGCTGGTACACAGCTCACAGAGTTCAATTACGCGCACTTAAGCAAAATCAAGGGGGTGACGGTTGCCCAAGAGGGCGGCATCTTACAATACGACCCTACTGCGAATACGCTGACCATGAAGGACGTAACAGTGGCTACGGATGCAAGTTCAGCTATTAATAATAATGTCGAAAATCTAACAATCATAGTGTCGGGCGCGAATGAACTGAAATCAACACAAGGGGCAGGTCTCTCGTGTGGTAAGTCAACAAAAATTGAAGGAAGTGGAGAACTTACGATAGTGAGTACAGATGGGGAGGTAGGTTTGTATCTAGATGGTGGTGTGCAACTCACCGTCTCTGATATTACGCTTAATGTGACTGGGCATATCGCTATTGGCAATGATCGTCCTACCCCTAGGATGTCAGTTACGCTCAATAATGCAAAAGTCATAGCAAAGGGCGTTGGATCTGCTTTTGCATATGTGCCGACCTTGACCACCAATGGGTGCGAAATTCTCATCCCCGAAGGGGGTAAGTTTAATGGAAGTGACGTCGTTGACAAAGAGGGGAATGTAGCTAAGGAAGTAACGATCGCCAGTCTCGTAACGGGCGTGACCGTAGACCCGAAGGCAGAGTTAGCAATGGGAGCAACCAAGCAGCTCACCATCGAGGTGCAACCGCACAATGCACTCAACAAGAAATACACCTGCAAGAGCAGTAATGAGGAGGTGGCAACCGTGAGCGAAACAGGTCTTGTGACGCCCGTGTCGCTGGGCACGACAACTATTACCGTCACCACAGACGAGGGCGGAAAGACCGCAACTTGTGAAGTCACAGTAGCGGGCGTGAAGAGCGTTGCTATAACTAAAAGCAAAACGCCCCTCACGGTAGGAGAAAAGAGCACCTTCGAAGCCACAGTAGACGTAGTGGGTACAGTAGAGAAGACGGTAAAATGGAGCACATCAAACGATAAGGTAGCTCAGGTAAATGAGACATCCGGCGAGGTAACCGGAGTGAGTGCAGGTACTGCTAAAATTGTTGCTACCAGCACCGCCGACGCAACAAAGACGGCAGAAGTAGCGGTAACCGTAGAAGCTCCCGCTTCTGTAGAAGATTCTGTCTTTGACGCAGTTGTCGTAACGCCCAATCCTTTTAACGAACAGATACGTATCCTAAACAGGAATTTACGCGGTAAATACTCTCTAACCAATATCCACGGCGTTGCTGTTACTTCTGGCGCACTTGAAGATGCCGAAACGCACATAAACACCACGGCTCTCCCCACAGGTGTATATCTCCTACACCTAACCACCGAAAATGGTGCTGAAAAGACCTTTACGGTGGTAAAGAATCAGTTGTAACGATCTCTATGGCGTAAGGATACGCACCTAAAAAAAAGGGAATCCATCAACGGGCAGCATCTTCGGATGTTGCCCGTTTTTTGTGTTGATGTCTAAAGGAATCTTCTTCAAATACACCCCAAGCACTCAATGGTTTAAGCACAACGAAAAGACAATATTACATTATGTATCTTAGATTTGTTGCTACTTTTGTAATAAGCAATATAAGTAGCACGATGAAGAGAATAGCTTTAGTGGGTTGGTTGCTGGTAATATTTTTGTCAGTAGCATGGGCACAAAAGGGTGTTATCGTATTTAAGAGCCTAGATCATCAATTCGGCGACGTAGCGGAAAACAACGGTCCCTTGCATCATTCCTTCGAATTCACGAATAAGGGCGAGGCACCTGTTATTGTATATGGCGTTTCTACCTCTTGTGGTTGCACGGTTTCGGAATGGACCAAAGAACCAGTACTGCCCGGGAAAAAAGGTATCGTCACGGCTACGTTCGATCCTAATGGGCGTCCCTACAGCTTTTCGAAAACACTAACCGTAAATTCTAACAGCGAACAGGGCTCTATAACCCTCACTATTCGTGGGTACGTCATCCCCAATAATGCTACACCACAAACACTCTACGCACAACGACTTGCCGATATCGGTTTCCGTTCGTTCTACCAGATTCTGGGCGAAATCTCACATACTTCCACGCAAAAAATAGAAGTACCCGTTCACAACTTTGGTACGGAAAACAAGACCGTAAAAATCACCAAAATGCCCAAGTACATGTCTGGCAAAACCAGCCTTACGCTAAAGCCGGGCGAGACTTCTAAATTTCAGTTAGAACTTAAGGCTAAAAAGATGACCGCGTGGGGGACGCAGAGTGCCGAACTCAACTTCCGGTCGGGCGAAGCTGTAGCCTCGCTTTACCTACACTTCGAACGTATTGAAGATTTTTCAGGGCTTTCGCCCAAGCAACTAGCTAATGCTGCACATCTTTCGTTGCCGGAGTCGCTGTATCGTTTCGAAAATGTTCGGTCAGGCGAAAAAGTAGTCCGCGACTTCGAACTTAAAAATACTGGCAAATCGCCACTTATTATACGGGGTATTATCAGCAACTGCTCTTGCCTCACATACACGATCAACAAGGAGACGATCCCTGCCGGCGAAAGCGCTACTCTTACCCTCACCTACGATACTACGGGCTATAATGGCGAACAAAGTCGGCAACTCACACTTATTGTTAACGACCCGACAACTCCCAAACAGACCATAGATCTGCGCGGAAATATACAATAAGCCCCAGCAAACCTATGGCATTACTTACCATTCGTGAGGTACGAAAGCGTTTCGCAGCTTACGAAGCGCTTAAAGGTGTGTCTTTTGAAGTACCGGAAGGACGAATTTACGGACTGTTGGGACCCAACGGTGCTGGGAAAACGACCCTCATTCGCTGTATCAATCAGATTACACGTCCGGATGCAGGCGAAATCCTCCTAGACGGAAAACCCCTACGACGCGACGATATCCGTAAAATTGGGTACTTGCCCGAGGAGCGAGGACTTTACAAAAAGATGAAAGTGGGCGACCAAGCCCTCTACCTCTGTCAGCTTAAAGGGCTCTCCAAACGCGATGCTGCAAGGGCACTTAAGTATTGGTTCGAAAAGTTCGATATCGCCTCTTGGTGGGACAAAAAAGTAGAAGAGCTCTCCAAGGGTATGGCGCAAAAAGTACAATTTATTGTAACCGTACTCCACGAACCACGCCTGCTAATCTTCGACGAACCGTTTAGTGGCTTTGACCCTATAAATGCTGAGTTACTTAAGAATGAGATTCTGGAGCTCCGTCGGAAAGGCGCTACTGTTCTTTTTTCTACGCACAATATGGATTCCGTCGAACGCATCTGCGACGATATTACCCTATTCAACAAAGGCGAGAATGTACTCACGGGTGCCGTAAACAATATCAGAGAAGAGTTCTCGAGTGCTCAATTTCAAATAGGCTATCAGGGCGATCTTACGGGCGTACGCGAAGCTTTGGGAGATACTTGGTCGTTCGAATCGCTACCCGATACCGAGACGCTCCACTGGGAATTACTCTCCTCGCCGCAAAAAGGGGTGGAAAGCAACGCGCTCTTGCACGAAATCCTAAAACATGTAGAAGTGGGGCACTTCTCGCGCAAGATTGCTACCATGAACGATATCTTTATTCGTGTCGTTCGCGAATCCTCGCCCGACACAACCCCGGCAAGCTCCACCACCCCAACAACTGGCGAATAGCATTACCATGCACAATATTCTACTTATCATACAACGCGAGATTAATATTCGCGTCCGGAAAAAGAGCTTTCTCATTTCCACGTTCCTCGTCCCAATCCTCTTTGCCTTGTTAATGACGCTCCCCTCCCTGCTTATGCTCCTAGATACCGGGAAACATTACACAGTGGCAATACTAGATAAATCGGGGATAGTAGCCGATTCGTTACACGCCACCTCGCGCCTTACCTACATTAAGGAACAAGACAGTACAACAGATATCCAACACTATCTACAGGCGCACGACTACGAAGGTATTGTAATTGTGGGGGCGAATATTATAGAAAACCCTAAAGATATAACCCTCTATAGCTTGCGCACCATAGCACAGGAGGCGACAGAATCTGTCGAAAAAGATATCAATACCATTGTGCGGAATGCGCGTCTGGCTCGTTTCCAAATAGAAGGTCTCGACGAGGTTCTTGCAAGTGCCAAAATAAAAATAGACATCCGCTCTGTAATTCTGGACGAGACCGGAACTGAAAAAGAGACGAATTCTGCTATTTCGCTAGTACTGGGTTATATTTTGGGCGGGCTAGTTTATACCCTGATAGCGGCTTCTGGTGCCATGGTAATGAGTGGCGTAATTGAGGAGAAAAACAACCGCATTGTAGAAGTACTTGTATCGAGCGTTCGTTCTTTCGACCTTATGTTGGGGAAAATCCTCGGTGTAGCCAGTGTTTTCCTTATTCAGTTAGTACTTTGGTTGGTCGTAACTTTTGCATTGGTAACGGTAGCCGGGCAGCTCTTTCATTTCGGGTCGTCGCCGCAAGAAATCTCTCAGCTTACCTCCTCCTTGGATGTGACGGGCACCAGCAATACTCTCACTTCCAAATTTGCTACTAACGGAGTGCAGGATATCCTCCGCCCCTTAGAGAGCATCCACTTCGGTCAGTTGCTTGTGGTTTTCTTCTTTTTCTTCTTTGGAGGCTATTTCCTGTATGCTGCGCTGTATGCTGCTATTGGTTCAGCTGTTGAAGAGGCATCCGATGCACAACAACTCATCATCCCCATTACCGTGCCACTCATGATTAGCTTTTTCGTACTTTTTCTGGTAGGACGCTCGCCCGATGGTGCACTGGCTTTTTGGTTTTCGATGATCCCCCTTACGGCCCCCATAATCATGCCAGCGCGCGTAGCCTACGGCGTAGAAACATGGGAACTGCTAGTATCCGGCACCCTGCTATTTCTTAGCTTTATAGGTACCACGTGGCTTGCTGCAAAGGTGTATCGCAATGGGATCCTACAGTACGGGAAAAAGTTCGGTTGGGGCGATATCCTAAAGTGGTTAAAGCACTAGATATCTAAATAGCGACAACTCGCAGTTACTTCTTTTTTAGGAGCTCGTCGAGCACCTGCGGTAGCGTTTCCCAACCTATGCGTTTGATCATGATCTTGTGCTCGCGATCAAGTACATAGACCACAGGAGTGCTATAGATATCGTACGTTACTGGGAAATTCGACTTTCGCTCCGGATCCCATACATTTATCCACCAATCCATTTTGTGCTCTTGGACATACTTCTGCCATTCGATCCCGTCGCCGGTAGTCATAAAACCTATCATGTGCAGACGCTTAGTATCGTAGGTACGCGCAATGCTATCTAGCTTGGGGATAGTTGTGCGACAATGACTACAGCTCGGTTCCCAAAAGACCAAAACCGTTACCTCTGCCTTATCCTTGTGCAACTCAAAGGGCTTAGCATACAGCGTACTTACCTTAAAATTAGGAGCCACTACGCCCAACATATTCGGTTTAATGTGTTCTACGCGTTCGCGAATCTTTTCTAGGTATTCTTCTGTAGCCCAAGTAACAACACCGGAGAGGAAATACTTTTCGGCAATATGCACAAAAACGGCGTCCATACCTATAATCTCGGAAGTGAGGTATTTATTGAGAAGATAGCTCGACCAGTAACTAAAGGTCTCCGGGTTCAAGTATGCTTTCTCTATAATTTTATCGCAATATACATTTAACGTATCCGGGATTTGGAGCAGCACCTTATCCAAGAAATAGTTAACCTTCGATACTACAAGTGGCGTACGCAGTAGCCCTGCTGATGCCAGATTGATATTATCGAGGTAATGCTCGCGGTGGTAGTAGTAGTTGCGCATCATCCGTACCGAATCTACATTCTTTACGCCGGGTTCGATCTCTAGGTTAGGAACCGTGATCGGGATTGTAGCCTTCACAAATTCGCCCAACAAGTCGTCCTTATGTTTTTCTAGGAGTTGCGAATGATAGTCGCGGACTTGTTCGTCCAGATCTTTACTTTTTTGGGTAAGTGCCTCTTGTTTCTGAAGCTTCTCGGGCGAGTCGGGCATGGCACGGACTATCGAATCGTCCTTACGCATGAGTCGAGCCTCTTCCTGTTTAGACCACATAAATTGCTGGAAATCGAGAAAAGCTTGACTCAATGGCGCGCCTTCCACCTTTTGTGAGTGCTGTATATCGTTAAGATCCAACGAGAAGGTAAATTTCTGTTGCGAACCGATGAGCAAATCTACAAAGTGACCATTGGGGAGTACAAAGAGGTAAAGGCCGGGCGCAAGCGCCGAATCGCTTTTAAGACGAGCATGCCCCGAAGCATCAAATTTTGCAGTGTCCTGTATATAACGTCCTTCCTCGCGATAGAATCCAAAAATAAGAGCTGTATCGCGCACACCCCGGAACTGCAGATCGATTTGATACTGACCCTTTGCAGAGTTCCAAGAACCCATAAGACACATTAGTACCACAACAAGGAAAAGGAGCGGACGTAGTCCGGATTTGTTCTTTAGCAACATGACACAAAAACGTTAGCGAATAAAAATCTACCTACCCAGTTAGGCAAAAATACGAAAAGTATCCTGTAGCCTCCGTAACTTAGGACGAATGCGTTGTAGGTATTGACCACAGGGATAGATCGCAAAAGAAACGGAGCCTAGAGACACGCTCCAGACTCCGTACAATCCTTGACAAAGCAAATTGCACAAGGAAGCAGTAGTTCGGGCACAGATACTATCTGTCGCCGTAACCGCTGCGATGGTTCCCGCCTTCGCGAGGAGCACGTTCCTGTGCTACATTCACTACGATGGTACGCCCCATGACTGTCGAGCCGTCTAGCTCGGCAATAGCACGCTGTGCAGCCTGATCGTCAGACATTTCTACGAATCCGTAACCTTTGCTACGTCCTGTTGCACGATCTTTAATAATGCGTGCCGTAGTAACCTCACCGTAGTTTGAAAACAAGGCGCTCAGTTCGTCTTCCTGATAACGATACGGAAGACTTCCAACAAAAATGTTCATCTCAAAAATTGAACGGTTAATCTTAAAACGTGTCAAATGTACTACTTGTATTTACAATACCTACTATTGCAAGGGGCTTGGTTAGGAAGCAAAAGTCACAAAACCGTTATAATGCATTTACTAATAGCGTATTATAGATTGTTGGCTTGTCTAAAAGTTTTTCTTTCAGAGGTCAGTTTTAGTAGATGCTCGCTAATTTTGTTGCAAAACCTATCGATGGTATAGCCATGAGTATTACAGATCGTATTGCGCAAATCCGCCACGAACTCCCCAAGGGAGTAAACTTGCTGGCAGTCTCGAAATATCATCCCGTTGAGGCAATCCGTGAGGCATACGATGCTGGGCAACGCTATTTTGGCGAGAACCGGGTACAAGAACTCTTGTCGAAGGTTCCACAGCTCCCTGCTGATATCGAATGGCATCTCATTGGGCACTTGCAAACCAACAAAGTACGGAGTGTATTGCCTTACGTATCGCTCATAGAATCGGTCGACTCGATCCGGCTTCTTAATACTATCGAAAAGGAAAGTGCTCAGCTAGGTCGGGTTACCAACATCCTTTTGCAAGTACACATTGCGCAAGAGGATACAAAATTTGGCTTTGTAGCATCGGAACTGCGTTCGGAATTAGAGAGTCTGGATGTGAGCGCTTATTCTCACGTTCGTTTTTGTGGTTTGATGGGGATGGCGACTCATACGACGAATACTGTACAGATCCGGCACGAATTCGGTCTACTACGCGAATTATTTAACGAACTTGCAGCAAGCAAACTCACTATTACGCAGCATTTTACAACGCTCTCTATGGGTATGTCGGAAGATTATTTGTTAGCTATCGAAGCGGGGAGCACACAAATCCGTCTCGGCAGTACCATCTTTGGCGAACGAGTATAAAGAAGCAAATAACGCCCTTATTCTAAAAAGGTTAGGAACCAATAGTTGTTTTTTTCGTACCTTGCTGTATAAAAGCTTCCTAGCACACGAAGATGTTAACCGATAATCAAGAGCGAGCACTCCCCATCGACGAACAAAGAAATGACTTTTAACGTCATGGACTCGTACTACGAACTAGATGAGGATTAGTAAACGCCGCGCCAAGTCTTCGATAATTGTTCCGTATTATACCATTTAGTCGTAATAAACGTTCTCTTAACAGAGTTATGGACTAGACGTCATAACCGGACGTTCGTTATAGACTACACAGAAATTTAAGATCAATGAAAAGGAAAGTGGCTTTTCTTGCTGTAGGCGTGCTCGTAGCACTACTGTTTGGAATTACCAAGGTACAAGCACAGTATCATTACAATTTCGGGATAGGGCTGAAATTTGGATCCCCATGGAGCAGTATTACAGCAAAGTATTTTGCCAACGACGCTTCCGCCTTCGAAGGCTTAGTACATATCGGGAATTTCGGTCTCGGCACCACTTGCCTATACGAGCATCATTTTATGATATCTGGCGTACCTGGTTTACGCTGGTATTTGGGTGGAGGTGCTCATTTCGCTGTACAGTATGCCGATGGTTACAACCCTTTCGCGGCGCAACCCATTAACCCGTTGTATGCCGGAATAGACGGCGTTGGAGGTTTGGAATATATTTTCGAGAAAGCGCCATTTACCGTCGGTGCAGATATTAGCCCATTAATTAATTTCGTAGGTGGTGTCAGTGCTTGGTGGAATGCCGGATTCTACGGACGTTATACATTTTAGTCTTTCGCATTCCGCTCTTATATACAAGCTGATACTCACAGCACTTTTGGTTGGATAAAAAAAACGTTGTACCTTTGCCGCCGGGTTGGTAAAGATTCGTGGCCCGTTCGTCTAGGGGTTAGGACGCAAGGTTTTCATCCTTGTAACAGCGGTTCGATTCCGCTACGGGCTACCAAAAGGGTAAGTTTAGCTTAAGCAAGAAATGGCAAATATTAAGTCGGCAAAGAAGCGTGTCCGTCAGAACGAAAAGCGGCGCTTGCACAACCGTTATTACGCAAAAACAGCACGCAATTTGGTGCGTTCAATTCGGGCATCGAAAGATTCTGCAGAAGTCGATACTAAGTTACCCGTTGCTATGAAACAGCTCGATAAGCTCGTAAAGATGAATATTATTCATCGCAATAAGGCTGCTAATATTAAGTCGTCGTTAGCCCTACATGCCAATTCGTTGAAAGCTTAAGCAATCGTTCTAATCTTCGAAATTTGAAAAGGGAGTGTCCTACGGCATTCCCTTTTTTGTATCTGCTCACCTGACTATTGCTACCTATCAAGAGATTTTCAGTGTGAGGAAATTAACCTAAACCATACCATTTGCCTCCAAGAATTATACAACGCTCTTAATTTTGCACCTCGTAGGAAAACAGGTAGGATGATGTTTAGGCATTTACAGGAAGAAGAACTTAAAGCACGCATCGGCGATGCATTTTTTTCGGCATTCGATTGCCATACCATCATCGGTAAAATAGACTTCTGCGTTACCCAAAAACCTTTTACACTGCGCAATGCCACTAAAACCGAAACTGCGCCTATTGTTTCTCTGTTATGGGCTGAAGCCAAGCGCGGCACTGTAGCCGATATCTACAAACCCCTTGTACAGCTAATCCTTACCATCGGCAAAGCTCGCACATTTGATACCTACTTACCGCCACCCTTCCTTGCTGCTTTCGATGCCGAGAAAATTGCATTCCTACCCTATCGCGAAATACTGTCCTTTCTCGCGCTTAACGACTTCAACTGGAATGTTACCCCGTCTGACACTTCTTCGCGCGAATTTGGGTTGTTATACGGCGCTGTAAAGGCAACGTTAGATAAAACGGCGTACCTCTTTCGATACGATGCGCACGAAAAAGAGCTGCGAGGATTCATTAAACAGCACTTAAGCGAAAACTCAACGCTAATTCAGATCAACAAAAACAACTTCGTAAGCATCTACCAACGATGGCTAGCGCTTGTGCAACCAAGCATTGACGTAGAATGGGATACCCTCAAAAAGCTTAATATTATTGATGGAGACTTTTTCTTAGCCGACTTACTATCCTCTGAAAACCAAACTATTAAAGAAGCGCTTTTTGTGCTCTTGCAGGATAATCGTTATGTCCTTGACAGAAAGATCGAACTCGGAGGTTTCCTTAGCGAAAAGCAAGTCTTTTTCAAAGACGGGCAAAAGGCTCACTCGCAGTTCTGGAGTCTCTACCAGCGCCCACCGCGCGAAGAGTACTGGGACTACATCATCAAGCGGCGAGACCTCCTCGTACCACAAGACGTCCGCGAGCGCAAAGGCTCTTTCTTCACTCCCAAAATTTGGGTAGACCTCTCGCAAAAGTACCTAGCCGACGTCCTAGGCGAGAACTGGCAAGACGAATACTACGTGTGGGATTGCGCTGCCGGCACCGGGAACCTGTTGAACGGACTCACCAACAAGTACAACATCTGGGCATCTACCCTCGACCAACAGGACGTAGATGTGATGAAAGACCGCATTAAGAATGGGGCAAACCTGTTGGAGAGTCATGTCTTTCAATTCGATTTCTTAAACGATGAGTTTACGAAGCTTCCGCAGCAACTGCAAGAAATTATCAACGATCCAGAGAAACGCCGACGACTGGTAGTATATATCAACCCGCCCTATGCCGAGGCAGGGAATGCGCGCACTCGAACTGGCGAACGAAACAAACAGCAAGTTGCAACTACCAACCAAGTTTGGCAAAATAACAAAGAAGCTTTCGGACTCGGCATTCGTGAACTGTTTATTCAATTCCTACTCCGGATTTACAACGAACTCCCAACGTGTACCATTGCTATTTTTAGCACTCCTAAATATTTGGTTGGTACTGCATTTCGTCAATTTCGAGAATACTTCTTAGCCGAATACAAAGGTGGCTTTCTGATCCCTTCTGATACATTCGACAACGTAAAAGGCAAATTCCCCATTGCGTTTGCTATTTGGGATACGGCGCAACACGATTCTATCCGAGAACCCCATTTCTCGGTTTATTCCTATTCGTGTATCTTACAATCTACCAAGTTATTAGCGCCTTTAGAAAACTATAAGCGGCTTTCGGATTGGATCCCGACTTTCTTACGTACCACTGCTCCCATTATAGGGTACACTGGTAACTATGGCTCGGATCCGCAACACAATCAGGATCTTTGCATTCAGTCAAATCCGAAAATAAATAGCAACGGCACACCTAGCAATGGCACTAAATATCCCATTACTTGTGCGAATCTTTTGCCGATTGCGGTTTATTTTTCAGTACGTCTTTCGATTGCGCGAACTTGGCTGAATAATCACGATCAATTCTTAGCGCCTAGTAGTTCGTGGCAAAATGACTCTGTTTTTCATGTTAATTGTCTGACATTTACGCTCTTTCATAAGAAAAACAATATTCAATCTGCTTACACTACCAATCATTTTATCCCCTTCGTCGAATCGGAGGTCAATGCGCAGGACAAGTTCGAAAGCCACTTTATGACCGATTTCATGGCGGGGAAACTTTTTCACCCATTAACCCATCAAAGTAAAACAACACTTCAGGCTTTAGCTGAGGAAAAATCTTTTATTCCCTCCGAACCACTCGTATTTTCCCCAGAGGCTACTGCAGTGTTTGATGCTGGACGCGAACTATGGCGCTACTATCACGCGCAACCGGGTGCTAATCCCAATGCCTCGTACTACGACATCCGCGCACATTTCCAAGGGCGCAACGATAAAGGCAAAATGAATCCGAAAAGCGAGGACAAGGAATACATGCGCCTCTTAGCCAATCTTAAAGAAGCAATGGAAACTCTCCGTCTAAAAATTGTGCCAAAGGTTTACGAATACGGGTTCTTGATGGAGTAAATACCACCACACCTTCACGGATACTGTCCTCCAAAAATTGCATACGCAAAGACAACGGGCACCACCCAAAGGCAATGCCCGTTGCTTACAACAAATCTTATTGCACAACTACTTTTTTACCACCGAGAAGGTCTTCTGTGCGCCATTCTCTGCCGTGAGGCGTAAGAGGTAAACTCCTGCGGGGAGCGGTACGGTGTTAATTCGCGTTTCTGCGTCTTCTAGTGCGCTAAAAGCAACCACAACGCCTTGCGCATTCAACAATGTATAGACGCCTTTTAACTCGCCACTTACTATGCGTAGCTGACTATCGAACGGATTAGGAGCTACTACGACGTTGGCAAATACAGCATCTTCTACTGCTCCTGGTTGTTTCTCGCCAAATACAGCGGTTACCTCGGTATCAGCTGTTACCTTGAACTTCATGGTAGATTTGATATCTACTCCGTTTGCTTTCAGTTCTTTGAGTTCGTATTTAGACGCATCTTCGGGCGTTGCAATTACCGTTAGCTCGGTATCCTTTTCTACCTTCTCCAACTGCGCATCGCTATAACCTGAGATGGAGATTGTACCATGCGCCCCCTGTGTGAGAGTCACTTTGTACGTTGTTGGATCGCTCGGATCTTTCTCGCCAAACACAGCGGTTACCTCGGTATCGGATGTTACTACAAACTTCATGGTAGCTTTGATATCTACCCCGTTTGCCTTTAGCTCCTTAAGCTCGTATTTCGTAGCATCTTCGGGCGTTGCAATTACCGTTAGCTCGGTATCCTTTTCAACCTTCTCTAGCTTCGCATCGTCATAACCTGAGATGGAAATCGTACCATGTGCGCCCTGTGTGAGAGTCACCCTGTACGTAGTTGGATCGCTCGGATCTTTCTCGCCAAACACTGCGGTTACCTCGGTATCTGCCGTTACCTTGAACTTCATGGTAGCTTTGATATCTACTCCGTTAGCTTTCAGTTCCTTGAGTTCGTATTTAGCCGCATCTTCGGGCGTTGCAATTACCGTTAGCTCGGTATCCTTTTCAACCTTCTCCAGCTTCGCATCGTCATAACCCTCGATGGAGATCGTACCATGCGCCCCCTGTGTGAGAGTCACCCTGTACGTCGTTGGATCGCTCGGATCTTTCGCACCAAACACTGCGGTTACTTCGGTATCGGCAGTTACCTTGAACGTCATCGTAGATTTGATATCTACCCCGTTTGCCTTAAGCTCCTTGAGCTCGTATTTAGCCGCATCTTCGGGCGTTGCAATAACCGTTAGCACGGAGTTTTCTATCACCGATGCAAGTTGCGCTTTCGTGTAGTTTTTAATGGCAAGAGTACCGTGCGCAGGTTCTGCCAAGCTCACCTTGTAATACTTGGCTGTAGAGGAGTAAAACTCTGCTGTCACGACGACTGGTGCCTTTACCGTAAATTCTCTTGTCGTAAATATGTTCTCTTCGCCCGCCGTTAGTGTCCTTAGTTGCCACCCACCTTCGCTCTGAGGAATTGCATCGACCTTTACCCGCGTCCCGTAGGGCACTTTATCGAGGTCAAGGGGTTGATCAGGATGATCTGCGTCCTTAAGTTTCAGCTCGCCCATGCCAGTAATGTGCGTTTCGACCTTAAAGGTCTTTTCTGCAAAGAGTGCTCTTACGTGGGTCTCTTTGGTTACCTTGAATTTCATCGTCGATTTGATATCGACATCGTTTGCCGTTAGTTCGGTAAGTTCGTATTTAGCAGCATCTTTGGGCGTTGCTACTACGGTTAGCTCGGAATTCTCTGCCACCGCGTTAAGCGCCTCCTCAGTGTAGTTCTTAATGGCGATAGTACCTCCTTTGCTAGGCTGGTGCAAAATCACCTTATAGGTTTTCGCAGCCTCCTTCGCGAAGACAGCCACCACCGTCACGGTTTTCTTTGCCACGAACTCTTTGGTATCCTTGATGTTCACTCCGTCTACCATGAGCGATGTCAACTCCCATCCAGTGTCTGGTGACGTTTCTACACGCACTGTTGTACCATACTCCACGCCCGTGAGGTTCTCCTGACCATTGACTTTTAGCGAGCCCTGCCCTTCGGCAACCTGTGTCGTAATATCGAACTTCTGCAGTTCGTATTCTACCACCACCTCGGTGGGTTGCGTTACTTGGAACGTGGTAATGCCCTCTGCGAGCTTCGTGCCATTAACTAAGATCTCCTTGCGCTGATAACCTTCCGTGGGCGATAATTCTACCTCGAGGGTTGTTCCAAAGAGCACGTTGTCGAAGTCGTCTGCACCCTTAAGCAAGACAGTGCCTCCCTTCCCATCTTTTACTGTTGCAGAGACCTTGAAAAGCTTCTTGCCGAAGACTGCCTTTACCGTAGTGTTCGCATCTACAGTAAACTGCTTGTTCTGCGTAAGCAGGTCTTCGCTCTTTCCAGGTTTGGTAGCGGTTAAAGACTTCAATTCAAACCCTTTCTCCTCGTCGGGGTTAGCCAATACCGTGACTGTTGTCCCACCAGGTATCGCACTCAGTGCAGCTCCCTTGTATTCTTTTAGTTCTACGGTACCTTCGCCCTCTTTTGTAAGCAGAACCTCATACACAGGGGGGACGACCTCTATCACGCACGTTGCTGGCGGAACGGTAGTTCCTGGCTCTTTGCTTTTCAGTGTAATGGTCATTTTCCCTGTAGTGCTGCCTGCCTGTACCGTCCACGTAGTTTGGTCTAGGGTTGCTACACCCGTGGGGGGCGTCGTGGTGGTTGTAAGCTCGTAGCTACTATTAGTAGCATTTGCGGGCTGTACCTCTACGCGCAATGTTGTTTTTTCGCCATAGTTGAGTCTATTCTTCAATGCTGTGACGTGGACAGAGTTTACTTTTACCTCCTTTACGTAAACAGCTCTTTGATACGTATAAGCTCCTACCGTAGCTTTTAACTTTGAGTTGCCCCCTTTAATCCCCTTAATTTTTACCTTCTTTCCCGTATTCTCTACAATTTCCAAATTCTCACTTCCAGACGCTACTATTACCGTAGGCGTTCCCGAGAGTGAGCCCCATGTCTCTATCTCAAACTCGCGCACTTCGTTTACAGCAATGGGAATTGGGTTTGCCCCATCTACAATCCGAATACCTGCCGCCTCTTCTTTATCACCTTCTAGCGTGCAACCATTTGCTATCAGCGCTGCGTGTGCATCATGCGCCTCGGCGGTGTAAACAAGATCTTTTACGTCATCCCCGAACTCGACTTTTACTCCGAGCGTATTCCAACCTATAAGGGTCTTAGAATAGTTCGTTGGAGTAATGGCTGTATGATTCAAGCCCAGCTTGGTCTTCACTTTCCATTTTCCTAATGGTTGGTTAAAGGAGCTACAACGAAAGAACATATCAGTCATATCTTTCACCTTGCTCACATCCCAATCCTCTAAAGGTTGATTGAAGGCATAGCAGAGCTTGAACATTCCCTTCATATTTGTAACCTTGCTTGTTTTCCACTTACTCAGAGGTTGGTTAAAGGAGCTACAGGAACTAAACATGTAACTCATATCTTCCACCTTGCTCACATCCCAATCCTCTAAAGGTTGATTGAAGGAGTAACAATCCGTAAATAAGCCGTCCATATTTCTTACCTTCTTCAATTTCCACTTTCCTAAGGGTTGGTTAAAGGTCTTACAGCCGTTGAACATAGATTCCACATTCTCTACGTTACTCATATCCCAATCCTCTAGGGGCTGATTGAAGGAAGAGCAGTCGTAAAACATTCGATACATATTTGTTACCTTGCTTGTTTTCCAGTTTCCTATGGGCTGATTAAAAACACTGTTGTAGGAAAACATATCTTTCATATTTTCCACATTGGCAGTGTTCCAACTTCCAATGGGCTGATTAAACTTAGAACAAGAGAACATAGATTCCATATTCTTCACTTTACCGACATTCCAGCCTGCTAAGGGCTGGTTGAAGGCCTCTGCACAGGAAAACATTCCTTTCATATTCTCTACATTGCTCACATCCCAAGCTTGCAAGGGGTGGTTAAATTTATCGCAATAACCGAACATATAATTCATATCCTTCGCTTTGCTCACATCCCACCCTGCTAAGGGTTGGTCAAAAACTTCACAACGGTGAAACATAGATCCGAAGTTCTCTACATTCCCTACATTCCAGCGCTGTAATGGTTGGTTGAATTGTTTACATGAGTAGAACATATTACCCATGTTTCTCACCTTGCTTACATCCCAACCCTCTAGAGGCTGGTTAAAAGCATAACACTGCCAAAACATACACCACATATTCTCGACATTTGCCACTTTGAAATGTGCTAAGGGCTGAGTGAAAACATAGCAGTTACCAAACATGAATTCCATATCGGTCACATTGCTCACGTCCCACCCCTCAAGCGATTGGTTAAAAGTGTGGCAGTCATAGAATAAATTCTTCATATTTGTGACCTTACTCACGTTCCAACCAGAAAGCGGGGAATTGAAATTTGTGCACCCTTCGAACATACTTTCTAGGCTTGTAACCTTGGCGAGATTTGGGGGGAGTATGCCCGCCTTAAAGTTCATGTCTTTAGCATCTTGAAAGGCTTGTTCCATAGTTGTCCATTCTACTGTACCAAAATCAACAACTTCTTTGATAGACTTTCCATGCTGATACGTAGTAAAGCGCTCGACTCCTTCTGGACCAGCCTCTACGGTATAAACACCATCTTCAGCAGGAGTGAAGGTATACGGACCAGATTGGTTAGGTACAGTAACCACAGCCACGTTCTTGCTGTTCCGAATCACGAGTTTATACTGCTTCCCATAAATTCCGATCGAACACGCCACGTCTGCTTCCAATTCCCATGTTGTCACAAATGGTCGTGGTGGTTCTTGCGCCACAGCATTCGCAATAGCAGATACCCAGAGCAGTACCACCAGCGCCGCTCCCATAACTAGTTTTTTCATTATCATCATCTTTCGAGTTTGATTATTGTAAATTTGATGCAAGTTCCTAAAAAAACTGTTAAACGCAAAGTTTGGGATATCACGTCGCGCATTTTATGGGAGCGACACGCAACGCCCCTACCCAAACGTTGATATCTAATAGGTTGAAAAACAATGTTTTCTACTCGGGCGAGGCGTGCCTCGCCCCTACAAAACCTTGCAGCGGCAAGGTTATCGCAAAGCGATGATTCGTAATTTTGTACACCAAAATATTGGACATTAATTTGGATATTAAACGCATTCATAATGCCGTGTAAAATACGGCATTGTAGGGGCGAGGCACGCCTCGCCCGCAGAATAGGTATAGAGAATAATTACAATACGTGTGCGATGCACGTATTACGATTATTAACGGCATTTCACGGTTTGTTACATTCATCCTCCGCCCAACGCAAAGGATTCATTCTTATATATTCTGCAATGCGATTAAAATCATCCGCATCGCGTATAATATGTTCATGATACGAACGTTGCCATGCAAACCCAATGTTGTGTATATTCGCAAAATGCGTAATCGCCGATTTGAAATTACCGACTACAACCGACAATAAACCTTTACTTCGTGAAACCCTCTGCATATAATCCTCTTCGGTATTGGCGGGCGAGGCATGCCTCGCCCCTACAAAATGTGCCGTTGGCACATTCTTCAAATCTATCGCGAATATTGCATGAATATGGTTTGGCATAACCACAAACAATGTGCATTCTGCATATCGATTATGTTCGCGAATCGTTTGTAAAACCTGTGTGACAAATTCGCCCAATTCATCCAAATGCATTACGCCATCTACGATATCGCCAAAATAATGAATACGGTCTCTCGTGCATATTGTCACAAAATAAAACCCTCTGTTGTAATGCGACTTGCTAAATCGTACCGAACGTCTATATGGCAACGACATTATTCCTTTGTATTTGTGCAAAAATAATGTTCGTCTGTTTCATGTTAGCCTTGCCTCTGCAAGGCTTTGAATTCTATGACTGAGCCAAATTCAAACGTGTCATGATGGCGTGCCTCGCCCGCCATCATGACACGACGCAAACACGATAATGATATTATTGTTTGATAGCCAATGTCTACGGTTGATTATTAACGTTTTGTAGGGGCGTTGCATGAAACGCCCAGAACACATTGATTATCAATGTGTAGCGTCGCGCCATGGTGCGACGTCAATAAATCCTCGCCCGCCAACATGACACGACGTAAACACGATAATGATATTATTGTTTGATAACCAAGGTCTACGGTTGATTATTAACGTTTTGTAGGGGCGTTTCACGCAACGCCCCTACAGATTTCATTATCTGTCTTTTACAACTCTTATGGTCTTCGTTGCACCGTTTTCGGCAGAGAGACGCAAAAGATAAAGACCCGAGGTAAGATCGCTTGTTTCAACTACAACCTCGTTGCCATCCATATTGCCACAACGAACTACGACACCTTGTGCATTCAACAATGCATATGTTCCGCGCAATTTGCCATTTACAATTCGTAATGCGTTACCGAACGGATTAGGCGCAACTACGATGTTAGCAAACACAGCATCTTCTACGCCTGCAGGATCTGTAACGGTTACTTCGCACGTAGCCGTATGACCACCTAAGTCTGTTTGTACGGTTATCTTAGCTGTACCAATTTCCTTGCACTCGATCTTCCCCTCTGGGGTTACAGAAACAATATTTTCGTCCGAAGTGCTCCACGATACATTTGTCTCCTCTATAGCATTGCGAGGAACAAGTTGATGCACTAACTGCATCTTCGTACCTTTCGTTAGCGTTAGCGTAGGAGTAAGGGCTACGCCTGTAAGGTGGCTCGCGATCCGCACCTCGCCAGCGAGATCGCTACCGTCTGCCGCTGTGAACTTATTAACATTCCACTTTGCCCCTTCTGGAAAGACGATTTCGCAATTCGTTAAAATGGGTTCTACGCCATGAACTGGCGATTTGTACGCAGAACTCTTGAAGAAGACCTTAGCATCTTTTATAAAGATTTTCTTGGCGTGTGAGTATAGCTCAGATACTGCATAACCTGTTTTACTTCTGAGGTCAAGTGTAATATTCTCAACTGTTAACGCATCCCTCAAATCAATAGCATGTTCTTCGGCTTCAATAGTTAAGCTACCAGTCCCCGTCATAAGATTTTGTTTTGAATTGAATTGGATTCCACCGATGCTTGTAATCTTGTTCGTACCAAAGAGTTCCATTGTAAGATTTGGCTTACCCATATCTGGCTCACCAATATATATAGCTGACCCATCCCGCTTCCCATTATCTATTGTTACATCTCGCATTGTCAGTACACTCCTCTCTGGATTGTACGAAAACTCTCCATTAGCACCGACAGTCACGCCGGGTATAGTGTTCAAGATTTTATAGTTAGCGCTCCCGATATAATGCCCACCTATGAAGAATTTGAAGGGTGTTTGACTTTGGATATTTACTTCATTAGCGATAGCTCCTGATTCTGCAATAACCCCACCTTTCTCCTTATCAAATTGATAAGTAAGTGGCATAAACGTACAGGAGAAGTCTAAATCGACATCGAAAAAATTACTAATAGCTTCTGTTTGGGCTTTAATTTCGAGATCTGACGATTTTATCGAAATTGCAGCAACATCTTTATTGCTGCCAACAATTCCTTTCACTCCAGTGGCTTTTATGCGTAGATCTTCAATCGTGAGCCAAAATGCATAAATCGCAGCATCGTTCGTCGAGGTTAGCTCGAGTGTTGCCTCCTTATCAATACCTTTTAAGGTGAACAAATCGTTCAAGTACAGCACCGTACCATCGGAGCTCAGTTTGTTATTCCCCGCAACTTCCAGCTTAGTGAAACTTCCAGAGAGGGCGGGATGCTGTCCTCCATTAATTTCCACATCCTTCATCTTTAAAGACTGATGCCAAATATCTTGATTGGGATCAAAAGTTAGATAGCCCCCATCGAGAACTTTTACACCAGGAATTTGATCCAGCTTATTGTAATTATCCCGAGTGATTTCCGTGCCAGCAATACTAAATCCTAGCGAAGGGGCTAGGGTCAATTCTTTAACGAATTTATTCTCTTCATTAACCACGCCATACTTTTCTGCTTTAAAGGTCGCATTCGCTGGAGAAGGGAAGTGGGTGCGATACAATCTAAGCTCTTTGATCTCGTTAATAGCTGCTTCGCTGCCTGTAATCTTCCCAGTTAGGTTTTTGAACACAACTTGGGTTGCGTCCGTCTTACCTGCAATCCCCTGCGAACCTTCGATATTAAGAGTAATATCACTAATTTCAACTCTCTTTTTCGCAAAGAGCCCTGCCTCTGACGTAGATTTAATATTAAGAGTTCCCTCGTTTGATGCCTCAGTTTTAATTTCAGTGTCTTCTTCTAATTTCATTACCACAGGATTCCCTTTTAACGTATTAGAAGCGAGCACAACTATCTTAAGATCTTTAATATTACTAGAAATCGCGTAGTAACTCGACGCTTCAATCGTTACCCGCTTCATCGTTAAAATCTTCTTGTCAAAGTCATACGTGAAACTTCCCCCCGACCCAACGTTAATACCACTCAAATTTCCTAAGTTCCCAGCATTGCTTTGTGTAACAAGGTGACCTGCAATATGCAGCTCCTCTGCTGCAAAGCAAGTTTCCACATTAAGGAGCAGCGCTCCTGTAAGGGCTATAAGCCCAATAAATCGGTGTAATATTTTTCTCATTGTGTATATAAGATTAGACATACAAAAGAAGTTGTTTTCTACATAAAAAAGGAGTAAAATGGCAAAATTGCAGAAAATGCCTACGTATAAACGCACCCGTCACGTCGCCCTCCACATGTGCACCGAATGTGGACAGACCCGAAAAAGTAGACGCAAAACCCCAAGAACACAGCATATCTAGGCTTTTTAGGATCTCCTCTATATGTTGAACGCTTCAATTTATAACGATGTTGCGCTCATACGATGCTCGTCCTACCCGCTCCCACATGCGGAGTTCTGTAGAGACAGGACATACTCTGCTTGGTATATGTTATTTTGAGATTTACCCTTGTTGAACCCCACCTCGCGTGGGGTGAGTCTTTTCCAGCCCAATGTGGAAACTTTGGGCTGTGGGTGTTTTGTAGCGTCTAAAAAGTTGTAGGGCGCGTTGCCTGCAACACTCGTCAAGAAATAGCAATCGCCCTTAATGCGTAGCACACACCTAAAAAAGGCTCGTAGAAAAGGCACGTATCCGCCGTAGGGCTTCTTCTTTTCCGACAACTACAATAATCGTAGCCACGTCAATACCTCGCGAAGCACCTACCAATGCCAAACGCAGTGCATTCATTACTTTCCCCATCGGGAGTTCGTTGGCTGTTATATAGGCTTTAATTTGGGTTTCAAGTGCCTCAACTGCAAGGGTTTCGCTAGCTTCAATAAGCTGACACACTGCCGCAAGGTAGTCGGGCGTATGTTCGTTACAATGCTTCTTAACCGCTTTTTCGTCGTAAGCACTTGGCGCGATCCAGAAGTAATCGGTCTCCTGCCACAAATCGCTTAAAAATGTAAGCCGATCTTGTACCAGCTGTATAGCATCTGTTGCGCGTTCTTTCGTTGCTGTTATACCGTGTTCTACAAGCAGTTCAGCATAGTACGGATAGAGTGCGCCTACCGATGCATTCGCCAAGTGTGCATGATTAAACCATTTTGCTTTTTCCGGATCAAAGCGGGCACCATTTTTACTCACTCGATCGAGCGAGAATTTTGCTATCAGCTCATCCATCATAAAGAGTTCCTGCTCATTGCCCGGATTCCAACCTAGGAGAGCAAGCATATTCAGAAAGGCTTCTGGCAAATATCCGTCCTCGCGATATCCGTGCGAGATCTCACCACTAGGCGCTTCCCACTCTAAAGGGAATACCGGGAAACCGAGCTTATCGCCATCTCGTTTAGAAAGTTTTCCGTTACCCGAGGGTTTCAGAATCAGTGGGAGGTGCGCAAATTCAGGTTGCTGTTCGCTCCACCCAAAAGCACGATACAGCAAATAATGCAACGGTAATGAGGGTAACCATTCCTCACCTCGGATGACGTGCGAGATCTTCATCTCGTAATCATCTACAATATTCGCGAGGTGATAGGTCGGTAGCAGATCTGTGCGCTTGTAAAGCACCTTATCGTCTAACGTATCCGAAAGTACTTGGATATCGCCACGAATTAGGTCGTGCATCTGTATCGTTTCGCCTTCGGGGATCTTGAAGCGGATTACCCAGTCGGTCGTATCCCTAAGTAACGTTTCTACCTCAGTGGCGGGTAGTGTAAGGGAGTTCCGCAACTTGTTGCGCGTGTACGGACCGTAAGCAAAACTAGCGCCAGCCTTTTCTGCTTCCTCCCTCAGTGCTGCCAACGAATCCGGCGTATCAAATGCATAGTATGCCCAACCGTTTTTTACGAGCTCTTCGGCATACTTTCCATAAATAGCCTTACGATCGCTCTGCCGGTAAGGCCCATAAGCGCCTCCTTCGCGTACCCCCTCGTCTATCTGCAGACCACACCACTCAAGAGCCTTAAAGATATACTCCTCAGCACCAGGTACATAGCGTGTAGTATCGGTGTCCTCTATCCGAAGCAGAAAAGCTCCGCCGTGCTGACGCGCAAACAGATAATTAAAAAGTGCAGTTCGCACTCCCCCTATATGCAACGGACCGGTAGGACTAGGTGCAAAACGTACTCGGACTGGGCGCGACATGTTTCCTCTACTCTCCTTCTGCTAACCCTTTCACGGGTGGGATTACAATTCGTCTAAGGCTTTCAGATCCTGTTCTATTTGCCCATGAAGCGCATTAAGCGTTTCGAAGCGGAGCTCATTACGGATCTTATGACAAAAGCTAACAAAAATAGGTTGATTGTAGATGGTAGTATTAAGCGAGGGGATATGCGCCTCGATGGTTACATGCCCATCGATATCTATTGTAGGTCGCGTCCCCACATTAATCAGTGCTTTTCGACGCTCCTCGCCCAGTGAGGGGATTACACAGTAACCCGAATACACGCCATAGCTAGGCTGCAGCTGCCATCCGCTTAACGGTTGTATGTTGGCTGTAGGGAAGCCTATTTCTCGCCCAATCTGCTTACCGTAGACTACAGTACCCCAAAAGCCATACTCTCGCCCTAAGGAGCGCGTAGCTTGCTCTATTTCGCCATTTACTAGATACGAACGGATGCGCGTAGAACTCACCGGAACGCCATCTATCGAAAAGGGCGAACCTTGGTAGACTGGTAGCTCCCGCGCATCAGCAAACTTTTTAAGAAGCTCGAAATTCCCCTCGCCATTGTGCCCAAAGCGGTGGTCGTAACCCATAAGGATCGCCGTAGGTTGCAGCTGACGGTAAATAACCTCCTCCAGAAAAACACGTGGCGCGAGTTCTGCTAGCTTAAGATTAAAATCGAGAATCAGCAATGCATCCACTCCACTCTCTTCCAAGAGCTTCGTTTTGTATTCCAAGGTATTGAGAAGGCGGAACTTACTAGGATCATTACCCAGTACAATGCGCGGATGCGGCCATAGCGAAATCACCAAGGAGGGGCGAACATATTGTTGCGCAAGATCGCGGAGTTGTGCAAATAGCTGCGTATGACCCAAATGCACACCATCAAAAAAACCGAGTGTTACTACGGGTTTCTTAAATTTCACATGGCTGGGCTGCCGCCAGATAAGCATCGCAGTGCCTGTTGTCGATTCGTGTATCTCGCGCAAAATTAGCAAAAAACACCGCTTATTGCCCACAGGGAGGCGGTTCCGGAAAGATCTCCCACGTGGCACTCAACACCTCGCGAGCTGCTGGCGAACGATAGACACTATCCAAAAGCCCTGCGCCTTTATAGGGCACATGCGCTAGTGAGAGAAATGTAGCAAACGTAACCGTACTCTGATGTTTGGCATGCAACTGTGCTTGCAGACATTGAGCTACCTCGGGGTATGCTGCTCTATACTCCTCCGAAAGCCATACCAAAAACGGGACATGCGCTTCGTAATGTGTTGGATGATCCGAGGCATGCAAAAAACGCAATTCGTCTGTATCAAATATATTCTCACCGTGATCTGCCACATAAACTAAAAAAGCAGGACGATGCAAGGCTGCTAAACGCTCAATAATCTCGTTAAGAAACCAATCGGTGTACAGAATCGTGTTGTCAAAGGCATTGATCAACTCCTGACGAAATTTCACTCCCTGCCCTTTATGTTCCATACGCACCGATTCCATACCCGGCTGAAACTTCTGAAAAGCAGGCGGATACCGTTCGGAATAATTAAAATGCCCTCCTAGTGTATGCAGTGCCAGAAATGCTCTTGATGCTGATTGTTGAAGGAATTCGTCAAGGTAAGGCAACATCTCGCCATCCTGATGGGTATCCTCCTGCAAAAGATATCGCTTAAAATCGGTACTAGCAAGTACCAACTGCATCCACGGTCTGGTAACACTTTGCGAGGTAATCCACCCCGTCTGAAAACCCGCCGCACGAAAAAGCTCGGGGAGTAGCGGTTCGGTATGCCACTTCTCTGCTTCGCGAGGTGTAGATTCGGAAATAAGCATCGGGACGGCATACAGCGTGAGGTTACTGCCCGTATAGACATCGTCAAAGAAGTAAAGATGCTCCCTATTAGCTAACTTCGGGTTTGTAGGTCGCTCATAACCCGCTAATTGCCAGTTACAGGCTCGCGAGGTTTCGCCCACAACCAAAACACCCAACATACCCACACTGTCGGGCAATGTACAAACCGCCTCTGGGCATAAATGCTCCCGTTGTGCGAGGATCGCTACCAACTCACGCTCACTCTTTTGGTAGGAAAGCGTATAGCGCAAAATATCAAAAGGGAACGTTGTATTAAATACTTGTTTTAGTGCGGGATGATACCTATGCGACAGAAAATAACGCCAACTAGCACCTCCCCCCTGTTCGCTATTCATAGCAACTAGCGGCAATACTCCTACAACAAGCAAAAGAATAGGAAAAAGCCACCAACGAAAGCGACGCGAAAGCCAAACTCCACGCGGAATAAATCGGAATAGCAACCCAAAATACAATACTAAAAAGAGGACGAAACAGACAATAGGCAACCAATACCCTCGAAGTTGCTCCACTGCCTCATTCCAATTCGTTTCGCGAATAGAGAGATAAACCCCATAGTTGAGCGGCGTGTCGACCGAAAGCCAACTCGTAAGCTCTATAGGCAAGAGCAGCAACGGAAGCCCTAGCAGCAATAACCACCAACGAAGTGGAAGTACACATGCAAAGAGCAAGGAAAGAGATAAAGCCATCACAACAACAGCTATTGCCATCCCCGCTGCATAATAATGTGCTAGGTAAATATTGGGGATTAGCGCCAAAAACAGAAGTAGCGGCACCACGATGCGTATCAATCGCAAATCCCGATACAATAACTTCTGTCTATTACGCCTCTTACAACGTATTTGAAATAGCATCACACTCCCTATGGCAACGTATCTACTCCCCAAACCTTTCGCGGAATAGAGATCTGCACCAAATTAAGCAGATGCGCTGCAAACGAATCGATGGCTAGTGCAAGCGTCGCGGGACGTTCGTAAAAAGCAGGCATCGGAGGAGCAATAACTACTCCCATTTCTGAAAGTGTAAGCATATTGCGCAAATGAATACTCGAGAGTGGCGACTCACGGGGCACTAAAACCAACCGACGTCCCTCCTTTATAGTTACATCCGCAGCACGCGTGAGGAGATTATCTGCAATCCCATGTGCTATCTTAGCTAAGGTTGCCATAGAACACGGAGCAACTATCATCCCCTGCGTAGGGTAGGTACCAGATGCTAGAGGCGAAGTAAAGTCGCTAATAGCATGCACTGTAAGCTGAGCATCCGAAACAGGTAGCGCCTCCCCGAGTTCGCTCTGCCAAACCTGTTCGGCAGTCGGCGTAAAAATCGCATCTACACGGCAATTGGTATTATCGCGCAACAGAGTCAGTAACGATCGCGCTATCATCGCACCACTAGCGCCACTCACGCCCACAATTACCGAATGCACCGATTCTGGTTGGCTATGCATATATTTGTACAGTATGTTAGGGGCGACGATGCTAGCAACTCCTTGCGGCTGCTCCCCTACTTTTAGTTATGTTTTGACATGCGAAATTACAGACTATTAGCCGTTCTCGTACTTTTACCCGTAGTTGCTTGGAGTCAGAATTCCGACATTCGCGACATGCACTGGGGCAGCGATTACAACCTCCACGTAACCCTGCGCAACGATAGCAGCTACGTGATGGACGTCCGCGCACTCCACCACGAGAACACCAAACATGGGAACCCGTTTCTCGCCAACAGTACCACCTACTTCCCGGTTTCGCTCGACCGCGACTTCGTCTCCTACCTCCGCGAACACCCCGTAGATACCCTAACAAAACCATCCAATGCCGCAGACTCTATCAAGAATCCTGCGCCCTACCTCACTCTCTGGGGCGCACTACACCAGTCCATCGGTGGCGGATACGTACACCTAATCAATTGTATTATCTACGCTCTAGAGGGCGAACAACTGCACCTACAGCACAACAATCTCCGCAGACCCATTACAGATTGGAAACCAGATCCGCCCACTACTACCTATCTCCGTACCAAGGACTGGGAGTACTATGCCCCCACCAGTCAGAAAGCTGCACAAAAAGAGTATAAACTCCGCGCGAAGGAAAACGACCTCGGCGACCTACAAGGAATCCCCGAAAGCTTCATCCAACTCTTTCTCAAGACATCCGACAAAAAGTACCGAAAACTCGTACATGCAAAAGATGGGCACGCCCTCGCACAAATAGACCTAGTACGGATGATGCTCGGAGCTAAATACCTCGGCGAGCAGCAAATTCACTACATCAGCGGATGCGTTCGTGATGCCATTGCTCGATATACCGAAAAAAGCCTTCCCTCCGTTATTGTTTTCGACGACTATCAGGCAGCTGTCGCGATGACGCTCGATTCGGCAGGTTACCGTGTAGATTACATCGTTTTTCAGGGACAAGCGCAACTGAGCCCCGCAGAGGTTCAAGAACGCGAGACTAATATCCGGGCACTTGTTGCCAACATAAACCTTGCTAATGAAGAGCTCTTCCGCAAACGTCTCCTGCGATACTACAACTAACGCTACTATACAAAACCCAAACAGATATGATTCGCATCGAGTCGCTCTCTAAACAGTGGGGACAACGTCTGGTTTTGGACGGAATCTCGCTAGAAGTTGCGAATGGACAAATTATGGGGCTCCTAGGTCCGAACGGCGCGGGGAAGTCGACCACTATGCGAATCCTCACCGGGGCTATAGCGCCTACCTCGGGTACTGTATATGTCAACGGACTCTCGGTAACCGGCGACGACGGCTCTTGGCGAAAACGCCTCGGTTATCTCCCCGAACAAAATCCGCTACACACCGAGCTCTACCCCTACGAATACCTACACTACGTTGCAAGCCTCTATAGCTTAACGAGAGTGCGACAAAGAGTACTAGAGGTAGGAAACCTCGTTGGTTTGCAAAAAGTGCGGCAGAAGCGCATTAAAACGCTTTCTAAGGGCTATAAACAACGCGTCGGACTAGCCGCTGCGCTCATCGGTGACCCCGAAACCCTCATCCTCGACGAAGCAACCAACGGACTCGACCCCAACCAAATTGTAGAAATCCGACAACTGATTAAGGAAATGGGGCGGGAGCGTGCCGTACTCTTTTCCACACACATTATGCAAGAAGTAGAAGCCCTCTGCGACAGTGTGGCTATTATCCGCGAAGGGCGACTAGTAGCCGTGAGTTCGACGCACGAGCTGATGGCTAGTCGCGATACCCAAACTTACGTCGTAGGCTTTGTAACCGCACCAACCATAACCGAATTGCAGGAATGGTGCCCAAACACAACCATCGAACAGAATGCTCACGGCGATTACCTCGTACGAACTACTGCAAACGACGACCTCCGTCCGCAATTATTCCAGTTTGCTAGTACTCGAGGTTATACTCTACATACGCTCTACCGCCGCGAATCGCACCTAGAGGAAGTCTTTCGATCGCTCACCGCTGCCCAATAACCCTATGCAGTATATGGATAAACTCACAACCCTCCGCGCACAATGGCTGGCAGCACAACCCCTGAGCCAACGAAAACAATACCTACTCGATAAGCTCTTCTTGGTCGACTACCACTACAATACCAATCACTTAGAAGGGAATACGCTCACCTACGGACAGACCGAACTCCTCCTACTCTTAGGTAAAGTAAGTGGCGAGAGCCCGCTCAAGGATTTTGTAGATATGAGCGCCAGCCTCGTAAGCATGAAAATGCTCGAGGAAGAAATCCTGCGCAAGGCACCACTCACCCAGACATTCATCCGGCAGCTGCACAAAACTCTCCTCCGCGAAGATTACATACAATACCACTCCCTACCCGACGGCACAAGCACTAACTATACCATCCATGCCGGTGCCTACAAGTCTCGCCCCAACAGCGTTATAACCCTCACAGGCGAAAGATTCGACTATGCCTCGCCGGAAGAGACTCCAGCATTAATGACAGATCTCGTCGACTGGATCAACGACGCTATCGAAACCCACTGCCTCGCACCCACAGACTTAGCAGCACTGTTTCACTACCGCTACATTCGCATTCATCCTTTCGAAGACGGCAACGGACGGATGGCACGCTTGCTAACCAATTACATCCTTGCACGCTTCGATTGGCCTATGGTCGTCGTACGAAACAAAAATAAACGAGAGTATCTCGAAGCTTTACACGCAACGGATATCGAAATCGGACCTTCCGCTACAGACGGTGCACAAGCCTCTTTACAACAGATCCGTACGTTCCGAAAATTTTTCAAAAAGCTTGTCGCCAACGATCTAAAATTCCGATTAGATTTTGCACGCGAGTCAGCGCCCAATGTATGGTGGTTTGATGGCAAAAAAATAGCATTTCGTAGCCACACCAGCAGCACGCTTTTGCTCGCTATGCAAGAAGACCCCGATATTAGCATTCGTGAGCTTGCACAAATAAGTGGCATTTCAACAACTGCCGTCCAAAAACAACTGCGCAATATGATAAGGCGCGGATTCCTTCTACGCCACAACTCCCAATGGCGTGTACTCGCCACTTCAGCAATCTAATTCTTGCCGCTTTTACGCCTCACGCAAAAATTCTTCCAGCCTCTGTCGTGTATAGCGTTTCGCTTCCGAGATCGACATTCGTAGCGTGCCTCCCGAAGCTTGCGGATGCCCGCCACCATTGAAGTAGCGCGACATTAGACTGTTAATTGCATAACGCTTTGTGGAGCGTGTCGAGACGCGTACCGTACCATTTTGTCGCTCCGTAAGGAGAACCGATATCTGTACCGTATCTACTGTAAGAGGTAAATTCGCAATACCCTCCGCATCCCCGGGCTGGTAATCGTACTCGCGCTGTAGATCGAGGTCGAGGCACATAATAGAACACGTATTCCTAGCAAAGAAAGTCGTTTTATGCGCAAGCAGATACGATTGCAACATTAAGCTATTCAGCGATCTGCTATTATAAACTGCCGAATGTACACTCGGCACATCGACACCGCGCGAAATGAGCTCGCCTGTTATTTCGAAAGTCCGTTTGCGCGAACACGAATAACTAAACGAACCCGTATCGGTCATCAACCCCATGTAGAGCGGGACAGCGACTTCTGGTGTAATAGCTTCCGCCCCCCAGTAGCCCAGTATTACTTCCGTTAATAATTCGCACGTAGAGCTTGTCTCTGGCATAGAAAAATAGAGATCGAACTGCGCAGTAGGATACGGATGGTGATCGATCATCACACGGGGTACCGACAGGGGATCTACATGCAGCATGAGGGGTTCGTCGAGACGCGAAAGGTCGTTAAAATCCAAACAAAAGAAGAGCTCGCAAGTAGGCAAGTAGGCTCTCACCTCTGCGCCCTCCTCTTCGTAGCTGCGAACCAAACCATGCGAATCGCACCAAGCAACATGTGCTGGCGGCTTGTTGGGGGCAATGCACATAACCTCTATGCCTTTTAGGGTGAGCAGATTTCCGAGCCCCACCGAAGAGCCTATAGCATCGCCATCCGGTCGGGCATGACAAAAAATTGCTACACGCTCCACGCCACGAAGCAAGAGTGCCAACCGTTGCAGCACTTGAGGGTTCACAACTTCCGGAACCCTATCTACGCTTTTCATTTTCAAACGAATTTTACATCGCGAAGCGACACAAACTCCATTCGCTCGTTCAATTGCCTACAAACCTCGCGGCGCATCCCATTAAGGTTAGCGCGCAACGATGGGTTAAGAATTTGAATAAAAAGCACTCCCTCGCGATAGGTTATCTCGCCCGTTGCATTCAAAATAGCTGGAGTGTTGGTCTTCATCCACAAATCTTTCGCTACAGCAAACGTAAACTGCTCTGCCAATCGCGGATTACGCAGCAAAAGCTGCCCTAATGCATTGCGCAACGAATTGGGAGTGCGGATATCACTCAGTATTACCTCTTCGTCTTCCTCAAACATTTTCGCAAGGTGTGAGAGCGCTTTTCTCAACATTGTAAAGCGCAACCATCGCCAGATCTGCAATCCGTTCGCGTGCCCGTTGCAAAGGCGCGGTATCCGTGATAAATACTTGCCCGAAGTCTTCCTCAGCTAGGAGTGCTAACAGCTGTTCGATACGTCGAGAGTCAAAACGATCAAAGATATCGTCCAAAAGGAGGATGGGCTTTTCCTTCAGAATTTCAGAAATGTAGGCATACTGTGCTAATTTCAGCGCTACTACAAAGGTTTTTTGTTGCCCCTGCGAGCCTTCTCGACGGAGTAAATAGCCATCAATAGCAAAATCTATCGAATCGCGATGAATACCCACACTCGTGTGGCCTAGGTGCATATCAGCCTCTCGTGCAGCATAGAGTAACTCGCGATACTCGCCCTCTTCCAATTGCGTACGGTAGCAGAGTTCGGGTTGTTCTGCATCCTGTGCAATACGTGCATAGTAGTACCGGAAAAGCGGAGCAATCCTCTCGCAAAGGAGCTTTCGTTCGCGGAAAATAATAGCAGCAGGGGTAACTAGCTTTTCATCTATAATCTCCCACAACGTATGGTCTATACCGCCACGCGTCTTGAGGAGTGCATTGCGTTGTGCAAGCGTTGCTTCATACTGCTGGAGAGCCGTAAGATACTCATGCTCGTATTGCGAAATCGTAGCATTCATAAATCTCCGCTTAAGGTCGCCACCGTCTGCCGTCAGGTCGATATCCTGCGGATAAATGGCAACCATCGGAAAGCGCCCAATGTGCTCCGAGATGCGCTCGTAGGGGATATCGTTCAAACGCACCTCCTTACCTGCACCTCGGCGAATAGCCATCGCAACCGTATAGGATCTTTGTGCATCGTCTAGGTACGTAGCATGCAATGTAGCGTTTGGCATTTCGTGCTGTATAGCTGCCGAATCGGGCAACCGTAGAGGCGACTTACACAGACTCAGATAATAGATCATGTCCAAGATATTGGTCTTTCCCTGACCGTTATCCCCTACCAAGATATTGAGCCGTGGGTGAAAAAGCGCTTCCAGAACCGAATAGCTTTTGAAATGAAACGCTTGTAGCGCTTGTAAGTTCATGGAGTTCTCTTCGTGGCAAACGGGCAATAGCTACAGTATCATCTATGGGAAATACGCACGAAAGGTCTGCTGCAAAACCTCACGAATCGCATTCCAACGCAATATGACGAGGAGGATACCCACCAGCAACATTGCGATGAGTATCCATTCGTTTTGAGTAATCTTTCTTTTAAGCTTCGTCGCCATACACTAGCGAACAATACGGATACGTGCATCTACTGCCACCACGCCCTTTTCGGAACCGAGGAGCGGATTGAGATCCATTTCGAAAATCTCGGGAGCAACAGTCATAAGTACCGAAAGCCGTGCTACTACCTCGGCAAACTTCTCGCGTGGGATAGGAGCTTGACCACGCACTCCGTCCAAAATCTTTACACTACGCAAACGAGCTATCATCTCCTGTGCTTCCGGAACAGAGATAGGCGCAAGCCCCGCCATGACATCCTTCAAGACTTCAATAAAGATTCCGCCCATACCGCAAAGTACCATAGCTCCGAACCGCTCGTCGCGCTTACCGCCTACAAAGAGCTCCGAACCACTGAGCATAGGCTGAAGGAGAATAGCCGTAGTATCTTTTATTTTCATCATGCGCTGAAACTCCGAGCGTACGGTAGCCGCATCACGCACATTAAGCTTTACACCTCCGACGTCCGACTTGTGCACCGGACCCACTACTTTCATAACAACAGGATAGCCCAACTTTTCGGCAGCCTGTACCGCGTCCGCCTCTTGTGCTACCACTGCTTCGCCAGCACGTGCAATCCCTGCCGCGTCCAAAAGCGCTTGCACCTTATCCGGAGCCAGATAGCCATCCTCTGCATGGTCTATTATCTGGCGGATGGCTTTCTCGTCCACTGTGGGTAGCTGTGCATTTTCGGGTTGCGGCGAGGGAGTCTGCATAATACGACACAGAGCATCGCCAAAGACAACCTCCTCGGGAAAGTAAACGTTGCCTTTTTCTACGAATTTTGAGATCTCATCGGCTACATTCACCACCGACGGCAAAATAGGATAAATCGGCTTCGAACAGCTACGCATCCGCTCCGAAAGGAGATCGTACACATCGTAAACAGGGAAAAGACCCGGACTGCCAAAAATAACGGCCATCCCATCCACGTCAAAATCCTTCTCGCAAGCATCTATAATAAACCCAAGTTGCTCCGCCGTACCTGTTGCTAGGAAATCTATCGGGTTCGCCACCGAGGAGCCTGGGAAAAGCTTCGCAAGGAGAGCTTCTGCTTTCGGACCACTAATCTTCGGAATTTCCATCTTACCGTTCGACAACGAATCGGTTAGCATAACTGCCGGTCCGCCGGCATGCGTAATAATTGCAATCTTTTTACCCTTAAGCTCCGGAAGCATAAAGATGCTTGCACAAGTCAGTAGCTCTTGCCGCCCTCTGCAACGTACAATACCTGCCTTGCGGAAAAGAGCATCTACAGCCACATCGCTACTTGCCATTGCTCCCGTATGCGAACTTGCGGCACGACTCCCCGCTTCCGACGACCCAGCTTTTACTGCCGCTATCTTACAGCCTTTGTTGATAAGCGAGCGAGCATGCTTCAGAAGTTTTTCGGGCTTGCTGATGCTTTCGACGTAGAGCAATTTCACGCGTGAGCTCGTCTTCGGATCAAACGACTCGTCGAGGTATTCCAAAATCTCTTCCACGCCGAGCTGTGCGCTATTCCCGACCGAGAAGACCGAGGAGAACTGCAACCCTTGTTGCATCCCTAACTCTAGGATGAATACGGCCGTAGCACCCGAACCTGTTATAAAATCAACACCCTTGGGGTTAAACTTCGGAATCGGACGACTGAATACTCCCGTATAGTTCGAGTTCATCATCCCGATACAATTCGGTCCTATGAGCGATCCTCCTACACTATCTATGGTAGCAACTACCTCGCGCTCAAGACGTGCCCCCTCCTCATTCTCCTCGTGGAAGCCCGCCGAAAGGATGATAAACGCGCGCGTGCCCTTTTCCTTGGCAAGGACTTCTACAATATGCGGGCAAAACTTAGCTGCTACTGCCAAGATAGCCAGATCCACCTGCGGGAGCTCTTCTACTGCCTTGTGCGCTTTAATCCCTTGCACGCTTTCCGCTTTCGGATTTACTGCGTAAAGCTTCCCAGGGAATTTATACTGAAGAAGGTTTTCAAGTACGCGCCCACCGGGTTTATAGACGTCGTCCGAAGCGCCCACCACAACAATGCTCTGTGGCGCTATCAACTCTTTTGTTACCATGATTTATTGTCCTATCGTTACCGCTACTATTAGCCATACAAAGCTACTGTATATTTAGTATAGTTGCGTACAAAAGGGCGGACTAACCCTTTTAGCAGTTCGGGAAACAAGAAGACCATTGCTAACGAATACATAAATTCGCAAGAAAATTTTTGAACAACACACCATGGCATTACTCCTACTGCTTTATTTTTTGGTACTATTGCTCATTGCATACCTCACCGGACGGCGTTCCACGCCCAATACCTTCTTCCTCGGGAAACGCACCGCACCTTGGCACATGATCGCCTTTGGGATGCTCGGAGTCTCGCTCTCTGGGATCTCTGTTATCTCCGTACCCGGATGGGTACTCACCACACACTTTCACTACTTACAAATGGTGCTGGGCTACATACTAGGTTACTACGCCATCGCTTACATCCTCTTACCCGTGTACTACAAACTCAAAACCCCCAGTATTTACAGTTATTTACAAGAACGACTGGGGCAGGTAAGCTACAAAACGAGTGCGCTACTCTTCATTACCAACAGAGCGGTTATTGCCTCGCTACGACTCTACGTAGTAACCACTGTACTGCATTCGCTTATTTTCCAAGCATGGGGAATACCATACCTAATAACCGTTGTTATTACCTTACTGCTTATCTGGCTCTACACCTTTCGCGCTGGGATACAGACTATCATCTGGACCGATATCTTTCAAACAGCCGTTATGCTCGGCACACTCTTACTCACCATCTACTACCTCGCTCAAGCACTCGACCTAAACTGGAGTTCCCTCTTTACAACTATCGCAGAGAGCCCGTATGCCCAAATCTTCGAATGGTCGGATTGGAACAGCTCGTCGCATTTCGTAAAAATGTTTCTAGCCGGTGCCTTTGTCCCCATCGTCATGACCGGACTCGATCAAGATATGATGCAGAAAAACCTAGGCTGTAAGACGCTCCAAGAAGCAAAAAAGAACATGATTGCCTACGGATACGGATTCTTGCCCATAAACCTTGTGCTTTTAGCACTAGGGGTACTGCTCGTGCTCTTTTTACAAAAAAACGGACTCCCTCTACCCACAAAAGGCGACGAACTATACCCATCGCTAGCTACAGGTGGACTGCTACCGCCCATCGTTTCCGTACTTTTCACTTTAGGAATAATTGCAGCAACCTTTTCTTCTGCCGATTCAGCGCTCACCGCACTCACTACCTCCTTTGTATGGGATATCTTGAACATAAAATCCGAAACCCCCAAAGCCATCCGCATCCGAACCCTAGTACATTTCGGACTATCGCTATTAGTCCTTTTGCTTATCCTCGCTTTCCGTTGGTTGAATGAGGGGAGTATTATCAGTGCTCTATTTACCTTCGTAAGCTATCTCTACGGTCCGTTACTAGGGTTCTTTGCCTTCGGACTCTTCAGTCGTTGGCAAATCCGCGATCGCTTAGCGCCACTAGCTGCTATAGGCGGACCACTACTAAGCTTTTTAATAAGCTGGCTCATTGCTTATTATCTTCAGTACCGTATGGGTTACGAACTCTTAATTCTCAACGGAGCAATAACTTTTAGTTTGCTCTGCCTACTGAAAAAGACCAAACACTAGGCATACTTTTTGTCTTAGGGACACAATAAGATCATTTTAATTGCAAAAAAAAGTATGATTCGGAATCGTTTAGCGTGTACTATCCTCCTAGGATGCACTGCATTACTATCTCTCGCATTCAACTCCTGTGCTAAAAAGGACGATATGCCTAAAAATAAAGAGCTAACATTAGACGAGGTGATCGGAACCTACGAAAGAATGGAAGAAGGTCAGCTCGTCCAAATTATCGTTACCAAAGCCAATGATAACACTATTCAAATCAAAAACCCTATCAATAATAAAACAGAGCTATTCTCTATCAAAAGTAGATCTTCTGACAACATTATTTTCAAATTAAAAGACAACACCAATCTTAGCTACGATCTCACCATTACCTACACACACAACAACCGATCGCTGCAATATTCTCTAACTCAAAACGACGAAACCCATTCGTTCACATTCCAAAAAAAACTCTAGCAACTAAACGATCGTAAAACACAAGTACTTTTAATACTTAACTCGTGCATAGGATTACTCCTTGCACGAGTTTTTTGTCTCTACATATGCAAAACAAATCAAGCCCCTACACTAGCACATACAAACGAAATCAAAAACGAGGACACCCTTTCGAGTGCCCTCGTTTGTTTAATAGAGTTTTGCGTCACTTACTTCACAAGGCGGTAAGTGGTTGTTGCTCCATTCGATGCCGTTAGGCGCAGGAGATAGAGTCCGGAGGTAAGCTCACCCGTCGGGATGTGCGTTTCACCTACTTCCAGAGCACCACTACGAACACTCTGACCATTCGCATTCAACAGTACGTAGCTACCACCAAGTAACTCTTCGTTCTTGATAGTCAACTGTTCTGCAAACGGATTCGGCGCTACCGAAACATTAGCAAACGTCGCTTCGCGTACAGGAGTATCCTCTTCAAAGACTGCCTCTACGGTAACGTCCTTGTAAACCGTAAATTTCATAGTCTTCAGGATGTTCGACTTACCTGCTTTCAAAGCTGTGAGCTTCCAACCATCTTTCGGTTTAGCAACCACCGTAAGTTCGCTCTTCATAGGTACTTTTTCGAGCTGAGCTTCCGTATAACCCTCGATTTCGATGGTACCCTCACCCGATTTCACTACCAGTTCTACTTTGAAGACTTTCGCAAACCGAGCTTCTACCGTGATGTTCTGCTGTACGTTCTTGTCGGTACGTTTCGGAGTCATCAAACCATCTGACCAACCCAAGAATTCGCAACCTGCATCGGGCACAGCTTCCACTTCGGTACCGTCGGTGCCCTTGCCAACCGTTTGCTTCGTATTACCTTCTACATGACCGTAAGCTGTAGAAGTGTAGGTAAGGATAACAGCTTGTTCGAATTCTGCAGTAAAGGTCTTATCTGCTTCTGCCTTGTCTGAACGCGGATTAGCTGTCGAATTGTCATCCCATTTCGTAAATAGGAAGCCCTCGTTGGGTTTCGCGGTAACGGAAGAAGTGAAGCTACCCAATTCTACCTTTTGCTGTGGAGCACCTTGGATAATACCACCGTCCTTCGCCTTGTAAGTAATGGTAGCCATACCCGTCGCTTTCTTCTTGAAGTAGGCTGTTACCATAATCGGTTTCTGATCTTGGCGCTCAGCTTCCTTCTTACCATCCGACCACTTAACAAATTCGTAGCCATCGTCCGGAACAGCCACAACCTTAGCTCCAAGAGTTCCGGTAGTTGTGGTGATGTCCATATTGGTAAATAGATCGGTGGTACCGTCTTTCTTCAGCTTACCGTGCTCAGCTGCAAAGTAACGAATAATCACCTCGTTGGCGGGTTCCGGATCGAATGCAATCTTTATGTCATCAATAGCATAGAGCACATCCTGCGTATCCGGATTGCTGAATAACATACGGAAACGAATCATTTTGTGCGAACCCAGCTTCGTATCGTCGAGTGAGTAGTCTACCGATGTGAAGTTTGGAGTGGGAGCTATTGTCGCAAGATCCAACCAAGTTTCTGCATCTTCAAAACGATATTGCAGCTTCGCTTCGCAAGTCATGATAGTACCTGCATCATAAACTACCTTCCATGCAAACTTAAGAGCCGCAGAATTCCTATTCTCGATAGAGAACCACGGTGTCGCTTTCCAAACGTCTTTATAGTGGCGATTCCCTACTCCTTTTTCAATTAGGGGATAAATACCCAAAACAACATTGTAATCAGAGTACAACAACGTAAAGCCCGCCTGTCCTTTCTCTAACCTAGACGATTGCCAATTGGTAAGATCCTCTGTTTGGAAGTCTTCTTTCCAAGTTAGCGCATAGGGTTTCATAAAGAGCGCTTTAACGGTCTTATCTCCCCAAACCTCCTTATCGGTACGTTTGAGTTCGTCACCACCGTCAGACCAACCACAGAATGCATATCCTGGGTTCGCTTCAATAGTAATTTCTGTACCGTCAGCTCCAGCTTTCACAGTTTGCTGTTTATTCCCTGCAATGAGTTTACCGCCTTCGCCAATCTCATAAACCAACGTGTAGGCGATCTCTTCAAATTCAGCCTTTGCGGTCTTATTCGCAGTCACCTTCTTGTCTGTACGAGCAGCGGTCATCACACCGTCGTCCCACTTCTTGAAACGATACTTCTTATCCTTGGAGACTGCAATCACCTCTTCGCCATCAGCATCCTTAGGCACCTTCTGAGTTGCATTTCCGGAGATAATCCCGTGCTCGTCTGTAGTATAAGTTAGCGTAAATTCGTTTTGCAGCAGAGTTAGCGTTATGGTTGCATCCTCGGTGACAACGAATTCTTTTTCGTCCGAACGGTAACCATCTTTCGTAGCCACTACTTTGTAGGTTACTTTTTCATCTGCAAGGATGTATGCCTTTGCGGTTCCGTCGGCTTGCGTTGTGTAAACAAACTCGCCACAGGTTAGCATCGCATTTTCTACAGCCGTACCCGCACCGTCTACAACCTTAAATGTAATGGTCTTAGCATCGGTCGGAGCGGTTACCATAAGTTTACCCGTCTCGCGAGTAATTTTATAGTTACCCCAATCGTAGGGCGCCGTGTAGTTCTTCGGAACTAACTTATACTCGCCTATTTCTAAGGGTTTCACGCCGTCCCATGCCTTACCATCAGTAAACTGAATTTCGTACGGCCAATCGAGTAAATACTCAGCACCTTGTGCGATTGGTCCTTCGAATTCGAATTCAATGTCTGGCATCTCGCTACCCTGCGGCCAAGTCATATCCTTAACCTTAACTTTCAAGTTCGCGCGCGTTACAGTCACCTTATGTGTTACTTCGGCTGCTGGAGTATACTGCTCGTTACCTTCTTGTTTAGCCGCAATCATGGTTTCACCCAGACCTACCGTAATAAGTTTCCCTTGCTTATTCACTGTAGCAATATTCGGGTCGAGGCTTCGGAATTCTACCGGGAGTGCCGATGTAGCTGTTGCAGAGAATTCTTTCGTATTGTCGCCATAGGTACAAGTAACATCTGCTTGCTCCCATGTAATGGTTTGCCCCATAGCTAGTTTTACGTAGTAATTCTTTTCGTCGCGACCATTTTCCGCTACGATACGCAGACGTAAAGGCTGTAGCGAAAGATCTGCTTGAATTTCAGCACCTTCGGCAGTTACCGGATACTCTGTTTCGCCTACAAAGAGTTTCGATTTTTCGGCAATCTTCTTTACCAAGAGTTTCACCGCCCTAACATTCAACTTTTTGTTTGCTGCTTCATCCTGAGCTTCAAAAGCAATCATAGTCGCTACAGGCTCCGATTTCGTAATATCCGCTTTCAAGCCCGGATTCTTCTCTTTCAACAGAGCAATCTCTTTCAGATCACAAGCATTCGAAAGGTCTTTTACAATCTTTAGCGTAAAGTCTTGCGTAATCTTCTTACCAAAGAGTTCGCATTCTGCTTGGAAGACGATTTTGTTATCCGCTGCGGTAGCGAAATCGAGCTTTGTAGTAGCTTCCACCTCCGTATTATCGTCTTTCTTAACTACCTTACCTTCACCCCAAGCATACTCAAAGGTCAAGCCCTCAATTTCGGCTAGGTTCGCATCGAAGGGTACCGTGATCTCATATTCGGAAGCGCTAAGCAGCTTCATTGGCAATACTTGTGTTTTCAGATTTATCGATTGCAAAGCATTCTCAATCTTTTTCCACATCTCACCGACTTTAACCTTGTCGCGCTCTGTTCTAATGAAGGCAAACGGTCCTTCGCCAGACAACGACCCATAACCCTTACCTTCGGTGTAAATAAACTCACCTATACACCCATCAGGCAGTTTCCCATCGGAAGTTCTAACGCTCTTAGTCATGTTCTTTTTGAGAAGACCCTTATTCTGAACATTATTCCAGAAACGAAGCATAGCATTCTCGCCCTTCAACTTATAGTTAGCCACTATTGTTGTCGGAGCAAAGTTTTCATCACCACTCGATCGTAAAGCTTTTTTCACACCATTAACGTAAAGGTCAGCATATAAGAATGAGAGACTCCAAAATTTCTCTACGTAAATGGTCACAGCGATATGCTGCCATTCGCCTGGCTTTAGAACAGGTTCCTTACTAATAAATACCCCTTCCTCGCCAACAACAACAGCAAGAGAATTATCTGGAATACCTTGGATGCCCGCAACCGTGGAAATGGTTAGACCACCTTCGCCAGGTGCCGCTACTAAATTCGCTAATTGCGGTTCGTCCAATTTCCAGTAACCTTCAATAGTCATCTTATTATCAGAGACCGCAGTCCCGATCTTACCTAAGTGTAGGAATTCGGTTTTTTCTCCATTGAAAGCAAGCGAATAGATAGCATCGGTCTTTTCTGCAAATTTCACCACCGTAGCTGATACCTCGTTGTCTTTGGTATTCTTATCCTCGCTCTTCAAACTCGCAACTACCTTAAACTTCATTCCCGCTTCGGAGAGATCCGCTTTTTTGGTAAATGTGCAGGCGCCTTCGCTACCCGGTGCGATATCGCAAGTAAATTCTTGTTCTACTTCTGCAGCATCGTTAACCTTGTAGGCGAGTTTTACTCTCTCTAACTTCTTGAGTCCGTTGTTGCGGATTCTCACCTTAATCTCGGTTTCATTAGAGAGTTCTTGCGACGATTTCAAACCAACCAGCTGTAGCAATGCAACTTCGAAATCGTAAGGGCTATTCCCAGTTTTTAACTCTGCTGTAAAGTCGACTACGTGTCCCCACTCTATTTCTTTACCAGCTTTGTAGCTTTCGTACTCATCGTCTTTACAGAGCATGACGCGCATACGATGCTCACCTTCTTTAAGGTCGGTAGCTGCCGAATAATCAAGCTTCAGCAGGTAAACATTTTTATCCTTTTCGAGCTTAGCCTTGAAGAGTTCGTACTCGTTATCGTCGAACTTATTGTCGTCATTAAGATCTACCCAGAGGCGGATATTCCCCTCAAGCATATCCTGTTTTACTTTGCTCGATAGGGTGAACTGCAAGGCATTCTCGCTCTTCGTATACAGGGTAATCTTCTTATCGGCCATATAACGAGTCTGATCGTATGGTAAAGGCTTAATGGTATCTTGGCTGCCTTGTACTACGATTTCCTTGATGTAACATTTTCTGGGTTTCTTAATCGTACCACCGTTCCAGATAGGCTCACGAATCAAACTGAAGACTTTCTTATTATCATTAGGATCGCCGTCTATCGCAAGTTCGAAGAAGAAGTCTTTCCGCATCGGCGTCATAATTTCATACTCATCCGGGAGGGTAAATACCGTCTCACCGACAGGCAAGGTTGCAATCGGGTAGTAGGTATCCTTAGTATCAATGGTTACAAACATACCCAAGTCGTATACAGGAACCGAAAGCAGGTTCTTCACCGTGTACTGGATTTTAACATGCATAGCATCTGAGCCCGCTACCTCTTTCACATCGGTAATCTGCCATTGGTTGGGGCGTACTACCTCTTCTAAGTCTGCTATCCAACCAGGAGCGTTCCGTTCTGTGTCATAACCCGAGAAGTAAACTGTAATAGATCCATCACGCGCTTCAGAAACGAAAGTCAGAGGTTGTGTAATCCTATTCTTGATAAAGAATTCGCCATCCTTGGGTTCTATCTTTTTCAAATTAACATCGTGCGTGAAGATTGCAATTGTATCATACTTAGTCAAGTGTACATCTTTAAAGGTAAGCTGCGCTACGGCATTCTCTGATTTCGGTACCAGTCGTACTACAGACTTTTCTGTAGGCTTATAATTTTCCAGCGGTCCGCGCCCGTCAGTAAAGAGCATCTTGCCCGTGAAGGGTTGTTGCACTCGCGGCAGAATAGGAATCTTATATCCTAAGAAATTCATAAATGTCATCTCCGGCATCGGGAGCGTGTTGCCCATGTTGTAGACTTCGAAACCGGAAGCATTGTTCGCCGGATTTGTATCGCCCTGTGTATGAACACGCACTTCCATCTTATACTTGTGCGCTTCCTCGTTCGAGAAGTCGTGTGCAACAGCAAATACCTTCTCTTCAAAAGGTTTGAGCTTTTCAATATTTTCAGACCAAGCTACCTTACCATCTATCAACAGCGATACCGGCACACCCGTAGCTTCCACCGAAGAGTAGTTCTGAACCTTAAAGTTTATGGTTTCTACCCCCATATGGGCTTTCGCTTCTATTTCGGGGTTATTAGCCCATGCTATACCAACATCCGGATTCTTCTCTTTTTCAATAATCTTGTAGTAGAGGAGTGCTGCGATATTATCTTTAGCCTGCAGAGCGAACTCAAAACGGAGTTTGATCTTCTGACCCGCATACTTCGAAATATCGTAAGATACGTAATGCTCGTCGCCATCTCCCTCAATCTGCTTCCGCCCGAGGAAATCTTCCTCTTCTTGGTCGTTAATCAACACTCGCATTAAAGAGCCTTTCGGGTCTGCTTTTATTGCCATAAAGTAATATGCAAGAAGCTGCAACTCTTTTCCCGCGTACTTTGAGAGATCTATTTCGCAAGTATTAACCTTCGCTACATAGTTGGGTTGTGTCTCGAATGGGTTTTCCCACTTAGGTGCTGCTTTTTTAGGCGCCCCAAAGAGTAAATAGTGTGCACGAAGCGGAAGTTTGTAAGCCGGGAGCCCTTCGCCTACTACAAATCTAATAGCACTTCCGGCTGTAGCGCTCACGTTCAGATTCGGCCAATCTTCAAATGCTTGGAGATATGGGAGTTCAGTAATCGTAACCGGTGTCGTAGCCACAGTTGCCATAGCAGCAATGCTTCTTGGTCCGCGCACATCGTCAGGACCGATAGCACGTACAGCAAATACATTACGCCCTGCCGCAATTTTATCCTCTGGGATATCAAACTCGGTTTTGCCCTTTTCAGCCGTTCCGATGTTTTCGTACACACCTACTGCGGCATCTGCCCGTAGGATCTCGAACTTCTCAGCTTCAGGTAATGCTTTCCAAGTAAGCTTCCAAGCCTTTGAGCAGTCGGTTGCAAGCAATTTCACACCTACCACCCGATGCATAATGCTAAACATTGCCGACTCAGCTTGGTAGCCTCGAGCATCGGTTACGCGGAACATAGCTTTATTGGTGATCGTCTTGTCCGTTTTACCAAGAATAAGCACTCTGTTGGCGTTTTTTGCTTTCCCAAATGGCTTGTAAGTAGCGCCACCGTCGCGAGTAATTTCTACTTTAACCGGCTCTTGCAGATTTTGGGTGCGCAGCAACAAGGTATCGCCCGGTGCATATACCTCATCAACCAATGGCGAGAGTATCGCTGGGCGTTTGTAATCGAAATAGTACGCAATAACATAGGGCTGATCATTGCCCATCCGAACCACTCCTTTTACCTCAACGGTACAAGTACCCATAGCAGGATTCGTCACCACAATTTGCTCAGTATTATCGAGGGAATTCACTTTTTCAATAGCTACAGCATCCGGATTTTTCATATCCAGAGTTAGTGGGAGATGTTGTGTACCACCCACTGTTAGCGACAGATCCAAATCGTTTACCATAGGCGACTCGTTCGACGCATAGCGTTTTTTAGCTACCGGGTCGTTCCAAACAAGCATAACGCGGAGTTCACCAACTCCTTCCGGAACGTTGATCTCGTGGGTCTTCGTAGCGCCATTTTCAATTCTATCAAATACATACCACTCTTTTTCGAGGGCGGTAAGCGCTGCACGTGCATTCAGGATACCAAAACCGAACTTGTAGTCAGGTCCCGGGTTCCCCGCGTCGTCTGCCGTATTTGCAACCAGCGCTTTCAGCAAGTAGTTGGGCGGAATAGCACCACCATGGAGCTGCATCCAACGCTGCGTGAGGAGAGCCAAGTGCCCCGATACGGTAGGCGTCGCCATAGACGTCCCCTTCATACTCTTGTAAATATGCTCATTAACTGTAGAGTAAACATTCGTACCTCTTGCAGATACTACGGGGAAGATACGCCCATCGGGAAGTGGACCGAAACTCGAGTAGGTCGACATCCTACCATCCGGATTCAAACCTCCCACGGAGATAATATTCTTCGCTAACTGCGTGGCATGACCGAACTGTTGCTTACAAGCTCCCTGATCGTTCCCGGCGGCATACACATGGATCATATCGGGTATGTAGTATGCCAAGAGATCCGATAGCGAGTGTCCCATAAACGAGTAATTGATATACTGTGGCAAATCGCAGAAATATTCATAACTATAACCATACGAGTGCGACGTAATGGAAATGTGGTGTTTACGGTAGGTCTCGAGCATTTCTGCAGCTTCTGACTTCCCGTTAGACTGTTCGCCGAAGTTCCAAGTCCAGATCTCAGCTTCGGGTGCCATACCGCGATGCTTCTCATCGAGAAGACCATTTCCTATAATAGTACCCGTAGTATGCATCCCGTGTCCACCTGAGTTCTGAAGGCTATACTCGGCCTCTTGAATATGCACGCGATTGCCATAGTCCATGTGTTCCTTTACATTACCGTCCCAGATACCGACACGAACACCTTTTCCGGTAAGCCCCAAGCCGCCTTTTTCTGTAGGAAGATTCAATGCTGCAGCACCACTAAGATGTGCACTAAGCTGATTGAAGAGTTGCTTAGGAGGTTCTACCCACGTTAGCATCGCAACAGCCTCGAGTTCGGCGAGTTTGAGCAACTCCTCGCGTGTAGCCTTTACATCTACAGTGCGTAATAGTTCCGTTGGTGTAGAATATTTCACACCGTGTGCCGTAAGTTGGTCTTTCACCTGCCCCCACTCCACGGTTGGGAACCACACCAAGCGCATTTTAAGCATATCGCCGTCAGTAGCCCACTCGGGGGCGTGGTTAGTAAACAGACCGTCGTCCGCTTTCCACTCGCTACGAATCGGTACTGCCGCACGGATATTAAGACCTGCAAAATCGCTCGGCTCACTGCCCGGCATCACTTGAGCATAATAGGCATTTGCCCCTAGGTAGTCGCCTAGAACAATCCCTTTGGCTTCTAGGCTTTGGTACGGAATTTGTCCATTCTCGAATTGTAGCAGAATGTTGAGTTTCGCCCCCAACGGATTGCCCAATTCTAAACTGGAGTTTGCTTGTTGTCCGCGCACTTTAGGTCGGACATTCGCTTCTAGGTAGACCTGCCGATCTCCGAAGCGTACTGGCTCCTGTGCTGTAGCAACTATCGCCAACAGACACAACATAACAAACAGTAACCCTCGTCTCATGTGTCTTCAATTATTGGTTAAGACTTCATTATATGAAGTTAATAACTTTTCTAAATACTATTATACCGAGAGATGTAAAAAAAAGATAGCTCTATTGATCTTCTTTTGATTTTCAGATACTTATCAAGACATGTTTTTGTGTACAATCGACAAAAAATCCGATAGCAAGTCTAAAAAGATGCAAAAGTTAGGCGCACCCCACAGCTCGTGGAGTAGCCTATTTTTACTTTCTGCAACCATTCGTTAAAAATAGGGGGATGGCGAGGACGTATTCTGAATATAGACGTGGCGCTTTTCGGCTATTACTAGCAACGAATTCATAGCATAGAACTGATAAATTCTGCTACTTTTCCCCTCGATAACTCCGAGCAATCGCAAAGACCAGTCGGGCGACATTCTCAGAAAAGACTTACCTTTAGTATGTAACACTAAAAAAAACGTGTCGTCCTACAGGCAATAATTTCTGCTTGTACAGATTTCAAAGATCATTGTCATGAAAGCTACTTTCGCTCTCTTTACTCTGTGTATAGCCCTATTTTGGGTTAGCAACGCAAGTGCCCAGCAGACAGTGCGGGGAAAAATTGTAGATAAGCAAGGCACACCCCTAGAGTTTGTTCATGTTGTGGCACTACTACCCGACTCTACCTTTGTAAAGAGCGTAGTAAGTGATGCAGGCGGGAACTTTGCATTAGATGCTCTGCCCGAAGCGTGTAGCCTTATTATCAATGCTATCGGCTACCAAAAGCAACATGTAACTCCCAAAGCGGCGATGCATATTGTATTGGAAGAAAGCACAACAGATCTGGACGAAGTTCGTATCTCGCGGCAACGGATAAAACAGCACTCAGGGGGCTACGAGATCAACCTAATCCAAAGTCCGTTAACACAAAGCGGGAGTATTATCCGTACTCTCGACATGTTGCCCAATGTGCATGTTGCTGACGATGGCGCTGTGAATATTCTCTATCGCCCAGCAGCCATTTACCTAGATGGCTTGCCCTTGCAGGATCAGAAGGAGTTGAGCGCCATCCCCGTAGATCAGATAGAACGCATCGGTATAGATTATTCTGCTACGACAAATGAAGGCGCTGAGGCTCGCGGCGGCGTGCTACATATCTACCTAAAACCACAAGCAAAAGGCGGCTACTATGGTCAGCTTAATGCAAATACCGACTACTATTGGCATTATGGATCTACGGGCGGTAGAGGCTATTTCTATATGTCTGGTCGCTGGGATAGGGTAACCCTACGCAATTCATTGGATTTTGAACAGCAGCGATCCCTTTCTGAAGAAGAAAATACAAGCTACGACAAAATTACAGGCACCAAGCAACAAAGCCTCTATTCGTACCGAGCTTGGACTACGGGGCTCTCCGATCGTCTGTCGCTCACATATAGCCCTAATTCGCACCATATCATTGCAAGCTCTGTCTACGGCGAGTTGGCATTAGAACGGCCTATATACACCACACAAGATCTGACCCATAATACCTCCACTGTAGAACGAGCGCATAACCCGACAGGGCTCTTGCAGTGGCAACTTAAGTATACTTGGAGGCTGGACACTACCAGCACCTTCGACTTTGCGACCGATTACCTAAAACGTGCAGAAGCATTTTCCAATACCGAGGAGGACAAATCTACCGGCGGCAATAACGAGACTGTAACCTGGATGAACGATATGATACGTGTAAAATCCACCTTCAGCAAAAACTTTGCAAACGACGCTACACTCACAATAGGTGGCGATATGCACTGGATAGCACAAGTAGAGAAGAATATCATGCCGCGAACCCCAAACCCGCTTACCGTAGATACAAAGGTGCACGCCCTATCGCCTGCACTCTTTACTACATATGCAGGGAGCGCAGGTAACCTCCAATATGAGATAGGGTTGCGCTTACAACACGATCAGTTACAGACTTCGTACCCAACCTACGACAGGACTATATACCAGTACATACGCCGCAAGAATGCTATCGCGAAGTGGGACATCTACCCATCCCTCGCGCTTATGTATATACTGAACCAAGAGAGTGAGCATAGCCTTACCTTACAGGCGGAACGTACTACGGACAAAATTCCATACACTGCCATTGGAAATTATAAGGACTACTCGAGCTCGTATACCTACGAGGTTGGCAACCCCTCCCTGCGCATTCCTACAGAGACACAGGTCATGCTTAATGCTGTTGTTTTCGGGCTTCTGAATTTCACGGTAGGAGGTATCTTTAGCGAAGACCCCATCTATTACAGAACTCAAATAGACCCCTCTGATCCCCAAACCACCTTTACGCAACCCACCAATGGCAAGTACCAACTGCTGAATTTCGGAGCTATTGAATGCCGTTTCCCTATTACACCGTGGTGGATGACAAAAACGCGCGCCCTAGCTCGTCACCACAACGGCGATGCGGGCGTAAAGGTGCGCAATCAGTGGTCGTCGGCATATAGCCACAACAGCATCTTCAATTTTAACCAGAGCTTTGGCGCAGGAGTCAATCTCAATTACGAACCAACAGCTTACCTGCTAGATATGAAACTACACTCCATTTTCCATGTTGGAGGCTATCTGTATACGAATTTCTTTAGCAATGCCCTCAAAATGAGATTAGAGTTTGTTGCTTATCGGCAACAGCGGGTAATCGCCACGGAGCGCACAGACATTAGTCACCGATACACAAATCTACTTCGCGCACCATGGGCTACCCTTTCTATTACCTATACTTTTGAAGGTGGTAAAAAAGTGAAAGCACTCCCCGATACGGATGAGTTACAGTCGTACGAAAAGATGCAAAATCCGAATAGAGAGTCTCTCTAACTCTCCTCGCTGACTTCAGCTTCTTCTTTATTCTGCTGTTCTTTTCGTTTTTCTTCGGCAATATTCTGATACTCGGTAGCAGAGAGACCGTATTTTTCTTTGAAAAGGCGGTAAAACGTAGATCGCGAATTAAAGCCTACCATAATTTCTACATCTGATATACGCAATGAGGAGGGCGACGAGAGCAATTGCGCTGCGTATTCTAGGCGGAGTCCGTTGATGTATTCCAGAACCGTTGCACCATTCTCATGCATCTTCACAGCTTCGGCTAAATAAGTACGGTTGGTGCCCAATTCGTTTGCCAACACGACATTCGAACAATTCGGGTCGCAAAAGAGCTGTTTCTCTTGCATGAGCAGACACAGGCGGTTGTAAATCTGCACATCGCGCGGGAGCTCTTCGTACTGCGGATTCTTTTGTTTCAGAATCTCGATTTGCCTTTTACGAGCTTTATTAATCCGTAAATCGTTCTGAATAACATCATAAAGAGAGCGATTCTTTTTACGTAAACGACGCGTGTAAACAACCAACAAAAGGACAATAGTAGCCAACAATGCTATGGCAAGCGAAAGCAACAAAATGCGGTTGTAAAGAAGACGTTGTGCCGCTTTTAGCTCATTCACTTTGAAAAGTGTATGAAACTCGTTGAGTAGGTTTGCATTGAGCCCCGTCTCTGCCGAATCTCGTAACAAATTAAATTTGTAGAAATTATGTGCTGCACTATCATAGCGCTTCAGGAGGTAAAACAAATTACCCCGCAGACGTATTTCATTGGTGGCGAGCGCAGTGAGCCCGGATGCTTCATCCCACTGAATTCGTTTCCAATTATAGGTCAATGCACTGTCGTACTCACCCAACGACTTGAAATAGTTTTCGCGCGTGTCTAAGATCAGACTTTGTATTGTTGGGGAACAGTGCGCAATCATACGATCCATAGAATCGAGATACTGGGAGGCTCTCGTTTTATTTCCTAACAATAGTTCAGGATAAATAGCTTCCGAATAATAATAGGCATACTTCGTAAAGAGAGTTGTACCATTCTCTTTTTCCGAGATCGCATTTGCTTTGTCAAGACGCTTTTTCCAACGTGCAAGTGCTTGTTGCAGTTCTGTGGTCTGCTCCACTTGATAGAGAATATTGCAGTAATCGTAGTACGCATCGAGTTCTAGTATCGAAATGTCGTCAGATAAAGCAAAAAGCTCCAGACTCCGTTTGAAAGCATCCAGTGCTGGATCTGCATCCAAATATATCTGGATGTAAGAGACACCGATCTTGTACAACGACACCGCTTGCCCGTAGACACTACCACGCTCCTGTGCATCTTGGTACATTGCTTGCATTTCCTGCAAGGCACTATAATTCTTATTTTGAAACAAATACATCTCCACGAGCAAACTACGACCCGCGTAGTAGTATTCCAAGTTGCCTATTTTGAGTTGGTAGGCGAGTGCATCGGGAAGCTCGGCTTCTAAGCGATCGAAGTTGTTGAAGTTGAAATAACAGATCATTAGGCTCCGATAAGCCCTACCTGCCGTTTGTGTCTCGCCGATTCTATCGGCTTCTTCCCACAGTTGCTTCCAACATTTTTGCTCACGCAACGAATCGCCTAAATGGTAGACGTATTCGCACAATTCTGACAACGCATCAACGCGCTGCTTACCCTGAAGGCTCGGTAATAGCACCTCGATAGAATCACTCTTTTGTTGATAACTCCTCTGCGCAAAGAGTAACGCAGGAGCAAGAAAGATCCAGAAAACAAATAAAGTTATTGTAGAACGCATGTTTGAATTTTGAATAGAACAAATTTACGGAAAAAATTAGAGGGGGCTCCGTTATCCAACGAAGTCCCCTCACGTTTATCTCTATAATAGAGACGAGGAAAAAACTATTTATTTGCTAATGTAAAGCTCTATGTACTAGTGCTTTTAGAGGTTAAAACTAAATTTCTGAGTTCGCTGCTATAGGCGAATATGTTTCCACCTTATAGATCATTATCTGCCAGCATTCCCCATAAATTAGGAGATAATCATTGCCAGCCCCAAAAGGACACTAACATAAAAAACACGAATCATCCTTTCCTAACAGAAAGCGACCCCGCCCGTAAGCGGAGTCGCCTCGCTAGTTAGTTTCTACATTGAGACGAGGAAGAAACTATTTCCTTACGAGTGTAAAACTCTTTGTGCCACCACTTTTAGAGGTTAGATGCAAAATATAAACGCCAGCAGAAAGTCCTGAGGTTTCTATACAAGCGTCGTTAAACACGGTTTTCCCGCGTTGCACAATAGTACCGTTCGCACTAATAAGTGCATATTTTACATCGCGACTCTCACCACCAAGTACAATATCGGTAGTACCCTCAATCTTTACCGTATTCGTTTTTATGCCCGTCAGATTGCCTTGGGTATCTACCATAGCAATGGTTTCTTTTTTGAAGCCTACGTTCATGATCTCTGTACTCCTTACAATAAACTCAAAACTTAGCGTGCAGTATTTTCTGCTCGTTTACATTCCGCATGCAAAGATTAGATAATTGCAAAATACAGCTGTTTCGAAATTCAAATAAAATGTCCCATAAATGCAACATTTTAGTAGTCACCATATTATGGAGTAAGAAATCGGAGAAAATTAGTGCGGGAGTCGGTAATCGCCCAACGTTTCGCTCTTAACAGAAAGATATTAGTGTCTTGCGCAAGGAGATTAAATCCCTTTTTCAGACACTATGCTATTTTATCCCTTTTTGGGCGCGATACGGAAACCCACCAAGAGTTCGTGAGCACCCCAGCGGCTGATTACTTGCGGACCAGCAATACCATAGCTAAAAGCATAGGCAAAGGAAAGGCGGCGATAACGTGCACCTAGGATAAATGCAATATCCGACATAGTCCGGTAGCCCACAGCCCCCCAGTACTGATTCTTGTAGGCGACCTTAATATTTACATCTGCCATCCATTGTGCACGACCATTGATAGTAAATATGGTCGAGGGTTCGAGAATTACACCGGGGCGTAAGAGTATTTTGTAGCCACTCATGAGGTAGTACTGCCGCAATTGTCGGTAGTGATTCTTCTGATTGTATGTTCCGAACTGTAGCGAATTTTGTAGCAAATAATTTACTGAAAGCCCCCCCCAGTAATTGCCATTCGATGCAACGAAACCCAGATTAACATCTGGCGCATAACCTAGGATCGGTTTTCCGGAGGCAACAAGGGGGTCGTCTACATTCACATCAAATAAATCTTTGGGGAGTACATTGGCTTTGTATTGCATAAAGGAGAGCCCGATTCCGGCAGCACACAACCAATCGTCTATAAGGATCTGGTAAGAGTAGGCGGCTTGGATACCAGTACGTCGTAGTCGACCGTTGACATCGCTGATAAGCGTGGCAGCAATACCCATGCTAGCTTTTTCGAAAATCTCGCTGGAGGAACGAGTGGAGGTTCCGCGTCGAATACTTTTCATCTCTTGTGGCGTTTCAAGCAACGGGTTCCCTAAAAGATTCATCTGGAAATTGAGCGAATAGGTTCGAGGTCGATCCTTGTACCCGAGCCACTGTTCTCTCGTTAATAACACAAACTCCGTAACGCCTTCAATTCCGGAAAATGCAGGGTTGGTATAATAGTTATTGTATAGGTATTGGTTGTACACTGCTTGCTGTTGTGCAAAGGCAACGTTTCGATTCGCGAGAATTGCGAATACAATGCCTAGGATAATTTTGGTCAACCGTTGTACGTACTCTATTTGCATTAGTCCCCTGCCTTTTAGCGCAAAATAGTTACAGAACCGCGAGCGGTTTTTTGTACGGCGCCTTCAATATAAACCACCTCGTAGTGGTAAGAATCTACGGGAAGTACTCGTCCCATCTTATCAACGCCATCCCACGGTTCGTAGCCATCGTTTTTGTACCAGACAAGTGTACCCCAACGATCGTAGACGCGGATTTCAATAACCTCGGGGATTGAAGACGGATAGCGCGTAGCGGGATTTACCCCCATAACCCAAGTATCGTTAATACCATCACCATTTGGAGTAAAGGCTGCGGGGATGCGTAGTGCCGTTTCGTCAGCTACGGTAATTTGTATAGAATCGGTGGCGCTACATCCATTTTTGCCCGTAATCTTGAGGCGTATGAATTGTGGTCCGTCGATCCCTTTCACTACAATACTCGATAGATAGGGCGATACATATGCCCACCATTCGGCAGTAGTATTATCGGTATACCACTCGTAAGTGGAAAAAGTCGGGTTGTAGACATCGATGGGGAGCTCGTCTTCTTCGTTCAGTACCGTGTCGTCGCCTAGGTCGAATTTCGGACTTGGAATCCGATCCGGTTTTACGGCAGCAAAAGCACACGAATAGTCTGACGAATAGAAGCGTACTTTTCGGGTTACAGTATCCTTAACATAAAGTTCGGGTTTTGTCCACTTTTCGGTAGAGGGATGTATGTAAAGACGGGTGTAATCCTTAAAAGTAGGTAATGCCGTGAAGTCTATCTTGCAGGAATCTATATTGTCGCAGAAAGGGATGACCTCTTTTTGCTTAATGGTTTCGACAGTATTGACTACGATATCGGTTTTGTAGGGTTCGCTCAGACCGCAATCGGACTTTTGTATGACTTCTAGGGTGTAAATACCCCCGACGTTGGCATTATCTTTATCCTTCCATGTAATAGCAACACTATCGCCCCGCAGATTTAGTTCTTGGATATCACTAATTGCGATATCGACGCGCGATCCGTTAGGAAGGAATGTATAGGCAGACCAGATGAAAATAGAATTGCCATTATCGCCTTTCACTCCATATTTCTGCTTGTCGCCATAGCAGACACTGGGGAGTTTTTGTTGCGGTGCGCCGAGTTCAGGTTCTACAAATTTGGATTTTGAGCGCACAGTTTGCGTACCCCGTCCATTCCCCCAAAGTGCGGGGTGGAAGAGCAGGATACTCAAAGCGACGATTGCGAGTCGTTGGCTCAGGATCCGTAGCCGCATCTATTATACTGGCTTAATTATTAGATAATAGGAGCTATTAAGGTAAGGACGGTGTGTCTACCCCTCGCAAAGAGAGATAGACACACATCCCTGAAGTATGTTTTAATCTGCTAAGTAAGGTATGAAGTAGATAGGTCCTGTCTTCGGCGCGGTGCTTACCCGAACAATTACATAGAACCCGTTGGTAGGAGCTTTTGTATACGGATAGTCTGTGATCGTTCCTGGCTCGACTTCCGGTTCTTGATAATCGGAATGGTGAGATATTGCCGAAACAACCCCAGTTCTGGTATCGGATCCGGAGAGGTAGTACACGTAGTCAAAGAATTCCTCGTTTGTAAAGTTTGTTGCTGGAAGAGTGATATCGATAGTTGTTCCGGCATTAGAACCAGAAACGGTAAGTTTTCCGTCGGTAGCAGCCGGCGACGATTTCTTAAGCTTGTATTCTACAGCATTTGTAGCAGTACCGACTTGCGAGAGAGTCCCCCCTACAGATTTCCAAGTTTCTTGTTTGATACTGAAAGAATATTTACGGTATGGCGAGTCTTCGGGTAAAAACTCTTCAATAGACTTAAGGTTGATTTTAAGCGTTTTTCCGTCAACTTGCGTCTTATCGCATGTCTGGATCAGGAAACCAGAAGCGCCATTTAATGCAGCAATATCGGCGCCAGCATAGGTATCGGCAGCTCCGTTGAGAGCTGTTCCGTCGATATTAGCGCTTTGTACCATTAAGTTTGGTTTGCCGGTACCAATAATTTTGAAATAGGAAGCAATACCATCGCAAGCACTCTTTTCAAGTACTTTAATTGTAACACCTGCCGTAGCTTTATCTACTTTAATCATTTGCTTGTTGGCTTCTGGAGGTACGGAAGCCGAGAAGATGAGATCGGTCGATGCAGGATCTGCGATCCATTCCCAAGTAGATTTAATGTCGGCAGCATTAAATTTCACTTTGGTGTGATCCAAAGTTGGATGGGTTTGTTTGCTAGGAGCCACATAGTAGGGCATCGTAGTACCCTCTGTTTGATAGACTACATTCGCTTCTGGTGTAGTTATCTTGTCTACACGAGAGTATTTATCTGCGTTGTCTGCGTAGTCGGCATGTCCGTCAGCGGGTCCTAGGTTCATAGGACTCGGATTCTGTGCGAACGCCACGGATCCCACAAGGGAAGTTAGTGCGACGGTTAGTAACCAATTTTTTACACTCATTTCTTAAACCTTTTTTTGTCCTCGTAGTTTAGCAACGTTTTTGTTTTCAAAAAATTACATTCTGTACGTGGGTTATGCAGTAGGCGGCTTTAGGGGAGTATGCTGGGGGATATAGGAGCGGCGACGAATGGTATGCTTAGCTGTGACATCAAAAGCGAGGTATTGGATCTGCACTTGCGCTATTTCTACCCCATCCTGATCTAGATACGAATTAACTCGTTCGCGATTCCGTTCCATTTGCAAGTAGAGTTGCGTCTCGGAAAGGGGTTTCTTTTTATAGAGTTCCTGCGCAGGATATACGAGGATGACGAGCTCACCATCTTGTTCTATGAGCAGCGATTCTTGTACATATGGCATAGTGTTCATAAGGCTCTCTATCCCCTCTGCCGGAACGCGGATACCACTCTTAAGATACAGCGTATTTACCTGCCTTCCCTTTACGTAAAGGTAGTGGTTCTTATCTAAGTAGCCAAGATCGCCGGTGTCAAACCATCCGTTTTCGTCAAAAACAGGGTTATCGCTATCGTTTTCGCCAAAATATTCTAAAAATAGATGAGTACCACGGATGTAAATGGAGCCCAGTCCGTAGTAATCTTTATTCCGGATTTCTACCTCGATACCATTTACGATTTTTCCGACCGAATGTACCACGTGTTCTTTGTAATTGGAGTGAGCAACCAACGGTCCAGCTTCTGTAAGTCCGTAACCTACAGAATAGCGGAAACCAACAAACGAAAGGAACTTTTCGATAGCCGGATTAAACAGCGCTCCGCCGATGTTGATAGCAGCAAATTTCTCACCAAAGAGACGATCGAGCCGTTTGCGTAGATATTCTTTAAGGGTTGCTCCTACAACAGGAAGTGCACAAAGGAAATGTAGCCAAGGTGCGTGCCACCAAACAGGCATTTCTTTTTTGAAGAGAAGTTCGAACATTTGTGGTACCATCTGTAAAAGGCGAGGTTTGTAGCGTGCAAATACTCGGGTGAGATGCGCTACGTCTGACATATCGCCATTGGAAAGGAAATGGATGTGCGCTCCGCTCAGGAAGCTGTAGAGCAAATCGAAGGTCTGCGAGTATATATGTGTAAGGGGCAATAGCGTTATAATATTTTCACCCGGTGTAAGGTAGAGCAGTTTACGTGCATATTGTACGTTGGAGAGTAAACTCCTACTGGGGAGCAACACACCTTTGGGCGTACTTACAGTTCCCGAGGTGAAATTTATTACAAAGAGTTCTGATGGGTTATGGCGGTAGAGCTTTTCGAGATGTCGGAAGATGTCTTCTTTCGTATACTCGGTGAGTGTGGTAGTAACGCCTTCACCCTGCCAAGCTGGATATGCGCGATAGAAAACAGACCAGTCTCGTAGACCGATAACAGCGTCTAGGTATGAGAGATACGACTCATTAAGATCGTCCCACACCTCCTCACTAACAAACAAACATTTGGATTGAATACGCGCTAAAAGCTTATAGATAACCCGAGGTTTCAGATGGGAATGTATCGGGATTGGTATGGCACCGTAGGTTAGGGTAGCTATGTAAGCGATAGCCCAATACGGAGTATTGTTACCTAGGATAGCAATCCGATCGCCGGGGCTAAGCTCCATATCGTGCAGTAGCTGGTGTAGACGAACTACACTATTGGCCACTTCGGAGTAGAGAAATTCTTTGCCATCGGGGCATGTAAATGCGACACGATCCCAGCACTCGGTAAAGACCGTACGGAAGAGGGGGGCAAAATCGGTGTATTGATCCCAATTTTCCGAGCTCATTCTCTTTATCCAATGGCAAGCATTCTGTCGATGGATTGGCGGGCACGGGCTGCTAAATCGCTAGGGACACGGATCTCGTTCTTTTCGTCTCGTAGACACTCGACAACATTTTCCAGAGTAGCATGCTTCATATGTTCACATTGCGCTACGGGGGTTATGCAGATGAGTTGTTTGGTAGGCGCCGCTTGTTGCATTTTGTACAGGACGCCCTCTTCGGTTACTACAAGGAGTTGAGATTGCGAACAGCGTGCGGCTTCGTTGATCATCCCCGTCGTCGAGCTAATGAATACGCGAGGGTCGTTACGAATTTCGTCGTCGGAAGCTCCGGAGCTCTCGGGATGTATTAGTACACGCGCTTCGGGATATTCGCGCATACGCGCTTTAATTATGGCTCGTGTAAATTCGTTGTGTACATGACAAGCGCCATCCCATAGCGTCATCTCTATTCCTGTTTGTAGTTGGATGTAACGCCCCAGATTTTGGTCGGGTGCAAACAGTAGGGGTCGCGCTTCTCGAGCATAGTGTCGAACTACCTGTAGCGCATTGGACGATGTACAACAACAGTCGGTGTACGCTTTTACTTCGGCAGTAGTATTTACGTAAGAGATGACAAAGTGCTCTGGGTGTGCCTCCCGCCATCGTGCAAGTTGTTCGCCAGTGATACCATCTGCTAGCGAACACATCGCTTCTGGAGAGGGGAGGAGGACTTTCTTGTCTTGTGCTAGGACAGATGCTGTTTCTGCCATAAAGTGTACACCGCAGAATACAATAATAGCGGCATCGGTAAGTGCTGCTTGTCGCGAAAGCCCGAGGGAGTCGCCCACATAATCGCAAACCTCCTGCACTTCGGGGCGAGCGTAGTAATGACCCAAGAGAATAGCGCGTTTGTTGCGTCGTAATTCGGCTAACTCTTCAACTAGGAGCTTTTGCTGTGGTGATAAGCCGATAGGGGGATTCATTTTATAAATACTTGATAAATGCTAAAAGCTCAGCTAACCTGTAGCTTCATACTAATATCGAGCGCGCGAATGCTATGCGTAATAGCGCCGGTACTTACAAAATCTACTCCTGTTTCGGCGATGGCGCGTATACGTTCTAAAGTTACGTTGCCGGAGGCTTCGGTAAGTGCTCGATGGTCGATGTATTCTACAGCTTTGCGCATGACCTCGAGACTCATATTATCGAGCATGATGATATCGGCACCTGCTTCGATAGCTTCGTGTACGTCGTTGAGATTGGCGGTTTCTACCTCGATACGGAGATAGGCAGGAATATGCTCACGTACCAAACGAACGGCTTGTGCAATTCCGCCCGCAGCAGCAATGTGGTTGTCTTTGATCATAGCGAGGTCGTAGAGCCCCATCCGATGGTTGGTTCCCCCTCCGTCGCGAACAGCTTGTTTGTCTAGAATCCGGTGCCCGGGGAGTGTTTTCCGAGTATCCAGAAGGCGCGTCGGGAGTCCAGCAATGGCATCTACAAATGCGCGAGTCGTTGTGGCAATCCCCGACATGCGTTGTACAAAATTAAGTGCTGTGCGTTCGCCCATAAGTAGAGCCTTGTAGGGTCCACGAAAGATGGCGATAGATTGTCCGACTCCGACACGCTCACCGGGGGTAACACATGTTTGCATAGTTACCGCAGGGTTTAGTGTTTGGAAGACACGTAAAGCGATATCTAAGCCCGATACGATGCCCTCGGCTTTTGCGATCCATAGGGCTTGGGCGACAGCTTCGTTGTCAATAAGAGCTTGAGTAGCCACATCGCCACTCCCGATATCTTCTTGTAGGGCGAGCCGGATCAGCTGTTCTACTTGCCATACATATCCCGATTGCATTGTATGCTATATCTCCTTTCCGCTCAGACAAAGATAAGCAACTGCTAGCGTCCGCTTCTTGTTTGTTGGGTTACTAAGTAGAAACATCTATTATTCTCCTCCTTCTTGTAGAAGATATTCTTTTATAAAGGGTTCGATCGCACCGTCGAGCACGGCTTGCACATCGGATGTTTCGTAATTAGTACGGAGATCCTTTACCAAACGGTAGGGTTGCAGGACGTAGTTCCGGATTTGACTCCCCCATTCAATCTTTTTCTTGCTGCCTTCTATTTTACGTTTTTCTTCTTCACGTTTGCGGAGTTCGAGCTCGTAAAGATGCGATTTTAGCAGACGCATAGCATTTTCGCGGTTCTGGAGCTGTGAGCGAGTTTCCGTATTCTCGATAACAATTCCGGTTGGGATGTGATAGAGCCTTACGCCTGTTTCCACCTTATTGACGTTTTGTCCGCCTGCACCCGAGGAGCGGTAGGTATCCCACTTTATTTCGGAGGGGTTTACTACAATCTCGATATTGTCGTCTACGGCAGGAGCTACAAATACGGAAGCAAAAGAAGTGTGACGGCGCGCATTGGCATCGAAGGGCGAGATCCGCACTAGGCGATGTACGCCATTTTCGCCTTTTAGGTATCCGTACGCCAATTCGCCTATAATTTCAATAGTAGCCGATTTTATCCCCGCCTCTTCGCCTTCCTGTAGGTCGGCTATTTTATATTTGTAGTCGTTGCGATCTGCCCAGTGCTGATACATGCGGAGAAGCATCATAGCCCAGTCCATACTCTCGGTACCTCCGGCTCCCGAATTAATTTTTAAGATAGCACCTAGAGCATCTTCTGGTTTCCCGAGCATTTGTCGGAGCTCGAGTTCTTCGATTATGGTTAGTGTTTGTTGGTAGGCGGCTTCTATTTCGGTTTCTGAGAGTTCGCCGGACTTGTGGAAGTCGTACAAGACCATAAGGTCGTCGCACTCCTTACGGACATGCTCGTAATGTTCTATCCAATGCGAAATAGCAGCAACTTTACGGAGTTGTTGTTCGGCTGCCTCACTATCGTCCCAGAAGTCGGGAGCAGTTGTTAGGGTTTGTTCTGCATTGTATTGTGCACGTTTTCCCTCTATGTCAAAGATGCCTCCCCAACGCTAGGACGCGCTGATCGAGGTCGCTGATCATCTCGCTTGTTATCTGCATGTCTCGATGTTAAAGATATTTTTCGCCAAGAGTTTCTCCGAGCGTCTGAACCACTTGTTTTAACTCTTGTTCGCGAGCTTTGGGACAGACCAAGAGGGCATTCTCGTGCCAGACCACGATATAATCGTCCAAGCCGACAAGTGTCACAAGTTGGTCTTCGGTAGTATGTACTACGCAAGAATGCGTGTCGTATGCTAGGAGGCTTCCTACACAGGCATTCCCTTCCGCATCCTGAGGTAGAAACTGAGCGAGGGAACTCCAGGTACCGAGATCTGACCAAGCAAAAGAACTACTGCAGACGTAGACGTCTTGCGAGCGTTCCAGCACTCCGTGATCAATAGATATTTCGTGGCAATGTTCGTAGACAGAGGGTAATAGCTCATTCCAATGGGTTAAAGCGTTATTGTGTTCCAGAATACGGAAGCACGAGACTAATTGTGGTAGAAACCGCTCCAAGGCTTGTTGTAGGGCAGAGGTTGTCCATACGAAAATTCCGGAGTTCCAGAGATGTTTTCCGTCGGTTGCATATTGTTGAGCAACGATTGTTGTGGGTTTCTCTTTGAATGCAGCAACCTTAAAGATATCAGCTGCAACAGATGGGTGGGCGAGTTCGATATAGCCGTAGCCTGTTTCCGGACGTATAGGCGGCAACCCAAAAGTGACAAGTGCCTCAGTATGCTCCTGACAGAAAGCGATTCCGTGGCGTATACTATTTTCAAAAGCGTCGAGATCGGGGATATGCTGATCGCTAGATAATACTAATACTGTCGCCTCTTGTGCCTGTTGCCGGATCCAGGTATTGGCTAGCGTTAAACACGGCGCGGTATTGCATTTACGCGGTTCGCCTAGAATGTTACTTTGGGGAATTGCTGGGAGCTGCTCGGCAACTAACGCTCGGTCAGCTTCTGCAGTTACAACCAAGATGTGTTGAGGATCTGTAAAACGTTTAGCACGATCGTAGGTAGCTTGTAGGAGCGAGCGCCCTGTCTGTAGAAGGTCTAGAAATTGTTTGGGTTGGTTGCGTCGACTCGCTGGCCAGAGTCTGAGCCCTCCGCCCCCAGCCATAATAACTACATAGAGACTATTTGCGATTTGCATCGTCCTCGTCTTCAAACATGGATAGTTCCGATGCTTGTTTGCCCGTGTATTGTGCTTCGTAGAGTTTTGCAAGCGTTACGAACTTATAGAGTTCTTGTAGTTTGGCATGTATGTAGCCCGCACGCCCTTCCAGAAAACCGCCTTTGAGAATATACGCTTTGAAGAAACGGAAATAGGGCGCATACATGAGCTTTAGCAACGATGTCTTTTCGTTAGCACGGCGCGAGAGTTCTTTGTTGGTATAGGTGTTGATGATCTGCAGACGCTGTTCTACATTGCGGTTTATGAGGTGAATAAAGGCTAAATCGGTGCGTTGGCGAGGTATGGTTAATGTGTTGCCGGTTATTTCGGGTTGTGTGTGAATGAGGGGAGGCCAAAATACACAGTCCTTGCGAAAAAAACGACACGTATAATCGGGGTATTCATTACGCATCCACCGCCCCAAGAAATAGTTTTTACGGGGTATACGTACGCCCTCTTCTGGGAGATCTTTTTGGGTATGTGCGCGAAGGAAAGCGACTAGTTGTGGCGTAACGAGCTCATCCGAATCGACTACCAACACCCAAGGATGCTGCGCAGCTTGTATAGCAAAATTACGTGCAGGTTCGACAAATCCGGTAGGGGGATGCGTTACGACGCGGCAGTGAAAACGTTCGGCAATAGCGAGGGTAGCATCAGTACTCCCCATATCGCAAATTACAATCTCGTCCAACTCGGCTACAGAGCGAAGCACTCGCTCCAAGTACTGTTCTGAGTTTAGTGTATTAATTACTACCGAGATCTTTTCGCCCATTGTCCCACACCGAAGATTCGCGTACAAAGGTAACCAAAACCTAAGGGAGGTTGTTGTCAGACGAGTGTATCTATGTTATTTCTCGCTTTTGGTAAATCTCGTGGTCAACTACGATGGTAAATTTTTGTTCAATTGGGTTTAATTATTGACCTTTGTATAAGATTAATGACCGGAGGCGCCGTTGCCTCCAACAACTAAAAAGTTACAAAAGCATGGACGTACAACAGATTTTAGCGGATTTGCAGAAGAAGCATCCAGGTGAACCTCAGTTCTTACAAGCAGTAACCGAGGTTTTGGAATCGGTGAAAGATGTGTACAACGAAAACCCGAAGTTCGCTCAGAATAAGATTATGGAGCGAATTATCGAGCCAGATCGCGTATTTATGTTCAAGGTGCCCTGGGAAGATGATAAGGGCGAAATCCATGTAAATATCGGCTACCGCGTACAATTCAATGGTGCCATCGGTCCGTACAAGGGAGGGATCCGTTTCCAACCCAATGTTACCCTTGATACAATGAAGTTCCTCGGTTTCGAGCAGACTTTCAAAAATGCACTCACAACCCTCCCTATGGGTGGCGGTAAGGGTGGTAGCGATTTTAACCCAACAGGTCGTTCGGATGCTGAGGTTCGTCGTTTCTGCGAAAAGTTTGTTATGGAGTTGTGGCGTCATATCGGAGCAGAGACAGACGTACCTGCCGGCGATATGGGTGTCGGCGGTCGTGAAATAGGTTACATGTACGGTATGTACAAAAAACTAGCACAGTGCCACACGGGGGTATTTACCGGTAAGGGTATGAACTGGGGTGGCTCTAAGATGCGTCCGGAAGCTACGGGCTACGGTGCTGTTTTCTTCCTAAACCATATGCTTGCTGCACACAAGGATACCATTAAGGGGAAACGAGTAGCAGTATCCGGCTTCGGGAACGTGGCTTGGGGTGCTTGCGAAAAGCTCGTACAGTTGGGTGCTAAGGTGGTTTGTATCTCTGGTCCCGACGGCTATATCCTTGACGAGGCTGGGATGACCCAAGAAAAGGTTAATTACATGCTCGAACTCCGTGCATCGAACCAAAATATCGTTTCGCCTTACGAAAAGAAGTTCCCTGGTTCGAAGTTCGTTGCTGGTAAAAAGCCTTGGGAAGTAAAAGTAGATATCGCTATGCCTTGCGCTACGCAGAACGAGCTCAGCGCAGAGGATGCAAAGATGTTGATCGCTAACGGCGTGAAGTATGTAGCAGAGGTATCTAACATGGGTTGCCAAGCAGATGCAATCCACGCATTCATCAATGCGCGTATTCCGTTCGGTCCTGGTAAGGCAGTAAATGCGGGTGGAGTTGCAACCTCTGGGTTGGAAATGTCACAAAACGCATTGAAGCTCAGTTGGGCGGGTGACGAAGTGATTGCACGTTTGGAAACCATCATGCAAGACATCTTCAATGCAGCTGTACAGTACGGTAAGGAAAAGGATGGTTACATCAACCTTGTAAAGGGCGCTAACATTGCTGGCTTTATGAAAGTAGCGAATGCGATGTGCGACCTCGGATTAGTGTATTAATAGCACTTTTCTTAGAATTGGTACAGAAGAGTCCTACGAAAGTAGGGCTCTTCTTTTTTTTTTTGGTGTGAGGCTGTTGTCTAGCGCTATATAATGCTACTCAAAAAACTCTAGTGGGTAAAGCCCCGTTTCGAATTCTAACAATAATTGTCGTTTGAATACGAGAAGCGACCAAAGATCCTGATTGCAAAAGGTATCGCACGCTATTCGGTAACTCTCTACATACTTTCCGTCTGTTAGATTGTAGAGGTCTGCCACTAAAAAGTCTTCTTTAATACTGAGTCGTTTGGAAAAGACGACGAGCTGCTTGCCTAATACAAACGACGCGACATTGGTATTGAACGAACTTCCGCGTTCGAGGACAAACGAATTCCCAGAATGCGTCACCACAGGCGGCGGTACGCTATCTTGAGTAGTGATGGTCGTTAGAAGTGCTCCTTCAGGCGCGAATATCCAGATGTATGGCAAATGCCTTGCAGTATATGTTATGTAATTGCCATAGTGCAGGAACTGTCCGTTGTATGCTAAGAAGCGTTCGACATGCGATGTGTAGTCCTCTTTTGGCAAACGGTATACAGTATCTGTTCCTTCAAGGGTTTTGCGTATAAAAGCAAGTTCTGTTGTATTGTTCTTGTCTATTTGTGCCAAATAGAGTGTGCTACTGTCGGTTAATGCGTGTGCAGCTATCAGGCTATCAACCCAAGGGGAGTCTGCTCGTTGCTTTGTTTGGATATCGAAACGGGTATAGTGGTTTTGTATCATCCATTCCAGAGTTCGCGGAGTGAGGTTATACAGCGGCTCGTTAACTACGAAGGGGATTTGGATCTCTTTGCGTTCTCCGGTACTATCAATAAGCAGATAGTACATAGATTCGTCTTTCGTGCCTAAGTTGAAAATGGCATACGCATCAGTTGTGTAGACTCTAGGACGTGTTGTCGCAAAGAGATCTGCAAAAAGCTCCTCGCCCACTTTCCAAGTACAGTGGGTGTAGTTGCGTTGGAAGATGTATTGCCGCTCTGCTTTCCCTACCCCCTGTGTAAAATAGAAATAAACCCAGAGTAAAAAGAGAAAGGCACAAAATAGTAGTAGGAAAGGCAGTAAAGTGCGAAACAATCTTTTTAGCGGTTGCCGCATCTTGGCATATCTATTCTAGGTGCGATGAGTAGTCGTCGGCTTTAATGGTCTTTTCTGCACGAGATTCGAACTTCTTTCCGAATTCGTATGAAAGAGCAAGACGAAATGCAAAAGGAGTCGATGTCCTCGTATAGAACGAATAATCGGTAAGCTGCAATGTTTCTTCGCTTGTAATCCAGGGAGAAAGTACATTGATCGAGGAGAGACGTAATTGAAGACGATCGTCTAAGAAACCATATTTCAACATCACCGTCATTTGGAAAGGATATTTTTCTAGCTCTGAGAGCGAAATACTCTCACTTGCATAAGTGAAATAGATCTCTGCAGAAAAATTGCGATTGGGAGCGTAGTGTATTGAAGGCGCTAACTGAACAGACCAAGAATCTTTTGCAATGAGCCGGCTAGTGGTGCGGTATTTGGGGTAAAGCCAGTAGTTGCTATATAGAAGGCCGCCATAGAGTCCTATGTAGAGTGTATAGTCCAAAAGGTTCATTGAATAGTAGATATCAAACGAAGTATAATCGGCAGCTGCCACACTGGCATAATAGCCCATTGTATTGTTTGCCATATAAATGGGGTTTATTATGTTGCGCGAGGTAAAATAATCGACAGAAAGATCCAACGAGTGTTTACCAAAACTTTTGCTTTGCCCAAGGTGGTATTGATTGAAAATTATTGGTAGGAGATCGGGATTGCCTTTGATTTGTTTCTCGACTCCCCACCAACGAGTAGAGCTATCTAGGTGTGTGATATCCGGACGCGTTACCTCTTGCTTTAATTTCAAAGTAGTTTCGCCCCAAGCGCTATTGTACGACAAGGTTAGTGTTGGAAAGAAATAGTGCTTCGTGTTCTTACCTTGGTGTGCAAAAAGGTTCAGATCTCTATCGTATCTACAGCCAAGGTAAAGCGAAAAGTCGGAGCCTAATTCTATAAGATCAGAAAGACCAAAACGCGAGATATAGGTACTCGAATAATATCTTCTGTCGGAGGTATTGAACCCATACGAGAAACGATACAATGCCGTTAGTGTATGTTTGGTTATTCCTAACGAATAGGCTCCAAATTCGCCTAGGAATTCGCCAAGAGCCGTCTGATCCCCTTGATTTAGCCGATGATAGGTTGTGGGGTTTTGGTAGCGTAGATCCGAATTGTATATACTGTAGAGCCCGCGGGTATAAAAGACAATCTCGTCGGATAGTTTTGTTTTAACAGTGGCACGGAGTTCTACATCATCGGTTCGGAATTTTCTGTCTTGTTTCTCGGGAGGAGACTTTAACTCTATTTCTTGTCTGGTGTCCCGCAGAAAGTAATCGCCATCTACTTGCACAGTGACGTGTTTATTTAGCGTGTAATTCCAGCGAAGCACTGCCGAACTTCTTGCCTTTTTTTGTTTTATATCCTCACGTTTTTCCGAGGTGTAATTGTGGGTGGCGAAACGTTTGTATTCGTCCTGTAGTTCTTGTGTTACATCTCTTCCTATATTAAGAAAGAGATCCGATTTTTTGCTCTGATGATAAAGATTCCCGAAGCCCAACCAACCGAGCCGGTCGTTCCCCCACGTATAATCGGCTGCGCTTCCTATTTCGCTGCGTAGTAGATTATAATTCCGCTTTTTACGATAGATGTATATCTCGCCGCCATCTCCTTCAACGGCTAATGAAACAGAGCGAATTTCTACACGTTCGATGTCGTGTATATCTAAGGTTGCGACAAACGAAGCATCCGCCACGAGATCATCTACGTAGTATACAGGGGCGTCCTTCGCGCCAAAGAGGGAAATGGAATTAATACCAGTAGGCACAATACCCGGAAGGCGTTGTAGCGCAGTAATTGTTTTTGTATGGGGTTGGAAATGCGTACTATCTATCAGGTAAGTACGTCCACGAGCATTCGATTTAGAACGAAATCCGCTAATTCGCACCTCGTCTATAGATTGTTGTAGGGTGGTGAGAGTGAGCACGAGCGAATCGGTAGCTTTAGGGAGCAGGAAAACAGAATCTAGGCGTCCGTAGGTGATGTCTTCGAAATGAAGGCGAAGGCTATCGCAATCGGCTGTGGGTTTTATTTGTAGGATACCGTTGGCATCGGTGTGTTTCCACTCGGTCTTACCACATTGCTCGACTTCAAGCAAAAGATCGGAAAAGGGAACACTGCCGTCGGTTAAGGTTATGTTTATTTGGGCACTTAGGGGGAGGGGGAATAAGAGCAATAGAAGAAATTGAAGCCGCATTTTTGTGAATTTACAGAAAGGGGCGTGTCAAAAAGATTTTAACACACCCCTATCACATATCTCGTTGAACTTAAACACTATTGATCGCTTAAAGAACGTCCGTACTCTATGAATTCTTCAGTAATCTTTCTAAAAGAGCCGTCTTCACCAACTAAAATTTCCGTCTTTTTAGTTACGCGGCAAACATCATTTCCTGCAGCACACTTTACTTTATTGGTTTCTATTTGGGTCATAACCACTACAGGATCTCCTGCTTTTACTTGGGAAAGGTGTACGATAACTGCCAAAGCAGCACCCAAAAGGACTGCAAGTCCGAGGAAAATTTTCTGTTTTGTCATTGCAACCCCCCGTTAAGTTAAACTTGTGCAAGATAGCATTTTTTTCGTACTGAAAAATCGGGAGTCATCGAAAGGGCGATAGGGTGGTTTGTTTCGGAATTGCGCAATACATGCAAATTTGGGCATTACCGAGATCGTAATAATAAGCATTATTTGGCAATTCGTCTATTTGTATGAAGCGGAATTACATTTATATTTTGTTGTATATCAGCGAATTGCTAAAATCAGTGTCTTGTAAAAGACTCTCTTATATCAAAAAAATATACTTTAGTAGTAGTAATGTTAACAAAACTTTTTAGAGAATGAATCGGAGAATATTGTTACTGTGTATCATGCTCAGTTTACTGGGTATTCGTACAGCAAGCGCAGAGGGGGTGGATATGTCTAAGTATATCACTCTCACAGTAAAGCAAGGTGCAAAGATAAAGTTGAGCGTCTCGGCGCAGAATCCTAATACCGTTTACAAGGTTACGGGGGTTAAGGATGAAAAAGAGTTTACAGCTCCAAGCTTTTTGAATGTTATGCAGTTGGAATATGAAGCGTTGGGAACGGAAATAAAAGTGTATGGTGCTATTACTGCATTTGCTTGTCATAGCAATTACGAAAATCTTACTGGATTGTCGATAGAAAATAATACGGGACTAACCCGATTGTTATGTTTCAATAATTTTCTATCCTCATTAAAGACCGAAAAAAATATTGAACTCACCGAACTAAAGTGCCACAATAACCTACTAGGCTCTTTGGATATTAAAAAGAATACAAAGCTAGAAATGCTTGTAATTTACGGAAACAACTTCTCTACAAGTACTCTCAACGAGTTGTATTGTGATCTGCCCGACAGAAAAGACGAAAGTATGGAGGGAGAACTTTACCCTGTAAATGAAACCGGCGATGCCACCGACGAACTGTTGGTTCAATCTACAAATAAGGCAGTGCCAGATGCCAGAAAATGGCTTGTAAAATATTTCGATAACGAGAATATTATAGAATGTACGGGGACTTATTCCTGTAGTTCTCCCTATAATCTAACACTTGCACCCAAAGCTATGGAAGGGATGTTCTCCTGCGAAGGTGGTGAGTGGAAAGTGAAAGTAACCAGCGATGGTCCGTGGAAATTAAACGAAGGTACTCTTCTCCCCGCGTGGCTCACGGTAGAACCTAAAAATGGCACAACCGGACAGGAAGTAACTATTAAAGCTTTGCCGAACACCTCTGCCGAAATGCATAGAGCCACGTTACATTTTGTTTTGAATAATGACGATAAAATAAAACAGATCGTACTCCTTAAGCAAGCACCTGCATCTTTTTCGGTTACTCCTACTGAGGACTATACTTTTCCCGCTGAGGGCGAAACAAAGACTGATTACTTTACGGTAGAAAGTTCGGGAGATTGGGAAGTAACGAGTTCGAATAGCAACTGGTTCCCCGTGGAACCAAAATCGGGTGGAGCTGGTACTAATAAAGTAACAATCAAAGCCGAAGAGAATACAGGCGCAGAGCGGAGTACAGAGCTTACCTTTTCGCTAAAAAATACAGAACTCAAACAAGTGGTCACGCTAAAACAGGAGGGAAAATTTGCTATTTCGGTTACCCCAACAGATGGCTATACTTTCCCTGCTAAGGGCGAAACTAAAGAAAACTACTTCAAGGTAGAAAGTACTGGTGCGTGGACCGTTACGAGTTCGAATAGCAACTGGTTCCCAGTAGAAACGAAATCGGGCAATGCAGGTACAACAAATGTTTCTATTAAGGCGGAGGCTAATAAAACCAAAGCAGAACTTTCTACGAACCTTACGTTTGCCCTGACCGATCGTCCGAATATTCAACAAATTGTGACCTTAAAACAGTCGGCCGGAGCTCTTTCGGTAACTCCAACTCAAGGACCCGTTTTCCCAGCCGGTGGCGGAAAGAAAATAAATTTCTTTACCGTAAATAGTACAAGCGATTGGGAAGTTACAAGTTCGAATACCGACTGGTTCCCAATCGAAGAGACTAAGAGACAGGGTAGCGATGGTATGACAAAAATTACCATTGAGACAAAGGCGAACACCTCCGACAAAGAGCGTAAGACCGATCTTACTTTCGCTATAAAAGGATCCGAGATTAAGCAAATTGTAACGGTAAAACAAGAACCTGCTTCTATTACGGTAGGTCCGTCTAATGAGTATACTTTCCCGTCTACAGCTGAAACCAAAGCCAATCATTTTGTTGTGAGAAGTACTAGTGAGTGGGTAGCTACTAGTTCGAACGCTGCATGGTTCCCTATAGATCCTAAAAATGGTGAGGCGGGTTCTACGCGACTTACCATTACAACAGATGCCAATAATAGTAGCGAAGAACGTAGTACTGTCATTACGTTTGCACTGAAAAATAATGCTGAGATTAAACAGACGATAACATTAAAACAGCAAGGTAAACAAGCGGATGCTATTACCGTATCTCCTACTGAGGAGTATACCATCGCTGCTGATGGTGAAACCAAAACCGACTACTTTACGGTGGTGAGTTCCGGTGCGTGGAAAGTAACAAGCTCGAATAGCGCATGGTTCCCTATAGAGGAGAGTAAGCGACAGGGAGGAGAAGGTACAACCAAAGTGACTATTAAGACAGATGCGAATACAGGCGCTGAGCGTAGCACAGATCTTACTTTTGCTCTGGATGGTAAACCGGACGTTAAGCAAGTAGTAACCCTAAAACAAGCAGCTAAAGCAGATAATCCGCCCACTCCGGATCCGAATACTGTAGAGGATGTGTTGTTTTCGGGTATCGTTGTTGCTCCTAATCCGTTCGCATCGCAATTAATTGTCAGAAACAACAATGCTTTAGCTGTAAGCTACGAATTTGTAAATAGCTATGGGCAGGTGCTTCAGACTGGTACACTTGAGGTTGGGAATACGATTATCAATACAGCTACAATACCTGCAGGAGTATACTTCTTACGTCTCACTGCAAACGGTATTACCAAAGCCTACCGTCTCGTAAAAGAGTAATAAAAATGTTTCGTACGGGGGTGTAATGTAATTCGCCCGTAAAAAGAAAAGTGAACGAACATCACCCCTATTACATACTCTACGGAGCGCAGGGAGCAGTATACTTACAAGGCGACCTCGTAAATGGAGAGACGCGTATTGATACTTCGCATTTACCCGCCGGAGTTTACCTCTTGCGTATGGAAGCGCCAACAGGAGCAATGAAAGTGGTAAAGAACTAGTAACAAGCGTGTTGTAGAAACAAGATCTGATACGAAAAAACGGGCATTGCCTTTGAACTGCACCCCAAAAGTTGGACAAAAAACTTTTGGGGTGTTTTTATGAAGTACAGTTATAGTGTCCGTTTTTGTGTATTGAGATTCTACAGCACCTTACTTCTCAATCAACCTAAAACGAGTATTTAACACTAGCTAGAAACTCGCGTCCACGAAGTGGTAATTCCTGCCAATAACGACTGACATCGAGATACGTTACTGTAGAATATTGCTTAAGATCGAGAAGATTCTGTACCAATAAAACAAATTGCCATTTTTTGTATTTATAACCTGCCGAAGCATCCAAAAAATAAAATTGATAATATTCGTTGTCGCGGTGCTCATAAGCCGTATGTGTAGCCTTACAAGCTAACTCCAATCCGGAAATCGGGAAATAGTACACCGCAGCATTCTGATCAAAATACCTCCGGATATGGCTTGTTGTAAGTCGATTCTGATTCCACACACCACGTACTTTTAGATTATAGGCTAGCGTCAGCTTACCTGCCCAACGCCACTCCGCATTCAAACCCAGAGTAAATAGGTGCGCTACATTGTGGAATGTAACCCCTTGCCGGATAAAGGGCGACTGCGCTACATTATACTGTGGCGTAAAGGTTAAAGACAAATTCGGCTGCAGGAAATTCTTAGTAAAATCGGATACAACCATGATACTCTCTGTTGTTCGACGCCCGCGTTGCGTGCCCGAGTAGGAGAGCTCGGTAGATAGGGTGGTCGTAGGCAAATAATTATAATGCGAATACCAATAACTTGCACGAATATTCCAGAAGAAAAGCTCTGCCGGATTCTTATACTGTAGGTTGGTATAGGCTCTGTAGGCTTCGTTGGTATGAAAATCGCCCGAGGGAACATAAATATTCCGGTAATTCAAAAAATACGGTGCAGAGATAAGACTCGCCTCGTCGCAATAATCCCAATCGCGCGATCCACTCAAATTAAATTCCCATTGATAGTTAAAGCGTACGAGAAGTCCTGCAGTCGGCAAAAATATAGGGCGTTGCTCTTGGCGCTGTCCAGAGACCTGCACAACCCGATACTGACTATATACAACCGGTAACGAGAAATTCAGAGAAAGGATTTTATTAAAAAAAGAAATCGAATAATTCGGTAAAAAACGCAACTGCCAACGGGTTAGAGTTACTTGCTGCTCTTGAGGCGAGAACTCCGGACGGAGAGTAGGGCGGTGATAGGTTGCTAACCCGAAAGCCAGTCGCTCACGATGGTATTCGCTCTCCACCATAAACGAGAAACTGTGGTGCCCGAAATGAAACGAACTACTCAACTGATTTCGATTAAAGATATCCTCAACGCCAAGCGTCTCGTCCAGCAAGTAGTTAGAAATAGCTTCTTGCGTCTTCAGACGCTCTTTATCGCCTTGCCAACGTAACAGAGACTTAAACTGGAAGATTTGCCGATTCTGCGTTCGATATAACCCACTCAATCGGTTCTGAATGTCGTACAGATTGCCAAGCGATTTGTCTGTTACCGTGTCGTGATTCGTAATTCTTGCACGAGTATTATCGCCGTGTTGCTGCAGGATAAGATCATTTTGCAGAAAAGTTCGATCGCCGTTGTATTCGTAGTGTAAGTCTATACGCGACTGTTGCTTACGTTTTCGCAGATCCGAGCGCTCAGTTATATTCCATAGCGACTCCCCTATATGTAACACTTCGTCCGAACGGAACTCTTGTCTCATCCAATCGCTGCCATGTGTAGCATTAAGTTTTAACTCGCTAGCCGCATTTAGCGCCACCAATGTATTGAGCGAAGCTAGGTAGGTCTGATGAAAAAGATGACGCTCCTGAGCAATCTCCACATTACGTGGCAGAGGAGTAGAAAGCTTATTATCTATCGGTGCATTATAGAAAAAGAGCTCGGACATCTGCAACTTATCGTCCATCTCCTCGAGTATATAGTCGCCCGTATTATTACCTTTTGCATGAAAAATAAATTGCAATGCTTTATTAAATAATCCTAGAAATACTCGCCCTTTATAAATCCATGGGAAACCGCCACCAGCTTCTATTTCGCCAAAAGGACGGAACTTAAATCTATCTTTCAGGCGAATGTTAAGAGCAGCTTTAGCCGGGCGTGCTACATCTTGTAATGCTTTGATGTGTTGATGGCTCTCCAGCACTTCTACACTAGAGACGGCATCTACGGGCATATTCTGGCTAGCAATCCCATATTGTCCTCCAAGGAGATCGCGCCCTTCTATATAGAATCTACTGATTGCTTCACCTTGATAGTAGACCGTACCGTTGTTCCCCATGCTAATTCCGGGGAGTTTTTTAAGGAGATCTGCTACATAGCGATCTTCACCACTCCGAAAACTTTCGGCATTGTAGCGAATCGTATCTGCACGTCGGGTAATGGGTGGCAACGAAATGCGCACTTCCGGGATCTCGACATCAGTAACCGCAAGCAGGACTTCCCGCCGCGGCAATGCCTTAAAATCTGCTACAGAATAACTTTTAGTGGCATACCCCATCAAACGGAATTCTACCACTGCCGTCTCCGGAACAAGTGGAATTCGATAAGTACCTCCTGCTTTAGAAAACCCGAAATAAAGTCCTTTACCCTTACTATCCTGAGTTTTCCAGATTACGTTGTCTAAACCTGCGCGCGTTACGGCATGAAGTACTCGCCCCTCCTGATAAACCGTTTGTCCGAACAGACTATAAGAACAGCCCAGCGTGCACAACAAAAACAACACCGTACGCCACATCAACCCATCCTACTCCAACTCTATCGGATTGTAGGGTTGGAGATCTACAGGAGGTAATTGTCCTTCGGCTTTCATTTTTGAAAGCATCGGATTTACTGAAATCGGATCAATAACCGAATTTCGTTCTACTTTTCGGTATTCGGTGCGATCGGTCTGTGTTACCTTATCATCATCAAGATACACGAACTCTTTTGCAGGGCATTTATAAAACCCTTCGCACGAAAATATATAATTCTGTTTTCGATCGTAAAGTTGCAGAATGAGCCCCGGCAGCCCAGAAAACACATACGGACCTTCGCTAATGGTTATTTCGGGGGCGTACCATGCTATATAATCTCTACCACGGAAACGGCACAGGGCGCGCTGACACTTAAGTCCTTGAATAACACGAGATCCTGTATCTAACTTCCATTCAGGCGCAACATCTTCATCTGCATAGCGAAGAGTCATATCCGCACCAAAAGGTTGCTGATAAGTTACTATTCCCTTTTTGGGGTAATTTTTTACAATCACAGGCTTAAATTTCACTTCTCTTAATACAGAAAACAGGATACCCATCATTTGCAAATTACTAGCCTGTGCTGCTCTTAGGGCATCGTACAACGAATCGTAACGTAGCTGATTATAATCCATAAAAACACTAGCACGATCACCTATTAAAAGAGCTGTTTGTATTACATATTTTTCATCTTGATGCAGGCTATCCGGTGTAAGGTAGGTTTTATAAAAAACACGATAACGAGCAGTATCTACAACTGTATAAGCTCTCGGTGGTGTAGCAATTGTGGCAAGATCTGCACCCGAAACTTTTTGTGCCTTTACAGAAGGAAATAACACACAACAAAGCAACAAAACAAGAATAAAACTCTTCATATCATAGCCATTAATACTACCACAAGCAAAGATAACAATCTTCCACAACCGGACAGGCGACAGCTAACCTCTTCACAGAAAGATGCATAAAAAACGCTACCCTACTATGCCCACACAATCTTGCACTTTTGGTACTTTTGTGAAAGATGAAAGCAGAAGCAAAGTGGCACGATATTGCGTATAGCTCTTGGGCAGTGGAGTTCGTAATCCTTGCCCGTGAGTACTGTGCTAAGTGGGACGAGGAAATTATACCCGCCCCTAACCCACTCGTATCTTTTCGCGATTGGCTATTCGAATTCCTAGGTCTGCTCTACTACAAAGCCACGCGCCTACCAAAGCTATTGCATGTACCCGATTTCGAATCACTCGGTACCTCGCTCCCCGAAATGCAATACCACCGCATCAGTACCCATGCTGCCGAATGCATCGGAGAGGCAGAAAATGAACTCGAACTCGCCCTCACTGACGACGAGGCGCGACTCTTCCAAGGTACTCCACTCCTATCAGAAATTGTAGCCGACCTCTACCAAGAACTCTACGAACTCCTAGTTCATTTCCGCGATGGCGAACTAGAACGAATGGTACAAGCCCTAGCACGCTGTCAATACAACTTCCTTACCGAGTGGGGAGCTAAAGTCCTTTTAAGTCTACGTTGGTTGCATATGCTTCGAACCGAACATTTCTTAGCTGAAAATGATTGAGTGCGACCCCACAGAATCTACCAATACACCTCGTCTGGAGCGTGCGTATTTCCCGTATCAGATCGATCTCATTTCTACTTCGCAAGAGTTAGAACTAGCCAGTCGGCAACTCCTTGCTGAACCCGTATTAGGTTTTGATACTGAGACGCGTCCGTCGTTTACCAAAGGGCATTCAGATCGGTTTGTAGCAACCGTACAATTTGCCACTGCCTCGCATGCATGGATTATCCGCACGCATCTCCTTAAACTCCCGCCACATCTGCGATCGGTTATTGAGAGTCCGAATGTACTGAAAGTAGGAATAGCCATTAATGAAGACATCCGACGGCTGCGACGCTACCACCCCCTTACTGCACAAAATATTCTCGACCTACAATTACTGGCTAAAATGGCTGGATACAAAGAGCTCAGTCTTAAAAAACTCGTGACACAGTTCCTACACCTCGAGGTTTCGAAAGCTGCTCGCCTCTCCAACTGGGAAGCCGAGTCTCTCACTCCCAAACAACTAAACTATGCCGCTACCGATGCTTGGCTTTGCTACCAACTGTACTATCGCTCGGGGCTGATTACTAATCCGATAGGACGCTAATGCGGTGGCGTGTATTAGTATTGCTTATCGGTGTCATGTTCTTTTTTTCAGCGAGCAACGCCCAATTCGTGCGCTATGCCAACAGCTACCTACAACTCGGCTACTCGGCACAACAAGAAGCGTTAGGACGTAGCGCGCTTGCTTCCCCTTATAGCTTAGGATCAGAACGTAGTAATGCTGCCGCTCTCACCGGGCTCGAAAAGCGTTTTTCGGTAGGTGCTTCCTATTCGTCTATATTTTCGGGTTTGGGCTCGTTATTCTATACAGGAAATGTCATGCGATTAGACTCGGTAAGCGGTATCGGCATGGGCTTATTGAGTTTTAGTGTCGGTGGTATCCAAAATACCCTCCGATGGCGCAACGATGCTGGCGAGGACGACTACGGACGGATTCGTCGGTTCTCTGTTGCCGATTACGCCTTCTTTCTATCTTACGGGCGGAAAGTACTCTACGATGGCATCTCCGTGGGCGGCACGACAAAGATTCTTTACCGCGACCAAGGTGGTTTTGCAACAGGCATCGGTATGGGGATCGACCTAAGTGCCATGTACTCGCGCCCCAATTGGAATGTTGCCCTAGTGGCTCGCGATATTACCTCTACTTGGGTGCTATGGTTTATCAATTCGCAACGGCTCTCTGTTGTACAAGAGGGTAACGAACTTAACCCCACTCCCAGACGTGCTGCAGAAGGGACTCTACCCAGCCTCAACCTAGCTTTTTCCTATCACTGGGCACTACCCCATGATTTCCAACTAGGAACCTCTGCCACTATTACTACGCTTTTCAACGGGAAATCCTTTGCGCCGCTAAACACAGGCTCTGTAACTTTCGCACCAGCTCTGGGGGTATGGGCTAGCTACCACCAATGGGTATTTCTACGTCTGGGTGCCCATCAATTGCAGTATGTGCCTATATCGCGCGACAAACAAGCACTCAGTTTTACACCTGCCGGCGGACTCGGAGTACAAGGATGGGGTATCCGTATAGATTACGCCCTAACAGCGCCCCTTGCTACCATTTCTGCTCGTTGGAATCATCTAGTTACGGTATCCTATAGGTGGGGGAAAATCAAAAAACTATTATGAAAATTATTAGCGGATCGCTCCTCTTGGGTCTCCTCTGCGCTGCATGTACACAAAACCCTACGCCATCCAATACTCCGCGAGATGCACAACCCAAACTGAGCGGCGGACGTATTGCTACTCCCACCACAGATACTACGCTTTTGCTAGGCGCTTCTCTGCGCATCACTCTACAGACCGATCCCGCACAAACCTTTGATTCGGTAACCCTACAAATCGAAAAAACACAACTCAACCCCACAAACGATACTCTATACGACACCAACCATTTAGGAACTGGCATCCATTGGATGCAAGCTACTTTCTGGAAAAATAACAACTCCCTCACCGACCGGCGCAAGCTACGTATCCTAGCGCCAAAACCTCCCAAAAACTACACGTACATCACCGAAAAAGAATTCCCACACGACCCAAAAGCCTACACGCAAGGACTCTTGTTCCACGACGGCTACCTATACGAAAGCACGGGGCAACGAGGAGAATCTTCCTTACGAAAAGTAGACCTCCATTCTGGCGACGTCCTCAAAAAAATAGATCTAGCCCCAGAATATTTTGGCGAAGGGTTGGAATATCTCAACGGAAAACTCTACCAGCTTACTTGGACAAAAGGCACCGGATTCGTTTACGATGCCGAATCTTTTGCATCTCTCCGCACTTTCCACTACAATACGCAAGGCTGGGGACTTACCACTGATGGCGCGTCATTCTATCTTACCGACGGCTCTGAAAATATCTACATTCTGGATACTGCCAATTTCCGCATTGTACGTACACTACAAGCGTATACCGAACGTGCGCCACTCAAGAACCTCAACGAACTCGAATGGGTCGATGGAAAACTCTATGCCAATATCTACACCACCGACCAGATTGCTATTATCAACCCACAGAATGGTGTAGTAGAGGGGCTGGTCGCTCTAACTGGACTGTTACGACCCTCGGCAACGAATGCACAAGCAGATGTGCTTAACGGTATCGCTTACGACCCTGCAACCCAACGCCTATTCTTAACCGGTAAATATTGGGACTACCTCTACCAAGTCCGCCTCCGCGAAAAATAGTCTTTACCCTCCCACCACCACCTGATTGATTTAACAAGCGGGGGCTGGCAACGCGCCTTATATAAAAACATTGAATACCAATCAGGGATACATAAAAAAAAGGCGCTCCTCCCTTGCGGAAAGGACGCCTCTGTGGTGCTACTGCACATTAAGCCTATTAGTAAAGAATCGTCTAGTTATCAGCTAAATACCCGAAAAGTATAGCCCTCTAAAAGATCCTAGCAACGGCAACCTACTTCTGTACATTGTACGTAATTTTGGTCTGCCAAAATCCGGAAAAGCGACAGCCCCGCAATAAAATTCATGTACAGGTTGCACATTCATGCTTTTTTGTCTGCTACACACACTGCGCTTATACCGCTTTTGCGCTATGTACTCTCGTACCCCAAACGAACAGTAAGTGCGCTAATCCTGCTCGTAGTCGGAATCCTTTTTTACTATGCACTCCCCAACCCCTTATTCGCCGATCCCACGTGTACCGTACTCTTTGCTCGCGATGGGAGTCTCCTAGCTGCAAGCATTGCCGAGGATGGGCAGTATCGCTTCCCGGAATCGCAAGAAGTCCCCGAAAAATTCGCAGCCTGTGCCATCGCCTTCGAAGACCAGTACTTCTACTGGCATCCCGGCATCAATCCCCTCTCACTCAGTAAAGCTCTTCTTGCTAACCTACGTGCCAGACGAGTCGTACGCGGTGGATCGACTTTAACCATGCAACTCGCACGAATGCTTCACCCCAGAGCCGAAAGGAACTATAAAAATAAACTCATCGAATTAGTCTGGGCACTGCGTCTCGAATGCACTTTCTCCAAACACGAACTCCTCGCACTCTATGCTAGTCACGCGCCTTTTGGGGGCAACGTCGTCGGACTAGATGCTGCTGCTTGGCGCTACTACCAAACTTCGGCTAACAACCTGAGCTGGGGACAAATGGCTGCTCTCGCCGTACTACCCAATGCACCCGCAAGTATCTACCCCGGTAAGCAACACGATGCCTTTCGCAACAAACGAGACAAACTCCTACACACCCTCCACGCGCAAGGTACTATTGATGCCGAAACCCTCGAACTCGCACTCCTCGAACCTCTCCCCGCACCGCCCGATCTCCTCCCACAACACGCTTGGCAGCTCGTTAATCATGTATTTAGCGACGGATACAAAGGCGAAAATATACAAACTACACTACGTTTTGATTTACAGTGCGACATAGAACGACTCGTAACCGACTACACGGCACAACATCGCACACAACTCGGACGAAATATAGCGGCACTCGTTGCAGACGTCGAAACCGGCGAAGTGCTAGCTTATGTAGGGAATACTCCCGGACTCAACGATCGTGCACAGGGGTTCGTAAACCTCATCACTGCCAAACGAAGCTCAGGGAGTATCCTCAAACCCTTTCTTTATGCCGGAATGCTCGAAGACGGCTTGCTCCTTCCGCAACAACTCATCCCCGACATCCCCATAAAAATCGGAACCTTTGCACCAGAAAACGCCTCACACCAATTCCAAGGAGCAGTACGTGCCTCACATGCGCTCGCACACTCGCTAAATATCCCAGCTGTACACATGCTCCGCAGTTACGGGATTGATGTCTTCCTCAAACTCTTAAAAGATCTAGGTGCCACTACCTTCAGACAATCTGCCGATTATTACGGTCTACCCCTCATCCTAGGTGGTGGCGAATGCTCCCTCTGGGAAATGTGTGGCATCTACGCATCCCTAGCACGGACACTCAATCGGTTCACTACACGAGGTGCCTACTACACCGACAACTTTCACCCATTACGCTATATACACAAAGAAGCCACCGAACCAAACAAAGAAATACAACGTGACCTCCTCGGTGCCGCTAGTATCTATCTTACCTTCCAAGCACTACGCGAAGTTAATCGCCCCGAGGAAGAAAGCGGTTGGTGGAATTTTGCATCATCACGAGCCATTGCTTGGAAAACAGGAACCAGTTGGGGCGGACGCGATGCGTGGGCTATCGGCGTCAACAAAAAATATGTCGTGGGTATCTGGAATGGTAATGCCACCGGCGAAGGGCAGAGCGACCTATCCGGCGTACGAAATGCTGCTCCACTCATGTTCCAAATCTGGGGGATCCTACCCAATAGCGAATGGTTTACTCCTCCGTACGACGACCTACGACGCATCGAAGTCTGTGCCCAAAGCGGCTTACCCCCTAGTGCTAATTGTAGGGATCTCGATAGCATTTTTATCCCCAACCGCGAATACGAATACTCACCGTGTCCGTACCACCAGCTCATACATCTCGACTCTAGCGAACAGTATCGAGTAAACGCCTCGTGCTATCCCCTAGCTAAAATACACCACCGCTCTTGGTTTGTACTACCTCCTGCCATGGGGTGGTTCTACAGCAAACAGAACCCAACCTACATCCCACTCCCACCATGGCTCGAGGGTTGCGAAAGCAGCAACGATACCCAGACCATGCAATTCATCTACCCACGCAATGCCAATACCGAGATCTCGATCCCGCGCGATATCGACGGCAAACCCAGTCCCGTCCGCTTCGAACTCGCACACACGCGCCCCAATGCTACCGTCTACTGGCACCTAGACAACGAATACATCGGACGAAGCATCCATCTCCACCATCTGGCTCTACTCCCCAGCGAGGGCGAACATACCCTAACTGTTGTAGACGAAAAAGGCGAGCGAAATTCGATCCCTTTTACGGTGATTTACCGCGCAAAATAGCCCTTGTTCTGAACTAGCATTTCTACTCTTAGTAGTTCGTTTTCTTTCTTCTGTTTTGTAGATAGTGTCTAAATAATAACTTGTTTAGCCGATCTTTTCTCTATTTATTCTGGCTATACATCCTTTATATTTCTGCAATTCGTCGTTTTTACGCTCCTGAGAGTATTTGCTTATTAAAATCTTTGCATTACTTTTGCAACAGAAAATTATTTAGACAGAGTCGCAACAAAATACTGTATAGACTATGAACACCTCCGAATTCCGAACCGATCTCCTATCTCAAGAATCGCACCTCCTCCGTTATGCGCATAGCCTTACTTCCAATACGGAAGACGCGAACGATCTCTTACAAGAAACCTTCCTACGGGCACTTCTCTTTCAAAACTCCTATCAAGCCGGAACCAATCTCCGCGCATGGCTCTTTACCATCATGCGACATACGTTTATCAACCACTACCGGCGCAATTCGCGTAAAAACACAGCCTTCGATTCGTCCGACAACCAAGTCGTACTCAACAATCGTGCTTCTGATTTCCAGACCGACGAGCGCGCCTCAGTAGACGAACTGACCAATGCCGTCGAACAACTCACCGACGACTTCCGCATTCCCTTCAAAATGCACACCGAGGGTTACAAGTACCGCGAAATAGCCGATAAACTCAATCTTTGCATAGGTACTGTAAAGAGCCGTATCTTCTTCTCGCGCCAGAAACTTATGCAGCAACTACCGGGCTATGCCGAATAAAAAACATCAAAAGTAGTTCTGTCTAAGTTTGCGAGATAAATACAACGGACTTACGACTCTACCCTACAAAATTGATCTCTTTTTCACCACGTGCTACCAACCACAGATTTACGGCACGAAAATGCCCACAACCCAAGAAGGAGTTGTACTGAGTCATAGCTACCGGATGTGCAGCACGTAGAACAAGATTCCTGAATGTAGGCACACCCTCCACTAGTTTCTGCGCATGCTGCCCCCAGAGCAGGATGACTTTCGGGTGCGGCTCTTCCAATGCAATTTCCACAATACTCCGCGTAATACTCTGCCAACCCAAGGCACTGTGCGATGCGCTCTGTCCGGCACGCACCGTTAACACAGAATTCAGAAGTAGGACGCCTTGCGCTGTCCAATCCGACAAGTCACTACGTGTCCGTCGCACTCCGCCAAATTCGCGTTGCAATTCGATAAAGATATTCCGTAACGACGGAGGTATCGCGCACCCCTCCGGTACCGAGAAAGCCAACCCCATTGCCTGACCTTCGGAAATATACGGATCCTGCCCTAGGATAATACAACGTACCGATGCCAATGGCGTAGCCTGTAGCGCCCGGAAAGTAAGCTGCCGAGGTGGGTATACTATCTCGCCCTTACGCGCAGATTCAACCTGTTCCCAGACGCGAGCTAATGCGGGGAGTTGTCCTTTTTTTGCAAGAGCCTCGTACCAGTCTGATGGTATTAATTCGTTAAGATTGCAGTCCATTAGCGTACTCGCACAAAGAACTCTTTTAACTTTTTGTAGTGCCACTCCCCGACCCGAATCTGTTCGCCTTGCAAATCTTCTTGCAGTATTTTAAGGTCATTCTGTAGCGAACTAAGCGTTCCACCCGTTGCATAGGCAATATTTACGTAGTCGACGTTGGGCGGATTGGCATCACTTAGCGGTTTATTCGAACACAAAATAACATGCACGGGCTTGTGTAATTGAGAGAGGAGTTGCAAATCGCGCACATCGCTAGAATTATCTGCTACAAGCACCAAGGCTTTTGCCTGTGGATAGTGTTTTTGAGCCGCTAGGAGGGCTTCTAAGTCGTTTTCGGCATCGTCGCCACTACAACCATGCGAAAGCGACTCTACAAGCGCCTGCGTTACTTCTTTAAGCTCCTTGCCCGTTAGGCGGATACCACCCGTATTACCGACAGACTTCGTAGAATCCGGACGACCATCACCATCATTGAAAAAAACTCCACCCAAGATATTGTCCGTCTGATTCGTAATAGACAACCACAACAGATACTCCTCCACGTACGGATCCATACTGCAAGTTACATCTATAACATACGCTGCACTATCGTAATTATGCTGTGTTAGCGTTTGGATAAGAGTCAGACGCGACTGACGCAAAAAAGTATAATCCTTTCGTTCTTCCTCGCGCACCACTTCGCGCAGCAAATAAACGCCTTCCAGCACATTTTTGCTAGTCATATACGGCACTGGCGCATCGACCTCGCGTGGGGGGATTACAAACGCCTTCGGAGTCTGCACTGCCATTGGTGGCACAATACGACGTTGAGCAGCACGAAGACTATCGTTCCGAGTCCGATACGGATTCTTATACCTCTTTTTTACGGTCGTCTTCTCACTAGTCTTCTTTTTTAAAGTCTTTTGTGGTGGATCTATTTTTTTCTTTTTGCGTGGTTTCCCGAGCTCCAGACGTATCTCAGCAGTTTGGAGTGGAGGCGTAGGCGTGAACGTATGTGCATCGAAATTGGGAGTACCATCTACACTAAATTGATAGGAATGCCCCAGAGGCACTTCCACACGAGCTTTCCCCTGACTATCGGTAGTCCCCGTATAGAGTTGTCCGTTCTCTGCAAGACAGTACAAAATCCGTTGCTCAAGCGGCTTACCCTTCTGATCCAAATAGGTAAAGAGCACCAAGCCATTCCCCTCATGCGCAGTACGCCCTTTAAGCGTTGTAGGCGGTAGCGTAAGTTCCAGCTCCATATCGCCTTCTGCAAGCGAGTGCGTACGGAAATGCTTAAAGACTTCGAAGCCCTCCAACAAAATGGTGTAGTCTGTATCCGGAAGAAGCTGCAAAAAGCCCAATCCAAACCTATTCGTATACAGATAAACTATCTCGCCCTTCGGGTTCTTAATCGCCACAGCGCCCTCATAGGGTTTACCGTCGGAGTGCGATACCTCAAACTTCACACTGATTTTATGCACCACCTCTGGTTGTGCTGCGCAAAAACTCCGAAAAAGGATTACTAGCAAAAAGCTAGCTAGTAGTATTCTACTACACCGCATCAGACTTCAAAAGAAAGCTTCATGACCTTGTAAACCCGCCCATCCGGATCCTTAACAGGCAAGTAAAATTCCAAAAGATGAAGTTCTTTTTCGTTTACTATTTGGGTCATTTCCAGCCGTCGACTCTTTCCCGCACGGACATCCTCCCAAAAGAGATGGTACGCACTCTTATTCCAGTTCGGAATCTGTGAGCCTTCTGCAAAATAACTATGCAGTACCTGCGCACGCGTAAGATTTAACCGCTCCAGATAGTTTTGGCTAACATCCGTAGCATAACCATCCAAACTATATTCTACATAGAAGAGCGAAGCGGATAGTGCCATAAATAGGCTTTCGTTCTCTGCGCGTTTCCTATCGGCTTCCTCTTGAGTTGTTTTAAGCTCTTCGAGATTCTGACGCAGTTCCTCGTCTTGCGCCTGCAATTCTTCTGCTTGCTCTTGCGACTGAGCCAAGAGTTGCTGTGTATTCATGCCCACTTGCACGGTAAAGAGACTTGCAGCTACGTAGACCGACAAATTGTTCAAAAACTCTATAACATGCGCTGGGAAAACTTGGAAGGAAGCAATCTCGAGCACCGCAATCGCTTCTCCTTCGTGCAACAGCGGAACGATGAGGATACATTTCGGTTCTGCTTGCCCGACACCCGCTACAATCTTCGAATATTCCTTTGGGATTTCTGTTAGCAGAATGTGCTTTTTCTCCATAGCACACGAACCGATCAGCCCTTCGCCTATAGCAAATTTGCCTGTCAAGAATCGTTTCTCGCCCCAAGCATACGATACTTTCATAAGATACTCTTCGCTCTGGTGACGTTGGTGGCGCTCGTCGTCGCGGAGATACAACGCCCCCATTTGCGCATCTACAAAGTGTGCAATGCGAAAGAGGAAGTTCTCGCAAAGCGAGTCTAAGTCGTTCGAATTCTCGCGCAGGAGTTCGCTAAACTCCGCCAGACCTTGATTGACCCACGCCCGGTTCCGGTTCTCTATCTCGCGCTTTTCTTCCTCTGCTTTTGCCACTCGCAAGCTATTACGCATCGCTATCAACGACTTACCCAAAGAATCTCTCTCGCCAAGGAGTGTTATATCCTGCGAAAGATCACCGTTCCCGATACTTTGTGCCAAACGGTTCATATGGCGTAGCCCATTAAGAAGCTTGTTCATAGCAACACTCATCCACTCCAATTCGTCGCCCGAACGGACACGAAGATTAAACTCAGACTCGAGGTCGCCATGCGCCAAGTTGTTAATCATCTTCGTCATTTGTAGAATGGGGCGCGAAATAAGCGAGGATATCTTAAAGAGTGCCAAAACCAAGAATACAACGGCCAAGAGACCCACGAAAATAGAAACCTTCACACTCTCATTGGCACTATGAGTAATCACATTAAGCGGAACACAGATCCCCATCCCCCAATTCGAATGCGCATCAGTTACAGAAATGGGGGTGAGGTAGACGTAGTAATCTAGCCCATTGTTATCGTCATGATAGATAAAAGCCGTATTAAGACCTTTACGAAGCTTTTCCTCTAAGTTCTCATTCTGCGCAACTATACCAAAAAGGTCTGTTACTGTCCTATTCAACATAGAATCGGCAGGATGCGACGCAATATGTGCATTCCCGGAAAGGAGGAACGAAATGCTACCCTCGAAGGGTTTTATTTCGCGAATAAAATCTTGTATCCAGTTGAGTGTCACATCCAGACCCACCATCCCTGCAAAGCGTGCATTCTTCCGGATGGGCGCTGCCACGGTAGTCATCATACGCCGATTGAGATCGTTCTCACTGGTTACATCCAGATACGGATCCCATATATCTGGGGCATTCACCTGCTTAAAAGTACCATAAGGTTCGGGGTCGCCATCTTGCGAGAGCTCGGTCTTTACTATCTTAAGTTCTTTCTTAATGTCGTAGTACATATAGCGAGCATGCCGACCGTAGGGTTTGTCGTATCCCTCGCGGAACTGCGAATACTCATAACTATCCCAAAAAGCGGTAATATCCCGATGCTCTCGATAGATATTTGCCATCATTTCAAGCGAAAGTTCTTCCCAATGCGCAGTATCCATCGTTGTAAAGCTCTCGAAACTCTCGGCCAAAGACTGAACCATAGCCAAATACTCTTCAAAACGACATCGTACCTCAAAAGCCGATTTCTCGGCACTTAGCTTTACCTTGGAATACGCTTCATCTTTTAAGATTTCGGAGGTGTTCGATACGATGTAACCGATCGAGATGACGTAGATCATCAGCGATACTCCCAACACCAACAGAACTATCTTATTGCGTATGCTAATATGAAAACGCATGAGCTCACATCAATTAAAAAAATAACCCTACGCAAAATAAAAAATAAACACCCACCTATCCAGTAAGTTTACGATTCGAATACGGAGGTGAGTGCTTTCGAAATATGCAAGCGTATCGTGACCAGATTGTAGAGGTAGCGCGCCACCTCGCCATAAGATGCTATATCCGAGGGAGCACTGTAGAGAGTATTTATACAATGAATGGTAAGGATTGCCGTGTCGGAGTGCGTAGAGCAGAGGAATTCTTCGTCGGTAGCATACTTCGCAACAGAATACTCCAGACCCGGAATTGTCGGACTCGCACAAACAATACCCCGTCCCTCGTCCATCAACATAATAGCTAGCGGCACTTTCTCGCCACGGATCTCTGTAATAAATGGGAAAGCCTTACGTAGCAGCAAACCATGCTCCGCAGCATATTCCTTAAATGTGATGCGCGAATTTTTAGCACGCTCTATCTCCTCACTGGTCAAATCTGCCGAGCGCCCACGTTCTAAAACACTACATTCCGTTATGTTAAAACTCGAACGCTGAAACTTAAAGCGCGGTTGCGTGTAATCTACTTCGAACGGATTAATAATATCGTACCAAGCCTTGTAGCCATCCTGTAATGCACAATGCATAACAACCACGCGCTCCGGATAAAACTCGCCCGTAGATCCGTCTATTACCACCGACTCGCGCATAGCATCCGTCCCGCAATCCGAACCCGCTACCCAACCTATTATAGGCTGCTTGAGGGGGAGTGATATTGTTGCCTTGTAAATAGCAAAGCTTAAGTGTATCGAACTAAACGCCGGGATAATGATTATAGAAAAACCATTCGAGTAGCTATCCGTATCGATACTATCAAAATTGAACGATTGGTACGAGTTGATATGAATACTCCGCACCCATTGCGTAAGGTCGTTTACCTGAATAAGGAGCGGCTCCCCTTGATCGTTGTACGTAAGCTCTTTGATCCGATTGGCACTACCCCCAATCCAGTTGCCTGTTGGTAGCACGGCTAAATACTCATCAAGCGCAGAGAGCACCAAAATCCGTTCGTTACAGATCATCTCGGTAACTTCGCGGATAGAATAATAGGCACGTTGCTCCATAAATATCGCTCCGATTCAAACAAAGATAGCGCTTTTTCGTTGCAAGGCTCAGCACACAACCCACATGCAAAATAATCCAAACGCACGAACTACACACACCTTTGTAACCCCGTTGCGTATACTGTAATACAACTCGTATTAAAGGTTTTTGAGTATGTTTTTTTTTGGAAGTCCGTTACAGAAAGCGCTGAAGATTATACGTAATACGCTCTTTTTTCTTTCGCTGCTGGTCGGACTCGCACTCTTCGGGCTATGGCTTTTTGAGAAAAAGTGGGGCACGTTTGCTGTCGAACAAAGCATCGCTCGTATCAATCAGGAACTAACTGTTCCCATCTCTACCTCTGGTATCGAGTTCTCCTTCTTTGCTAATTTCCCCCATGCCAGCTTATGTTTGTACGATGTGGTGATCCCTTCCGTACACCCCGAGGTGTTTGGAAAAGGCGATACGCTCTTGGTAGCAAAAAGTGTCTTTCTGGAACTCAACCCCTTCGAACTCTTAAAAGGGCAGACGCACATCGAATCGTTTCGGCTTGTACAAGGCTACCTCAACCTAAAGCACAATAAAGGAGGTGTTCGCAACTACGATCTCCTCAAACCCTCCACGCCCTCAGATAGTACCAAAGGGAAAACACCGCTACTGCTGGAAATCCAAGAGTTGCGACTCAAGCAGATGATTGTAAGCTTTGCCGACATCCCCGCACTCCTCGACGTAAAAGCTCTCATCCCAAACCTAGACGCAAAATTTGCTATCCGCGATGGCAATACCTACCTCCGTGTGCGAGCAGACGGATTAGTAGAAACAGCACGACAAGGCGACTTTATCTACGCACAGAAACAGTATTTCGCACTCAAAACTCGTCTCCAACTAATAAACAATCGCTTAGAAACAGAAGGCACCGACCTCCTCCTCGACCGTAACCACTTCTCCGTAAAAGGTTTTTGGGATATCCCCCACAACCAGACCCAATGGGATATCTACGGCGAAAACCTCGACATCCGTACCCTACTCGCTTTCGCATCGCAATACAAATGGCAACTACCGCCACAAATAAACTTAAAAGGTGCACTGAATGCGCATCTAACCTTCACCAGCCTCCCTCCTCCCGAAAACAACCGCCTACAAATTGCTATGGCTATCTACGGGAAAGACCTCACACTCAAGGTAGACGACCAAGCCTACGACCTGCTCAACTTTCAAGCTAGTTTTAACAATGGATCGTCTGCTACCAGACGTACAACCGTCTTCGAGATTTCGCAATGCCAACTACGGCGCAAGAACTCCAACCTCTTAGCCAACTTCCGTCTCCAAAACTTCGATTCGCCACAACTCGAAGCGCAACTCGATTTCTCTTTCATCGACAACGAAGTCCATCTCCCCTTCCTACAACCCTACCTCGAAAGCTACTCTACACTACGCGGGAATGGCGCTCTGGCGGTATCATTCCCATCCATGGATGCTATCTCCCTCAAGACACTACAAAACCCCCGATTACGTCTCGACCTAGATCTCGATATAGACCGACTACGCCCCAACCCACACCAAGAGTTCACAAACCTACACGGAGCTATTACTATCAACGATCAGGATCTGGTTAAGGGAGCCCTACAGGGGAAATGGAATAAGAGCGATTTCGAGATCGGACTCAATGCCCTAAACTTCCTCTCGATCTTTCAAGCCCATAGCCAACCCCAATGGACGCTTAATGCTCGCTTATCGAACTACGACATCCCCGACAACGGCATCCCTATCTGGAATCCGGAACCAACACTAAACGTTTCTACGCCTTCCGATTCGATACCTACACCCAGTATGTGGGATATTCTGGGGCAACTCAAAGGCGATCTCGAAATCTACAAAAGCCACTATCGTGGAACAGAAATCGACTCCCTACAAGCACACTTTGTTGCTTCGCGCGACAAGGTACAGATCAATCTCTCCAAGGCGCATCTCTTCGGAGGCTCCCTCCACGGCGACCTCGCGCTACGATACGCCTCTGCAGAAGATATCCTACTCCGCGCTAATCTGTACCCCGAACGCATCAACCTCAAAGAACTCTTCCTGCGCTACAACAACTTCGGGCTCAAGAACTTCGGACACAAAAATATCTCTGGGCGGCTTTCTGGCGCTATCTCAGTACACATCCCATTTATCACCACCACACCCAACCTAGCCGATCTGCAAATGCGAGCGCAACTTGCTGTATACTCCGGCGAACTTATAGAACTGAACGGACTCGAAAGTCTCGCTACTTTCATCAAACTAGAAGATCTTAAGCATATCCGTTTCTCTACGCTAGAAAACGAGATCTCGATAGCCAATCAAAAGATCTCCATCCCCCTCATGCAAATCCGTTCCTCAGCACTGGCACTACGGCTGCAAGGCGAACAGCATTTTAATTCGCATTTCCAGTATCGCGTACAACTCTCCTTATCCGATTTACTCTTTCATCGCCTGCGCTCCAAATCGCGCAACCTCGACGACGAAATCTACGAAGAAGACTCGCAAAAGGGCGGGGGAGGGGCGCTTTACCTCCTCCTCGAAGGCGATTCTACGCATGTTAACGTATCCTTCGATCGCAAAGCTCTCGCTCAACGCTACCAACAGCGTGTACAACAGGAAAAAGACGAACTCAAAAACCTCTTTAACGACGAATTTAATCTCTCGCCCAAGAACGCTAAAGATGCGCACGATGCCAAAAAGAACAGCGACCCCAACAAACGCTATTCGATAGAATGGGAAGAAAGCGATTCTATAAAACCCCATCCCAGCAAAAATCCGCCCAAGAAACAGCCCTCCACACAACCGAATACTACCCCTCCTGCCGTGGTTTGGGAAGACGAATAACCTCGGTTTTTTGAAACTCCATTACGGAGTGACTAACAAGTGCAAAAGGACTCCCCAAAGCCAAAATTGCGCACTTTTTCCTGGCTCTATTACATCGAAAAACAGACAACCTAACAGAGGCTTATAGAAAAGGCGTTGTAATTTCGTATGCGTTCAAAACATTGTTCAACAACATTAAATTACAAACAAATGAAAAAAACACTATTAGGCGCAGCTTTCCTTCTCGCAACGCTACTAACCTTCGGCATTAACAATGCTTCGGCTGAAGGACACAACGTAAATTTTGCCGATGGCACAGATTACAAAATCGTAGTTAACGCACCGAACCCTATCACCAGCGGGACTCCAGTCGAAAAGGACACGGATTGCTCTATCATAATTACTGTTACCAACGACAAGAAAGAAGTAGATAAGGTGACCGCTACCGGAGGAGTTACGCTCACACAAGGAGCTGATAAGAACAACTGGTCGTTCAAAATGGGTGAGCAAATTGTTGACATCACTGTTACGCTAAAAGATAAAGCATCTACTTCCACAGACAAGACTATTACATTTGCAAATGGCGAAGGATATACTATCGCTGTAAAAGCAGCTAGCCCTATCACCAGCGGAGCTACAGTTAAGAAAGACACCAAGTGCTCTATCGAGATCACTGTTACTGACGAAAAGAAAGAGGTAGACAACGTAACGGCTACAGGAGTTACGCTCACACAAGGTGCAGATAAGAATCACTGGTCGTTCACCATGGGCGAGCAAGATGTAACTATCACCGTTACGCTAAAAGATAAGACTACCGTAGCTGTAGAAGACGCTGTTCTTGAAGCTGTAGCTGTCTATCCCAACCCATTTACTAACGAACTTTATGTAGCGCACACCGCAGATGTAGCTAAAGTGTCTCTACTCAATGCTCAGGGTATTGTAGTTCGTACACAATTACCCAACGGTGCGAAGCAAATCCGTCTTGCAGTAGAAGATCTACCAGCAGGTCTGTACATGGTAGTTGTTGAGAAGGATCAAGCTAAAAAGCTCTTCCGCATTGTAAAGTAAATCTCCTTTAGATTAGTCTTCTAAACGAAAAGGCGAATCCCCCACATGGAGGACTCGCCTTTTTTAGGACACTAGCCAAGAGAACTAGTGCTTTACCACCGTAAAGGTCTTCTGTGCTCCATTTTCTGCCGTGAGGCGTAAAAGGTAAACTCCTGCGGGGAACGCAATAGCGTTAATTCGCGTTTCTGCGTCTTCTAATGCGCCAAAAGCGACCTCAAGCTTGCATGTGCAGGGTATATTTCCCGCGCACGTCGCCGTTGGAAATGCGTAACAGCGCACCAAGGATTAGGCTATACAATAAGGGTTTACTGTGCAACAAACCCCTACAGCAAAGCCCCGTATTCGCAATTCGTTGTAGAGTAAATTTTCCATAAGGTGTGACGATTCCATTTGTTGGAAATTCAGTAAGGCATTCCGTAGTCCTAAGTCCTCGAAATAATATTTGGCGGGGGTGCTGATGTGTTGCTTCGTGCGTATAAAACGATAAGAATTGCCAACTTTGGGTATCTTTTACGGGTAAAGGGAACGGATGGATCATTTCCAGCTCGAAGCAGCATTTCAACCGACAGGCGATCAACCAGAAGCTATCCGAAGACTGGTAGACTCCTTCCGGAATGGCGAGCGTTACCAAGTACTTCTGGGAGTTACAGGCTCTGGCAAGACTTTTACTGCTGCCAATATGATTGCGCAACTCAACCGCCCAGCACTCGTGCTTAGTCACAACAAAACACTTGCTGCACAGCTCTATAGCGAATTTAAGAGCTTTTTCCCAGCCAATCGCGTAGAGTATTTTGTATCGTACTACGACTACTACCAACCCGAAGCCTACGTCCCGTCTACCGACACCTACATAGAAAAAGACCTTTCGATCAACCAAGAAATCGAAAAACTCAGGCTTAGCACTACCTCTGCACTCCTCTCGGGGCGTTCGGATGTGATTGTGGTAAGTTCGGTATCGTGTCTGTACGGGATAGGGAATCCCGACGATTTCCACGACAATACCGTAACCATTCGTAAAGGGCAAGCCCTGAATCGCGATCAGTTTCTTCGTCACTTAGTGCAAGCGCTCTATGTACGCAATGAGTTGGCACTCGACCGGGGCAATTTTCGTGTAAAAGGCGATACGGTCGACGTTGCTGTGGCGTATGGCGACTATGCTTACCGCCTCATCTTTTTTGGGAATGAGATTGAGACCTTGCAAAGCTTTGATCCGATTACGAATAGCATTATAGAGCGCGACCTGGACGAGATTGTAATTTTCCCCGCAAGCATCTTTGTTACGACGAAAACGAGGCTTAACCGTGCGATTCGCGAGATTCAGGACGACCTCGTCAAACAGGTAGATTTCTTTCATTCGATAGGTAAACCCTTAGAAGCTAAACGCATTCAACAGCGTGTAGAGAACGACCTAGAAATGATGCGTGAACTCGGTTACTGCAAGGGCGTAGAAAATTATTCTCGATACTTTGATGGGCGACCACCCGGTTCTCGCCCATTCTGTTTGTTGGACTATTTTCCGGATAATTTCCTTACGGTTATCGACGAGAGTCATGTTACGCTGCCACAAATCCGAGGGATGTATGGGGGCGATTTCTCGCGAAAGAGCAATCTGGTGGAGTATGGTTTCCGCCTTCCTGCCGCTTTGGACAATCGCCCGTTGAAGTTCGATGAATTCGAAAACGAAGTCGGGCAAGTGCTTTATGTGAGTGCAACTCCAGCCGATTACGAGCTCGAGAAAAGTAGAGGTACTATTGTGGAGCAACTCATTCGCCCTACCGGGGTGCTGGATCCTCCCATTGACGTGCGCCCAATACGTGGGCAAATAGACGACCTTTTGCACGAGATCCAACTTCGTACTGCCCGGCAGGAGCGAGTGCTGGTTACTACGCTCACCAAAAAGATGGCAGAGCACCTTACCGATTTCTTGCGTGGCGTCGGCGTGCAGTGCGAATATATCCACTCCGATGTAGATACCCTCGAACGTGTGCGGATACTCGACGAGCTTCGTTCCGGAGCTTTCGATGTGCTCATAGGGGTTAATCTCCTTCGCGAAGGGTTAGACTTACCCGAAGTTTCGCTTGTGGCTATACTAGATGCGGACAAGGAAGGCTTCCTGCGTTCGGCGCGAGCACTTACGCAAACGGCAGGTCGTGCGGCGCGCAATATCAACGGGTTGGTGATTATGTATGCCGATCGGATTACCGATTCGATGCAAACTACCATAGACGAGACCGAACGGCGGCGCGCAAAACAAATAGCCTATAATACCGAGCATGGTATTACGCCGCAACAACTTCGGAAGAAGGACCGCAAATCGCTCCTCGAAGGTAGTGTTGTAGAATTCCTTTTTGAAGAGGTCGCTCCTTCTGCCCCGAAGCGCAAAACAGATCTACCCGCTACAGCAGTGGGTAACGAAGTCTTGGAAACATTTGCTAATGTTGCTGAACTCCGGAAAGAGATCCAACACCAAGAGAAACTTATGAAGCAAGCTGCGCGGGAAAAACAATTCAAACTAGCGGCACAGTATCGCGATCGGATGTTTGCACTCAAAGCACAACTCAACGAACGAGAGGGGGCTTAGGCTCTTTCGTCTATATCATCTGTACCGAATTCAAAGCAATGATATTAGAGCTATGAGACGAGAAGATATTTTTGGTAGTATTGCGAGTTTACGACACTATTCTGCCACCTCGCTTGTCCTTTTAGCGGGACCGTGTGTTGTAGAGAATCGCGAGATAACCTTACGAACGGCAGAACACTTGGTGATGCTCTGTGATCGGTGGGATTTCCCACTGATTTTTAAGTCGTCCTATCGCAAAGCCAATCGCTCGCGCATAGATTCGTTTACAGGGTTGGGTGACGAGGTCGCGCTCCGTATCCTCGAGGAGGTAAAACAACAATTCGGAGTACCCCTAGTGACGGATGTGCACGATACGACAGAGGTAAAGCAGGCGGCAGATGTGGTAGATGTCCTACAAATTCCGGCTTTTCTGTGCCGTCAAACAGCTCTTTTACAGGAAGCAGGACGTACGGGCAAAGTGGTTAATATCAAGAAGGGGCAGTTTGTAGCCCCCGAAGCTATGCGTTTTGCAGCAGAAAAAGTGTATGCTACGGGCAACGAAAAGGTATGCCTTACTGAGCGTGGAACTATGTTTGGCTATTCCGATCTGATTGTGGATTTCCGTGGTATCCCGATTATGCAAGCTACAGGGAGACCGGTAATTTTGGATATTACCCACTCCCTGCAAGAGCCGAACCAATCAAGTGGCGTAAGTGGCGGGCGACCGGCCTTTATAGAGTACATGGCGCGTTTGGGAGTAGCTGCTGCGGTGGACGGACTGTTCTTTGAGACGCATCCCAATCCTGCTGAAGCCCTTTCGGATGGCGCGAATATGCTCCCATTGGATAGGGTAGAGGATATGCTTATAACGATTGCACGTTATCTGCGTATGTTTGCTGCGGAATGAGTACTATGCAAGGCTTACGTGCCTCTATTCTGTCGGTAGGCACAGAACTTACTACGGGTTTTGTGCGCGATACGAATATCTATTACCTCTCCCGTGCCTTGGATGCACTAGGGATAATGGTCGTAAGTGCTACGATGCTTCCGGATTCTCGTCCCCTTATGCAGAGGCTTTTTACCGAGGCTATGAATTGTAGCGAGATTGTAATCGTGACAGGCGGACTCGGACCTACCGAAGACGATTTTACGAAAGATGTCCTTCTCGATCTATTTGGTGGCGAATGGCGGGAAGACGCTCCTACCTTACAACAAATTATCCAGCGTTTGGAAAAACGAGGCTTACCACTAAATGCCATCAACCGTCAACAAGCTGTAGTACCCAGTAGTGCCGAAATTCTCCCTAATGCGTATGGTATGGCGCCTGGTATGCTTTTTCGTTACGATGGCGGGATCTTGATTAGTCTTCCGGGTGTGCCAAGCGAGATGCAAGGGATTTTCGAAACCCAAGTAAAGCCACGTATTGCTGCGTATGCTGCTCGTCTGCACCAGCACCCTATTTATGTTTTTGGTGTTGCAGAGTCGATACTTTCGGAACGCTTGCGTACATGGAATGCGGAACTCCCGGAGGGAATGTCGCTTGCCTATCTTCCGGCAGTAGGACGTGTCTGTCTGCGTCTAACATGGCAGGAGGATAAGATATCACCACCCGTTGCAAAACAGTACTTAGAGAGCTTCTACAAGCTGTTAAATGGCGATAAATATCTGTCGCTAGAGGGCTCCTTTGAGGAATATATCCTGAAAAAGCTCGAAGCGCAAAACGAAACCCTATCTATTGCGGAGAGTTGTACTGGGGGACTGCTTTCTGCGCAGATAACAAGCGTCTCAGGGGCTTCGAAAGTCTATCGCGGCGCTTTCTGTTGCTATACCAACGAAATAAAAATACAGGAACTGGGTATTGCTTCCACATTGCTTAACGAATACAGTGCGGTAAGTGCGCCTGTAGCCCAAGCGATGGCTACTGCAGTTCGCGAAAAATTCGGTACAACCTACGGAATTGCAACAACCGGCTACATGGAAATAGAGGGCACGCCACCGCAGACTGGCGAGGTTTACATAGCTGTTGCAACCCGAGAGGGCGCTACTGTTCGGCACTATACGCTGAATCAGAATCGAACGGCAAATCAATCGCGGGCTACCGATTGTGCCATCCTCGAGCTATTATTAGCTATTGAGAACTGGTAAATATTGTTAGCTGTGCGATAGGTTGGGCAGAGAAAACGATGTAAGAGAAAACTCGGTTACAGCCGAAAAATAGTATCTTTACAATAAAAAAATTGGTTACAGCCGAAAAGTTACAAGCGCTCAAGAAGTATAATCTGTGGGGTTCCGCAGCGTTCGACTTTGGGTATGAGCGACAGATCTATACGGAGAAAATCCTAGCTTACACGGGCAACCGACTCATTAAGGTGCTTGTGGGGCAACGGCGCGCAGGTAAGAGTTATCTGCTCCGACAAGTAGCCCGACGCCTAGTGGAGGATGGTGTGCCTGCAGAGAATACGCTGATTATTAACTGTGAGTTCACAGATTTCGATTTTCTCGCCACGTATAAGGATCTCGAAGAGTTACTGAGGCTCTACAAATCAGAACTAACCCCCCAAGGCAAAATCTATATCTTCATCGACGAGGTGCAAATGCTAGAGGGCTGGGAGCGAATCGTTAATTCTTGGTCGCAGGACTATGCAGAGAAATACGAGGTTTTCGTTAGCGGTTCTAATTCCCACATGCTTTCTGGCGAACTTGCTACGATGCTATCCGGTCGTTACGTTTGTTTCGAGATCTTTCCTTTTAGCTTTTCCGAATACGCTGGCATTAACCGTAGGGAGGTAGATAGAACCTGTTATACGGAATACATGAATAGCGGCGGACTGCCAGAACTCTACGCACTCTCGCATCCCGAACTGAAACGAAACTACGTAGCTGCCCTAAAGGATACAGTCTTGCTGCGCGATATTATCCAACGTCATAGCATTCGAGATCCAAAGCTGCTCGAGGATATTTTTGTGTTTTTAGTGAACAACGCTTCGAACCTAGTTTCGGTGAGTGGTATTGTGAATTATTTCAGGAATCTGGGACGCAAGACAAGCTACGATGCCGTGTCGAGCTATATTGGCTACATCGAGAAAGCTTTTTTGGTGCATCGTTGCGATCGCTATGACATACGAGGTAAGGATACTATCGCGGGCAATGCTAAGTATTACATGAACGACCTTGCCTACCGTAACTATCTCTATTCGGGTTTTGGCTATGGTTTCGGTTACTTACTCGAAAATCTGGTTTATTTGGAGTTACGTCGCACTGGCTACGAGGTCTATACGGGTGTGACGAAAGGAAAGGAAGTCGACTTTGTGGCTCGAAAAGCAGACAGAATTATCTACTTACAGTGCGCTTATCTACTTGCCGACGAGGCTACTGTGGCGCGAGAGTATGCGGCATTGGAAACCATTATAGATAATTTCGAAAAGGTTGTCGTTTCGCTTGACGATCTAACGTTTCCTCTGCGTGGAGGTATCCGTCATGTGCAGGTTTGGAAACTGGCGGAACTTCTCTAGCATTTAAGTATTGCCAGCGACACCGCGAAGGGTGGATAGCTGATTGTGGGATTTTTGTAAGGGCGTAACGAGCTTAGAACGACCTTTTCCTCCCCCCGGTAGGTAGCGCCGGGGGATATACTTGGAAGCCCCGCCCTGCGGGTTACCGCCGCTTCTGTATCGCGCCATCGCTCTCAACGCGTAGCGAATTTCTAGAAAAGCGGGTCGTCGCCGTCCAGCCCTTGATGCAAACCGGGGGAGAATAGACCAGTCGCTCTCAACGCGTAGCGAACGCCTAGAAGAAAAAAAATTATTTCTTCTCTTTCACGTAAAGCTCTTCCTTCCACTCTTTAATGTTGCGCGTCTTTTCGTCGAAACTGACGCCAATGAGGTGGATAGGTCGTTTCGTAGCGCGAATCTTTTTGAGATAGCCGCGCTCTTTGATCTGGGCAATAGCGTCGTCGGCAGAACCTTCGGTAGTTACCTTAAATTCGAAGAGATAGATATGTTTGCGCGTGGTGACGAGCATGTCGATGCGACCTGAAGCACACACTACCTCGCACTGCGCATGTATCCCGAGCAAACGAAAAACAGCATAAAGTACCGACTGATAGTACTGTTCGCGGAGTGGGCGCCCAGACTCATCATTCGGAATGTTGCCATAGAGAATCCCTGCCAAAACTTCCTCCACAAGCTTCATGCTATCTACCAAATTGCCTGCATTGAGCCATTCGTAGAGATTCCAGATTGTGGGCTCTACATTAGCACGTGTGAGGCGTGATGAGTAGTGGGGGATGAGCTCTTCTAAGAAACCAAAACGCACCTCCTCATTCGGGTAGCCAAGACGCAGGATATTAGCGGATGTAAGAAACTGTTTAATAGTTAGATAACCCGATTGAAAGAGGAGAGGGATAATGCTATCGTTATCATTGTATCGGAAATCTTGTACGGCATTCACCCCGATTGTCACATTCTTGTCGAATTCGGGGATAAACTCTTGTTTTCGTTTTATGTAGTTTACTAAGTAGGTGGGTGTGGCGGTCTCGAACCAGTAGTAGCCGTAGTTTTTCTTTGCCAAGACATTAAGCAGACTGAAGGGGTTGTATACATGTTCCATCGAACTAGCAAACGAATATCCGTCGTATTTCTTTTTGAGGGTTTCCAAGGTGGTTTCGAATGTGCTTTTTTGCGCTGCAGCAAGCGCTTCTATCTCTGGGATAAAGTGTTGTTCGAGCTCTTGTTCGGTAAAGCCACATACGCCCGCGAAGTCGTCTACAAGGGTTATATCTTTCAGGTTGTTGACGCTACTAAAGAGAGTAGTTTTGCTGAACTTGGTAATCCCTGTTAGGAGGGCAAAGTGTATGGAGCCGTCGCATTGCTTAATCACTTCGTAGAAAGCCCTGAGCATCGCCCTGTTGGCTTGGTTTAGCTCTTCATTTTCAATGGTTTCGAGGAGCGGCTTGTCGTACTCGTCTACTAATATTACGACTCGTTTACCAGTTTTTCGGTGAAGAGTTTTTATAAGGCGAATAAGTCGGTCATCGGGCATAGATCCCGATTTTTCGACCTCGTAAATGGACTCTAATATCTCTAATTGCATAGAGAGTCGCTCTTTTAGCGCATCAGCGTAAGTATATACTTTTGCATTCAGGTCAAAGTAGAGCACGGGATGCGCTTCCCATGGTTCGCGTTTTTGTTGCTTGGCGAGTTCCACCTCTGCTTTCTCGATATACAGTCCTTCGAAAAGCTCCTTCTTTCCTTCAAAATAGGCTTTAAGGGTAGATAGAAAGAGACTTTTCCCGAACCGGTGTGGGCGACTCAGGAAGAATACACGTCCGAGCAAAAAAAGCTTTTCGATATACTGTGTTTTGTCTACGTAGAGATCCCCGTTGCTGCGTAGGAGTTCAAAATCTTGGGTGCCTATGGGCAGTCGGCGCAGAGCGTTCATTGTACAAACTGTTTTGTTTACACGAAGATACGGAAAAACAGCGTTTCCCCAGAAAAAGAGGGAGTGCCAAATTTAGTTCGACACTCCCTCTTTACAAGAGGATTTATAATAAACTGATTATTAATCTGGATGAGTAACTGTGCAATATTCGCAGCAATTTAGATTACAAACATGGCATCGCCGTAGGTACCGAAGTTATACTCCTCCTTTACTGCAGTATTGTACATTTCCATCAGGAGATCGTAGCCGACAAATGTCGAAACCATGATCATAAGTGACGATTTCGGGAAATGGAAGTTGGATATAATACTCTTCGGTACTTGCACCTGATAGGGCGGGAACATGAATTTGTTTGTCCATCCAGCAGCGGCCTTCACACGAGCGTCGGTCGTAACCGAGCTTTCCAAAGAACGGATTACAGTCGTCCCTACGGCACAGACGTTTTTACCGGCGTCTAACGAGGTATTAATTAAGCGCTCGGTCTCTTCGGGAATTTCGAACTGCTCGGACGCGGCCTTATGCTTTGAGAGGTCTTCCACTTCTATTTTTTGGAAATTCCCGAGTCCGGCATGTAGGGTAACGAAGGCAATGTTGACGCCTTTAATTTCCAGCCGCTTGAGCAATTCGCGACTCATATGCAACCCTGCGGTGGGTGCAGCAACGGCACCCACGTGCTCTGCGTAAATGGTTTGATAGCGTTCCTCGTCGAGACTCTCTACATCGCGGCGAATAAAACGAGGGAGAGGGACTTCGCCCAGATCGTGCAGTCGTCGTGCAAATTCCTCTTTTGTGCCATCAAAAAGGAAGGTAATAATTCGTCCGCGGCTAGTAGTATTATCCACTACTTCGGCAACCAGCGACTCACCTTCTCCGAAGTAGAGTTTATTCCCGATCCGGATCTTCCGGGCGGGATCTACTAATACGTCCCACATGTGTCGTTCGCTATCTAGTTCGCGAAGTAGAAAGACCTCGATCTCGGCGTTGTTTTTTTCTTTAATTCCGTAGAGTCGTGCCCGGAAGACTTTGGTATTATTGAGTACCAAAGTATCGCCGTCGGAGAAATAGGAGATCAGATCCTTAAAGGTTTTATGCTCGATTTTCCCGGTTTTCCGGTGTCCGACCATCAGCCGGGCTTCGTCGCGGTATGCAGGCGGATACTTAGCAATGAGCTTTTCGGGGAGCATAAAATCAAATTGCGATAGTTTCATTTTTTATTCATGTATTCGGTATTGATTCCCTCTGTTGTGACTCTGTGCATATTCAGAAACTTTTCTAGGGTTTCGATTGTTACGGCATTTTGTACAGAAAAGGTTCCGCTCTGTATACGTCGCAGGGCAGAGAGGTGTGCTCCGGAGTTAAGGGCTACTCCTAGATCTCGAGCTAACGCCCTGATATAGGTACCCTTAGAACATCGTATCCGTGCATGTAGCATATTACCTTCTCTTTTTTCGAGATCGAAGCTATGGATGGTAATCGGCACTGGTTGTAGGGCTTTATCCGACTCGCCTTTTCGGGCTAAATGGTAAGCTCGTTTCCCGTTTAGTCGTTTAGCGGAGAAGATGGGAGGGAGTTGTAGGATGTCACCTGTGAGCGCAGTGAGTGCTTTTTGGATGTCGGAATCGGAGATATGTTCGGTTGGGAATGTAGCATTTATAGGAGTTTCTAGGTCATACGACGGAGTCGTAGCACCCAGGGTAAACGTAGCATCGTAGGTTTTATCCTCACCGGTGAGGGTTGTCGCTTCTTTAGTCTTTTTTCCGATGCAGAGTACCATAAGTCCCGTAGCGAGAGGGTCTAACGTCCCGGCATGACCGACCTTTATTTTAGGGATTGCGTAGTATTTGCGAAACAGGATCCGAACCTTAGCTACGATGTCGTTGGAAGTCCAACCCAGAGGTTTGTCTACCAAGAGAATAGCGCCATCTACTAATAGCGAATCGCGATCCAGAAGCATTGAGGCACTAAGCGTTAAAGTAAGCAAATACGATGGCTACCGATCCAATCAGTGCACAATAGGCGGCAAACCAAGCGAGTCGCCCACGTCGTACCAATGCAAGCATCCAACGGCAGGCAATATACCCCGAAACAAAAGCAGTGCCTACGCCCACCCAAAAAGGAATACTGTGCAATACTGCTGTAGATACGGAGCCACTGAGGATATCCAAAAGGTTCATACCTATAATGGGCGGAAGCACCATTAGGAAAGAGAAGCGAACAGTATTGGGGCGGTCGAGTCCGAGGAAGATTCCGGTTGCGATAGTAGCGCCACTGCGCGAGAGTCCGGGTAATACAGCAACGGCTTGTGCAAGCCCCATACCCAAGGCAATGGTGTAGGTAGGTTGGTGACGGATTTTTAGGTTTTTTCGTGGGCTTGCTGTCATCCAAAGTAAGAAAGCGGTAAGGAGTAGCATGGCGCCCACCAAGAGCAAATTACCGGTAAAAAGAGTCTCGATCTGATCCTTGAGTAAAAAGCCAACTAATGCGACGGGGAGTATCGATACCACAATTTTCAGAATATACTCCGTCTCCCAATTCCAACGGAAGGCAAACAAACCTTTGAGAAGTTGCAGAATCTCGCGCCACAAAGCCAACAAGACGCTGAGGGTTGTTGCACCATGTAGGGCGACGGTGAAGGTAAGGTTCTCCTCGCCGGTTATGCCTAGGCAGGCGCGTGCAAGTTCCAGATGCCCACTACTACTTACGGGTAGGAACTCGGTGAGCCCTTGGATAAGCCCTAGGAGGATTGCTTGCCAAATTTCCATCTAGTGCTTTTCTTCGCTGGAGTCGGATTTCTTGCCGCGATACATAATGGCAAAGATTTCGAACAGGAAACCCGCTAGTACTAACATGGGAGCGAGGGTTATACGTCGGAAGTTAAAAATCTCGGGATTGAATGCCGTGGGGTCTTCTAGTTGTCCGCCACTCATCAGCACAAATCCCAGAATAATGACTAGCACACCAATGCCTAGCAGTTTGTAATTGAGTGGTCGTAGGGGGAAGCGTCCTTGCGATTTCGAATCCTGTTCTGTATTGCGTTTTTCGTTTGTCATAACCAAAAAGGGTCTTCTATATTTTTAGGCATAATGTGCTTGCACAACGGTTAGTAGTAGAGGTCGTCCTCGGCGAGTCGGAGATACTTGCTTACAGCGAAATAGGTAGTTGCAATGTTGATGGCAATTCCCAGCAAAAGTACAAACAGTGCGATGAGTGCGAGTATCCCGTATTGCTGGAGGTTAACTAGCGCATGAAAGTCCTCTTGAACCAACCAGACACTCAGCAATAAGAATGCCACGGCGAGAATAGCTGAATAGAACCCATGTCGGACGGCTCGGAACAAAAACGGGCGTTGGATAAATGCTGCCGTAGCGCCAACCAGCTGCATGGTTTTAATAATAAAGCGTCGGGCGTAGATCGAGATACGTATAGTATTGTTGATGAGCACTAGCGCAATAAAGCTCATAATCAGACTAAAAGCAAGAATGATAATTCCCACTTTGTTTACGTTGGTATTCACAAGATCTACCAAATCGGGCTCGTAGTGTACGTTGGCAACTTGTGGAGCGTCCATGAGAGCGGTTGCAATAGTTTGTAGGCTATCGTTGTTTGTCCATCCAGCGTGGAGTTTAATCTCGATGGATGGAGAGAGAGGATTGTATTTCAGAAGTGTGAGGAAGTCCTCGCCTAAAGTTTGGGTTAGTTCCTCTGCAGCACGTTCTTTGCTGATAAACTCGGACTCTTTCACATAAGGAGCTGCGTCTAATGTTTTGCGTAGAAACTCGGCATCGGCATTGCGCACATCTTCCTGCAGGACAACCGAAAAGCTCAGGTTCTCTTTGACGTAGGTCGAGAGTCGTTCTACGTTGATGAGCAGTAGCCCGAGGAGCCCTAAAGCATACAGTACAAACGTGGTACTAATAACCGAGGAGATAAAGCTACTCCGCAATCGCCAGTTGGCGCGAGGCTTCGTATCGTTCCGTGCCATGGTGTTTGTTGGTCTTGTTACTGCGCCAGATTTGTGTTACAAGCTGCTCGTAGCCTAATAATACGTTGGCACAAGGCGAGAAATAATACCAATAGAATCAGGAGCCCGAACACGAAATCTATCCAGCGTGCCCAAGAGTAGCTCGGCAGGGTAAAGGAGAATACAACTTCCTTCGCATCGGCGGGTACGTAGAGCCCACGCAACAAGTAGTCTACGCGATAGATCGGCGCCTCTTGCCCGTCAATGGTAGCTCGCCAGCCCTTGGGATAAAAGATTTCCGAAAAGACTGCAAAACGCGCTCCCTGTGCATTCACTTTGTAGGTGAGTCGATTGGGTTCGTATTTTGCAAGAGTAATGAAATCGGTAGAATCCTTGGGTAGGAAATTTGTGGGCAGATCTGCTTGCTCGCCTGCTAAACAGTAAGCTACGGTAGCGATGTTGGGGCTTTGTAGTGAGTCTATTTCGGCATTGGGAGTAGCAACTTGCTCGATATGGTTTACAAACCATGCTTCGCCGAGTCGTTCGGGGTTCTGTTGTACGCGCAGTTGTCCGCCTTGTTCGGGGAGGATGAGATACTTCACATTCATCAGGTTTAGTAGCGTAGGCGAATTGCCATAGTGGTCTATGAGATCCTGATATCTGCGCAGTTTCACACCATGGTAGCCACCAACAGAATGATGATAGTAGGAAGTAGACGCGTCGTTAAACGGACTCACACTCAGGTTCATCACCCGATAGTAGGAGGTGTCTTGCAAGATTTGCTGATCGGCTGCGGTTTTAGGGAAGGGTTGTAGGTTGTGTGCCTTTGCTACATAGTGCACGCCGTCGTAGCGTTTGTTTACTAGCCAGAGATCGGCTACCGTTACTAGCCCCAGAAGTATGAGCAGATAGGCTTTTTTCAATTTTCGTTTGCTGTAGAGCCACAACAACGTAGCAGCTACTAAAATAAAGGCGGCACTACGAAGGATATCCGAGCGCATGAGGGCGGCTCTATCTTGTCGCAAAGCAGCTATAAAGCTTTCGGGATAACCGCCTTGTATATATTGTGCGTCGTGCGGCGAAGAAAAGCTAAAACCTAAGGATCCAAATACAAGGAAGAGGAGTAAAATACCGGTTAAAATACCCGTAGAAGCCCATACAGCACGTTTTACGCGTTGTGCAGTGTATTTCTCGTCTAGATATTCTGAAAGCCCCCAAAAAGCTAATAACGGTATGCAGAACTCGCAAATGACGAGGATCATACTCACCGAACGGAATTTGTTATACCCCGGGAATGCCGCAAAGAAGAGATCGGTAAACCACTGGAAGTTATGCCCCCAAGCAAGTGCTAAAGCTACTAACGAAACGACGAGAAGTGCCCAACGAGCCGAACCTCGCATCAGGATCATTGCGAAAAGAAAAAGAAAAAGGACAACAGCTCCTAGGTACACAGGACCGGAGGTCATGGGTTGATCGCCCCAGTAGAGGGGGAGCTGCGAACGGATGGCTTTTTCCTGTTCTTTGGGCAGATTCATGGGGCGAAGAAAATCGGCTACGGCAGAGTTCTCGTCCAAAGCCATACCAGAGGAGCCGCCGTAGAGGTTCGGGATCAACAGGTTAAAGCTTTCTAGCTTACCATAGCTCCATTGTGTAGCATATGTCTTGTCTAAGCCCTCTGCTTTTTGTGCGTCTGTTTCGGCGAGGTAAGCCTTGCCTCGGATCGACTCTTTTCCGTAGTCGTAGGTCTGGTAAAGGCGATTGAAATTAGCTCCAATTCCCAATAGCAATGCGACAGCAAGTAGGGCAGTTGCGAGTAGGAAAGGTTTCCACTCGTGGTCGCGTATTGTTTCGACCAGTTTCCAGATCCCAACCGCAAGGATGATGAAAAACGTATAGTAGGTAATTTGGATGTGTCCGGTGACCAAACTTAATGCAAAACTGATGGCAAAAAGCCCAGCACCGGCAAGATACTTACGCTTATAGGCGAGTAAGACTCCTGCTACCATTGGTGCCATATAGCTGATAGCATGCAATTTAGCATTGTGTCCGGCACCGATGATAATGAAGAAGTAGGTAGAAAATGCATACGCTACAGCACCGATAGTTGCAACCCAAGGTCGCACGCCGAGCACGAGTAGCAGTGTATAGAACCCTAACATAGCTATAAAGAGATAGCTAGCAGGACGTGCGCCGAAATTCAGAATACTATCAATGGGCGAGATGATGTTGTTGTCGTAGGTTAGGGAAACCATCACCGCGGGCATTCCGGAAAACATCCGTCCAGTCCAAAAGCTCTGTTCGCCGTCGTGGGTTTTACGGTACTCTTCCAACTCTTGGGCAGAACCTTGCCATTGGTCGCGATCGGTTTGTGCAACAGTTTTCCCCTGCAAGAGTGGGAAAAAATAGGCATACGCCACACCGAGAAAAATGAAAAGCGGTAAGATGTACGAGAGTATCCGCCACCAGTTTAAGCTACGAAATGGGCAGTTGGCACCTTTACCTGTTATCGACTCCTTTTCCATACACTTATTTGGATATTACACACACTCACTGTTAAAGTTAGAGGAGTTCACTTTTTGGCTCGCGCACTAGTTGCAAAGCTTTTTGCAAATCGTTGTCCAACTCTTGGATGATGGGGTAGTAGCCGGAGTTGTCGAGAAATCCGCGAACGATAAGTGCCCGAAGTTGTATTTCGAGCGTTTTGTCGGCATTACCATGCGGTAGGGTTGCTGCTTCGGGGATCTCCTTTTTCACAAAAGCAAAGAACAGCGGGAGCAAAGTATCCGTACGTAGGTAGTTGTCTAGTTCTTTCCAATCGGTGTAGGATTTCAGAGCTTCGCGATGCTCGTCGACGTAGCGTTGTGCGAAACGAATGGTTAGGCTCCGTTTGGTAACCAATTTGTAGTATGGCGAAAGCCCTGCGGTGTCAAGAGGTACAAAGACATCGGGCATAATCCCTCCGCCGCCGTAAACTACTCGTCCGTGGAGGGTAGTATATCGTTGTATGGTGTCTTGATGGACGCTATCGCTGTGCATAAACTCGCCGCGTTTCCAACGCTGGAACCACTCCTCTGCATATTTGTCGCCTTCGCCAAGTTTGTAGGGCTTTTGTATACAACGTCCGGAGGGGGTATAGTAGCGGGCTACGGTGAGGCGCAAACCACTGCCGTCGGGGAAGAGTTGCTGTTCTTGTACCAAGCCTTTTCCGAAGGTTCGGCGCCCTACAATGAGCGCGCGATCGTTGTCCTGCATAGCGCCGGCTATAATTTCGCTAGAGGATGCGGAGAACTCGTCTACGAGGATTACCAGTGGTATATTGCGTAGCGCTCCTTCGATTTCGGTACGGATTTCCTCGCGAGGTCGTTCGCGTCCTTCGGTATAGACGATCAGTTGCCCTTCCTGTAGGAATTGCATAGCAATAATACACGCCGCTTCGAGTAGTCCGCCACCATTGCCTCGTAAATCGAACACGAGGCGCGCCATTCCCTGTTCGGCAAGTTTTAAGATAGCTTGTTTGAACTCGTTAGGGGTTGTTTGTGCAAATCGCGATAAGCGAATAACCCCCGTTTGCTCGTCTGCCATGTAAGCAGCTTCTATGCTTGTGATGGGGATACGCGCACGTGTAATCGGGATAGCGAGCGTGTCTTTGAGTCCTTGGCGTTTGACTCCTACGGTAACGGTTGTGCCTCGTGGACCTCGCAAAAGATGCATTACAGAATCGGTCGATACTTCCTTTCCGACGATCGGGTGTCCGTCGACACTCAGGAAGCGATCGCCCATCAGAATACCAGCACGTTCGGACGGGCCGCCCGCAATAACACTTTGTACAATTACGGTGTCGGTAACCATGTTGTAGGTAACGCCGATGCCGTCGAAATCGCCACGGAGGGGTTCTGCAATCGCCTCCATCTGTTTGGCAGAAAAATACTCCGAATGCGGATCGAGTTGGTGAACCAAAAGGGGGAGTACGCGTTCTTCGATACTGTCGATGTTTAGCGAGTCGACATAGTCGCGTTCAATAGCTTTAAGGATTGCACGGATCTTGTCGCCGCGCCCGCTATTCGAAACAAAACTCGAGAGGCGGTTCTCGTTACGTAACTCTAAGACGTAGAGGACAGCTAACAACACAAGGGTTGAGAGCGCAACAATTAGCAGGAGTTGTCGTCTGGACATTCTATTTTTTGCTCTCCTTCATTCGGAATGGGTACATAAGCGAGTTCTATGGGGGTGAGTTTTAGGAGCTCGATCCCGTCGGAGAGTCGGTATTCCTCCGAATAGACCACACGTGCGATTCCTGCTTGTATGATGAGTTTGGCACACTCGAGGCACGGACTTGCAGTAACGTAGAGGGTTGCTCCTTCGCTACTATTGTTGGATTTTGCCACCTTTGTGATAGCATTAGCTTCCGCATGCAAGACGTATGGATACGTCTCTCCGTTTTCCGTTTCGCAAACGTTGGGGAAGTTGGCAGGGGTGCCGTTGTAGCCGTCGGAGATAATCATCTTATCCTTGACGAGTAGAGCGCCCACCTTACGTCGTTGACAGTAAGAATTAGTAGCCCATATCCGCGCCATTCGTAGGTAGCGGATATCTAGCTCTTTTTGTTTTTTCTGTTTTTCGGCTGCACTTCTTTCAAGCAGACTCCCCGTTTGTTCCACCTGTAGCTCGTCCCCCTGTGGTTCTTTCTATAGTACAGCCTGAGTTAAGCAGTGCCCAGGACCGGAGTCGAACCGGTACGGATTTCTCCACTGGTGTTTGAGACCAGCGCGTCTACCAATTCCGCCACCTGGGCTTGCTGCCCCGTAAGTAACTACAAAGGTAGCGATTCTATTTTATATGATGTTTGGGTTGTTTAGGAAGTGGGGGAGTGATAGCGTCAAGATAAAATTTGGAACTATCCACGAATACTTATTAACTTGATATTTAGCACGATATTGTATAGTCTGCACCCCAAAAGTTGGACAAAACTTTTGGGGTGCAGTTCAAGTGCAGTTCCCGTTTCGTAGCTAGTATCTCGTAATTCGTACCTAATTTTTTACAACTCTATAGGTCTTTGTTGTGCCGTTCGCAGCTGTGAGTTGCAAGTGGTATACACCTGCGGGGAGCGCTGCTGTGTTAAGATACGTAGAGGTGTTGTTTAGATTTCCAGAAAGTACTACAATCCCCTGCGCATTCAACAAAGTATAAGTTCCAGATAGAGTATTATGTACAATTTGTAATTGTTCTGAGAATGGGTTCGGCGCAATAGTGATACTCTCTAGCAAAGCGTCTTCCACTCCATTGGGATTATCGGGCGAGGAGGACTGCGATACGGTTACCTTACACGTTGCCGTCTTACCACCATCTGCAGTGGTAACGGTTATGGTAGCTTCACCCTGCGCAACTGCTTTCACTAGTCCGTTTTCTACTGTTGCTACCTCGGGTTTGTCGCTCGACCACGTTACATTCAGATTGCCAGCATTGCTGGGAATTATTTTTGCTGTTAGCGAATGCGAATCGCCTACTTTTAACGATAAAGTTGGAGTTAATTCTACTCCACGCACTGTACGGACAATCTTTATGCTATAAACGGTGTTCCCATCTGCATCTACGATCTTCTTTTTTGTAGCGTCCCACTTAGCACCTTCGGGCGAAATTACGTGACAGCCATCTAAAACAACCAAATCACACTCTAAAGAACCTTCGTAGGCTACATTTTTTAGTGTAAGCTCTTTATTAATAGCATCATCATATGGTGTTATACCACCCTTAATATCCACCTCGGAGATTACGAGGCCATTATAAAAGGGGTTGTAATTTCCTAATGTTAACTCACCAGTACCTGTTATGGTTGTGTGTCCTGCCCAAATCATTTGATTGCAATGACAAATCCCATCTATTACAATAGTTAGATCCGTGAAACCTGTGTGAAGCCTACCTCCATCTCCAAAAGTTGTAACATCCTTCATCGTTAGGATATTCTTTTCTAAGTCACACTTTAATACACCGCCATCAGCTACAGTTACGCCAGGCATTTTACTCAAATCGTTACAATTAGTATCAGACACGGGGACTAAATTTATAGCAAATGCTGGACGGACACTAAAATAACTTTCCCATGTCGATACAATTTTGTGGCTTTCTTCAGCCCAATTTGAGCAGGCGAATTGGTAACAGCCTTTCGTTTTGAACTCACCAAAACCTTCAATCCATTGTTGGTAGTCGTTCGAAGCGTCAAGGTATGTATACTGCAACTCTATATTGGCACTTTGTAGCCCACGTATCCCTATGTTTTTACTATAAATGCTTAAAAATATTCCGTGTGTAGTCAAATTCTTTAGCGCGACAATCCCATCTAAACTATTTTCAATATTAAGTCGTCCATTCCCTGTGATAAGCGTATTCGTGTTCAAAAACAAACCGTTACCTCTTGACTGCAATTCACACTTACCGTATACCTCTATTGTTAATTCCTCCTTGTAAGTACATGCAATCGCCCCTGTGGGCCACGAAATTTTCACATCTCGCATCTTTAGAGTACGTGTAGTAGGATCATATCGCAATTCTCCACCATCTTTCACCTGCACGCCATCCACTGTTTCCAAGTTGTTACAGTTGCTCTCTGTTACTTTCGTACCTGCAATATAGAGTTGGTTCTCCTCCATGACGCCAATTTCCACTTCCTTTGCAGGTTCGCCATCTTTACCCACTATCGCCTTCTTAGCCGCATTATAACTCCCCTCTGATGGTAGTATTATTGTAGATTTCACAAGATCAAATGCAGCCAAATTGTCAGTCGCAGCCTTAGAACCCTTTAACGATATTCGAGCATTATTCACTTTTACCTTTCCTATCACTACTGACCCAGCGAATATTCCATATATACCAGAGAGCGAAAGTGTTGCATCGTTTATTGTTACTGTTGCATTGTTTTTAGTTATTGCCAGCCCATTACTTTGACTCGTGGCAGCAAGCGATCCAGAACCTTGAATTTGTAGGGGGCTCCAAGTAACAATTGCAGAAATATTTGTAGAAATTAGTTTATTAACTCCCTCTACCACAATCGTCAAGTTATCTATTCCCGTATTCCAGATAGCAGCCTCATTCCTACCAATCTCGATAGTCACCCACTTTAGAGTCAACGTTTTAGTACTATGATCGTACTCCAATTCACCACCCTTAACACACTCCAGTTGGCTCAGAATCTTGCAATTCCGGGTATCTACTTTTGTATCTCCGATATAAAGGTTATACCGTATAGGCTCTATTTTCACCTCTTTCGCCAGATTGTTCGATTCATCTACAATCCCGCCTTTGCCGAACTTCCCATTCAAGGGTTTCGTAATTGTAACTCCTTCTATGTCAAATGCTGCCAAATCTCTAGCGGCTGCCTTCTCTCCTTCCAGCGTCACCAACGCATTCTTAACTTGCACTTTCTCTCTTCCCAGTCCCCCAATTCCACTCCTCCCAGATATAGAAAGAATTATACCAGATACGGTTAGGTCACCCCCTGGAAGAAATACTGTTGCGACTGTGCTTTCAAGGCTCAGTTTGCCACTCCCTTCTAACCGAGTAGATTTTTGAATAAGTAGAGTGCTAAAATCGGTGGATTTTAGCTTATTCTCACCCAATACCTTGATTGTTAATCCGTCGTTTTCTTCATTTCTGATTGCATTCACATTATTACCAACCTCGATTGTCACATCACGTATGATCAGCGTATTCGTAGCTGGATCATATTCGATTTTGCTCCTCCAGCCTAGTTTAAGAACAACACCATTGATCTCACTCAATTTCTTGCAATTCTCATCTGTGACTTGCGTACCTGCTATACTGAACCCGTAATCTTTGGCCATTGCAGGCGATACCCACAGCAAAGCCAGTGCAAAAAGTGCTGTGAGCCAACCTATAGTTTGTACCTTTCGTCTCATGATCTAATCTTTCTATGATATGTATTTTGACAAAGGAAAGTTTTTTTTGACGGAGAGATCTTTTAAGAAGGGGAGTGCAGAAAATACCTAAGAAAGTATAGTCGTCGATATTGTATAAATCGTTGGTTATTTGGTTATTAAGCGATTTAACGCTTCTCCTTCTTTTTGCCTAATCTGATGAGAAAATGCATAAACCTGTCCCTGCGAAAACCAGAAAAGGAGTCTATTCAATGCACGGTATATAGTTCGCCATCGTATATTCCACGGCGTATTTTTTGTAACAAGAGGTGGCGGATGGGCAAAAATCCTTTTGTGCTATTTTTGTGTAAGGAGGTAATGGTATGGAGTGGTTGCGCAGCACGTTGCACCGAATAGGTGCTTGTCGTCTGTTGGGGTTAGTTTTACTAATTCTTGTATGCGGAACAAAGCTTTTAGCAAAGCCTCCCGAGTGGCGGTTAGCGAACCAAGGAGATGTCACAACACTTCAGCTCATTGTTCAACGCCCAGATTGCCGTCCAACAGCCGATTTTGCCACAGGACAGATACCGTATATAGAGGGGGCGACGTATCTATCCCCTTATGGATCTCCCGATTTGCCCGAAGTTGCTTACGAATTACCTGTAAAAGATGAGAAAGGTGCACGGATTCTTTCTCTTGAATATTTGGAGGCGTATAGCCAGTCGGATATAACGATATCTCCAGCCCTTGGTTCGCAGATTGTAGGGCGTCCGCGCAAACCTCGTATAAAAGGTGAGATCTATGCCCAAGATGCCCAGTACCCAGTAGAGCGTTTGGTACTAGGCGATCCCTACTATGTAGATGGGGGTTGGTTTCAGATGCTTTATGTGTATCCGTGTGTGTATAATCCGGTGCGCTGCGAATTGCAAACCGCACTTACTACAGAGCTAACCCTCGAGGGCGTTCGTGCGCCATTGCAACAGACACAGGCAATACGTGGCTTTTACTCGGACGACGAAACAGGTGCGTTACTAGTTGTTACCCCTGCCCATTATCTCGAACTATTGCAACCGTTGATTGATTGGAAACGCGAACGAGGTCTGAAAGTAGAGGTTCTGATTTATGGAGATCCAGTTGCTGGTTATGAGCATGTAAATACTACAGATGCGTTGCGAGATTATATCCGCACCAAATATCAGCTGGGTATAGGAGCACTAAAATTTGTACTACTGGTCGGGAATCGTACCGACGTACCTCCACTACGCTGTACGGGCACCTCAGGGCTAGCAGATAGCGATCAGAGGTACGGGCAAATAGTAGGCAGTGATGCTAAAAATGAGGTCTATGTAGGTCGCTTTTCGGCTTATACGGACGAACATATCCGCACGCAAGTAGCACGTGTTCTGTGGTACGAGCGCGATGTCCGTCATAATGAAAGAGGTTACCTCCGCGCTTTGTGCATTGCATCTAATGAAGGAGAGCAAATCGGTGATAATAATGAAACCGATGTAGAGCATACCGAAGTAATGCGGAATCTCCTCCTGGAATCAGGCTATGCGCATGTAACGCCTCTCTACGACGGGAAAAGTGGAGAGCTGGTTCAACCTTTCGAAGTATCAGAAGCTATAAACAAACGTGTGGGAGTTATTACTTACGTAGGTCATGGTACCGAAAATCGGTGGGAGACTTCGAAATTTAGTGGGCAGGAGATACAGCAGCTCGAACGTAATGATACACATCCGGTGATCTTTAACACGGCTTGCGATAACGGTAAAATGGAAAGTGGTTCTTGTTTTGCCGAACATTGGCTTTGGGCACAGCGTGGAGGGCATCCTACGGGTGCTATAGGTATTTGTGCCAGTAGCGATTTGCAGTATTGGGATGCTCCGATGCGTGGTCAGGATGCTATGCTGGAATATTTTACCAAGAAACGCGAACTCCCCTACGTCGTAACCTTGGGCGGTATTATCAGCAAAGGTATCAACGAGATGCTGCGCTACTATCACGATACTCCTAACAGTTCGGGGAGAATTACGGCCGAGACTTGGAATATCTTCGGCGATCCGAGTGTTGTACTTCGTACCCGAACTCCCGAAGTATTAACCGTTTCGCATCCCAATTCCGTCCTTTCGACCGACACAAGTATGGAAATCCAACTCCTAGGGGATGATCAGCGAACGCAAGCAACGCTTACAGTAACCGCCTCGTCGGGCGAAAAGAGTTACTATACAGCCGATTTTATTCATGGGAAGGCTCGTTTTCTAGGCTTGCGTTTAGCTCCCGACTCCAAAATTCTTCTAACGGTTTGGGGGGTAAATAAAGAGACCTATAGGGCAACTATTGCGTGTACGGATGATATGGGTATGCCGCTCCGGATTCGTAATTTCGAGTTGAAGCCTAAGACTGTTGCCAGTCCCGATGGGTTTACAGTGGGCGATACGTGGGAGGTTTGGGCAACTATTCGGTACGAGGGGAGTACACCTCCTTTTGCTAATGTAAAAGCGCATCTTGGCGCACGCCCAAGTGGGAGTCTGCAAATAGCCGATGGCACGCTTACCTTTCCGGTGTTTACAGCTACTGATCAGGAGGAAACGATGCACTTAGGCGATATTACGATTAACGAAGCGTTATCTAACTATTCGCGCATTGCCTTACAACTTCGTTTAACTCAAAATGAGGTAGAGTTACTTAATCAAGAGCTCTCGTTAATTGTATCTGCCCCCGTGATGCGCATTACCGAACTTGTGCCTACTGCCACTCTGTTAGCGGATGGAGGTGCGACTCTGCCCGTACGTATTCGTCTCGAAAATATAGGGCAAGCTAATTTTGCTGCAGGCGAACTACGTTTGTATTGGAAAGGATCGAATACATCCCCAAGCGTAACGACTATAACTCCGTTAGATGCTGGGAGTAAACAAGATTATGAATCGTCGATAGTGCTTCCTTCGCCATTAGCTCCCTTTCAACAAGCAAGCCTCTGTGCCGAAGTTTGGAAAGCGGATCGGAAACTAACTGAAGCCACATTACTCGTGCTTGGAGATCAGCTTATTACACCAAACGTAATTTACAATGCTCGTTACCCATTTGCCGATCGTGCACCAGATTTACAAGAGACGTTTTACTATTTTGGAAAGCCACAGGATCCGAAAAATTCGCGGCAGTTGGTAGCAGTGCAAATCCCGATTCTACATACGGGAGCCGAATTGCAAGTCCGTGAGCTTTATGCCGATATCCTTCCATTCTCAGCATTGAACAACATTCCAACAGATAAGATAGAACCCGTTCCACATAGTTTTAGTGGCTATCTACCCGTAGAAAATGGTAGGGTTACCGTGCCGATAGAACTCTTTAGCTACGATTACCCGATGGATGAGCTGGTGCTGCGTATTCAGAGCCGCGGGTTCTCGGAGCAGGTAGATTATTTCGTTCCTGCACAGCGTGAGGATCGAGTACGAACCATCTCGCGGCGTCAAAGTGCTGATGGGAAGTTGGATTCTGTCGTGGCACAGGCACTTCCTGCGCTCTTTTTTGTTGAGGCGAGTAAAGAGGATTTTACCTTTGTTGTGCGAGATGGACAGGGGAATCCCATTCCGGAAGCTGAGCTTACGGTAGCAACCGAGCGATGCGTAACCGATGCACAAGGGAAAACTACGGTAAATTTGTTGGAGGGCGATTATACGGTATCGGTTTTCTCGTCGGATCACGGATTACAGCATTTCCCGGTGTATCTTTTCCGTACGCAGAAGGAATATCTGCTCATTTTACAAGAAGCGTCTATCCTGACAGTAAATTGCCGAATTTTGAACGAACTTGGGCAACCCATCGAAGGGGTTCATATCACTACATCTGGCGAGGAATTCCGAACTGACAAAACCGGAATCGCACGAATCGCAATACAAAGCGGGTTACGCTCATTTTTCCTGTTTAAGAATGGTTATAGAGGGGGTGCGCGAAAAGCGCGCGTAGAAAGCGCGGAAACCGCTATAGAATTTGTTATGCAGAGCCTTTCTGAGCCAGAAAGTTTTTCGATTCAAATAGCTCCGAATCCTGCACAAAAGGATCTACATATAGCATCGAAGAGTTTGTTGCGCGAAATTCGACTCTACAACATAGATGGCAGACTCGTAAGCGCTATGCCTGTTTATGGCTATGAGTATCGTTTGGAGCTGGGTAAGTTGCCGCGCGGTACGTATGTATTGGAGGCGCTGGGTGCGACGCCTAAGCAGGTAGCACGCCAATGTTTTATTAAAGATCGATGAAAAAGAGACTCCGTCGTACGAAGGTCTATTATCAGCGTTTTTTGCGCTTTATTCATCGCGATATCTGGCTACTGGAGTTTGATGAAAAAGTACGTTTCCGCGATCGTCTTTTCCGTTTGTTGCGTATCGTACTGTTGGTGATGCGCGAGTTTACGCACAACAGCGTCCAGCTCCGAGCAACGGCGCTTACTTACTACTCCATGATGTCGATGGTGCCTATCGTAGCCATGGGTTTTGGCATTGCGAAGGGTTTTGGTCTAGAAACGCGCCTTGCCGATGTTATTCACGAAAAGTTGGATGCGTATCCGGAATTGAGCGATAAGTTGGTGGAATTCTCTACGGCATTGCTCGAACGGACGGGTGCTGGGCTCATTGCAGGGATTGGAGTTGTGATGCTCTTTTGGTCGGTTATCAAGGTTTTTAACAACATTGAGAAGTCGTTCAATGTCATTTGGCGCATTACGACGCAACGGAGCTGGTTCCGGAAGTTTAGCGATTACCTCTCTATGATGTTACTCGCGCCTCTGCTGATTCTGGCAGCAAGTAGTGCTAATGTTTTTCTGAAGTCGTTTCTGATGAAGGCGGCACAAGATATCGAGGTACTCGGGCTTTTGAAGAATTACATGCTGATAATCTTGCGTATAAGTCCGTATGTCCTTCTTTCACTGGCATTTACATTTCTCTATGTTGTGATGCCCAACACGAAGGTAAAGTTTTCGGCTGCACTATTGGCGGGTTTATTTGCAGGAATTTGTTTTGCTGTAACCCAGTGGTTCTATTTGGCTTTTCAGTTTGGAGTCTCGAAATTCAACGGCATTTATGGTAGTTTTGCTGCGCTGCCGCTGTTTTTGATGTGGTTGCAAGTCAGTTGGCTAATAGTTTTGGTGGGAGCGGAGCTATCGTATGCTATCCAAAATGTCCGGCTGTACGAATTTGAGCGTGATGCTAGCAACCTGAGTCCGAAACGAACCAAAATCCTCTCGATGTTGCTGCTTACGAGTATTATACGTCAGTTTCGTCTGGGGCGCGCACCGTTTACATCCGAGAAGTTGGCACAATTGCACGGTATTCCGCTTCGTTTGGTACATAGGCTTTTGCAGTGGATGGTAGGCGCCGAGCTCCTCAACCGCGTCTATACAGAGGACGAGAAAGTGCCAGCCTATCAGCCCGGACAGGTGATTGAGCGTTATAGTATCGAAAGCTTTATTCAGAAACACGACGAGTACGGCACCAGCATTGCGGCACGGGGAGCGCTCCTCCCGATCATCGAAGACCTTTACGAGGAGTATATGCGCCGCGCGGATTCAGAAAAATATACCTTACAGGCGATTATAGATCGCGTGGATAGTAAGAAAAAATAACCTCGTGGGGGAGTTAGCCGCAATTGCGTTAGCTAATCCCCCTCTTCAAAAGGAAATCATAAATATCTACAAATAGGATCCCGTCCTCGTTCTGATATCGTGGGGAACGATCACCCAGAATAACTATCTTCTGGAAGTTATCGCCTATCTTTTGTAGCGAAAGTATTTCCTGTGCGAGTTTTGCGGCGTCAGGGATGTGGAATACAGACTGTATATAGGTTCTCCTATAGCCCATTTTGAGTTTACTGTGCAATAAACCCAAAATGTCTTCTGTCTACAGAGATTCTAAGCAACTATGAGTTTCTGAAAGCCGTATTGAAACAATGAGACTTCTCTCCCCGCTACAAGACTTCTGTTTTCCACGTTTTTAGGTTGCGTCGCCACGAGTCGAAACTAGCACCGATGAGCATGATCTGCTTACGACTCGATAGGAACTTGTCGGCATACCCCTGCTTTTTGATCTGTTTGATGGCATCGCGCGAAGAACCCCGACTCCAGAGCTTAAACTCGAAAATATAGATAATATTGGCAGTGTGCACGATAGCATCTACCCGACCAGTAGCACAATGTACCTCGGTTTGGACAAGGCGCCCCAGCATTTGGAAGATTACCGCCACGATACTCTGATAATATTCCTCGCGCCACTTGCGATCCTCCTTGGAAAATGTGCTGTAGGGAATACCTGCTATGATCGACTTAATGCGAGTCATAAACGCATCGACTTTGCCGGCATCGATCTCTGCATTAAAATCGGCGAGATCGCAGTTGATTTCGCGCTTTAGATTGACGTATGCCGGATACAAGACTTCGAGAAATGCGTAGCGCACCTCGTTGTTCGGGAACCCGAGGCGAAAGAGCTCTTTCTCTTCGTCGTAGTCTTTAATCGTCAGATAACCAGATTGATAGAAAATAGAAACAAGTTGCGAGGGGGCGGCTCGCATATTTTCCAGCATCCTCTTGCCTATCAATACGTTATTGTTGTCGAGATCGGGGATAAAGAAGTGCTCCGCTTGCAAATATTTTATGAGGAATGTCGGCGTACCGGAGTAGAACCAGTAGTCGTCGAAATCATTGGCATCGAACGCTTTTAATAAACTAAATGGATTGTAAATGCTTTGGGCATTTGCGGCAAATTTGTAGCCATCGTACTGTAGTTTTAAGCGCTGGAGGGTTGCTTCTACGGTAGTATTTTTTTCTTGGGCAAGTGCTTTTATCTCGGGGTCGAAATATCGTTGAAGTTCGTCCTCAGTGATACCGCAAATGGTTGCGTATTTAGTGTGTAAACTGATATCATTCAGGTTGTTGAGGTCGCTAAATATGCTGATTTTGCCAAACTTCGTAACGCCCGTGAGGAATGCAAGGCGGATATATTGGTCGCAGTTCTTAAGCACCCCGTAGAATCCTTTTAGGATTTTGCGATACGCTTCGTTGAGCTCAGCGTCTTTGGGTTCGATGGTTTCGAGGAGGGGTTTGTCGTACTCGTCTATGAGGATTACAACTTGCTGATGGGTAGTTTCGTAGATAGTTTTTAAGAGGATTTTGAATCTATCTTCTGGGGTTTCTTCTTTTCTTGCTATCGAATATTTTTCTTCCCAATCCGATAAATGAAAATCTAAAATCTCTAGTAAGCTCTTACGACTCACGTAATTTTTGGCATTCAGATCTAAGTGCAGTACGGGGAACGTTATCCACGGTTCGCGTCCTTGTTCGGTAGCAAGAGTTTCTTCACGCTCGCCGATGTAGAGCCCTTCAAAAAGCTCTTTTTGTCCGAGGAAATAAGCCTTTAGGGTAGATAGGAAAAGGCTTTTCCCGAAGCGGCGTGGGCGCGAGAGGAAGTAGTACCTTCCGTGCAGCAACCTATCTATAAATTCCGTTTTATCTACATAGAGAAAGTTGGCTCTACGTAGGCTTTCGAACGATTGTAGTCCGATGGGCAGATCCTGTTGCTTAGTTCGTGGAATAGCAGCCATGATACGTTCTGTTTCTTACTTAGCCAAGATACGACTTTCTAAAAATACAGCGGGAATGCCCTTTTTACAAAAGTGAACGACGTTTGATACATTTTAGCGCTATCGAGAAGATGCTAAGCCATGCAATATGGGTTTATTGCACAGTAAACCCATATTGTGTCTTTAGGATCTAAAAGCTGTGAAAAGAGGCTTATGAAAGTCATAATCCTCCTCTTGTGGCGGTCTTTTCTTAGTGGCGGTCATCCGTTTTTTCAAAAAAATAACTCAAAAAGAGAGCTGGTGTGTGGAGGCTTGTGCAATGCGCCCTCAAAACCTAGAGCTCGCCCCAATTCTTTCCGGTCGTGATATCTACAAGTAGCGGGACGCGAAGTTGCGCAACATTCTGCATAGTATCGCGAACCAACTCCTGCAGGATAGGAAGTTCGGAGGCAGGCAGATCAAAGATTAGCTCATCGTGCACCTGTGTCGTAAGCAGCGCTCGCAAGTTATGCTCTCGCATCCGATCTACTATTTTTACCATTGCCACTTTTATAATATCAGCCGCAGTACCCTGAATCGGCATATTAATAGCCATACGTTCTGCCGCATTACGCACAGACTGATTATCCGAATTTAGGGTTGGTATGTATCGTTTCCGCCCCCAGAGGGTTTTCACGTATCCTAAACGTCGCCCCTCTTCCTTCGTTTGCTGCATAAAAGCTTCAATACTCGGATAGCTCGCGAAATAGCTCTTTATAAACGCACTAGCCTCCTCGACGGAGGTCTGTATCTGTCGTGCAAGCCCAAAGACACTAATCCCGTACACGATACCGAAGTTCACACGCTTAGCACGTTCGCGCATCTCCTTCGTAACCTCAGCCAATGCAATATTGTGCGTACGTGCGGCGGTTGTAGCATGAATATCCTCGCCATTCTGGAAGGCAGCAATCATATGCTCATCGTTGGCAATATGTGCTAGCACGCGGAGTTCAATCTGCGAATAGTCTGCCGAGAGGAGGATTCCGTCCTCAAAACGCGAAACGAAGGCACTACGAATCTTTCGCCCCAAGGGAGTCCGTACCGGTATATTCTGCAAATTCGGATTACTCGAACTCAAACGCCCCGTAGACGCCACTGCCTGATTGAACGAAGCATGGATCAGATTCGTAGCAGGATCGCGCAGTTTAGGCAGCGCATCGATATAGGTAGTGAGCAATTTCGCAGTCTCGCGATAATTCAGAATCGAAGCCACAACGGGGAAATCGGTCATATACTTTTTCAGTTCCTCCTCACTGGTATTATATTGCCCTGTAGGAGTCTTTTTCGGCTTTTCAACAATTTTCAGCTTCTCAAACAAGAAAATCCCTACCTGTTTCGGCGAACTGATTTTGAAATCCGGATCTCCCACTTGTTCGCGAATATCTTTTTCAACAGCAAGGAGCTCTTGCTCGAGTTCGTTATGTAAAGCTTCCAACACCTGCACATCTATCGCAACCCCATTCTCTTCCATCTGTGTCAGAACTCGCAGAAGAGGTATTTCCAGTTTTTGATAGATCGCAAGCAACGACTCTTGGGCTAATCTCTCTTCTAGATCTCCCCCCAATGTATAAATCCACCGAGCTCGTTCGCAGATATAATCTCTTTGTTTAAGAGGCAAAAGCGCTGTGAATGCTTCCGCTGTAAGTTCCTCCGGCAAGTTATAACGACACGCTTCGCGAACCAGCACTTCCAAAGTATGTATCCCCTCAGGCGAGAGAAGATAATGTGCCAGCAGGGTATCCGAAAGATGTGCTTTCAAATCAACACCACAAGCACGGAGTTGCTTCAAAATCGATTTCAACTCATAACTATACACCTTAAGTTCTGTTCGCGCTAGGAATGACTCTAAAAGCCGCACAGTTGCATTCATTCCCGATTCTAAGAACGGAATGTAATCAACTTGCAATTCCTCACCGCTACGATACGCAATAGCCAGCCCACTCCCATCCGGTGCCACCACTAACGAATAGGAATCTGCCACCTTTCCCAAATCTCCAAGCAAGCGCTCCTGCTCATTGGGTAACTCTACGCTACGATAATTACAAGGCTCTGTATCTGCCGTTTCTACCACTTGCGAGAACTTAGCAAAACGCTGTACAATACTTTCGCCAAGAGCGCGGAACTCATACTTATCGTTCAATGCGCGGATGGCTTCTGGCGCAATACTATCTATCAATAGGTAGTCTGTCAGCTTCTCCGGGATCAGCACATCAGTACGAATCGTAACCAATTGTAGCGCTTCTTTCAGTCGCTCGCTACCCTCCCGAAGAGCTTGTGCCATCTTTTTAGTCAAATTCGCACTATTACCGTAGATATACTCTATCGAACCATACTTCGAAATAAGGTGCGCGGCTGTCTTTTCGCCAATACCATCAATACCACGAATGTTGTCGGAAGAGTCGCCCCACAATGCCAAAATTTCTATAAACTGCTCCGCACGTTTGATATCATATTTTGCGCAAAGATCCTTCAAGGTTTGTGTTTCAAAACCCGCAGCACCCATTTTAGGTTTTAGGATCTGTATGTGAGGCGCTAGGATCTGCTGCAAATCTTTATCCGGGGTGTAAATCAGGACTTGCGTATCCTCCGATGCAAAATGTTTGGCAACAGACCCCAGTACGTCATCTGCTTCAAAACCCTCCGCCCAGAGTTCTCGAATATTAAGTACTTGGAGATATTCTCGCATAATATCTCGCCCCTTTTTAATATCTGGATCTAAGGGACCACGATTCGCCTTATACTCGCTACTCATCGTATGCCGAAATGTCTTCCCACCCATATCCAACGCCACCCCTAAATGTGTAGGACTAACCTTGTTAATAAGATCCACCAATGTGCGCATAAAACCAAACGCCGCTGAGGTGTTCGTACCATCACTCGTTATGAGCGGATTGCCCGAAAGTGCATGAAACGACCGGTGAAGAAGGGCATAACCATCTATCAGTAGTAAGCGATTTGTATAAGTCATTCTCCTATGTTTGCATACGTTTCCACGTGGAACATCTAAAGCAGCGCTCACTACTCTTTCAGTATTGCAAGAATATCCAGCGCAACTTCGCTTGCCGATTTATTCTCAGTATTCAGTACCTGCAACCGCATATTTTTATCGTCTATAGAGTAGTGGTATTGCTTATCGTAATAATCTAACACCGTACATATCGCTGTCCGAAGTTCGCCTCCCCCGATTTGTTCTATACACCGATTAGCTCTATCACCACCCAACCTACGTCGGATCTTTTCTACACAACGGATAAGATCCTCTGCAGAGCTTTGTGCATACATCCTCTCAAGCCGTTCTATACGTTCTGCTACCGATGTTTGTAGTATCAAACGTGGCGCATTATGCATCTGCATAAAAAGAGCATTAGGGATGAGCACTTTGCCTATATTCTTGCTCTCGTCCTCCAACCACAACCGTTGCGAAGATACACAAGAGGTAAGTTTTAGTGCTAATTCGTTTTCAAACTGTTCGGTTGTAGGCTGTGGCTTTTCGCCCAACCAGCCAAAAGCAGAACCTTTATGATGTGCAAGGGCTTCTAAATCGATTACTTGCTCGCCCAAGTTCGACAACTCGTTCAAAACCTCGGTTTTCCCTACACCCGTTAACCCTGCAAGGATTTGTAGTTTACGCGGCACTGCAAAACAAGAAAGCACATAATTACGGAAAGCTTTGTATCCTCCATCGAGCAGATAGACTTCTAATCCAGAGCGTTCTGCCAACCAAGCAACACTCTCCGAACGCATCCCACCGCGCCAACAATGCACACGTAACGCACCATGTGAAGCATTGGCTAATAATTGCTTACGGAGGGTATCTAAACGACCGTCAAGCGCCTCAAAACCACGATTAATAGCTGCTGCAGCTCCTCGTTGCGTATAAAGAGTGCCTATCTCGGCACGAAGCGCATCGTCGAAAAGCGGAATATTTACTGCCCCCGGGATGTGAGCATGTGCAAACTCGCTAGGTGAGCGCACATCTACTATTGCTCCCGCTAATTTTAGATTCAGGAATGCCGACACTCGAACCCGCAGCACCGTCATGCGTCATGGCTTCTTCGGGCTATAAACCAGCGCACCCAGATCTGCTGTCCCGTCGGGATGTAGGCGGTCTATACCTTTCAGATCCTTCAATAAGCTCCCTTCGCCTTGTAACTGAATAAGCGCCGCTCCCCGTGCCGGGCTCGATTCTTGTAGTTCGTAATTCTGCCTTCCCGGGTTCTCAAACTTAGGGTCGTTATATTGTATGGCATCCCACGACGGCGCATCCGCTGGGCGATCCTGCTGCCACTTAAAGAGCGAATGAGTGGCTGTAATCGTATTCCGCGTTGTGGGTTCTATTATCCTAATCTCGTTAGACTGTGTGCCCCATACTATCGAATTCTCTATAGAGAGCATATTTTCGCTCTCCTCAGCAGACGAACCCACTACTAGCAATGGTGCTCGGCGTCCTTGTCCAAAACGCGTATCTCCACTCAACGTACAAAAAGACAACCGAACTCTACCACCACGCAACGATATAGCCGAACCCGTATTTTGAGCAAAAATACACCCTGTAGCCGTTAGCGACGACTTCCGCAACACGATCGCATCGCGACTAGAGCCCGTGAAAATACAATTCTCGCACTGCAGAGGCTCCAACAACTCATCTGCACGGAAAGCTGTTACAGCCGACCGAACCGTTAGATGACTCATACGATGCGGACCGCTCCCCGGCATCAATCGTACGCCCTGCCACTGTCCCGGTGCATACTTATAGCCACTATCCAAGCGCGTACCTGCAAAAAGTACCCGCGAGTCTGCAGTGCCCAGTACTTCCAGACGTCCAAAAACAGTTAACGAGCCCTTAGGCTTAAAGTAAATTTGTACCCCCGCAGGGATTCGTAATGTAGCCGACGCTTTTACCTCAACCGATTTGGTAATAATCAGCACCGTATTCTCTTTCAAATCCCAATCTTTTTCAAAAACCTCTTCTTGTAGCTCTGTGTAGGAGAGCCCCCATGCTTTAAGATGCACTTGGCGGTGAGCGCCGTCAGCAGTTCGAATATCAATAACATCGTTTATAGGGAGGGTTTTCGGCTCTTTTTCCGGCTTGAGACGGATTACGATCGACAAGCTATCCTTACCTTCTATACGCAGTCCTTCACTCTCCCGCGTATCTTGTCCGTCGATCAGCAACGTAAAAGCACTCTCCTCTCCCTTCAACAGGCGGAGACTTGGCAAGCGAATCGGGTAATCGTTCTGATTATAGACACGCAACCACTGTGTGGGCGATACCTGCTGCACAAAAACACTATCAAAACAGATAGTATCGTTCGATACACGCAAGTCGTCGTACTTAGCCGTGTGCTCCATCTTCTCCGTACAAGCTGCTAGGGCACACACACAAAGCAGATACAAGACAAAAAAAGGCTTATAGGTTTTTGCCCATAAGCCTTCTATTTTCGAGTTCATTCAAAAAATCCTTATCGTACTGTAGTACAACGTAAGGAGAGGAGTATAAATTACCTAAAACGGCAAATCGTCCTGCATTTCTATGGGTTCTAACGAATCGTAATCGTCGCGATTAGCCTCTGTAGCCGGCGATTGCGATACTGTAGATTGCCCTGCTTGGGCGTTCCCCTGAGCTTGCGTCGTTGCAGATTGTTGCGGATTTGCCGAAGCGGGTAAAATCTTCCAAACCTGCAAGCTGGTATACCACCTATCGCTAAATTCTCGCGAAGATACATCAAACGACACCGCAATCGTATCGCCCTCGTGGTATGGCGCTAGCAAATTGATACGATCGCCCCACATATCAAAACAAACGGTATTTACATAGTTGCCGTTGCGTACCTCCAAAAGAAACGACTGCCGCTGCCAACGACCACCCGTTTTCGTATCCCCCTCTTGCTTAGGAAGGATACTTAATAATTTCCCGGTTAATGTAAGTTCTGTACTGGGCATCTGGATTTTATTTTTGCGAGATTGTTTTTTCCGACATCTTCTTGTTGTACTCCTCGATGTCGGTAGGTGTCATCACTTTTACAAGCTCTACATCAAAGACCAAAGTAGCATTCCCCGGCACCTGATCGCGCCCTCTTGGTCCATAGGCTAACTCAGAAGGAATGTGTAGTATTGCTTTGGCTCCTTCACGAAGCTTCGGTATACCGATTGTCCAGCCCGCAATTACACGCCGCAAATCTATCATTACGGGATCTTCACCGTTTGTATCGAATTCTTTCCCGTCCGTAAAACGCGCCTTGTAATTCATGAGTACGGTGCTGGTATCGGCAGGTTGTACGCCTGTACCTTCTTGTAATATCTGATAGCAGAGCCCCGAAGAGTCGCGTACAATACCGTCGAGCTTTGCAATCGAATCGAAATAAATTTTTGCTTGAGCCTGAGCTTGTGCATTTTTTACTTCCATGTGAAGCATCATATAGCTCCGCATCACTTCTTGCACCTCTTCTTCAGTAAGTTCGGGTTTCTTGTTGATAGCATCCCGAATCCCCCGGATGAGTTCATCCTCCTGTAGTACAATCTCTTCGTGTGCAATATACTGACCCGCACCCAAACCTAGGGCATAGTTCAACTTCTTGTAATCAAACGCTTTAAGCTCTTTTTCTGCATCGCTACCCGTTACTAACGGCTGCTTTTCTGGTGTTTTCTGCTCACCACAGCTTACCATGCCCACACCTAGCAATGCTATACCAATGCTCCACAACAAAGCCGTATTCTGCCAACGACTCATCTTTTACCTCCTCTTCTTTCTCCGACTGTGTGACCCCGGCGGGATTCAAACCCACGACCTTCAGAACCGGAATCTGACGTTCTATTCAGCTGAACTACGGGGCCCTGTAACTCTCACTCCGAGCAAAGATACTACTTATTGCAGTAAATGTACTACAACCCAAAGCCAAGGTTAGTTGTTACGAGCTGCTAGTTGTGTTACAACAAAATCTAGGAATTTCACAGAAAAAGGACGCTCATCACGTAAATTTTCGCGCAACTCGTCCACGTCATTTTCAAAATTTTCTACCTCTTCTGCCAACATAATCTCCTCCCAGTCGTGGTAGGCTTCTGGCATCGGATCGCGATATCGCATAATCATAGGCGGTAATAACATCTCGCGCGGTATACAAACTTCTGGCACAACAACACGTGCAAGCAAAGGCGCACTAATAGGTGCGGCAACTGACGAGCTAGGTGCGGAGGTTACGGTCTCCCCCTCTTTAAGCTTAGGTTTATGCAGCAATACTGGCGTAGCTGTAGATGTTTCGGTCGGTAGTACCTCTGCCTCCCGATGCTCTGTAGGCACTGCCGGCGTATGCTCTGCTATCTGCAACAACGAGGCACGATCAACAGATAAATCTAGTTTTAAGTTAAGAAGCGAATTACCCAACATAATCACTAGCAAGAGCGTTGCCGCTACAGCCGTCACACGCCATACGGTATGCGAAAAGACTAATACGGGTTTATGTTTCAAACGCTCTTTGTGTGGGTAAACCTCTGCCAGCGAGGGCTGTAAACGAGTGCGACGGATTTCGGCATAAAGCCTTGCATACGTAGGATAGGTAGCCAGAATTTCGGTTAATTCGGCTTGCTCGGCTGCCGAGAGATCGGCATCTAATTCGCGATAGCAAAGCCTTTCAAAGGCAGTGAGTGAATCTCTCCCGCCCATCGATAAAGATCTCACTCCCTGCAAAAGTTCTTTTTTTAAGCAACTATTCTCTAGGCATTCAACAGTATCCGATGCCTGTTCTAACTCCTCATTCAGCGCCATCGCCTCTTCCGGGGTTAGGGTGCCGGAGCGCAACTGCTCGAGAAGTTGTTGTTCTATAGATTTTTGCATAGGTCAATTGTATTATATCAGCTCTTCAATACCACCGAGATACTTCCTCAGGAACTGACGTGCCCGGTAGATATAAACTTTTACTTGTGATTCGGAAAGATTGGCAATCTCGCCAATTTCGGAATAGGAATAACCCTCATAATCGCGTAAAAGAAGTGCCGTACGCTGTATTTCGGGCAACAGCGCAAGCCCTTTATTCAACAGCTCTTGCAGATCGAAGGTAGGTTGCGAATAGACGGTGGTCTGTACCTCAGCAACATCCACCTGCTGACGTTGCGTACGGATGAGATCTATTGCAGCATTGTAAAGGGTTGTAAATAGATAGGAGCGTACACTCGGAGCTGCGACTGTTTTGCGTTTCTCCCACAAACGAGTATAGGCTTCCTGCACCAGATCCTCGGCTAGTACCTGCTGATGGAGCAAGCGCAGAGCAAAACGATACAGCCCGTCGGCATACAAATCTACACTCTCGTTGTACTCCTTAACAGTCATCCTAATCTCAACGATCGTGTATAGGACGGAAAACGCGACAAAAAGTTACAGTACACGCACTTCGACGTGAAGCAATCCTTTTAGAAAACAACTTCGGGCTGCTCTGCTCTCTCGCCAAAATCTATCGAAAAAGCGCCTTCCAACGACCAAAATTTACGTTTCGCCGGTCCCAACGGATCCCCAAATGGCGCATAGGATACATTAAATCCCCAACGTAGTGGGTACTGCGTACGCATAAAATGCGAATCCAAACGCAACTCCAAGCCCACAACTCGCGTAAAAGCTGTAGTTCGCAGCAACGTCTGTCGCTGACGCCAGCTCAAGAATAGCGTTGTATATATCCGCTTCAGATAGAAAAAAGACCCTACGTTCCAGTCCGGATAAGCAAGAGGCAAGGCATAATCCCAATCGAATTGGAAACCAGATGCCCCCGAATAGAGAGCCGGCGCTGCATCAAACCACATAGCCCGACGCGAGAAGCGAAAACTCTGTTCGAGGTGCCCCCACATTTGCTGTGCAGTGTAGAACATAAAGCGCATGGAATGAGTCCGACCTATCCCCGGCAAATAACCCGTTATCCTTGCTTCTAATACTCTTTTTAGGTCGACCTGTGGGAAAGCAAGCGTACGCCCCGTAAGTTGCACACGGAAGCCCAAACGGGGGAATAACGCCAAACGAGGAGCTAACTGAATCTTCGAATATGAAAGCGAGGCTCGCAACATAAATCTACCTTGCCAAAGAAGACGACGATGCGGATCAAACGTCCAATTATTGTTTACACTCCCCACAAGATTTCCGGTGAAGTTGTGCGTATACATACCTTTGGTCCAAGTGTACGGGAAGGATAACCCCAAATCGGTAGCATAGTACTGTTCCTTACCACCGATACGCTCCCGATTCACAACAAAACTCATATCGCGCTGGTCGGTATAGACTTGCCACCAAACTCTTGGCCAAGAGCCGATCCATTCTAGGTTCAAGGATCCGCCATGCCCACGATCGTAAAAATAACCCGCAGTAATAGCCAACGTACCTGTCGGATTTTGCGACATTCCCGTAAGTCCTAATTTCGATTCTGTGAGCGTTTCCAAATCTCCACGCGGATTAAAATAAAAGGGTGCCCAACTATGCACACGAATAGCATTTTTCAGCGGCGAATAGGGTTTAACCTCTTTTACCTCGGCTCTTCCATGCGCTAACTCCTTTGTCTCGGCATACCGTTCAGGTTGTGGATAGAGAAGTTGTGGCTGTAAATCGGCAACAGCTACTCGTTTTTGTACATGCACTTTTTGCTTCCGTGCCTGATAACCACTCACCGTGTATGCCGAATAGAGTAGTGAAGTGTCGTCGCATTTTCGCAGATACTCGTTGCCATATGCCGAAAGATATAGCTGCTGAAGGGTATCGATTGGTTGCCCCCGAGTAGGCCATGGCGCGTAGAATCCCCGACGTACATAGTCCTGACTCATAGAAAAATAAATACCCGAGGCGTCCGTGCTTATATTCGAAATATCTTTAAGAATCGGGGCTAGGAGGGTATCCACCTCTCTGGTCTGCCAGTGATAGAGCAAAAGCATTGTCCCCTTGTCGGTTACGGCACGTACGACAGACGAATTCTCGTCGCGCCCGTGTAACAGTTCGCGCAATTCCATACCGCGGAAACGATCGGCTTCCAAGTTATTCAGTTCGCCATCTTTCATTCGCCGTTCGGTAAGCACAAACTCGCCTCGGGGTTGCACTTCTATAGCACGAATCCGTTTCAATTTTGCATAGGGTACAGGCGAAAGAGCTTGTGTATGAAGCTTTAATTTTTTCTTTTTCCCTGTAGTTAGATTCAGTATCCAGATCTCGCCCCAGTGCTTCTTACTCCAAATCGGATGTCTTCGGAATTGCACCCAACTAGCTAGCGTATCGTCATAACGTATACTACCTCGTACCGCACGAATAGTAGCCCACTCTCGAGGAGTTCCTGTCTGTAAATCAGATGTTGTATAAAGCGCCTGTAACTCTGTATAATTTTGTTGTAGATAGTAATATTTCTGCGTAGAAGGCGAATAATGCGGGAAAAGCTGATTACAAAATGGTGCTAGTTTTTGTACCTCGGGCGCTATTGTAGTATCACGTGTTATCGAATCTAAACTCCGAAGGGCACTTGCAAAAAGCTTTGGTCGCGTAAGCCCCGTATATTTCTTTATTGCAAAGTGAAAAGGAAACAGCTTGTACAGATGCCAAGAGGTATAGTTCAGCACTTCTGGCCAAAAAGTAGCTCCGTAATTAGCATAGGCATGCTCCACCATTAAAGATCCAAAGTTGTAATGATTCGGTACAAAATACTTGTAGGAGCCATTGATATGCTGATCGTACGATAGCGAGGCACCTCCCAAGATTTCTGCCCTATAGTGTTGATACTGCTTGGCAGAATGCAAACGTCCTACACGTCCATTCGAACTCTCATAATAAATAGCATCGCCTTCAAAAAACCAATTGGGAGTAACTGCCGATGCCAATGCTAAGGCTTGTTCGCCCAACGGGTAGCGAAGCATTCGCACCACATTCCAATTCAAAGCATTCAGTTGTGCATAATGACGCAACTCGTGCGATAGAAGATGCGTAAGCCACGGTGTCGGTTCGTCCGACTCTCCTGCACTCAGCGTATAAAGCTCCATACGTGCCGGAGTCCAAGCCACATAACCATTGCTGTAGAGGGTACTATTGCGCAAAATGATCGGAAAACCCGAATAGCGTCGCGAGGTTATACGAACCGTCTCAGAATTGTAATCCAAAATCTCGGCAACACGCTGTGCTAGCGAATCTGCTGACAACGGATATATAATCCGGAAATTATCATACCTACGTTCCTTACGTTTCCAGAGATCCGACTCACCACCATCCAAGTAAAACTGCGCCTGAACACTACTTACCAATAGAACGAAGACGCCTACAAAAAAACTACAATATAGCAATCGTAACATCCCACACCCAATTATATGGTATAAATATACACAATTTCTGCTTTATCTCCCCATACTCAACGAATAAATACAAACCTACTCTCCAGAATATATGCTCTTATTAACTTTGGCATTGTTTATAAAACAAAGTGGCATTTGTAACTCCGCACATTTACCAAAATATGATTAGCAAAACAAACCTCCTACAAATACTTTCAGATACCGAAAGCTACTATGTCGAAAGAACGGTCTCAACTACTAATACCGATAAGTTCTCGCAAGCAATATGCGCATTCTCCAACGATATTGCAGGAAGTGGTAAAAATGGCTATCTGATCATCGGCGCTAAGGATAACGGCGATTTATCTGGTTTGACCGTTGATGACAAACTCTTACTACAGATTGCCAATATCCGTACGGATGGCAATATCCTTCCACAGCCCATCATAACCGTAGAAAAATTCAGTTTTAACGAAGGCGATGTTCTAGTCGCCGAAGTGCACCCCTCAGAATTCCCGCCCGTACGTTATCGTGGTCGTGTTTGGGTGCGTGTAGGATCACGAAAAAGCATTGCTACAGAAGCCGAAGAAAAAATACTAACAGAAAGACGCCTCGCTAATATCCATACCTTCGATGCCATGCCGTGCCTAGGCACTAGTATTAACGATTTAGATATATCTCTGATTCAAAAAGAATTCTTAACGAAAGCCATAGCAAAGGATATCTTGGACGAAGACCAACGCGATATTAGAGAACAACTCGCCTCGATCGGTTTGTACGATTTGCGCTATAACTCGCCAACCCATGCAGCTATTATTCTATTTGGAAAAAATCCGGAACGCTACGTACACGGATCATATATTCAATACGTTCGTTTCAAGGGTAAGGATCGTGCAGGAGATATTCTCAACGAATATAAATTTAACGGCAATCTTTGTAAGGTACTCCCTAAAATTGATGCTTTTGTCGAGACCAGTATAGCGCAAAAAAGACCTATTCCCGTAAGTGCTCTGCGCGAAGAAACCGTTGCTAAATACCCCTACTGGGCTACCCGCGAGTTGTTAATGAATGCTATTATGCACAGAGACTACGACGGAAACGCTCCTGTTCAATTTTATGAGTACGACGATCGTATCGAAATCCAAAACCCCGGAGGATTATACGGTAAAGTAACTCCTGAAAATTTCCCGAATGTTAGCGACTATCGAAATCCCTTTATTGCCGAAGCTATGAAAATCTTGGGTTACGTAAACCGATTTAGCCGCGGCGTATATCGAGTGCAAAAAGAATTAGAAGAAAACGGCAACCAAGCAGCCGACTTCGACCTTTCGCTAGTTACTGCCTTTCGAGTCACAGAGCCTATTTCACAAACATACTTTAACGACCAATTGGAAGAACAAAGCCCAAGAAATTCACAACAAAAGCCCAAGAAAAGCCCAACAAAAACCCAAGAAACTCACAACAAAAGCCCAAGAAATATTGCGAATGAAATATTGAACGAAATACAGAAATCGCCCCAGATTAGTCGAAAAGAATTGGCAAAACGCTTACACCGAACCGAGGACAGTATTCGTTACTACCTAAGAAAAATGGTGAACGAAGGAATCCTCCTACACGAAGGATCTACAAAAGCTGGGAAATGGATAATACTCCAATAAGGAAATGTTGCACAATTGCTATCAACATAGATTACTGTAGTTTTTTGTAGGCACAAAGCGCTTGTCGCACGTCTAGAAAGAACCCGCATCGCGGGTCGTCTCCGTCCAGACAGTCTCAGTAAACGAAATCCACTGCGTCTTATCTACTTACTCGGTTCAGTATACAGGGTTACTAATCCCAACGACTGACTAAATACTGTACTCAAAAGACTGAAAATTAAGAAATTCCGCATACTCCTAGATATTTTCTAATACCGGTAAATTAGCAATCTCAGAGCGCTTCTTTCTGCAAAACAGACGATACAAGGCTTGGCGAAGAGAAAATCATTGCTTTGGCATTCTCTTTCAAAAAATGCAACCGATTGAAGAAATTCACCTCACTCACACCACTATCCAAATCTAAGAATAACAGGCTGAGATTGGGATACAACTCCCTCACGCGCTTTTCTATCCCTTTTGCCACAATATGATTTGCTATACAGCCAAAGGGTTGTAAACACACCACACTATTAATTCCCTCTTTTGCGAAGCGTATAAAAGAAGCCGGTATTAGCCATCCTTCGCCAAACTGTGCATTCAGATTTATAACATCCGATGCCATCTTTGCCTCGTGGCTCGGCATACCAATATGCCGATAGAACGGGAAGGAGCGTACATGACTTTCCATCTTGCGAATAGTCCGGAATAGTAGACGTTCTACAATCGGTAGCAACTTTACTACAAGCGTGGACTTCTCGATCTTGTCGCGCACCCGAACACGCGCACTTGCCAAACCTTCGAGAAAGAATTCCGAAAGCGCCGGCACCACAGGTTCTATACCATTTTCTGCCAACCAGTCGACCACGCCCCGATTCGCATAGCGATTGTATTTCACAAAGATCTCGCCCACAACGCCCACTCGGGGCATAATCTTTGGAGTTATCGCCTGATTAAAGTCCTCTGCAGCACGTTGTAAAAATTCGTGCAACCGTTTACTTTCGCCACACCTCAGAGCTTTAACGCCAAGCTTCGTATATTTTTCGAAGAGAGTTTGTGCCAGTCCTTTTTGTCGTTCTCGCACGCGCGAAGCTTGGAAAAGCGTAGATATAATATCGGCATAAACCAACGTACGCACCACAGTAGGCAAAAGCTTCAACCACGGGATCCGGAATCCTGGCTGTTCGTTCAAACCTCCACTCCCCACTGCTACCGAAATTACAGGCACATCGCCCAATCCCAACTGCTGCAAAGCCTTCTTTACGAGCGATATATAATTCGTAGCACGACACTGTCCGCCCGTCTGTGTGATACCAAAAGCTATCTCCTCGCGTTTGTACTGCCCGCGCGCTATAGCTTGCATAAAATCGCCGACTACAAGCGTAGCAGGATAGCAAATTTCGTTGTTGCTATAACGTAAACCATAACCTGCCGTAGACTCCGAACTCGGTGGTAAATTCTCTGCCTTATAACCCGCTTGTGCAAATAACGGAGGCAAATAGGGCGAATACGGATCACCAAACCACGGCATCAGAATCGTACGCTTCTGATCCTCCTTTTCAAAAATTTTATGTGTCGTTACCGCAGCTGTCGCCACCTCGGTTGTCTTTGAATCTTCGCGTAGTTTTAAGCTTTCGATCAACGAACGGATACGCAGACGCAAAGAGCCGACATTGCTTACATCGTCCACCTTGAGCACCGTGGCTGTTTTACCTGCAGTGCGCAAAATCTCGGTAGCCTCGTCGACCACGTACGCATCTGGTCCGCAACCAAAGGAGGTTATCTGCACAAAATGAACATTTGTCCCCGACTCTGCCGCCCAGTGCGCAGCAGCTACAATACGGTTGGTAAAGCCCCACTGATGGACACTCAGCGTTGCTTTCGAATCCAACTCCGCCCGACGTGCAATATCTTCCGTTACCACGTCCACTCCAAACTCCGTAACAATCTGAGCAATCTTATGCTGAATAAGCGGATCGGTATGATAGGGGCGCCCAGCCAAAACCACCAACGTACGCCCTGTAGTGTGTGCTTGTTCTGCCACCTGGCGGTTCTTTTGCAAGAGTTCGGTAAAAAAAGTTTCTTGTTCTTGCAAAGCTTTCCGGAATGCAGATTCAAACACCTTTTTACCAAATCCGGTTCTCTGATCTACAATTCCTTGCAAGTATGCCCAACATTGCTGTTTAAGAAGTTTCTCGTCCTTAAAACTTATAGAAGGCGCGTCAATAGCAAGCTCCTCCGGTAAATGCCCCGAGAGGGCACTACGCAATACTTCCGAATAGCCAGAAACCACCGGACAGTTAAAGCTATTGCTAACTCCGGTTACTTCTTGTGCTTCGTACACCACAAAAGGTACGAAAATACGATCCACACCCCGCTTCACAAGATCCAATACATGCCCATGAGCTATCTTCGCCGGAAAACAAACGTTGTCCGACATTACCGTGTGGGCACCCCGCTCACTCAAACGAAGCGTCGACTCGCTCGATACCTTTACTGCAAAACCGCACTGCGTAAACAGGGTGTACCAAAAAGGGTAGTGCTCGTACATCCCCAAAATGCGTGGGATACCTATCACCAACGGCTTTGGGACTACTGCTAACGAAGAGGATGGCTGCTTATAAGCAAAGAGGCGTTTGTATTTCCACTCACTCAGATTTTCGCCCACCTGATAAGTTTCCCCCTTATTACTGAAAACCTTTTCGCACTTATTACCTGCAAAGTAGGTTTCGCCGTTGTCAAAAGCAAACGTCGTCACTTCGCATTGGTTATAACATCCCTTACAACTCCCCAATTTCGTAGTATGCGTAGCTACTTGGGCAAGATCTTCCAAGCTCCGAGATTCGAAATGCTTAACTTGTGCTTCTTGTGCAGCATGGAGTGCCGAACCGAAAGCTCCCATAAGTTCTGGAGCATCTGTAATGATTACTTTCTTGCCGGTTTCCAGCTCAAAAGCTCGCGATATAGACGGATTGCGTAACGTACCACCTTGCACCATTACATGATCACCCAAGACATTAAAATCCTTGATCTTGAGAACCTTGTTCAGACAGTTCCGAATGACGGCATAACCCAACCCTGCCGAGATATCGCCATGCGAAGCACCTTCGCGTAAAGACTGTTTTACGCGCGAATTCATAAATACCGTACACCGCGTACCTAAATCGCACGGAACAGCAGATTTACGGGCTTCTACGGCGAAATTCGCTACATCCTGACCCAGACTCTTGGCAAAAGTCTCGATAAAGGATCCGCACCCCGACGAACACGCTTCGTTGATCTCCAGACGAGTAATCGTACCGTGATCAATAAAAGCCGCCTTCATGTCCTGCCCACCGATGTCCAAAATAAAAGAAACATCAGGATCAAAAAAAGCAGCACCTAGGTAATGCGCAATTGTTTCTACAACACCCAGATTGAGTCCAAAAGCCTTCCGAATTAAATCCTCGCCATACCCTGTAACACAACTCCCACCAATACGAATAGTTAGATTCTCCCTCTGTGCCGCTTCCACTAGTTCGTACAAACTAGCCGCTACTGCTCCTAACGGATCACCAAGATTCTTACGATACGAACGAAATATTATTTCCTTACGAGCATTTAGTACAATCACTTTGGTAGTTGTCGACCCACTATCAATACCTAAAAAACAATTGCCATCTTCTGCCGTACAGAGCGAAGCCGCAGGGAGTTTGTACTGCGACTTACTATCCAACCAACGCTGGTATTCCTCTTCGTCGCGAAAGAGAGGCGTTAAACCCTTACGATGTTCGTGCTGTTGCGAATTATTCTGTTCCCGAAAAAGCTTCAACAGTTCTGCAAAAGTATAGCCCCTGTTCTCCGGAAGAATATGTAATGCCGTACCCCAAGCAGGTATAGCTTGTGCACATTCTGGGATAATAAAATCTTCCGGCTGCAAACCAGTTGCTTGTATAAAAGCTGTGCGAAGTGGGAGAATATGCGCAAAAGGTCCGCCACAGAGGATTACTTTAGGTCGTAAAGTATACCCTCGCGATAAGGTAGTAAGCACTTGCACACTCACTGCATGGAAAATAGAAGCAGCAATATCTTCGCGTTTTGCACCCCGAGCTAAAAGGTTCTGAATATCTGTTTTAGAGAATACCCCACAACGAGAAGCAATCGGATGAGTTTTAGTTGCTTGGAGAGCTAAATCGCCGAGCTTTTCGACCTCTACCCCAAGCAGGACTGCCATTTGATCTATAAAAGCTCCCGTCCCACCTGCGCAACTCCCGTTCATACGAATATCTGGCGGTCGATCCTCTTCAAAGAAGATCATTTTGGCATCCTCACCACCGATATCCACCAAACTAACAGCTTCCGGGTAGCAAGTTTGTGCCACTTTGCAGGCAGCAATCACCTCTTGCACAAATTGCAATCCACACCGCTCGGCAATCCCCATCCCAGCGGATCCAGTAACGGCTATCTGGATGTTTTGCCAATCTTTCTCTTGGGCAAGTTGCGTAAATACACGCTCCAGAGTACCCGCAACGTCGGCATTATGACGTGTGTAACGCGAACCTAATACCGTGCCATCAGGGGCAACGATCACTAGCTTAAGAGTAGTAGAACCTACATCTAAACCCAGACGGATGGGTATATGTTCCATAAAAATAACCTCACGCGCACGTTATTCTTTCTGTTCTTTAGCTAGTTTAAGGTATCGGCTTCGTAAAGCGAGGAAGTCGTCGAGGGCTAGGGTTACCAGCTCCTCGATTGTTGTATTCTGGAATTCTGCCAAGAGACGTAGATCTGCCAATTGCTGATCCGAAATCGTAATCCTACCCAGCGTTTCTGCTGAATCGTTAACTGGTTGCTCAGACTCTACCGTATCTCCACCCAAAAACTGTGTATTCGAATGAAGCGCCGCTTGGATATCGCTGAGTGTTTTTCGCTTCTTAGTCATAGAGCTTCAAGATTTCTTTAGCAAGATGTGCATAATCTTCACTCCCGTGGGAATGCGGTGCATAATCGAAAACTGTTTTGTGAAAAGCCGCCGACTCCATAAGTGCTATATCTTGCCGAATATAGGTATCGAACATCTTTTTACCCACACGCACATCTTCCGATATACTCTTAACCACCGCTTGGCAGAATTTAGTGCGCGGATTCAGTTTCACAAACAATATACCAGCAAGCGCTAAATTCTGATTCATACGTTTGCGCACTTTTTCGGTCACTTGCAGGATCCGATCCAAACCTATAAATGCAAAATTCTCGGCCTGCATAGGTACTATGTAATGATCGGCAGCTACCAAAGAATTGATCGAGAAGGTACCCAGACTAGGCGGACAGTCGACCAAAACAAAATCGAACTTCTCTGCCAAATTCTGAAGTTTTTCCTGTAGCATAAACTCCCGTCCGGGTTCGTTCGCCAAACGAGTTTCGAAGTCTAATAAATCAGCACGCGAAGGCACCACAAACAGCTTATCCACTTTTAGAATAGCATCGGCTAAGGGGGCACTATCTACCAGCACTTCGCCAATACTCGTCTCTGTCGACTCTACGCCCAAAGCCGAGGTTAGGTTACCCTGACTGTCAAGATCTACGAGGAGGACTCGCTTTTTCTTGCGCTGTAGTGCAGCACCTAAATTAAGGACTGTGGTGGTTTTTCCGGTACCTCCCTTGTTATTAATCACAGTGATTACTTTTCCCATTCACACTTCCCCCATGTTCGGAAACAAGTAAGTTCAGACCTCACCCATATATTTTCCTATCATCACTTCGCAAAGGTAGTCTGTTCGTTGTTATTACTCAGAAAATGTTCGGCAATGACAAAATCCGTCGGATCCGTTAGTTTGGCATTAAAATCCTGCGCTTCTACAATTTTTAAGGTTGTTTGTGGAGCTAAAGCATGCACAAGCGAGATATCGTCGGTATAGACTTGCTGCAGATCATCCGGAAGCAACAACCACTTTTGGTATACATTTCCCAAAACCTCGCCTAGAAATGCTTGCGGTGTTTGTGCTTTCCAAAGATACGAACGGTCGGGGATCTGTATAATATCCCCCACTTCGCTAAGTTCATAAACAGTATCTACCACTCGCGACGCTAACACTACTCCCTCAGCATATGGCAGAGCTTGGAGAACAGAACCTAAATCGCGATCCGAAAGTAGTGGACGTGCAGCATCGTGTATTACAAACGTTGTTTCGCAATCAAAACCCGCACAGCAAACATAAGCATTGTAGCTCGAATGTGTACGGGTTCTACCTGACGAAGTATAGGCAATAGGCTTTTTTATCCCAAATTCGCAGGCAATACGTTCCACTTCACTTCTATAAGCATCCGCTACTACCAAACAGATTTCGTCAATCGCCTCTGTGCGATCAAAAAGTTGTAAGGTATACGCCAAAACAGGTTTCCCACATAGTGGTAAAAATTGTTTCGGAATAGCAGAATGCATACGCGTACCCGAACCGCCTGCCAGAAGAACCCCTACATGTTTCATCCCTTCTTCACTATCCCCAAACGTTGTAAAAGCGACAGAGTAAACCTACGCACTTCCGAAAAAATGAATAGCGACAAACCCACATAAAAGGTTACAAAAATGCTTCCACGCAATAGAAAATTCAAAATCGAATTCGGTACTGCTACCCACCGTACTAAGAATATACCACCCACTACCAATAAAGCTATCCAAAAGAAATTTCGCAACATATACCGAAAGGGGAGTATCCTACGCAAGATGTAGATGTACCCAATTTGCAACAATACTTCACTTACGATATAACTGATTCCCGCACCCCAACTCCCCCACCTCGGAATAAGCAACAGATTAGCCGCTATATTCACAAGCGTAGCAAAAATAAGCGCTAGGAGTATCCGTTTTTCTTGCCCGATTGCCATACCTACATGGTATAAAGCAAGCCCAGTAAAACAAACCGTAAAAAGCAACATTTGGAGTAATTCCGAAGCACCTACGAAAGTACTACCTAAGAGCCAACTACACACTTCGGGAGCCGTAAGAAACAATCCGCCTGCTATTAGAGTACTAATCCACAAACTCGAAAACTGTTGTTGACGCAACAGAGCTGAAAACTCTTCCTGTTGATCGTTATTCCACAAAAAGGCAAAACGCGGCAAGAGTACATTCCCTAACACCGATACTACTGTGATGGCAATACGAACCAGACGCGCAGTATAGTCGTAAATAGCTACCTCTTGTTTGGTAGAAAGATATCCCAGCAGCACTCTATCTAGTGTGGTCAAGAATGTGGTAAAAACAATAGGTAAAAACAGCGTAAGACACGGTACAAACAACTTGTGCAGAGTAGTACGAAGGGGAGCCCAAACCAAACGAATACCATACCGATGCAAAGCACTCCAGTAGAAAATATTGCTCAGAAGTATCGTACCCTGTTGTAATACAATAAGCAGGTAGAGTTGCGTAGGACGACGTACCAAAAGAAATACTAACAACCCTCCCAGCACTCGCATAGCTACCGTCCGGAGTGCTACCTTATCAAAACGTTCGAGTCCGGCATAAAACCACGTCAGATCCGTGGCTGAACCGAGAATATACAAAACAAACAATAGGTAGTAATGCAAAAAGCCGTCAGTTGTAGTCAATGCCCACAACACATAGCCAAATAGAGCTATTGCGAAAAACGTAAACTGAAATGTAATACAACTAGAAAAGCCTTGTTGCAACAAATACGGATTATCGCGTACCGTAGCAATAGTTCGCAATCCGTAAAGGGTCATACCAAAGAAGCCGAAAATAGCAAAATTGGTAGCCACTGCTAATCCGAAGGAATTAATCCCCAGCAATTCGCTACCAAAAATACGCGTGACATAGGGCGTAACTACAAGCGCTACCAAGATATTCGAGAGCTGCATAGCTCCCAGATAAAACGCATTACGCAACACACGCATCCTCGCTCTCTACTCTTGAACGACTGCGAGCGTATCCTGCCGATGCGTCGTCGCTTCACACTTCTGAAAATAGGAAACTACTGGTAAATCTCCTTTCAGCTCGTGCGCTAAAAAACAAAGTAACGCAGCATAGTATCCTCGCCCATAACGTTCTACAGAATCTAGCAAACGATCTGTATACTCTGCCGTAAAAACACTATCCTTCGCAGTGCCTAAAAACTGCCGCACCGAACCATCAAAATGTACGTATACCTGCCGATTTAGTACAAATTTCTGATCGTAGATAGCGGCTCTTGGGCGCTGTTTCGGATCCTTAGCAAATATATTTCCTCCAGTTTTGAAATACTTGGCGCCGGAAAGTGACAAATGAAACAGCGTAGGAAAGATATCGTTGTGTGAAATGTATTGCTGCAGATCTACACTATCGAAATTTCGGTACCTAGGAGGTATATAAAAGGCGATAGGAACGCCGTAGAGGGCTTTAGGATTATCTGTACCCGAAAGGTTTTGTTTCAGTGTGTGATCGCCTGTAAAGACCACTATCGTATTTTCGGCCAGGGGCGAGGTACGTATCGTTTTCAGAAATCTACCCAGATGATCCGATTGATACCGAAAAGCTAAAAAACTCTTACGTGCTACCTCCGGATCGCCACTTATTTGTTTTGCAACAGAATCCGGAATCTGCATCGTTTCCTGATAGGCAATATACGGAGTATCGTAGGGTGTGTGATGCGAAATACTCATCCCATAAACAAATTGGGGTTTCTTCGCACTCGCTAAAAGCTCGACTATCCGAGCAAAAAGTGCCTCATCGTGCATCCCCCATGTACCACTCGGTAAAGTTGAGAAAAGTGTTTGCAAATCGACATCCCCCTCTATACGGTCAAAATACTGGTAGGGTAGAAAGTTCGAAATATTCCGCCAACCGAGTCTTTGCCCAGATATATACGAAGTGTGATAACCCGATTCCTGATACACCCGTGCCACAGACGTAGAAAGCGGGATTTGAAAATAAGGCGATTGACCTACAGACCCTTGCAATACCCCAAACAATAAAGCTTCCAGACTCGCCAACGTACCACTACCTGTACTAAAAGCATTCGGAAACAGGTAGAGATAAGGCAATTCCTCCTTGAGTGTCCCCAAAAGATCAAACGCTCCGTGATCGAAATGCATATAGTACGAACCCATACTTTCCATTTGCAATACCACTACATGCGGCGGGGTAAGTGCTAGAGAATCATTACAAGCGGTACTGTCTACTAAAAGCGAAAAGAGAGGCTTTTTTACTACCGAAGAGTTAGTATACGCTTCAATAGCTTGCTCTTCGCTACTAAAACCCCAACGCTTTAAGATATTGTCGGTAGATAACTCCACACTACTACGATGCGAATGCGCTAGTACCCGATAAAGTGCAAAAGGTCCGTTGTTAGTCAGTTTATTCAGAAAAGGATGGGTAGAAACTGTAAGATGCATCGCACTCAGCGGAAAAGTACTCAGCGTACCTCGTGCTAAAAAGAAAAAAATCGCAAACAACAGAAATACCCAACCCATACGCTTCGCCCAATAACTCGGATACTTAGCTCGGTAAGGAGTATGTAGCAAAAATGCAAACAGAATTACCAATACAATAGCCAAGAGTAGCAAGAGTAAGCCTACTCGAATAACAGGAAAGTCCGTCCAAATAGAGTGGAGTACTGCCGAGGTATCATCCTCCCAAAATCCCCAAGCATGTAAATCAAAATGCGAACGGAAAAAAGAGAAATAGTAATAATCTACCACACTCACCAGCGCCACACTCCACAGAAGCGAAGTACTCAGAAAAATCCAAAGAATACGCGCCCAACGCCCCGGATATTTAATACTGGTAAAAGAATACAATAGCGGGAAAAAAAGTAATGGGAAAAGTAGCGTTGCCACCACTTTCGCATCAAAACGCATCCCCATCCAAAACATTCGGAGGATATCCTGAGCTGAAACCCCTACTAAAGCATCGCCACTCTGCCACATCAAAATAGCCAAACGCGCCAAGAGTAGCTCGAACATCCCCACCCCAAAGAAAACCCACAAAGCTCTTATCCACAACGAAGTAGCATGACTATACTTTTCGCTCCTCCACCTACGTATTTCACGTTTTTTCCCTCTTCGCATGTTACGCAACTCCTCTTTCCACCTAAAGCACAAAAACAAAGATATACATTGCACTAAAGCTAAGCACTAAAAGACTCTTGGACCTCATCCTCCATATTTCCTGTTACTAATTCCTATTTACCTTTGCAGAAAATGATTCGTTCGGGCAAACTATTCTAACTAACAGCATCTGATCGTACCCCCTATTGGAAAAATGCAGATCGAAGAGTGTGTACAATATGTCTTATTGCAAGAAGAATATGTTAGCCTCCCAGGGATTGGTAGCTTCGTACGTAAACACTCTCCCGCTTATATAGATCCCCATCACACCCTACATCCTTCAGGTTACAACATATATTTCAGTACAGAAAGACAGTTCGACGACGGAGCACTACTGAGCTATCTTACGCGACGGAGCTCTCTCACCCACGAAGAGATCGAACATATCTACCAACAATGGATTTCGTATACCCAACAGCAACTATCAGTAGGGCAACATATCTTTTTTCAAGGTATCGGGAGTTTGTACCAAGAAGGAAATAGAATTCTACTACAACCAGAAAATACCGACCTTCCGCTCACCCAATCGCACCTCCCACTCCTCCCCCTTCCACGTGCTAAAGGAATCAAGAAACGAAAAACACGCCGTACAAACCTTTGGGTAGTAGGTACCATTAGCCTCACAATTGCATGCACCAGTATACTCCTTACCTACTACTTAGTTGATCCCCCGACACCACCCACTCCTAAGTTACGGATTACCCTTCCGCCACTACCCATCGCAGACTCCAATGTAAGCATACACACAGATACATTATCGCACAGAGCAGAGGATAGCCTTTTTACCGAACAAGAAAACCCACAACAAATCCTAGACAGCTCGCACCGACAAGTAAATGCGCTACGCCTAGCAGAAGAAACTCCTAAAATACCCGTCACCTACTATATCGTAGCGGGTAGCTTTTCTAATCTAGATAACGCACGTCGCGTACAAAAAGAACTAACGCAAAAAGGATATCGAAGCGAAATTTATCAGATTAAAAATAAATACCGCGTAACCCTCGGCAAGTTCTACGACAAAAAGACCGGAGTACGCGAAATGTACAAACGCCGCACCGAACTACAGAACACCTCCTACTGGCTTTTAGAATCGAATACCCCAAATGCGAAACCTATCTAAATTACTACAATGCCACGCCAGCTCACAACTCTTTCTATGCTATTCTTAACTTCTTGGCTACTTCAAAATCTTACAGCATCCTATTCCCACCTACGAGCAGTAGAAAATACACACCATGTTCATAACCTTGAAGAAAAAGAGGACTCCTAGCGTAGAAAAACTTGCCCACAAAATGTCCATAAGAAATGAAATATGGTTTATGAACAATAGCGCAGCAACTTTCTCCACTCTTTTCCACAAAGTTTTCAACAAGAAGGTATTCATAGGTCACATTAATATTTACTACTACAACTCTATGTATCCTATTTTATACTATTACTAATCAGTATTTTATAGAACATCATAATCGCTATATTTTCTCTCCCTACGCAGAGAAAAAAGTTATGAACCGTTTAGACAAACTTACTTCCTACTTCTTCTTTTTTATTAAAGATAGAAGTATTATTTAGTAAGGAGGACAAATAGAATGCTGAAGCAAGATATAGAAGAACGGAATAAAGCGGGTGAGGAACAAGAAGCGTCAATTCGTCCTTTATCCTTTTCTGACTTCACAGGGCAAGACAAAGTACTCGAAAATCTGAGCGTTTTCGTAGCTGCAGCTAAACTACGTAAAGAGCCTTTAGATCATGTACTTTTTCACGGTCCTCCCGGACTCGGGAAAACAACTTTAGCACATATTCTTGCTAACGAATTGGGAGTCCCGATACGTATTACAAGCGGTCCGGTGATAGATCGTCCCGGCGATTTAGCGGGGATTCTAACCAGTTTGGAGCAAGGGACTGTGCTTTTTATAGACGAAATCCATCGTCTTTCACCCGTTGTGGAAGAGTATCTCTACTCGGCTATGGAAGATTTTACAATAGATATTCTGATCGAAAAAGGACCAGCAGCCCGTACTATCCAGCTCCAACTCAATCCGTTTACTCTAGTGGGTGCTACTACACGTGTGGGCTTGCTCACCAAACCCCTCAAAGCACGTTTTGGTATATCAGCCCTATTGGAATATTATCACACCCCCACTCTGCAGCGTATTATCCAGCGTGCAGCAACTATCCTAAATATTAGTATTGCCGAAAACGCTGCTGCCGAAATAGCCTCTCGTAGTAGAGGTACGCCACGTATTGCTAATGCACTGTTGCGTCGTGTGCGCGATTTTGCCCAGATAAAGGGGAGTGGTAGTATAGATTTACCGATTACTCAATTTGCTCTGAATGCCCTTAATATTGATAGCCGGGGCTTAGATCTTATGGATCGTCGCATTCTTTCTACAATCATAGAAAAGTTTAGTGGGGGGCCTGTTGGTCTAACCACTCTTGCTACTTCCGTAGGAGAAGATTCGGGGGCTATAGAAGAAGTCTACGAGCCATTTTTGATTATGGAGGGATTTCTCAAACGAACTCCACGCGGTCGTATTGCTACCGATCTAGCCTACTCGCATTTAGGATTACCTATTACTGCAGGGAGTGGTGCTTTATTCTAAGCTTCGGGAAAGATTGTTTTACAACCCTTCCCCCCATACCAATCTTTTTTTTTTACAGGGATACTAATTCCTGTAAAAATTACTCTACTTCACCTTCTTTTTGTATATACTGCCAAACTATTTCAGCTTTTGCAGCACCAATACATTTACTGATAGCATCTTTTCCAGCTTCGCGCATAGAAATAAGACTTCCAAATTCTGTATAGAGTTTCTGTACAGTTCTTATACCAACTCCTTCTATTGCAAGAAGATCTACCTGTCGTACACTACTATCGCGTTGTTGGGTGTGATGGCGGAGTCCGAATCTATGCGCTTCATCCCGTAGCTGTATCAGGAGTTTCAGGGCAGGAGATCCTTTATCTAAAACTATGGGAGTTGTTCCACGTGGAACAAAAATTTCTTCTAATCTCTCGGCTAGTCCTGCAAGTGGTATATTAGGTGGAGGGGTAATCTTTTGTAAAGCTTGTTGTACCGAAGATAATTGCCCTTTCCCACCGTCTATAAGTAGTAGATCCGGAAGTGGAGCTTTTAGGGGAGGGGTAAAACGACGACGGATTACTTCTTCCATAGTGGCGTAATCGTTAGGACCTTCTACTTCTTTAATATTATAGATACGGTATTGCTCTTTAGTAGGAATTCCATCTATAAAGACAACAACTGCCGAAACCGGATACTCGCCCAATGTATTCGAATTGTCAATACATTCTATACGATGCGGAATACGAGGCAATTCTAATAGCTTTTGTAAAGCTACCAGACTTTCTTCTTCAGGAAGTGAGTTACGTACCGAGGTCTGTGCTAGATAACGATCTGCATTGAGTTGCGAAAGAAGAAGTACTCTATGTTTATCCCCACGTTTAGGAATATCTATCTCTTTGTAAAGAGGGGAGTCAAGTGGCGACTCTACATTCGTGAGGAGATGCCTTGCTTCGCTACCAAATTCGTCGCGCAACCTACTAATAGCTACTTCTAACAATACAGGGAGTGTACTATCCAAAGGGTTCTGTATGAGTTTGTTTATTGATAATACAATAGCACCATTGTATACATGCATATAATTTAGTGCTATACGTTTCTCTTTTTCTACTATAGTTATAACATCCAGATCGCCCACTTCTGGGTTTAGAACACTATTCTTGTGCTGATATTCTTTTAACTCTTGAATTCGGTGATGCAATACTTCTGCTTCTTCAAATTCTAATACTTCTATAGCAGTAGTATATTCTTCGGTAAGGGTTGCGATTACCGCTCCTATTTTACCATTTAGGATACTACTAATACATTCTATGTCACGTTGATATTCTTCTTTAGTAATAGCTCTTATACAAGGTGCTTTACAATTATGAATATGATACTCCAGACATGAACGATACCTCTTCCTCTCTATCTGTTCTTCACTAAGGGGGAGTTTACAACTACGGTACAAAAAGAGTGCACGTAGTGTCTTTAGTATTCCATGTATATTACTACTAGAGGTATACGGACCGAAGTATTTACCACGTTTGGGGTTATAGTTGCGTGTAAGGAATACTCTTGGATATTCCTCTTTAGTAATACAAATCCAAGGGTATGATTTGTCATCTTTCAAGAGAATATTATATTTAGGTTGGTTTTCTTTAATGAGGTTATTTTCCAGAAGGAATGCTTCCTCTTCTGTATTTACAATAACGAAATCCAGAAAAGCAATTTGCTTTACCAAAAGTTTTGTTTTAGGTGGGTGTCGTTCTATATTAATAAAATAGGATTGTACGCGTTTCTTTAAGTTCTTAGCCTTCCCGATATAGATAATTTTCTTTTTATCATTCTTAAATACATAGACTCCGGGTACTTGTGGGAGCATTTTAATAGTTTCTCGTACTCCATCATACCGCTCATCTTCTAGGGTAATCTGCTCTAGAACTCGCTTCATATCTTAGCTTTTACTTTAATTTGTTCCACGTGGAACAAATTGGTGCATAGCTATAAGAATTGCTTTAAGATCATTCGGTTTTATCCCTGGTATCAAACGAGCTTCTGCTATAGTATTCGGATGATATTTTTCTAGTTTCTCGCGTGCTTCTATACTAATACTTACGATATTGCGATAGCTTAATGTATCCGGAATATGAATATGATCTATTTGGTGGGTCTCGGCTTTTTCTTGTTGTTCTTTCAAAAGATAGTTTTGGTACTTTATCTGAATTTCTGCAGACTGTATATACTCAGTCGGGTAACTAACAGAGGAGGGGAATAGGTTAGGTACTTCGTGTATAAGATCAGATAGGTGGAGTTCGGGACGTAACAAAAGGCGCCCGAGTTTTATACTCTGTGTAATGGGAGATGAAGCATGACTCTGAAGGAAAGAATTAATAATTTCGGGAGGTAGAGAGTAGTTCGTTATCTCGTGTATAATCTTTTCTATACTATTATACTTCGTTTGGGTTTGTTCGTAGCGTTCGTGCGAGATCATGCCTACCCGATAGGCTATTTCGTTAAAACGAAGATCTGCATTATCTTGTCGAAGAGATAGACGTTCCTCAGCACGGCTAGTAAACATACGGTAGGGTTCATCTACTCCTCGAGTAATAAGGTCATCGATCATTACACCTAAATAACCGTCCGAACGACTAAGAATAAGAGGTGTACGATTGTTGAGTGAAAGTATTGCATTGATTCCCGCAATGAGCCCTTGTCCTGCCGCTTCTTCGTACCCTGTGGTGCCGTTTATTTGTCCTGCAAAATAAAGGTGTGAGACAATTTGTGATTCTAAGCTCTTGTAGAGTTGCTTGGGGTCAAAATAGTCGTACTCAATAGCATATCCAGGACGGATAATATGTGCATCTTCTAACCCTACAATCGTATGTAGGGCACGTTCTTGAATATCGTAGGGGAGAGAGGTACTGAAGCCGTTAATATAAATAGTATTTCCGTAGGCGCTTTCTGGTTCGAGGAATATAGGGTGTGAGTCTTTGCTATCGAAGATATGTATCTTATCTTCAATACTAGGGCAGTAGCGAGGTCCTCGCCCCTGAATCACATGCTGGAAAAGTGGCGACTGCGAGAGATTATCGCGTAAAATACTATGAGTCAGTTTGTTAGTTTCTGTAATATAGCAAGGAAGTTGCGGGAGTTTTGATTTAGTAACTGCTCCATAAAAAGAAAATTGTCCCCCCTCGGGATCGCCATCTTGTATTTTACACTTTTCTAAATGAAGGGTTGGTAAGTGTAAACGTGGTGAAGTTCCCGTTTTGAAACGCGCTGTTCGGATTCCAGTGCTTGTTATCTGTTGGGTAAGATGTCCGATGGCGCCCTCGTCAATTCTTCCGCCTTGGGTGTGGTACATACCTACGTGTATCAGACCGTTTAGGAAGGTACCCGCTGTTAGAATTACTCTCTCGGCATATATTGCGCCACGTAGTTTAGAAATAACTCCTCGACAAATAGGTGTAGGAGTCTTGGTATCTAATAGTAATTCTTCTATAGTATCTTGTATTAGGAATAGGTTGGGTGTATTTTCGAGTTCCTGCCGCCAGGTTAGGCTATAGAGTTCGCGATCGCACTGTGCACGCGGGCTATGCATAGCCGGTCCTTTAGAACGGTTAAGCATACGGAATTGGATAGTAGTAGCATCGGTACACCGTGCTGTAAACCCACCTAAAGCATCTATTTCGCGTACAATTTGTCCTTTACCGATCCCCCCTACAGAGGGATTGCAACTCATAAGTGCTAGCTTGGTAATATCGGTAGTTATTAGGAGTGTACGAGCTCCTAGATGTGCGGCGGCACGAGCGGCTTCACAACCCGCATGTCCGCCTCCTATTACAATAATGTCGATGCCCCGTTCCATGGGAGCAAAGAAAATGTTTTTATACTAAAAGTGCGAATTGTGCGAGCCAATAGTCTTCTGCTGATCGCATTTTTTGTTGATCACTTGCGATGTGATCGTCATATCCAACCATATGTAAAATCCCGTGAAAAAGAACACGCAGAAGTTCGGTATAATTCGAAGTACGGTAGCGTAGTGCATTCTCGCGCACTACAGGTACACAGATATAGATATCGGCAGATACTATTTGTGGATCCTCCGAAAGCGGAAAGGTAATAATATCGGTGTAGTAGTGGTGACCAAGATAACGGATGTTTATTGACTTAATAACGGCTTTCGAACAGAGGATATAGTTTACAGCACCCAATTGGTAGCCGTTTTCCTCGCAAATACGTGTCACTACTGAGCGTATTTGGCTCTTATTTCGTAGGAGGTAGTGTATTTGCTGTGTATAGAAGGAAACTGGCACGGTATTAGCTTTAGTTCACTTTACTGAAGGTAATTACTACTTTTCGTCCGCCGTCTAAGTATTCCACCTGATCGGCTAAGATCTTGGTAAGAAACACACCTCGCCCTTCTATTTTTTCGATATTTTCCGGAAGAGTAGGGTCGGGGATAGTAGTATGGTCGAATCCATCGCCTTCATCTTCTATAGTAAAGATGTATGACGATTCGGAGGTATCAAAGGTACAGGTAACCTTCTTCTGCGGGTCGAACCTATTGCCGTGTTTTACGGCGTTGTTGAAAGTCTCGCAGATGGCTATCTGGATATTAGCTTCTAGTTCTGCAAGACCGTCTATATCCACGAACAATTGGTCGAGAAAGGACAAAAACTCATTGTTCGCATTTACAGTCGAAGCAAGGACTATTTTTTTCATATTCTATTAGGTTCAATAAATGTCTCTGTTTCAAAATTGTGGATGTAGCAGGATACTTGTCAAAATCTGCGGTAGATAGTGCAGAATATTAGGCTGCAAAGGTAGATCGAATCTCCTTTGCTTGCAACTTTTTAGAATAGGTAAATGTGGCTAAAGTTTTTACTACTTTCCTGAAGTATCCTAGAATATAAGTAAGTTAGTAGTATAAACCTTTTGTATTTATATAGGGTAAATTTCTTAAGGATGTAGCCAAGTTTTGGGATCTAGCGAACGGAATTCTTTCCAAATTTCGAAGTGCAGAATCCCCTGATTGGTGTTCGGTGTGGTATAGATTTGTCCAATAGCTTGTCCGGCACGAACTTCGTCGCCTACATTTACTATAATATTTGTGAGGTTGGAGTAGAGGGTTAGGAAGTCTCCGTGTCGGATAATCACCACATCATTGCCTCCCGGAATGCGTGCAATTTTAGTGATCTTTCCGTTGCATACACACCGTACGGTAGCGTTCTTAGAAGCAGCGATATCTACCCCTTCACTACTGGTTTTGATACCTTTGAGGAGTTTACTCTCTTGGGTACCATAGCCACGTATAATCGAACCTGTTAGGATAGGCCAGGGGAGTTTCCCTTTATTAGCAGCAAAGTTTTTACTGAGCTTTTTGTAGATAGCATCGTGCTTTTGTTTGCGGTTGAGGGCAGCTTCCTCTTCCAGCAGCTTATTGATAGCTCGGTTAAGTTCTTGTACTTTCTTTTGATATTCTAAGCGTTGCTGCTTGAGTTTTTTTTCTCTTTTTAGTAGTCGGTTTAACTCTTTGTTATAGAGTGTTTTTTCGTTAAGTAGTTGGTTGCGCGATGTATATTCTTCGTTGCGTAGGAGTACGAGGGTATTTTGTGCTGCTATAAGCGAGTCGCGCTCGGTGTGTAGTTGTTGGTTAATAGCAGTGAGTGCATCGTATTGCGAATGTTGGTACTGCAAATATTCGCGATAGAAGCGAATGCGTCGGTACATTTGTGTAAGGTTACGTGAGGCTAGCACGTAGAGTAGTACCTCGTGTTTCTTCTGTAAGAACTGTACACTTTTTACAAAATGTGCATACTGATCTAGAAGCGAATCGCGCTGCTTTTCGTGGTAGAGGATGCGTTGGACACGGTGAGAGATTTCGTTGCTGTAGAATTTAATTTGCTGGTTTATGTTCTGAATTAGGTCGTTGCGTGTAGCAATTTGGCTAGTAATAAGATCTAGTTTGTGTGTATTTTCTGCTTGTGATTCGGCAGCTTCTTCGATAAGTTTGGAAGTGTTGGAGATACGAGAAAGGGTTTGTTCTTTTTGTTTTTGTAGATCCGATATACTTTGTGCACGTACCGTATAGTCACCTACCCAGAGAACGAGGCTAAAGAGCAGCCAGATGCTGAGCAAGCGTATTCTAAAAATTGGCATCACGATGTTTTGTAGTATGCTTTGTTTACTCGCTTTTTGCGGCTTTCATCCTATAGACTTCGGCAGCACCTTTGTTACCCAAAGCTTCCAGAATATCGCTGTAGTGTAAAAGAGCCGTGCGGTCGGGGTTAGGAGTTAGGGTAAGCAGTTTAACAAAGATAGCTTTGGCTTCCTGATAGCGCTTTAGCTTGTATAGGATATATCCGTAAGTATCTAGGTAGTTGATATTTTTCGGATCTAACTCTAGGCTCCGTTCGGACATGCGTAAGGCTTTCTTGAGATCCTTGTCGCTTGTTAGCGCTAGGTTGTATGCGTAATTGTTGAGTACGACCGAATTATTTTTATCATATTTAAGAGCTTCTTGATAGGATCGGAAAGCATACTCGTTCTTGGCACTTATATCGCCTCGATAACCGTAGAGTCGCGATAGGTTTTCGCGTAGGATAGTGCTACGTTGGAGAATAGTATCGCGTTGGAAGGTTACTGCAAACTGATAGGTTTCTTCTGGTTTCGCATCTTTAAGTAATCGCTTAAATTGTTCAATATAGTAGCTAACAGTATCAATACATTGGGTAGAGTCTAGGAATGGTCGTAGTGATTCGAAATAGCTAAATGCAAAAAACAGGTCGAAGGGGTAGCGCGTAATATTGTTGCGGATTTTGGGCGCAACCGCTTTCCATGCATTTACGGTTGGTATAGGTTGGTATTTTAGTGTTTCGCTGACACGGATTACTTCCCACAAATAGCTGGGCTGGAAACGCTTGCAGTTCTTTTCGATAGATGTTAGGATCTTAGTCGTATCATCGAAACGTTTATAATATTGTAGAAGGAGAAATTGTCCGTTCTCCGACGAATCTAAGAGTTGTTCGAAGCGTCGAAAGAGGTTTGCACCGGTGGGTTGTGTTACTATTTCGTGCCGGAAAGTAAACCTCAGATTCTGAAGTAGTTCTACGATCCAAGAAGTTGGATAGTGGCAATTAACCAGAATAGTATCTAACTTTTGTAGAAATTCGTTCTCCTGTCTGGTTTGTAGCATAAATTGTGCGTAGGTGTTGATGAATAGTGTGTTAGGGCATCCATACTTAAGCGCTTTGTAGAAGTATTCTTTATATAGTGCAGAGTCTGAACATTGCCCGGCAACACTAGAGGCTAAAAAGAGATATTCTACATCGTTAGGATGCATGGAGAGGAGGTCTTGCGCAATACGAAGAGCAGAATCCGGTTGCTCTTTCTGCATGTAGAGGTTGATGAGGAGTCGGTCTATCTCTATATATCTTCGGAAATAGTCCTGATGCGTTCGTCCGTACCGAATAGCACTGTCAAAAAGATTGTTGCGGATGTATGCCATCAGAAGGCTATAGGCATGTTGGGGTTCGGTGCTATCCAAAGTATTTAGGCGATGTGCCAGACGAAGGAGAGTAGGTGCATCCTGTCCGGTTTCTTCTAACAATGCAAAGTATTTTTGGGTATATACTAGCGCGGAGTCGGTGCTATAGCTTTTACGAGCATAGTGGAGTGCCGAATCTAATTGTTGATGCGAGTAGAAGACCTGTGCAATGAGTGCACTAATTTCTGGCGATTGCGTCTGTGCTAGGTATTCGCGCATCTTCGGCACCGAACCGAGGGTTGTATCGGTTAGATAGAGGTAGTAGCTATCAAAATACGGATCGCCCGATGTAGTGCTAAATTGCAAGGGTTGTGTCTTTTGTGAAGTAGAACAACCATTCAAAATAAAACCCAAGAGAAGTAGAAAGGAAAAGATGTGAAGCGTTTTCATGATTTGCCGGTATGTCCAAAACCATCCAGATTGCGTGCAGAAGGTGTGAGGGTATCCTGTTGTAAAAAATGAGCTTGTATTACAGGGGCGATGACGAGTTGTGCGATGCGATCGCCGTTTTCTATGGTGTAAGCACTCGTGCCGTGATTAATAAGTAGAACGCGAAGTTCGCCGCGGTAATCGTTGTCTATAGTTCCCGGAGCGTTAAGTACTGTAATCCCGTCGCGGAGTGCTAAACCACTTCGGGGGCGGATTTGTGCTTCAAACCCTTCGGGGAGCTCTAGGAATACGCCTGTTGGGATACTGAGCGACTCGCCTTTTTCTAGTGTAATGGGCTGGGAGAGAAGAGCCGACAGATCGGCTCCAGCACTACCCGACGTCATGTACTGAGGGGGGCGAGCACCTTCGGCTAGTTTTATTTTGACTGTGGTTTCCATATGCGTACAAGGCTACGAAGTGGGATATGTTCTAATTTTAGGAAAAGATAGAGTAAAAGCAGAAGTAGCAAGCTACGTACCAACAGAAGGAGGATAGGGTTGGGTATAGAGATAAAAGCACCTACTACGATAATACTTGCTGTAAAGAGAGTTGCAAGGAACATCTTGGTGTAGTTGTAAGGAACCGGAAAATAGCGGTGTCCGATCCAGATACAGAGAACTGACATTACAATATAACTCGCAACGCGTGCCCATGCTGCGCCATAGTAACTGAAGAGGGGAGTGAGCAACAGATTGCACAGAAGCGTTACGACGGCGCCGCTTAGCGTAAAGAGGATACCGAACCATGTGCGTTTTTGGATCTTGTACCAAAAGCTTACGTTGAAGAATAATCCATAAAGTAGATTGGCGACGAGTAGTATCGGGATTACAGAGAGTCCGCTTCGGAAGTCCTCACCAATAAAATATTGCAGAATAGGTAGATAAGCGAGGATACCTATTAAGATAAATAGCGTAAAATACCAGAAATATAGGGTAACACGAGCGTAGATTTTGGGATCAGCTTTTTCTTCGGCTTGTGCGAAGAAAAAGGGCTCTGCCGCAAACTTAAACATCTGAACCAAGAGGACTAGCAGAACCGCTATTTTGGCATTTGCACCGTAGATACCTAGTTCTATCATAGGATCGGGAGCAGGACTTAACCATTTGATGAAGATCCGATCCATAAACTCGTTGGTAGTTCCGGCAAAACCGCTGAGCAGTAGCGGGAACGAAAATGCTAGTATAGGGGTTAGGGTCTGCCAACGGAAATAGATAGGTACGCCTCTGCAGGCTATAAAAGCACCCAACCAAGCAATAGTACTACCGATCAGATTACTTAGCAGTACATAGCCTACACCAAAATGTTTGTCGTACACTCCCCAATATGGGAAAGCTATTAAAAAGAGGAGATTGAGCCCAACATTCACAAGTACGGAAAGGATTTTGATAGCGCTAAAAGTCTTCGGGCGTTCTTCTTTTCGCAGACGGTTAAAAAGGATCGTACTCCAAGCATCTATGGCAAGGATAGCAAATAGCATAAGGAGGAGATTCTCGCTGCCGCTATAGGATAGAAACTCAGCAATGGGCGATAGAAAGATCCACCCGAGTAGAAAAAATATGAGACTCGTAGTACCTAAGAAGTAAAAAATAGAACTAAAGACGTGCGAAGCGTTCTTGGGATCGGTGTCCTGCGAACCTGAAAAACGGAAATATCCCGTTTCGAGCCCGAAAGTAAGCACGATCATCAGGATGGCTACATAGGCATACAATTCGGTTATAACGCCATATTCGCCTTCGTTAAACACTCGGGAGTGTAGGGTTACTAAAAAATAATTCAGGAGGCGTGGTACAACGCTACTCAGCCCGTAAATAGCCGACTGGCTTGCTAGTTTTCGAAGTACTCCCATCTCTTAGAAGCGTAGACCTAACGGGTTAAAGATAGAATACCCGAAGTTGATACTAAAGAGGAAATTGTCTGCTAGGTTGGATTGCCAATCGGGGAAGTAACCCACGGATAAGCTGAGCGGTCCGAGTAAGGTTTGATAGAAAATATGCAGCTCACTAAAAAGATAGTAGCTCTTGTAAGTGAATTTGTATACGCTTTTTAGAGCACTGTTGGGCTCTGGTAGCAGGATTGGGTAAAAGGCAAATGCGCGCGCTTGTAGGTAAAGGTTAGGGTAGAGTTGGAATGTAGGCATCGCGCCAATAGCAACATATTGTGGCGATCGCAGACGCGGAAGGTAGATAGAGTGCGTGAGTACCGAAGGCGAGAAACTCGGTGTGAGTAACAAATCGGCGGTATAGTTCTGTAGAGCTCGTTTGAGCATAAATTGCACGTCGGTAATGAAACCCATGCTAACATACTCGGTACCGAGGGCTAGGTACTGTTCGTAGTAGCCGTGTAGATTGTACCATAGGTGTTGTGCGTTGCTGGCGCGATTTTGTTGCGAGGTACTGCCCGGAGTATGGTGTTCGTTGAGATAGAATAGTCCGCTTCGTACAAACCATTGTTGACCTTGTGTCGGGAACTGTTTGTAGTTAAAGCTTTTCCGTCGCACCTCCACTCCAGTATAGGAGTAGTTGGTGAGGGTCTCGTCGGGGATATCTTTTCGTAAGAAATGTACACCTTGGTAGTAGTTATCAATCCGGATGCCGTAGTGCAACATAATATTCCCTTGTGCATAGAACGAGACGGGGAATCCTAGTTTGGCGTAGAAATAATTGTCTTTAATTTTTAAGTACGGCGGACGCGAGTCTTCGAAAATAGCAATGGGCGACGAACTGTGGTAATCGTATCTCGAAAAGCAGTAGCCGAGTGTGTAGTAAAACGGGACGTTGGTAGGGAAATCCTGCCGCCACCCGAGGTGTGCATTCGAATATAAGCTCCCGATAGTACCGTAGGCAAAAGCTCGTGCCGAGAAGTTGGAGAAGATCTTGTAGTCGAAACCTAGGAAAATGTTTGTCAGATTGCGGCTAGAAATATTCCCTCCAAACGAGATATTAAAGGGTTGCGATCGGTCGACAGCAAGATGCAGGTTAAAAAGTTGAGTATCCGGATTGTATTCGGCTCTCGGATAGATGCGATCTATATTGCAATCTGAGAGGTGTTTGTAGTATTCTTGCTCAAAGGATTGAAAGGAGAAGGCATTGCGTGTTTTATGAATAGAGCGTACGACATAATGCTCTTGTTTAGGGGTGAGACCTTCTACTTTTGTGTTGCGCGAAAATACCAATGGAGGTAGTGCATCGCGGTATTTTTTTCGCTCTTTATTCAATGTGATGCTATCGTAGCGTCGGGAAATGCGTGTTTCAATTTCAGGCATAAGTGCAAGGGTTTGGTTGTAACCCATCGCAACGAGCGAGTCGCATTTCTCGAAATCTAGGATCCCGACATCGGTAAAATGTGTGGAAATAGAAATACCTATAGAATCAGGGAGTTCGTAGTCGGTAGGGTTCATAACGAGCATTTCGATTTGCCCGATGAGGTCATTCTTAGTAGGAGGTATGCTGACTCCGGAGACGTTGCTTCCGATGATGAGATCGGGGTGAAAATCGTCGCGCAGCACATTCCATGGGTAGTTGTTGTACAGACCACCGTCGAAGTAGAGGATACTATCTATACTTAAGCACTGGAAGAGGAAGGGATAGGTCATACTGGCGCGCACACTTTGTCCGAGGTCTCCCGAGCGGAAGATTTTAGCGTGTTTGTTATAGACGTCGCTTGCCACGCAGCGGAACGGGCGGAAGAGGTTGTTAAAGTCCTGACGAGCTTGCCCTGTGGCGGTTGCTGTAAAGCGGAGGAAGGCTAAGTCCATTTGCGAGGTATTGAGCAAGTGCGAGGGTAGAATCAACTTAAAAATAGAATCCTGTTTCTTTACAGAGATGGTGAGCATGCGTTGATCCTCGACGTACTCCCGGATCTCGTATTTATACTTTTCGGGGATTACGCCCAGTTGCCATTCCTTAAACTCAGGAGATTTGAAGATGGCGATCATCTCATCGGGCGAGTAGCCGATGCAGTAGAGCATACCGACGATGGAGCCGATAGACGTCCCCGATACGTAGTCTATGGGGATCTGATGCTCTTCGAGAGCTTTTATAACGCCGATATGTGCTAATCCCTTGGCACCGCCACCACTTAAAGCTAAACCAATGCTTTGAGCATTTAGATGCTTTGCCACAAACAAAATACAAAAAATAGCACATGCGAGAATCCGTAACCCCGCTGCCCACAACACTCGCATACAAGCAAAATCAAGTAACTTAGCAACCGTTTAACAAATGTACAATAATGAATCGTCTTACTAAGTTATTCTTCCCTTGCCTCTGTGCTGTTGTCTGTGTATTACCATTTTTTAGCTGTGCAGCACCGAAGCTTCCTAAAGATCAGTATGTCGTAAAGATTGAAACGACCAAAGGTACAATTGTCGTGGCACTGGATAACGATACGCCTCAGCATCGAGATAATTTCGTAAAACTTGTGAATGAGAAATTTTACAACGGAGTTTCGTTCCATCGGGTTATTAAAGGTTTTATGATACAGACGGGAGACCCGAATACAAAGGATCCGAACTCGACCGCACAACCGGGTACGGGCGATCCGGGTTATACTATTCCGGCAGAGTTTGTGGCAGGCAAAATTCACCGAAAAGGAGCTCTAGCTGCTGCACGGATGGGAGATCAGATGAATCCGGAAAAACGTTCGTCGGGCTCGCAGTTTTATATTGTACAGGGCGAGGTAGTACCTGCGCAACAGCTGGAACAGTTCGAAATGCGTCATACACAGAACGAAGCTTATGGGCGTGCGGTGAGAAGTTTTCAGTCGCAACGAGAAAAACTCCTAACAAAAGATACTCCGCAGGAAAAGATCCGACAGATTTTTGATTCGCTTATGCAGATCGAATTGCAGCAGGTGCCCGAGTTTCACTATTCGCCCGAGGCTAAGCAAATCTATACTACCGAGGGCGGTACGCCGCATTTGGATGGTGAGTATACGGTTTTCGGACAAGTTATTGAGGGTCTGGATGTTGTAGATGCTATTGCTGCTGCAGAAACGGCGGCGGGCGACGTCCCGAAGGAGCGCATCGAAATTAAAAAGATGACGATTCTGAATAAGCCGAAAATCAAGAAGTAAGAATACACGGCGATGGCTACGGATATTTTTCAACAGTTGCGCGATTTAGAGAAAGAGATTGCAGAGCAACATCCGAAAAATGCCCAAGAATTGGAGGCATACCGTCTGCAATATCTTGCACGAAATGGGAAAATTCCGGCACTGTTTGATCGTTTTAAGGAGCTCCCGCCAGATCAGAAGAAACAACTTGGAGCGTCTATTAACCAATTGAAAGATAGTGCACAAGAGCGTTTTAAGGCTTGTCAGGAGGCTCTACTAAAATCTAAGGATACGGAGCGCATAGGAGAGGATTATACACGTACCGCGCCGCGGAAGGATTTTGGTTCGTTGCATCCGCTCACATTGCTGCAGCGTGAGATTGAACAGGTGTTCGAATCGATAGGGTTTGCTATTGTGCAAGGACCTGAGCTAGAGGACGATTGGCATGTGTTTTCAGCACTTAACTTCCCGCCCGAGCATCCTGCGCGCGATATGCAGGATACCTTCTTTTTGAGTCGGGAACCAGATGTGTTGTTGCGTACCCATACCTCGTCGGTGCAAGTGCGAGTGATGGAAAAACAGCAACCACCCATTCGAGTTATCTGTCCGGGACGTGTGTTCCGAAATGAGGATATATCAGCGCGTTCGCACTGTCAGTTCCATCAGATCGAAGGGTTGTATATCGATAAAGATGTCTCGTTTGCCGACTTACAACAGGTATTGCTCTATTTCGTACGGCGTGTCTTTGGCAAGGATACGAAGATTCGTTTCCGTCCGTCGTACTTCCCGTTTACAGAGCCCTCGGCTGAGATGGATATTAGCTGTATCCTCTGTGGCGGCAATGGCTGCAATGTTTGCAAACATACAGGTTGGCTCGAAATTTTGGGTTGTGGTATGGTAGATCCGAATGTTTTAGAAGCCTCGGGAATTGACCCCAATCTCTATTCGGGTTATGCTTTTGGTATGGGGATAGAGCGCATGGCCATGTTGCGCTATGGTATAAAGGATATCCGTTTGTTTTTTGAGAATGATATCCGATTCCTTTCCCAGTTCTCTGCCGAGTAAGTGGGTGTAAATTGGGGTAGAATCTAGGTGTAAAATAGTGCTAATTTTGCTAGCACGTCTTAGAATTAGAGGGGGTAGTTATGGAGTATAGGGTGGAACGCGATACGATGGGTGAGGTTCGTGTTGCGGCTGATAAGCTCTGGGGAGCACAAACACAGCGTTCGTACGAGAACTTTAAGATAGGATCTGAGGCGAGTATGCCACGAGAAATTATTCTTGCATTTGCCTATCTGAAAAAAGCGGCGGCACAAGCCAATCGCGAATTGGGAGTCCTTCCAGCAGAGAAAGCGACCCTGATAGAACGTGTTTGTGATGAGATCCTTTCTGGCGCACACGCCGATATGTTTCCGTTGGTAATTTGGCAGACGGGATCGGGTACGCAAAGCAATATGAATATGAACGAGGTGATTGCGAATCGTGCCCACCAGATTCTAGGTAATAAGCTCGGTGAGGGATCCCTACTTATTCACCCCAACGACGATGTAAATAAATCGCAATCGAGCAACGACACCTTCCCAACCGCTATGCACATCGCAGCGGTAAAAATGCTACAAGAGCATACCATCCCCGCATTAGAACGTATACAAGCCTCCTTTACTACCAAAAGTAAAGAGTTTGAGGGGGTGGTAAAGATTGGTCGTACGCATATGATGGATGCGACACCTCTGACCTTGGGGCAGGAGTTTTCGGGTTATGCGGCATTGATTGCAAAAGGGATTTCTGCCCTGCAAGATAGCCTAAACGAATTGTACGAATTGGCACTGGGCGGGACGGCCGTTGGCACAGGAATCAATACTCCTGATGGTTATTCGGCACTGGTAGCGCAGAAGATTGCACAGCTTACAGGTTATGCGTTTGTAAGTGCTCCGAATAAGTTCGAAGCTCTGTCGGCACACAATGCAGTGGTTCGTGCACACGGAGCGTTGCGACAAGTAGCGATATCGCTCATGAAGATAGCTAACGATTTGCGCATGATGACCTCCGGACCGCGGAGTGGACTTTCGGAGATTCTAATCCCCGAGAACGAGCCCGGATCTAGTATCATGCCCGGAAAGGTAAATCCGACTCAAATCGAAGCTTTAACCATGGTCTGTGCTCAGGTTATGGGTAATGATGCTGCTATAGGAGTTGGTGCTATGCTTGGACAATTTGAACTTAATGTATTCAAACCGTTTATTATCAGCAATTTCCTACAATCGGCAAAGTTGCTCTCCGATGCTTGCTATTCGATTGTTGAGCATTGTATTGATGGCATCCGTCCGAACACGAAAAAAATTACCGAACATCTCAACAACTCCCTAATGTTGGTTACGGCGCTTAATACACACATCGGCTATGCGAATGCTGCTAAAATAGCTAAGAAAGCACATGCCGAAGATATTACCCTGCGTGAGGCAGCTATTTCATCTGGTTTACTTACTGCCGAGGATTTCGACCAATGGGTAGACCCGAAGAAGATGATCGGGAAGAAAGATCAATAAGTTTTAGAGTCTTTCTCGGGCGCGTTCTGGGTATAGTTACTGTTTTAGAATGGTTCTCTTGCGATGCGATTGAAGAAAATTATTGTCGTTATAGGGGTTGCGTTGGCGTTATCTTTCAGTGCGCTTGGGGTATTGTCTGCTTATACCGAACATGACCTTACCAAGAATTTGGAAACCTTGTTTGCGGTATTTCGCGATGCAATGCTTATGGATGTAGACGAGCCAGATCCCCAACAACTTACCGAGGGCGCCATTCGAGGTTTGCTAAAAGAGTTGGATCCGTATACAGAGTATATTCCGGAGAGTTCTAAAGCAGATCTGCAGTTTATGACAACGGGCGAGTACGCAGGTATTGGTGCTGTGATTCAGAAGGCTGGCGATTATGCCCAGATTGTGCAGCTCTATGAAAATACCCCAGCTCTGCATGCCGGACTTAAAGCAGGCGACACCCTTCTGATGATCGACCACTTTTCGTTAAAAGGCGTCTCGGTAACGGAAGTAAGTAACAGATTGAAAGGTAAAGAAGGATCAAAACTTACACTAACAATACATCGTCCGTATGTGGAGGGCGAGCAGAAACTGGAGGTAACACGTGCGCGCATTCAAATCCCATCGGTAGCGTATAGTACTCGTTTGGCTGGTGATGTGGCTTATGTGAATCTGGCGGGTTTTACGACAGGGTGTGCAGAAGAAATCCGTCAGGCGATTGAAAAGATTCGGACTACAGGCGCACCTTTGCGTGGGATTGTTCTGGATTTGCGAGGGAATACGGGCGGACTGCTTAACGAGGCGGTAGCATTAACCAGTCTGTTTGTAGCATCGGGTACGAAAGTCGCAGATGTAAAGGGACGGAGTGGTTCGGAGGCAAACCCATTGTATGCCGAAGGCGAGGCTCCCTATCGCGATCTTCCGTTGGCGGTTTTGGTAAATCGCGAATCGGCATCGTCTAGCGAAGTAGTAGCCGGAGCACTACAGGACTTGGATAGGGCCGTGATTCTAGGCGAACAAACTTTCGGTAAAGGGCTGGTACAAACTACGCGACCACTCCCACACGGAGGTATCTTTAAGATCACCACTGCTAAGTATTACACACCGAGCGGACGTTGTATTCAGGCTATAGACTATGCGCATCGCAATGCTAGTGGTGCCGTGGAGTATATTCCAGACTCGCTGATACGCTCCTTCAAAACGCTAAATGGGCGAACGGTGTACGATGGTGGCGGTATTTGGCCAGATATCTTGCAAAAGCCCGACGAATATAGTCCGCTAATCATCTCTCTGTATGTGAATAAAGCGTTTTTTGCATTTGCAAACAAGTACCAGCAGAGTCATGCTACGATTGCTGATATAGCGTCGTTCCAGTTGACCGAGGAGGATGTAAAAGATTTTGTGTCGTTTGTGAAAGAGCAGGGCTATATCCAACGCAACCCGCTGTTTGATATGCTGAAGCGAGTAGATGAAATGAGCCGAGAAGTAGCTATTGCCGATACTACTTTTAAGCAAGAGATGACTAAGATGCGATCTATTCTGAATCAGAGTATTACCGATCAGTATCTTAAGCAAAAGGATACCCTTAAAAATTTCTTAGCCGAGGAGATTATTTCGCGCTATTACTACCGTGCAGGTCGTTTGGCTTATACGCTTCCTACCGACAAAGTCCTCGGTCATGCCTTGCAATTGCTCCAACAACCCGACTCGCTGCAGAAGATTCTAAAAGAGCTATCGCCCAAAGATTTACGCAGTAAAAGCGCCTCTGCGGAAGATAAGAGGTAGCACACTGGATGGCGAGGATTGTTGTCGGTTTGTCCGGAGGGGTAGATTCGAGTGTTGCTGCCTATTTGTTACGCGAGGCGGGGCATGAGGTCTTGGGAATCTATATGCGTAACTGGACAGAGCGTACGGGACTCTTAAAGTCGGATTGCCCTTTTGAAGAAGATCGCGACTTTGCTGCTATGGTGGCTAAAAAGCTCGGAATCCCTTTTGAAGAGGTCGATTTGAGCGAGACCTACAAAAAGACGGTGATAGACTATCTCTTTGCAGAGTATGCAAAGGGACGCACTCCCAATCCGGATGTATTGTGTAATCGTGAAATAAAGTTTGCCGCATTTTGGGATGTTGCGCGTGAAAGAGGCGCAGAGGGCCTTGCTACGGGGCACTATTGCCGAAAACTCACCACGAGTGTAGATGGGCAACCGTGTTATCATTTGTTGGCGGGGAAAGATCTGGGGAAGGATCAGAGCTATTTCCTGTGTCAGGTGAGTCAGGCACAGCTCGCACACGCGTATTTTCCTATAGGGGAGATGCAGAAATCGGAAGTCCGGGCATTGGCTAAAAAGCTAGGACTCGCGACAGCACAACGTAAAGATAGCTATGGGATCTGCTTTGTGGGGAAAATAGATTTGCCTACGTTTCTGGCACAACGTCTCGAGGCTAAGGGGGGCGATATTGTAGAAATCCCGCGCGATACTCCACTTCCTGAACGAGGAGATACGTTGGAAAGTTGCGCACAACCCTATGCTCTGAATCCTACTATGGGTAAGGTTGTCGGGAAGCATAACGGGGCGCAATTTTTTACGGTCGGGCAGCGGAAAGGGCTAGGAGTTGGAGGGAAAGAGTCCCCGCTTTTCGTTTTAGGAACCGATGTTGCGCAAAATATAGTTTATGTGGGGCAGGGACACGACCATCCCTATCTCAATCGGGAGGTAGTAGCGTTGAATACCTCGGAGGTGCATTGGGTGAATCCGTATCGAACGCTCTCTGTAGGCGATGTTTTGCCCGTTAAGGCGCGTTTGCGTTACCGACAGCCACTGCAGGATGCAGTATTGTACTGTAAGAGCGAAGGTTTTTACTTGCGTTTCTCGACTCCACAACGGGGGGTGACTCCGGGGCAGTTTGCTGCTTGGTACGATGGCGAAGAGTTGTTGGGTTCGGCGCCTGTGAGCTTTTAAGCGTTGCCTGATAGATATTTTGCTGCTATTCTAGGTAAGCACTTCTGTGCAATATAGGTAGGCGACACCTGCGATTCTCTAAGGATTTGAAAGCATTCTACTGCTTGTGCAAATAGCCAGCGATAGCCATTGTTATAGGGAATCTTGTGCGCCCGAGCCCATGCTTGTGCGCGGGATGCCGTGTAGGTAACATCTACTACTTCGCGAACACATTCTGCTGCAATGGCAGGTAACCCTACCTGATGTGGGAGTACAGAGAAGAGAATAACAGGCTGCCGGATTTTGTTGAGTGCATCCCAAGGTAGGTAGTCTGCGTCGAAATCTCTCGCTAAAGCCTGTGCTTTTTCGGGAGTTCGATTGCTGCATAGAATCGTAATATTTTGCTCGTATAGGGCTTCAAGTACAGGTCGAGATGCTCCACCAGAACCGAGCACTAACACAGGGAGTTGTGCCTTAGGTATACTGGTGTAGCTAATTAAGGAATGTGCTCCGGTGATGTCGGTATTGGTTCCGTATAGTTGAGAGTCTTTCCGCCACAGAAAGTTTACGGCTTGGAGACGCATAGCTGTGGGAGATATATAATCTAGTAAATGGAGTATTTTGTACTTGTATGGAGATGTAATATTGAGTGCATCTAAGTCGTATTGTTCCAATGTGTTTTGTAATTCTTCTTTAAGTATGGCTTGCGGTGGTCTTTCCCAAAGTAGATACTCTATATCTGTTCCGGTTTGTTGACCGAAGTAGGCAAAAAGAGCAGGGCTGAGCGAATGCCGAATAGGATAGCCCAAGAGTGCTAAGCGTAGGGTTTTACTCCTCATTTTGAGTGTAGATTTGTTGCATGAGGTGGGCTGGAAGCATACCCGGCGCTACAGCATCGGAGGTATAGGAGGTATAGGTGTAGGGCGCTCCTAGAAGTGGAGCAGCTATTCGCGTAAAAGAGCCAATTTCGCCCATAGCAAAGAGGAGTAAGTGGTCGAACTCTTCGTAGAGGGTTAGTAGCTGTACGGCCTCGTGTGCATCATGGCATAAAACGGCAACCTTACAGAGGTAGGGTTGATGTTGCTGTAGCTTACGAATGGTGTTGCGAATGAGCTCGAGGTCGCCGTTGTAGGAATAAAAGTGTTCGGAGAGTATTATTCGGTTATGTTCTGGAGCGAACTCTGCTAGTAGCTTGGCTGTAAAGAGCTCGTGGTAGTCAATATCGACGAAGGGGATAGTGTCGGACGAAAGGCAATTTCGGTAACATTGTTCTGCGAGTAGTATAGAGTTAGAATTGTTTGATAAAGAGCGATATGTAATAATAATCTTAGAGTAGTTACATAGGAGTGTTTTAAGCCACGGATGCTTGGCTATATCTACGATAGGGGATGGTTGCCTCGTGAAGAGATCTAGGCGAAGTTCGAGCCAAGTGGTTTCGTCGGGATAGATAGCAGTATCAGGCGTCGTATCGTTCGTCAGCACTAAACAAAGGGCAGGCTTCTGAACCATGGTTTAAGGGATTAGAGGCTACTGATAAAGTTGTGTAGCTCGTCGAAGGAGATTTCGACAATCTCCGTCTCTCCAATGGCACGCGGAAGGATAAAGTTGAGGTTGCTTGCCGAGCGTTTTTTATCGCGTTTCATAGCATCAAAAACTACCCAGGGGAGTACATCGCTCTGGGTAGGCAATCCGAAGCGCGTGAGGAGTTGTTCGAGGACCTCCAGAACCGTTGGCGAGCAGAGACCTTTTTGTACGGCGAATCGTGTCGCAAAGCACATGCCGATTCCTACTGCAAGCCCGTGGTGGATGCCTTTTACGGCTTCGAGGGCGTGCCCCCAAGTGTGCCCAAAGTTTAGTGTGCGCCGGAGGTTGTGATCGCGTACATCGGCTTCGATAAAGTGTTTTTTAATGTTTATCGACCAAGGGATGATTTTTTGCAATTCTGCCATATCGAGCGAGAGAATGCCATCGGCGTGTGCCCCGAAGTAGTCGAACATTTCGGGGTCTGCAATCATACAGTGTTTGATCATTTCTGCTACGCCCCCCTGTACCTCTACTTTGGGGAGGGAGTGGAGGAGGTGATAGTCGCACAGGATGTATTGTGGTTGGTAGAAAGTGCCGATGATATTTTTGAACCCGTGGAGGTTTACCGCATTCTTCCCACCAATACTAGCATCTACTTGTGCCAATAGGGTAGTGGGCACGAGCAATAGCGGGACGCCCCGCATGTACGTAGCCGCTACAAAGCCCGCCAGATCTGTCACGACTCCTCCGCCAATTCCGACAATGGCAGTCTCGCGATCTACCCCATTGTTCTGTAGCCAACGATAGATTTCGGCAGCTTCGCGCAGACTTTTGCTGTGTTCGCCCGAGGCTACTTTGTAGGTAAGCATTTGGGGGAGTTGAGATTGTAGGATTTGCGCTACCTTCTCGTCGATAATCAGTACAGCTCGTGCCTCGTTAAGTATTGCAGTGAGGGTGGAGAGGTCGGTGTCGGTATAGATGGTAGTGCCGACTTCGTTGTTCAATTGTATCGTATTCATAGCTTCGGTGGCATATACGTCTGCAAAGGTAACTTTTTAGCAAGTTCGGGTTACCATCTGCTTTTGTGCGCAGAGGTACTACTTTTGTGGGCGATACGACGGGGATGAGAGATTCTACGATACACGAGGAGCCTACACAACTAATAGAAAGGGGACATAGCACTCCCGTTGCGAGAGAATATCCTGCGCAGGATACTTTGGCCACCGATTCGGTTTTCCCGCATTCGCAGATTCTACTAGACGAGCTTTACACTTGGATTTACGGAGTTCCGGAAAGTGCTAAAGACTCTGCTTCTAACGAACCGAATGCGGTGCGTGGACTTTTTGCGCCACCTCTCCCTACGCGTACCTGGAACGAAAAACAATATCAAGCCCTCCCGATGCGCGATCGTTGGTTCTTGCAAGAGGATACTACCAGCCTAGCTTTTGCTTTTATTCTGCTGGCAGCATTATTTGCAATGTTCCTTCGTTTTCGTTTTTGGAAGTACTATTCCGATTACAGAAAGCTCTTTTTTCATCCGCGTTCCCTGCTCCGACTTAGTGAATGGGATGAACCGCATCCGGGTCAATTCCATTTTTATTCCGATGTGTTGGTAATCATCTTGTTTTCGTTACAGCTGTGGTGGAGCTTTCGTTTGCCTTTTTTTCGAGCGAGTGAGTTTCCTGTTTCGAATTTGTGGTTGTTGCCGATGGTTTTTGTCGGGCTTTTAATACTATATGCTTATAAAATAGGGCTTTTGCACCTAGCGAGTCGTTTGATTCGGCAGCCGGAAGCTGCGCACCTTCTTTGGCGACAGTACAACTATGTACATCGTGTCCTTTGGCCTTATTACTTTGCGCTTGTCTTTCTTTCGATGTTCAATATTCCGTGGCTTCAGGTTGTGTTTATCTATGCGGGCGTGTTGCTCATTTTTGCTACGTGGTTGTATGGGCTATTTCGGGTACTCTTAACCTTTATTTATTTTCGTTATAACCTGTTCTTCTACTTTTTGTACCTTTGTGCCCTAGAGATCGGTCCATTTTTGGGTTTGATTCGCTGGTTGGAGTTGGAGTGAGTAGGGAGTTCTTGGGCGATAATGGCAAAGAGAGTAAAAGCGGATGTTCCTCAAGTCCGGCGAATTTTGGTGTCACAGCCGAAACCTGCGATAGCGAATTCAGCATTCGAGGTGCTGGCTAAAAAGACGGGAGTGGAAATAGTTTTCGAACCGTTTATTCATGTCGAGGAGGTATCGGCTAACGATTTCCGCAAACAGCGCATAGATTTAGCTAAGTTCCCTTCAGTGCTGTTTACGGGGCGAAAAGCAATCGAGCATTATTTCCGGATTGCTGAGGCAGTACGTTTTAAGGTCCCGGATGAGATGCGCTACTACTGTACATCGGAGACCGTATCGCTTTACTTGCAGAAGCACGTTACGTATCGTAAGCGAAAGATCTTCTTTCCGGAGGATGGGTCGTTGGAAACACTTATCCAACACATCGGAAAATATAAGGACGAGCGTGTACTGTTGCCTCTCTCTGATGTCCATTCGCAGGAGATCCCTCGCGAATTGAAAAAGGCGGGTATTAGGTTTTCGAAGACGATCCTGTACAGAACGGTTTCGAGCGATTTGCAGCATATCGATATCAACTCTTTCGATATGCTTATTTTTTACAGTCCGCAGGGAGTAAAGTCGTTAAAAGCGAATTTTCCGGACTTCCAGCAAGGCACCACCTGTATTGCAGCTTTCGGGAAAAATACCCACCGGGCTGTTCGTGCCGAGGGGCTGAAACTAAATGTATTGGCTCCTACCCCGACGTGCAAAAGCATGACCGAGGCGTTGGACGTCTTCTTGGTCGCGCGCAATCACATAGAAGAGTAGACACAGAGGGAGTGTAATATACCTGTAGTGAGTGCGTGATGTAGCTCTCTACAAGGGGGGCTTTTTACGGTATAAATCGTAGCTAATCAGTCTTTTTGCGACAACAACAATTTAGATCAATTGGATGTAACAAAGAACCCCAATCTGAAAATTCTTTCGTGTGAGAATAATCATCTAAAGAGCCTAATACTCACACAAAACCCCGCCTTGGAGTCGTTAAACTGTGATCACAATGCGCTAACTAAGTTAGATCTCCGGCGCAATGTGTATAGGCTAGTGTACAATGCTCCTATCTCTACTCCTTATTAAGCACTTAAGCTACTGATGGGCAACACTCTTCCGGCTTCTGAGCGGTTGCATTTTGCTCGCGAGATCGATACCCTTTTCCGTACGGGTCGTAAGGTTTTTGCTTTCCCGTATCGTCTGGTCTATCAGATAGCAGCAGACGCCTCGGAGACTGGAGGAATTGCGATGATGGTTGTCGTCCCGAAACGCTTGTACAAGCACGCTGTAGATAGGAATCGGAACAAAAGGCAGATGCGTGCCGCTTTCCGCTTGCATGTGCATAATCTGCGTAGCTTAGCTGTGCAAAAACGCGTGAGGGTTCGTATGGCATTCTTGCTCACAACCCATCAGCAAGTAGACTGGGAGGCGAAACAGACCGCTATTCAAAAACTCCTAACAAAACTCTCTCACGAAATTGAAAAACCTTAGCATACAGAATATCTGGCGATGGATACGTCGGGGGCTCATTGCTTTGTTGGTGCTCCCGATTCGTATCTATCAGCTTTTTATTTCGCCGATCCTGCCGCCCTCTTGTCGCTTTACACCGAGTTGTTCGGTGTATTGTGTAGAGGCGATTAAGAAGCATGGGCCGTTCTATGGTCTATTCTTGTGTGTATGGCGTCTGCTGCGTTGCAATCCGTGGGGAGGACATGGCGAAGACCCTGTGCCCTGAATCTGGTTTCTCTACAAGATGTTAATGGGATTTAGTGCGTAGATGTCGGTTATCTTCGGTCGGGTTACATTTGTGTCCGGAAAAAGTTATATACAACGCCCAAAGCACTAAATCGGTTTGTAATAGAACAACTTATGTGCTTATGAACACATAAAGGGGTTGGGTAGGTAGGTGGGTTGTCCGTTCAAAAGTAGTCTAATCTTTATATTTGTGCAGATTCTTGGGCAGAATACAGTTTACGAGTATGGCAAAAGTAATTCCTATTGCAAATCAAAAAGGGGGCGTTGGAAAGACCACCACAGCCATTAACCTAGCTGCTTGTCTGGCAGTTGAGGGAAAGAAGGTGCTACTAATAGATGCAGATCCGCAAGCAAACTCCACCTCGGGTTTAGGCGTAGGCTCCGACGTACAGGGGCTCTACGAGTGTATTATCGGCGTAACCGATCCGCACGACGTTATTGTACATACCGAGCTCCCCAAATTAGACTTGCTCCCCTCGCACGTAGGGTTGGTAGGTGCCGAATTGGAGATTGTGGACGTAGAGGATCGCGAGACTATCCTGCGTCGTATCATCACCCCTCTACGCTTAGAGTACGACTATATCTTCATAGATTGCTCGCCTTCTCTAGGCTTAGTAACGCTGAATGCCCTTACGGCAGCCGACTCGGTAATTATTCCGGTGCAGTGTGAGTATTTCGCCCTCGAGGGGCTGGGGAAATTGCTGAATACGATTAAGCTTACGCAAAAGCGGTTTAGTCCGAATATCAAGATCGAGGGTTTTCTCTTTACGATGTACGATGCACGTACGAAGCTTGCCAATCAGGTTGTAGAGCAGGTACGCACCCACTTTAAGGATATGGTTTTTGATACCATGATCATCCGTAACGTAAAGCTCAGCGAAGCACCGAGCCATGGCAAGCCGGTTATTCTGTACGATGCTACCTCGGCAGGAGCTCAGTGCTATACCAATCTTGCTCTGGAGCTCATCCGGCGCAACGAAGCAGAGGCAGTGCCGGCACAGTAGCAAAAGTCCTAGGAAGAAGAGGGAGTCTGATGGCAAAGAAAGGCAATGCACTAGGGCGAGGTTTGGATGCCCTTTTGGGTGGCGAGAATATCCAATCGATGTCTAACAACAGTCCGCTTAGGAGCGATGCGAGCGAGACACAGGAGGAAAGTAGGCAAAACCTAGCTGCTATTCGCGAAATCCCGCTTGCGCAAATCACAGTGAATCCGTATCAACCACGCACAGAGTTTAGCGAGGAAGCGCTTGCAGAGTTGGCAGACTCGATTGCTAAAATTGGCATTATTCAGCCGATTACGCTTCGTTTGATTGAGGGAGATCTCTATCAGATTATTTCTGGGGAGCGTCGTTTTCGTGCAGCAAAGCGAGCAGGACTTACTACCATCCCCGCCTACGTCCGCGAAGCCGACGATCAGGGGATGATCGAAATGGCACTTGTAGAGAATATTCAGCGATCGGATCTCAATCCGGTAGAGATTGCGTTGAGCTTTCAACGATTGCTTGAAGAGTGTCATCTCACACAAGAAGAATTAGCCCCCCGAGTAGGAAAGAACAGAGCAACCATATCGAACTATTTGCGTGTTCTGAAGCTACCCGTTGAGGTGCAGTATAAGCTCCGGACGCGAGTCATTTCTATGGGGCATGCCAAGGTGCTTCTAACCCTCGAAAATGAAGTAGAACAGTTGGATTTGGCACGACGGATTGAAGCCGATGGGCTTTCTGTTCGTAATTGCGAAGAGATAGTACGCGCACTATTGGCACCTTCTGCGCAAAATACAGAAGAGTCGGTAGATAAAGAAAAAGAAACAACTCCCAATACTTCGCCTGCCAATCTGGATTACGTGGCAGAAATGCAACAAGCCCTCGAAAAACGACTGGGATGGGGGGTGAAGGTAAACGGCAACGAAAAGGGGAGTGGTAGAATAGTAATTACTTTCCGTACGGAAGGTGAGCGCAAAGAACTAATGCAAAAGCTCTTACAAGAGAACTAACCCAATGGCAACGCATACTAGCAGAGTGCAGTGTGCGAATTCGAGGCTTGTTTTCCTCATATCCCTTATTGGTTTCTCCTTTCTTCTCCTACACATACCACCACTGCAAGCACAGGATTCGGTAATTCAGTTATCTAAGCAGCCAGATACTACGGAGCTTCTACGGAGCTCCCCTTTACTATCGGTTGTTAGAGATTCGCTTGCCATTCCTGAGACACAGGAGCCCGAACCTGCGCCAGTGCTCGCTTCTACACAAGTGTCGGTAGTACACAGTTCGTCGTGGCGTCGTTTTGCCGATTCGCTTTCCATGCCTTGGGTGGCGTTGTCGTCAGTACTATTGCCGGGGGCAGGACAAGCACTGAATGGCGATTACTGGAAGATCCCCTTGGTTACGGGTTCGGTGACGGGCTTTACGTTGGGGAGTATTTATTTTCATCGTAAGTATACGAGTTTGCACAGTGAGCCATTCTCTACCAATACCGAGGTCTATTTGCAACAGGAGAGTCGGCTCATAGAACTCCAAGCCTATCGGAATGGTTGTATAGCGGCAGCAGCTTTGAGTTATTCGCTAGGGGTAGCCGATGCTATGTTTGTGCATAGTCGTGATTTTAAGTCGCCTCTAGCCGCTTTGCTCTCAAGTGCTCTTTTGCCAGGGCTTGGGCAAATGTATACGCAAACCTATTGGAAGGTACCTATCATTTACGGTGCGGCAGTATTTCTTACCTCGCAGTACCTGAGGATGGATCTTCTCTACCGAAGGTTTGATAAAGCGCTTACGTATCTGATTGATGATCGTCCGGATACGATAGATGAGTTCGAAGGGAAGCGCTCACGACAGGATATCGAGTACTTTCGCGATTACTACCGTCGGAATCGAGATCTGAATATCTTAGGTCTTTCCCTTCTCTACGTCCTTAACATCATTGATGCGTATGTGGGGGCACACCTTTACTACTGGAATGTGGATAATAATCTCGCCATGCGAGTGTACCCTTCCTTGTCGCCACAAATAAATGGGATACCTGCAACGCCAGGTCTTGCTATGAATATCAACCTTAATTTCTAACCTCTATTGACGATGCGCAATCTATTCCTTGCTTTGGCTTTCCTTTTTTGTGCTCTGATCGCAAAAAGTGAACCGACTCCTGAGAATTCGCCCGTAGATTCTATGCATTCGGAGTATCTCGACAACCTCGACAAGATGGTGCACCTTTGGTACATCCGGCAAAATGTAGATAGTACTGTACTTACTGAGACTTTCGATTACGATAGTACGGTGATTACGCCGGATTGCCCAGACTCGGTCTATATGGCGCGTCTTGCCAACCTCAATACGCTTATTGAGCTGCCTTTCAATAGCATTGTTCGGAATTATATTAGCGTCTATACCCAACGGAAACGATCGCAAGTTGCGGTGATGCTAGGGCTTACGGAATATTATTTCCCGCTTTTCGAAGAGATTTTGGACTCCTACCAACTTCCTCTCGAATTGCGTATACTTCCCGTGATAGAGTCTGCGCTGAATCCGCGAGCCGTTTCTCGTGTTGGTGCTACAGGTTTATGGCAGTTTATGTATAACACGGGGCGACGCTACAATTTGCAAATAGACTCCTATGTGGATGCCCGTCGTGATCCGATAGCCGCTACGCATGCAGCAGCACGTTATTTGAAGGATCTTTATCAGATGTATGGCGATTGGACGTTGGTGATAGCTGCCTACAATTGCGGCCCCGGGAATGTGAATAAGGCTATTCGTCGTGCGGGAGGGAAACGCGATTACTGGGATATCTACTACTTCTTGCCGCGGGAAACTCGTGGTTACGTCCCAGCATTTATAGCTGCTAATTATGCTATGAACTATGCGCAGGAGCATCGTATTACCCCTATGCAACTTACTCTGCCTAAGACGACCGATACAATTGTCGTGAACGGACGTATGCATTTACAACAGGTGGCAGAGGTGCTCGAAGTTCCGCTGCAGCAGTTGCGCGATCTCAATCCGCAGTATAAGCACGATCTCCTTCCATCAACCACAGCCAATGTAATTCGTTTACCCTTCGAACATGTAGGTTCTTTTATAGATCGCGAGGCTGAAATTCGGAGCTACAAGGATACGGTATTTCTCTCTCCACAGCGTTTCCGCGAGCCTCTGATGCGTAAGGAGGCTTCTCCTTCTTATGCTGCGGTACCTGGCGACGGCTCTGCTATCCGCTACAAAGTGCGTCAGGGTGATGTGCTAGGATCGATTGCTTCTCGCTACAAGGTGACTGTGCAACAGCTCAAGCTTTGGAATGGCATCTCGGGGCATATGATCCGTGTAGGGCAAACGCTGCTGATCTATTCGGGGAAGTCTAGTAGCTAAGCATTTATCGGAGCGAAGGGATTAGGACTGTTTGTAAGGGATGGTCTTTCGTAGGGTTGTGCTCTTTTTGTTTGCTCTCTTAGGACTATTGTACGCCCTCGTACTAACCAATGATGCATTAGAGCATAAGTTGCTATTAGCCTCCTACTGGGTTCCTAAGCGATCGCAGATGCCCTTTTTGGAAAGCGAACAGCAACATCCCGACCTAAAACTCGATAATTCGCAGCTGGAACAACTCGCACAAGTCGATGCCCTCGCAGAGCAGATGCAAGAGGAAGCGAACGAAACTCCCAAAAATACCTCTACGTTGCCGAATATTATACCTCCTGATATCAGTATACCTGAAACAAGAAAAAACGAGCCTAAATCGCCCGCACGGGGGCAAAAAAGTACAACGGGCTCTGCAGCTCGGGATACGGTGCGTCGGGAAAGACCCATCCAACGTCTAACCTTCGAGAGGGAAGGTTATGAGCAGTTACAGCGTTTTTATGAGCATTGCCGGGCGATAGAGACTACAGGCGAGGAGGTGCGTATTTTCCATTATGGCGATTCGCAAATTGAGGGAGATCGCATTTCGTCTTACCTGCGGACGCGTTTGCAAAAAGAGTTTGGTGGTGGGGGAGTCGGACTCGTTTCGGCAATACCGCCTACATACCCGCCCTTCGGATTGACGGTTTCGGCATCGCGTTCTTGGAAATTCTATTCGATGATGCCGGCACATCGACGGAAGAAAGAGCTTCACTATGGTGTGATGGGGAGTGTTGCACAGTTTGCAACGGATGGCACGGTGCCCGATTCTACGCGTGTAGATGCAGAGATTCGTATCCGGCGCAATTTAAAAGCAGGGCGTGGGATGCGTTTTGCGTATTGCAATGTTCTTTTTGCGGCTCACGAGGTTCCGTGTACTATGCGTGTTGTGGTGGACGATTCGGTTTATTTTTCGCGAACCTATTCGGAGTCTTCATCTTTGCAGCGAGCGGCACTTCCGGTACCTGCAGATGCGTCGAAATTCTCGTTGCAGTGGGCTGCAGCCTCTACGCCCGATATTTATGGGATATCTTACGAAACGGCGAGTGGTATCCAAGTCGATAACATGCCTTTGCGAGGGAGTGGCGGGACGGATTTTAATGCGATTAGCGATACTATGTTTCGGGAAGTGGCGCAGGTACTCGCACCACGGCTTATCCTCCTACAGTTTGGGGTAAATGTCGTTCCTTCGCGCCTCACGAGCTATGGAGGCTATGGCAGGCAACTCCAGCAACATATCGAACGTTTGAAGCAATTGCTCCCGACAGCGGCATTTATACTTATTGGCGTGAGTGATATGGGCTTTAAGGAGGAAGAAAATTTTTGTTCGTATCCCAACCTTACGCTGGTACGCAATGCACAACGAAAAGCTGCGCTTGATGCAGGGATTGCGTTTTGGGATACTTACGAGGCTATGGGTGGTGCAAATTCGGTCTTGCGATGGCGAAATACGCAGCCACCACTAGTTACGACCGATTATGTGCATTTTACCCCACGTGGCGCACGCTATATAGCCGAGCTCTTTTACACGGCGCTTATGGATGTGTATGCGAATCCGCAAGAATACGAACAGGAGTTTACCATTGAGTAAGAGATGCGTGGTAGCTTTATGTTGCGTTGGGTGCTCACGAGCTTGCTTTGCAGTATAACGATTGCTGCGATGTCACAATCTACGGACGAAACTTGGGACGAGAACTACTTAAACGCTCTTGCACAGTATTGGCCCGATAATTTTATCGAGAATGCTATGCAAACCCTACAGTGGTCGCCGAAATCGGGGAAACGCCTCACGATTTTGCAACTTGGCGACTCGCACATACAAGGAGATATTTCGGCATGTGCTACGCGGAGCTATTTGGTAAATCAGTTTCAGGTAGAATTGCCCGCACGTGGCTTTTCTTTTCCGTATGGTGTGGCACGAACCAACGAACCGTTAGATGTACGCAGTTCGAATCGTAAGGGCTGGCTGCCAACGCTTAGCACGAAAAATAAGAAACCGCAACCCTTAGGGTTATCCTCCTCCGCTATTGAGGCAAAGAATACGAATTCTACTTTGCATTTGAAGTTTCTACCGGAAAAAGGTTATACGTCGCTACCGACGATTGTATCGATTTTGTACGAACCCTCGGAGAGCGTCCCACTGCCACTGCTGAATGGCGAGACGCCGGCAACTATAGACACTACACGTGGTGTGGCAACGTTTCAGTTCGATACGCCCCCTTCCAAATTAGCACTTACCCTACAGCGTAGTACTCCGCTGGATGCAACTTTTCGGTTGTTAGGGTTTGTATTTGATAACGAAGCGGCACCCCTTGTTTACCATGCTGCAGGACTTAATGGTGCTGATGTTAATGCTTTTTTGCGTAATACAGCATTGCCCTTAGAGATAGAAATTCTGAATCCGGATATCATCATTATCTCACTCGGGACTAACGATGCCTACAATCGGAATTTTGATCCGTTACTTTTTGCGAATCATTTGCGCGAACTCATACAACAGTTGAGAAGTGCGGCTCCCAATGTCCGTATTGTGCTGACAACTCCTAACGATCATCTGTTGCGAAATGGCGAAATAAATCTGCGAGTAGACGATGCTTCGGAGGTTATTCGAAATGTGGCTGTGGAGCAAGCTGTTGCTCTGTGGGATTTTAATAGGATTATGGGCGGCACGGGGAGTATACATTCGTGGAATAACTACGGACTTACGGCACGCGACTGCTTACACCTCTCACCGCTAGGTTATCGCCTACAAGGGAAACTACTAGGGGTGGCTTTGTATCGATTCCTGACGGGAAAGAAACGTGGAGGGAAATAGATGCTGCAGACCCTCTACGAGCGAGCGACCGATTTCTTAAGCTTCAATAACCTTCACCCCCTTCTTTTTACCAAGGTTGAGTTTTGGCTCTTTTTTTTGGTTTTAGGTATCGGCTTGTTGTTTATTGACAAGCGAAATACGCTGCGTGTAGTCTATTTGTTTGCCTTTAGCTTGCTTTTTTATTACAAAAGTTGCGGATTCTTTTTCTTTCTCATTCTACTCTCGATAGCGTTTAACTATACTGCAGGTTTGCTGTTAGGACGCTACACAGGGCGTAAACCTCGTAAAGCAGTACTTAGCATAGCTGTAGCATTAAATCTGTTGTTACTTGCCTATTTTAAGTATTCGCTCTTTTTTGTGACTACGCTAAACGAGCTCGGGGATCTTAATCTGGAGCATACCAACATCTTCGGACAGTTTTTCGCATGGCTTCTTGATTCGCCTACCTCGGTGGGAATGGTATTGCTACCAGTGGGGATAAGTTTTTATACCTTCCAAGCTATCAGCTATGTGGTGGATATTTATCGTGGACAGATACAGCCCTTGCGTCGGATTGTAGACTTTGGTTTTTATTTGGCTTTTTTCCCACAACTCATTGCAGGTCCGATTGTGCGTGCCTCGGAGTTTATTCCGCAGATTCATAAGCCTAACCAACTAACCCAAAGGGAGGCATCGCATGCGTTGTTCCTCATCCTCACGGGGCTTTTTAAGAAGATTATTCTTTCCGACTACTTAGCACTGAATTTTGTAGACCGAATTTTTGACAACCCGATTGCCTACTCTGGGGTAGAGAACCTGATGGCAGCCTACGGCTATACGTTGCAGATTTATTGCGATTTTTCAGGCTATACAGATATTGCTATTGGTATAGCTCTCCTGCTTGGGTATCGTCTGTCTATCAATTTTAATTTTCCTTATCAAGCGGCTACGTTAACAGATTTTTGGCGGCGTTGGCACATCTCGCTATCTACTTGGTTGCGCGATTATCTGTACATCCCCCTCGGAGGTAGTCGTCACGGTCGAATGGTCATGTGGACGAGCTTGCTCCTAACCATGCTTCTCGGTGGCTTGTGGCACGGTGCTAACTGGACCTTTGTCTTCTGGGGGCTAGCGCACGGTCTGGGGCTTGTGATCAGTAAACAAATCGATCGCTTGCCACATAAAATATTAGAACAGACTTGGTTGCGAGTCTTGCGCCGAGTCCTTTGCTTTCATTATGTGGTTTTCCTTTGGATCTTTTTCCGTTCTGCAACTTTTGAGCAAGCTTGGCAACTTCTCGAACAAATTGCTACTGCCTTTGATCCGCGACACCTCCTACAGTTTGTTTCGGGTTATTGGCTCGGGACACTCCTCCTAGTTATTGGTTATGCGCTGCATGTACTACCAACGCAATGGATAGAGCGCATTCGTGGGCGTTTTATCTCGTCGCACTGGGGTTGGCAGTTTGCTATTACTTTTGTGCTTGCGCTAGCTATTCTGCGGGTACAAACTGCCGATTTGCAGCCGTTTATTTATTTCGATTTCTAAGGAGTACTGAACTTTTCTTTATATCTTCGTGTTTACTAGGTATTAACCAACAAATTCTATAACCATGACCCGTTGGATTGTTCTTGCGCTTTGTTCGCTTTTGGCATTCACTGCATTGGCTAAAAAACCTACAAAATTTCTATCCAAACCTCAAACTGCACAGACAGCACAAACCGCTCAAACTGTGAAGTGGTACACCATTGAAGAGGCAATGGCTCTTGCGGCTAAAAAGCCTCGCCCGATCATGATCGACATGTATACCGATTGGTGTGGATGGTGTAAGCGTTTGGATGCCGATACTTTTTCGAATAAGGGAATTGCAAAGTATCTTAACGAGAATTTTTACTCGGTGAAGTTTAATGCCGAGCAGAAAGGCAATGTTAATTTCTTGGGTAAGGTGTATAAGAATAGCGGGCGAGCACACGACCTTGCTATGGAACTCTCCGGTGGCGAGTTATCTTACCCCATGCTTGTATACCTAAAGGCGGATGGTACGGTAATTTCTCCCGTCCCCGGATATGTAGATCCGAAGGGTCTCGAACCGATTTTGCACTACATAGCTGAAGAACTTTATGAGAAGAAAGTAGACTTTGGCGAGTATTCCAAGAAGTTCAAAAGCCAGTTGTAATCAGTTGCGTAAACAGAGCTAGTGGCGACGGTTGTATAACCAAAATTGGCTCCTTTTAGGTACCCTCGCAGAGGAAACCTGTTTTTTGTGTAGCTGATATAATCATTTCCGCTTTTGTTATTTGAAGCTTATCATTTCGTAGCACCCCTTGCAGCAAATTTAGCTCGTGAGGGGTTTCGTCGTCCTACGGATATTCAGTTTCGTGCCATACGTCCTACTCTACAGGGCAACGATCTTTTGGCGATTGCTCAAACGGGTACAGGCAAGACGATGGCATTTGCTATACCTATCATCGAACGTCTCGCGCGGTCGCAACAAAAAAAACTAGAACATACCCCGCGTGCTCTAGTGTTGGTTCCGACACACGAACTGGCACAGCAGATTGCGAAGGTCTTCCAAAAATTAGCACAAGCTACCCATCTCAGTGTATTGTGTGTAACGGGTGGAGGCGATTTAGAACTTCTGATTCGGAGTATTCCACGACGTTGCGATATTGTGGTAGCTACTCCCGGGCGAGTGTTGGATTTGGTGCGCAATAAGCATCTCTTTTTGCAGAAGTTGCAGATCTTGGTGCTCGACGAAGCAGATAGAATGCTCAGTTTGGGTTTCCGCCCCGATATAGATAGCTTAATCGGACATATGCCTACGCGACGACAGACGCTCTTTTATTCGGCTACCATCTCGCCCGAGATTAAGAAGCTTGCCTATCGGTTGGTTTATAACCCCATTCGCATAGAAATTGCCCCTGAGGATCCCATCACGCAGAATGTGTCGCATGCGCTTTTGGAAGTTGCGATGGACGAGAAGCGTTTTTTTCTTGAAAGAGTGATTCGGGAGCATCCGGAGGAGAAGATCTTAGTCTTTGTTCGAACTAAAGTGCGTGTAGAGCGTGTACAAGCCGCTATGAAACGTGTTGGGATCGAAACTGGGATATTATTTGGTGATCTGACCAAAACCGAGCGACAGTGGGCATTAAATGCGTTTGCCGAAAAGCCAGCTGCGGTGCTCATTACTACCGATCTTGCAGCACGCGGGCTCGATATCCCCGATATTCACTACGTGGTAAACTACGATATGCCAACAGAGCCCGAAATCTATGTACATCGTATCGGTAGGACGGGGCGAGGGAATAAGCACGGTATTGCCGTATCGTTTTGTGCGCCGGAGGAGGAATCCTTGCGCAGAGCTATCGAAAACCTGTTAGGGAAATATCTCCCCGTGTTGGATCTCGCACCAGAAGAGCAAGAAACGACGCTGATGCTTTCGAAAGCGGCGGATTCCGACTGGCGTACACTCCTTAAACGCGAACAGGAACGTGAGGCAGAGGAATTGCTACGTAGCAAGAAGAAAAAGAAAAAAGCCAGATGAGAGCCGTTTTGCAGCGCGTACGCTCGGCATCGGTGGAAGTAGACGGAGACCTTATTGCATCTATACAGCGAGGATTGCTTATCCTAGTGGGCTTTACGCACGACGACACGCCAGAAACCTTAGAGCCGGTAGCCAATAAGATTCTGAACCTACGGATCTTTAACGATAGCGAAGGAGTTATGAATCGGAGTCTGCGCGATGTGCGGGGTGAGATCCTCCTCGTAAGTCAGTTCACCTTGTATGCTCAGTGCGCAAAAGGGAATCGCCCGTCCTACGTACAAAGTGCTCCGCGACAGGTTGCCGAACCGCTTTACGAGCATCTGATTGGGTTATTTGGACGTTTGTACGATATCCCGATACGTTGTGGGCGTTTCGGAGCCGATATGCAGGTTGCCTTGGTGAATGACGGACCTGTGACGATACTCTTGTAGGGTACTTATACAGGGATTTTATCCATACCATTGTTGCTTTTTATTGCCCCAATTCAAGCAACAAATGTAACTACCAAAGTGAAGATTGTTGCATACAATTTTTTTCAGAAAGGAGGAAAGCCGTCCTACTACCACTTAAGGCAATAAGACGACTTTTATGCTTGTTTAGTGACTAAGCGCTTTTGGACATCTTTAGTGTCTTTCGCGCGCCTCCTTGCGCCTTCAAACGCACAAAATAGAGCCCTGCAGGGAGCGGCTCAGTATCGACCATCGTCTCCGTCCCTTCCAAAGCACCAGCACGTACTACACTTCCCGTAAGGGTTTATTGCACAGTAAACCCTGCTTATATCAGTGATTTTTAGTAACTTAGTGC
>CAUTNK010000002.1:0-182569 GCA_963540065.1 uncultured Bacteroidia bacterium
GCTTCTAGCTCCGCTTCTAGCTCCGCTTCTAGCTCCGCTTCTAGCTCCGCTTCTAGCTCCGTAAATTTATCGAGGATGCGTACAATCTCCTCTTGGACGGAAAGTGGGGGAAGAGGGATAGGGATTTTTGATAAGTCATTAGCTGTTAGCTCTATAACCTTCGTCCCTTTTGCATATTTCCTTTTCTGATAAAAAAAAGCACGTGTTTGCGTATAATAGGCGACATATTTACCCATAATCTCTTTTGATGGTTTAAAAATACTAGCATGCCCACCTATAACACCTTGTTCCTTTACAAAATAGGTAACTGCCTTACCTATGTCCTCTATATTTTCGCTAGTATTAGTTATAATAACATCACCATAGTCCACCTTTCGTAATTTTCGTGCTGTTTCTGGTGCGACAAAAGATATTGTATGCTGAGTCTCTAAACCATAATATGTATATATCTGACCATAATGTATAGCAGGAATACCTATATCAACAAGATCTTTCTTCTGTAAGCCGCTGCCACGCACAAAACAGCCTACCTCCCCCAAGGGCTTCCACTCCACCGGTGCACCAGCTAGCAAACGCTCTAGGAACTTCATGCCTCCAACTCCCCGATAATGGAATTTATATCGGCACGCAGCACATTAATACGATTTACAATTTGCAGCACCTCGGCATTCAGCTGCACAATATCTATTACCTCACGCTTATCCTCGGCTGCCACGTAGGAGCTCACCGAAAGGTTGTAACCATTCTCAGCTATCTTGTCGTTTGCCACCGAGGTCGCTACGTACTGCACCTCTGCTTTGCTAGCAAAAATCTCCACAATGCGCTCTATATGCTCGGGGAGCAGCACATTGTTGTTGGTCTCTTTCTTGAAGAAGGACTCGCCACTCGCATCGATAAACTGTGTCTTAGCCTCGCTCTTGTGCTTGGAAAGCACCAATATATTCACCGCAATACTAGTACCGTAAAAGAGGTTGGGAGGCAGCGCAATCACCGTTTCTACATAGTTGTTTTCTACCAAGTAGTGCCTTATTTTTTGTTCTGCACCACTACGGTAAAAGATGCCCGGAAAGCAGACAATCGCGGCACGCCCCTTTGCCGAGAGGTAGCTAAGCGCATGAAGTACAAAAGCAAAGTCGGCTTTCGATTTGGGTGCTAGGACTCCCGCAGGCGCAAAACGCTCGTCGTTGATAAGGGTAGGATCGTCGCTCCCCACCCAATTTACCGAATAGGGCGGATTCGAGACGATAGCGTCAAAGGGTTTCTCATTTCCGTGTTGCGGATTTAGAAGCGTATTGCCCAAGGAGATGTCGAACTTGTCGTAGTTTATGTTGTGCAGAAACATGTTCATACGCGCCAGATTGTAGGTAGTGTGGTTGATCTCCTGTCCAAAGAATCCGTCCTCGATCAGATGCGCCTCAAACTGCTTCTTAGCCTGCAACAACAACGAACCGGAACCACACGCAGGGTCGTAAATCTTGTTAACAGCGCTCTGCCCGTGGAGTGCCAACTGCGCAATCAACTTCGATACATTTTGCGGCGTAAAGAACTCGCCCCCCGACTTCCCAGCATTGGCAGCATAGTTCGATATCAGGAACTCGTAGGCATCACCAAAGAGGTCGATCTCATTATCTTCGAAATGCCCAAAGTTTAAGCTTTCCACACCTTTGATAACCGCTGCTAAGCGCTTATTCTTCTCTTCCACAGTGTTGCCGAGGCGGTTGCTTGTGGTATCAAAATCGGCAAAAAGCCCTTGAATGTTATGCTCCGAAGCATACCCCCTAGCCGAATTCTCAATAGCATGAAAGATACTTGCCAAATCCGTATTCAAATTAGGGTTTGTATTAGCGCTCTGGGCGATATTGGTAAAGAGTTGACTGGGGTAGATAAAGTAGCCTTTGGCTTTTGTAACATCCTCTTTTGTAGCCTGTGTAATGACCTCATCCGACAAATGCGCATAGTCTATCCCGTCACCGCCCTCTATAAAGTGAGTAAAATTCTCGCTTATAAACCGGTAGAAGAGTGTTCCCAATACGAACTGTTTAAAATCCCAGCCATCAATAGCACCACGTACCTCGTTAGCTATTTTCCAGATGGCAGCCTGTAAATCATCCCTTTGCTTGGTACTTGTCATTATTCCCGCGTATATATCACCGAACACTCCAAAAATACGCAATGTCTGACGAATCTATAGGCGATATCCTACTCACAAAAAAAAGCGTGTAACTCCCAGAGAGAATCACACGCTTATAACTTCTTTCGAAAAAAAGACTATTCCAAACTATGAATCACCAAGCCGCTACGCAATTTCGGTTCGAACCAAGTAGTTTTGGGTGGCATGATATTCCCTGTATCGGCGATATCTATCAGCTGCTTCATAGATACAGGATAGAGTGCAAAGGCAACTTTCATCTCGCCACTATCTACCCGACGTTTCAACTCTCCTAGTCCACGGATTCCGCCCACAAAATCGATGCGTTTGGAGGTTCGCAAATCCTTAATATCAAGAATCTTGTCCAGAACTAGGTTAGAGAGTATTGTTACATCGAGTACGCCGATAGGATCCGCATCGTTGTAGGTACCTTCTTTAGCAGTGAGCGAGTACCAAGCGCCGTCGATGTACATACTAAAATTATGTAGTTTATTAGGAGTATAGATATCTACCCCTTTCTTTTCTACAACAAACGCCTCTTCCAATTTCTTTAGTAGTTCGTCGGTTGTGAGTCCATTGAGATCTTTTACAACACGATTGTAGTCGATAATCTTCAGCTGTTCGTCGGGGAAGATCACTGCAAGGAAATAGTTATATTCCTCTTTCCCGGTATGCTTTGGATTCTGCTGTTTCTTTTCTTGTCCGACGAGCGCCGCAGCCGCTGTACGATGATGCCCATCAGCCACATAGAGTGCCGGTATTTGCGCAAAGATTTCGGTAATGCGCTTGTTGGTATCCGGATTATCTATAACCCAGAACGTATGCCCAAAGCCGTCCTCTGCCACAAAATCGTATTCAGGCTTTTTGCTACTTACGATATCCTTAACAATCTTGTCCATTTCCGTAATGGCAGGATACGCAAAGAATACGGGCTCGATATTCGCATTTTGGTTACGAACATGAATCATCCGATCCTGCTCTTTCTCGGTTCGCGTGAGCTCGTGCTTTTTAATCTTTCCGGAGAGATAATCTTCAAAATGACAGCAAGCCACCAGCCCGTACTGGGTGCGTCCGTCCATGGTTTGGGCATAGATGTAGTAGTACTCCTGCGGATCTTGCAGCAACCAACCACGCTCTTTCCACTTCTTGAAGTTCTCAACCGCTTTATCATAAGCTTGTTGCGAGTGCTCGTCGATGATAGGGGTAAAATCTATTTCGGGTTTTATGATGTGTAGTAGCGACTTCTCGCCAGCCTCTGCTTTCGCTTCCTCCGAGTTGAGTACGTCGTAGGGGCGCGAAGCTACTTCTTTTGCCAATTCCTTCGGTGGACGAATCCCCTTGAAGGGTTTAATCATTACCATGCTACGCGGTCTCCTTTACTTATTTACTTGGAAGGTACGATCGCCATCTTTCAGGAAACGTACTATCTGTTGTGCAGCAGCCAAGCCGGCATTGATATTAGCTTCTGCTGTTTGTGCCCCCATCTTTTTAGCAGTGAAGAGCACACGATCGCCGAATTTTAGGAACTCGTCCTTCTTTTCTGGTTCGATGTCGGAGATGTAACGGAAATCTTCGCGCTCTGCTAGCAACTTGAGTAATCCGTCCTCGTCGATAATTTCCTTACGAGCGGTATTTACCAAAATCCCACCCTTGGGCATCTTAGAAAGCAACTCGTAGTTGAGCGACTTCTTGGTATTATCCTTTGCGGGCACGTGCGTCGATACGAAGTTACAGGTGCTATAGAGTTCCTCCACACTTGCCAAAAGTTTCACTCCGTCCTCTGCCATTTGTTTCTTATTAGCCTCGGAACGTGTAAATCCGTAGACTTCCATTCCGAACCCTTTAGCAATTTCTGCCATAATCCGCCCGATGTGTCCGTAAGCCTGAATACCGAGCTTTTTACCGCGTAGTTCGGATCCCGAAGCACCGTTCCAACGGTTACGAATCATATAGAGCATAAGACCAAAAGCGAGTTCAGCCACCGCATTCGAGTTCTGCCCTGGCGTATTCATAGCCACTATTCCGCGCTTGGTACACGCTTCGAGGTCGATATTGTCGTAGCCTGCTCCGGCACGCACCACAATCTTAAGTTGTTTGACAGCATCTACCACTGCTTGCGTCACTTTATCGCTACGCACGATGAGAGCATCTACATCGGAAACGGCAGCTAGTAACTCTGCTTCTGTAGTATACTTCTCCAAAAGCGCCAGTTCGAATCCTGCACCTTCTACAATTTTACGGATACCATCAACAGCCACCTTAGCAAAGGGCTTGTCCGTAGCTATCAACACTTTAGCCATAACCTTTATTCCTCCTTATCTTTTTTCTAAAAAAATAGGTCAGGCACGCCCTCGTACAGAGTAGCTCGCCCGACCTAAATTATCATCCTAACGCACTAATAACAGTTAGGCATTTTTCTTTTCAAATTCCTGCATGCAAGCAACAAGCGCCTTTGCACTCTCCAACGGCAAAGCATTGTAGGTACTAGCACGGAAACCACCCACGTCGCGGTGACCCTTTACGCCTACCATACCTTGGCTTTTTGCAAATTCGAGGAATGCTTCTTCCTTATCCTTATACTGCTCGTTCATCACGAAACAAATATTCATCAACGAACGCGAATCCTTTTCTGCAGTACCTACAAAGAGTTTATTACGATCTATTTCGTCGTAAATAATCTTTGCACGTTCCTCTGCTAGGCGCTGCATCTCTTTCAGCCCCCCCTGTGCTTTTACCCATTTTAGGGTTTCGCGCATGGTATAGATAGCAAAACACGGCGGCGTATTATACATAGAGCCCTTATCTACGTGGGTCTTGTACTGCAACATCGACGGAATCTGACGCGTAACCTTGCTCAGGAACTCCTCCTTAACAATAACAAACGTAACCCCCGCAGGACCTACATTCTTCTGCGCTCCACCATAAATAAGCGCGTACTTGCTTACATCTACCGGGCGACTCATAATGTCGGACGACATATCGGCAATTAGCGGTATAGGCGAGTTGATGTCCTCACGGAGCTCAGTACCGTAAATCGTGTTATTCGTGGTTATATGCAGATAATCGGCATCCGTCGGGATCTGATACCCCTTAGGAACGTACGTAAAGTTCTTGTCTGCCGACGAAGCTATAATAGCCACCTCTCCGAACAATTTTGCTTCCTTTGCAGCTTTTTTCGCCCAAACACCCGTTTCTACATACGCGGCTTTCTTATTAAGGAAATTGTAAGGCAACATGCAGAACTGCATACTAGCACCACCACCTAGGAAGAGGACTTTGTAGCCCGCCGGGATGTTTAGCAGCTCGTGCCAGAGTGCTTCCGTTTCGTCTATAATAGCTTGGAATTCTTTGGAACGGTGCGAGATACTAATCAACGACAGACCGATCCCATCCAGATCCAAAACTGCATTTGCTGTATTCTTTACAGCCTCTTCGGGCAAGATGCAGGGCCCCGCATTAAAATTATGCTTTTTCATTACACCACGTTATTAAGCATCGCGACACGTGCCGCAACAGATTTTGTTCAAAGATCGCTATTTTTTCTAATTCCACCAACGGGGGCGAAGAGGAGATTAATCGGCAATACGGAGATGTAATTCTGCCAATTGTGCTGGATCAATAGGAGCAGGACTCGCACTCATGACATCCCGCCCTGCATTGTTTTTAGGGAAAGCTATATAGTCGCGAATAGAATCGGAGCCTCCGAAAAGGGCACAGAGGCGATCAAATCCGAAGGCAATCCCCCCGTGTGGCGGCGCCCCATACCGGAAAGCATCTAATAGAAAGCCAAATTGGGCTTGTGCTTGCTCCTCTGTAAATCCGAGCGCGCGAAACATTTGCGTCTGAACCTCGCGATCGAAGATACGAATAGACCCTCCGCCCACTTCTGTACCATTGATAACCATGTCGTAGGCATTGGCTCGCATAGCGCCGGGATTAGATTCAAAAAGAGGTATATCTTCGGGATGTGGCGATGTAAACGGGTGATGCATGGCGTAGTAGCGCTGTGTTTCGTCGTCCCATTCAAATAGTGGGAAATCTATTACCCAGAGCGGACAAAAGACTTTCGGGTCGAGCAGATTCTGGTTTCTTGCTACTTCTAATCGTAGAGCGCCGAGTGCTATTTGCGTAGGTTGCTTTTTTCCTGCCATAAATAGGAGTAAATCGCCTTTCTCGCCCCCGAGTTTAGTTGCTAAAGTCTGCAATAGCTCTAGCGATAAAAACTTATCTGCAGACGATTTTATAGTACCGTCCTCCGCAGCGATACGAGCATATACCAATCCCGTAGCTCCTATCTGCGGACGCTTAACATATTCTGTAAGTGCGTCTAATTGTTTACGCGTGTAATTTGCGGAGCCTTTTACACAGATTCCGCCCACATACTCGGCATTATCAAAAACGGGAAAAGAGGTTTGTCGCGTAATATCGGTTAGTTCGCCAATTTCCATAGCAACACGCAAATCGGGTTTATCGCTGCCGTATTTAGCCATAGCTTCGTTGTAAGAGATGCGCCGGAAAGGAGTTGCGATCGTGATACCCAGCACAGCTTGGAAAAGATATGCCATAAACTCTTCAAAGATTTGTAGAATATCTTCCTGCTGCACAAAAGAGAGTTCGCAATCTATTTGCGTAAACTCGGGTTGACGATCGGCGCGCAAATCCTCGTCGCGAAAACAACGCACAATTTGGTAGTAGCGCTCCATACCTGCTACCATCAGGAGTTGTTTGAATGTTTGCGGACTTTGTGGAAGCGCATAAAACTCGCCCGTGTGGAGTCGGGAAGGCACTACAAAGTCTCGAGCTCCCTCGGGGGTAGATTTAATCAGGAATGGGGTCTCGATTTCAATAAAACGTCTTTCGTTCAATGCTGTTCGCACAGCCTGTGCCATCCTATGCCGCAGCAACAGGGCATCCTGAACAGGTTTACGTCGGATATCGAGATAACGATACTTCATCCGCAACTCCTCACCGCCATCTGTTTCGGTTTCGATGGTAAATGGTGGGACTTCGCTTTTATTGAGAATGCTCAGCGCATGTAATTCTATTTCTACGTCTCCCGTAGGGATATTCGGATTCTTGCTGGAGCGTTCTCGCACTATACCTGTTGCAGTTATGACCCACTCGCGTCCTAACGATTCGGCTTGTGCAAGTAATGGAGCATTTGCATCGGCGACAACCAATTGTACAATGCCTTCCCGGTCGCGTAGATCCACGAAAAGCAGCCCCCCCATTTTCCGAACCCGCTGTACCCATCCGGCAACCGATACTTTTTGGTCTAAGTTTACTATACGCAACTCGCCACAATAATGCGTCCTGTACATTTCCAACTCCTTTATTTTCTTTGCCCTAGACAATCGCAAAGGTAGTACCTTTCACGGTCACGTTAGTGCAAACTACAACTCGCACAACGGAAAAACCAATCAAGCACACGAACAAAAAAAAACGGAGAGCTCATCTAGCCCTCCGGAATAACTTAAAAAAGACTATAAGATTCCAACGAATCTCTACCTTTTACTTCTTCACTTTATCTCCGTCGTATGCCCACTTTAGGTAGGATGCGCCCCAAGTAAATCCTGCACCGAATACGGCGAAGATGACATTGTCGCCTTTTCTCAGCTTGTGTTCCCATTCCCACAAGCACAATGGCAATGTACCACTGGTTGTATTACCGAGGCGCTGGATATTTACCATCACTTTATCGGGGTCCAATCCCATACGTTTCCCTGTTGCATCTATAATCCGCTGATTGGCTTGATGCGGACAGAGCCATGTAACTGTATCGCCATTCAATCCGTTTCGCTCCATAACCTCTAGGGCAGTATCTCCCATATGCGAAACGGCAGCTTTGAATACAGTTTGTCCTTCTTGGTAGACGTACTGCTCGCGCGTATCAATATTTTCTTTGGTTATAGGGCAACGCGATCCGCCGTTTTTCACCAACAGATGCTTACGCCCTGTTCCATCTACACGGAGTTCGCTATCAATGAGTCCGAAACCTTCGGTATTGGGTTCTAGGAGAACCGCACCAGCCCCATCTCCGAAGATAGGGCATGTTGTCCGATCCTCATAATTAATAATGGAGGACATTTTATCGGCTCCCACCACAACAACTTTCTTATGCGTGCCAGACTCTACAAACTTGGCAGCGGTAACCAGAGCGTAAAGAAAACTAGAACATCCGGCATTAATATCGTACCCAAAAGCGTTTTCTATATGACACAGATCGGCTACAATATTTGCAGTGGCAGGCACGGGTTGATCGGGTGTTACAGTAGCGAGGATTAACAAATCGATCTCTTCGGATTTCGTTCCGGTCTTTTCCAGTAAGCTATCAACCGCTTTAGCTGCCATAAAGCTCGTTCCGAGGTCTTCGCCTTTAAGAATACGCCGTTCTTTAATCCCGATACGGGTCATGATCCACTCGTCAGAGGTGTCGACCATACGGCTCAACTCCTCGTTCGTAAGGATGTACTCGGGGACGTAGCCCGCAACCCCCGTGATGCTCGCAAGAATCTTAGACATGAAAAGCTTTTTTGAATTTGGCGCAGAGATCCGAAGCGATAACAGAAGCCGTTTGGCGGATCATATTATCGATAGCTCTTCCGTTGGATATACCGTGCCCGATGATAACAGGAGCATTCACGCCGAGTACGGGAGTCCCGCCATAGTATTCGAAATTAAAACGTTCCAGATAGGAATCTTCAATACCGCGCTCTTTTGCAATAGCATAGAATGATTCTGCTTCCTTAAGTACGATATTACCAACAAATCCGTCACAGACGACGACATCTGCCCGTTTGTTCGAAAAGAGTTCGTTCCCCTCGATATTCCCCGCGAAACAGAAATCGCTGCAGGTAGCCATAAGTTCGTGGGTACTTTTTGCCAGAAGATTCCCTTTTGCTGCCTCAGCTCCGATGTTAAGTAAGCCTACTCTTGGTTTTTCTACGCCGAAGACGTATTGCGAATAAAGCGACCCTAAGAGCCCGTACTGCACGAGGACTTCGGGTTTACAATCCGAGTTGAGGCCTGCATCGAGCACTAGATTGCACTGCGTCTCGCTAACTGGAATATAGGCAGCAATTGCAGGTCGGGTGAGCCCGGGTACGGTCTTGATGTAGGTCATAGTACCTGCCATCATCGCTCCCGTGTTACCGGCACTTGCAAAGCCATCTATATTGCCTTCTGCTAGGTATCGAAAACCCACAGTTATACTAGAGTCCATCTTTTGTGCAATGCCACTCATCGGATGATCGTTCATAGTGATCACCTCGGAGCAATGCACAATCTCGTAAATTTCGGGATCCGCTTTTTGTTTCTTAAACTCACTCACAAGAAGCTCGCTATCACCGAAAAGAACGAGTTTAATATCGTTTGTAATCCATTTCTGGGCCCGCAACACACCGTCTATCACAGCTTTAGGTGCGTAGTCGCCGCCCATGGCATCTATCCCGATACGCATATTATAGGTACAATTTCGGTTAGGAGGCTTCCGATCCTAATTTTCGGACTTCACAACAACAAGGAGTTGGCCGCGGTAATAGCCACACTTTGGGCAAACGCGGTGACGTTCAATGAGCAAGCCACAATGTGAGCACGTGCATAAGGCGGGCGCTTGTAGTGCATCGTGTGAGCGTCGTTGATTTCTCCGTTGTTTAGATGTTTTCGATTTCGGATGTGCCATATTTTAGTCCTCCTTTATTCTTTTTTATCATCCTGTGCGTCGTATAGCGTAAGTTTTACGAATTCTTTTGCACAGATATCGCTTAGGCATCTGCCTTTTTCGTTCTTATTCAGTAGGTTGAGGATGTTCGGGTCACAATCGTCAAGACTGGAACCTAGTATACCATGATGTGGGCTCATCGGGAAGGAAAAATAGAGGGAATCGCATAGGAAATCGTCGAGGCATAACTTCTCGCGCGTTAGCAGGACATGCCATACGTCGCCGTCCAGACTTTCTTCTTTATCGGACATCGTAAAGACCTCTAATTGATCGAAGTAAGCGATGGGCAGACGAAAATCTTGTAAGCAGCGTGTACAACAAAAGGAGCCCTCGCCGGACAAATCTATATCGAATCTGTAGACACCGCCAGCGGCTGTATCGCACCCGGAATATTGTGCTTTTAGCTTCAAAGTCGCGAAGAGATCGTTACATCCGAAATAGCTACTATCCTTAAAAAAGGATGGCATTAACTGCATTTCTTTCTGATAATTCCCCTTTCTCACCTCTTCTAAGACGATTTCCACCGACTGTACCTCCACTACCATCACACGCCTTTCAGCCCGCAAAGATAGCACTTTTTAAGGTAAGCAACGACACACCTTTTCTGGGTAACAACCGTACATAGCCAATATTGCAATCGGTTTGCAGAATGCGAGGTATTTACAATACTAGCGTTCGTTTTTTTTACGACAAAAAATGGTAGTGCGATCCGTAGCGTTCGTGCGCAGCACGATCTAGCATTTCCCGGTCGTCGGGGTGCGCAATCGAGATAATAAGTCTGGCACGTTCTTGCAGACTTTTCCCATAGAGATTTACAGCTCCGAACTCAGTCACAAGCCAATGCATATGCGCACGGGTAGTAACGACCCCCGCCCCTAGCTTTAGCGTAGGTACAAGCTTACTTTCGCCTTTTGCTGTGCGCGATGGCATAGCAATAATCGGTTTCCCTCCCTTGGAACGCGAGGCACCATAAAGGAAATCCACTTGCCCGCCGACTCCCGAATAAAATTTCGTACCGATAGAATCGGCACAAACTTGCCCCGTAAGATCTACTTCGATAGCAGAATTGATAGCCGTCATACGTGGGTTTTTCGCGATAATGAACGGATCATTGGTATAGGCAACGTCCATCATCAAAACCCCGGGGTTATTGTCTATAAAGTCGTAAATCCGTTGGGAACCCATCAGGAATGTAGATACAATCCTGTAGGGATCCGTCGCTTTCTTAGAGCCGTTTATTACTCCTTTTTCTACGAGTGGGAGGACGCCGTCTGCAAACATCTCGGTATGAATCCCCAGATCGCGGTGATTGGTTAGGCAGGCGAGCACAGCATTGGGTATATTGCCGATCCCCATCTGCAGGGTGGCACCGTCCTCTATAAGTTCGGCACAGTTCTTTCCGATGGCTTGTTCTTCCGGACTAGGGGTACCAAAGTGCACCTCTTCGAGCGGTTCGTCGTTCTGTACCCAAGTGTGAATCTTTTCAACTCGGATCATAGCGTCGCCTAGGGTACGCGGCACATGCTTATTAACCACCGCGATCACACAGCGAGCCTTTTCGATGGCAGCAAGTGTAGCATCTACCGAACTTCCTAAGGATACATAACCAAAATCGTCGGGCGGCGAGACCTGTACCATCGCTACATCTATCGGCAATACTCCCTCGCGGTAGAGCTTTTGCGTCTCACTCAAGAAGATCGGTATGTAGTCGGCATATCCTGCTTGGGTTATTTTTCGTACGTTTTTCCCTACGAAAAAGGAATCTAGCTGAAAGATCCCTTCGTATTCTGGTTCGCTATACGGCGCCGGCGGTTCGGTATGCAGGTGATGGATGTGCACATTGCGCAGTCGCGCTTCTTTTCCGTAAGCACACAGGGCTTGGATCAGAATTGTAGGGGTACTTGCTACACTCCCCAGATGTATATGATCGCCGGAGCGAACAACCTTCACAGCCTCCTCCGCAGAGACAAACTTAATTCCACCGAATAGCATTTTTCAAATCCTTGTATCGTTATTTACTATGCAGACTAGCACTTAGGAAATACACCCGAAGCCGTTTTCCGGGCATCGTAGTACAGACATCCAAAGAAGAACCCGTACGGCGATCTCCTCCCAAACCTGTACATTCGTGGCTAACCTCTAGGGCATGACGAAGAGTATTAAAGACTCTCCTTTTTTATTGAAACTTAAAGATGGATTGCAACTGCAGGAGATTGAATAAATCTTTCACTGCTTGTTGTGGATTGATGAGCGAAAGCGTCCACTTATGTTCTTTACATAAACGTAATAGGGATAGTAATGCGCCGACTCCCGACGAGTCTATATATTCCAGATTTGCTAAGTCGAGCACCATTCTGCCGTTTTCGCCTTTTACAATGCGTGCGAACTCGTTTTTCGCCTCTCCGGCTTTTGCTATATTCAACTTACTCCCCGGATCGAAACTAACCCGCGTTTCTCCCCCCGTAACTGTTACCTGCAACATTTTATTTTTTGTTTTCCGTTTCTGCAATGTAACGCTTGACGGCTTCAATCCCGTCCAGCAGTTCTTTTTTCATTTCTTCGGCGCGGGTTTTGAGGTTTGCTTCGGATTCGGTACCTTGTCGGAGTGCTGCTTCAAATTCTTGTGCCATATGTGCTAAGCGTTTTAGCCCTAGCGAGCTAGCGCTCCCCTTAAGTTTGTGCGACTGATCGCTTAACTCCTGATGCTGTTTGAGTTTACCAAAACTACTTGTCATCAGCCGGACGTAGGCGTTCGCTTGATTTTCGAAGATTTGCAACAGCTCCTTTAAGAAATCTGTTCCGCTAGAGCAGAGGTTAACGAGCCATTCTCGATCCAGTCGTACGTAATCCTCAGGCATTTTCTATGTACGCTCTATTCAAAGAGGTTTGTAAGACAAAAATAAGAATTTTTTCAAACACAGATTTACACAGTTAAAGAGACTCTTTTTTTACATAAAAAAGGGAACAATCCTCGGCATTCCGAAGAACGTTCCCTTGAAAAATCCTTTTCGGCGCTATGCCGTCGCTACTACATCCCTTCCCACTGGATCTCTGCGCCCTCGGGGAGACTGTAGATCATCTCTAGGCGTTTCTCTACGTCTTCTGGTGCAATATTCCGATCTACTATTTTCCCGGCTCCATCAAACAGCACATTTAAGGGCAACGACATGCAATTGTATACCATAGACGGGCTTCTGTGCGACATCATATCGGTATAAATATAGTTTGTATTCCATGGGAGCGCATCTTTTTCAACAGCTTCTTTCCATGGCTCAGGGGTCTGGTCTTGCGAAACACAGAAGACCACAAATCCCTTATCCTTGTACTTGTTATAAACCTCTATCAGTTTTGGCATAGACTGGCGACAAGCTTTACACCACGAAGCCCATACTTCGAGTAGGACGGGTTTACCTTTTCCTACAAATTCGCTTAACTGTACACTATCGCCATTTTCCGTTGCCACTTTAAGATCTAAAAATGGTTGGTTCCGTTGCAATCTCTTTTCGGTAGCAATATACTGGAGTTCGCGCTTTAGTAATGGATTGTCGGCATACTTCGCATCCCAAGCCGCGAGGTAAGTTTCATAATCTTTGAGGCGCTCACCAGATGGTGCAATCATCGAAGCTAAGTAAAGCGAATACAGATTGTTCGGATTCTGTTTTACGAGATCATACATCTTATTCTTGAGCTCTTCGACATAGTTATCGATCTCGTTTTGCAATTTAGCGAAGGTTTCTTTTTCTTCCTCGGTTAGTTCTGTTTTTTTCTCGAGATCAGCAAGTTTATCCTTACGTTCGATGATTATGGTGGTATAATCTTCATCAAGCTGACTGTAGGCATTAAGGATAGCTGCCGCTTCGCCTTCGTATTTTATTGGACGCGCTGTAGCATCAATAGTTGCAGGCTTATCGCCTAAGACTACTACCCAGAAATTCTGCTGCGACTCAACAGCATAAAGCCCTGCCGGATGTTGCTTTGTAAAAGTAATGGTACCGTTCTGAACTTTTGTAGTGTCGATGTAAGCAGCATTTTCAAGAGCTAAATCGCACAGGTAGGCAATGGTACCATCTGGTAAATTCACCTTGGCAGTAACCATAGGTTGTTTTTGTTGGCAGCCCACTGTAATATACAGCAAAGCGGTCGCCAAAAGGAAGAAAAACGCTTTTTTCATTATTAAAAAAATTATTCCGGAATCGGTAAACAACCGACATATTTCGGCAGCAAAATTAGCTAACTTTTAGGAATGCCTGCGCTAGATTTAACATTCTTAGGCTTGTGCCAACGTTGTAGAAAGCAGTACGACAATGCCACGCCGAGCACTCCAAATCCATAGCGGACACTCCGGGCGAAATTGATCGACGATGCTTCTTTGAAATAACGTGTCGGGCAGCTCACCTCGCCTATCGCAAACCCGTAACCGAGGCATTGTGCAAGGAACTGATTGTCAAAAACGAAGTCGTTGCTATTGGAATGATAGGGAATTGTTGCAAGTACCTCGCGCGCATAGGCTCTATAACCAGTGTGGTACTCGCTCAGTTTGGCATTCATGAGTAGATTCTGCACAAAGGTCAGGATCCGATTGGCCATATACTTGTAAAGGGGCATGCCGCCTTTCAGACAGCCACCGCCCAGAATCCGCGAACCTAGTACTACCGGATATACTCGGTTGGCAATAAGATAGGTCATAGACTCTATAAGCCGCGGCGTGTACTGATAATCGGGGTGTAACATGACTACGATATCGGCACCAAGTTTTAGAGCGTAATCGTAGCAAGTTTTCTGGTTGGCTCCGTAACCCAAATTGTTATCGTGTTGGAGGACATGCTTAAGCCCCAGATTTTGCGCGAGTTGTACGGTGGCATCCGAACTCTTATCGTCGACAAGTACGATCTCGTCTACAATATCGCTCGGGATTTCGTTCACGGTACGCTCCAGAGTAGTTTCGGCATTATATGCCGGCATCACCACAACGACTCTCTTATTGCGGATCATGAATTCGGGAACGAGTCTTGTGGAGCGAGCTCACGGGCAGTCTGGAAACATTTTTCGGCTCGTTTATCGCCGACTTTCGCATAGCAAATGCCTAGGTTATACCACAGCGATGCCACTTGTGGGAAGTCCGTCGTAAGGCTTTCGAAATCTTCTATTGCGGCTCGGAAATTGCCTTTAGCAAAATATACCATCGCAAGGGCCTCGCGAACAGGATAGGGTGTTGGGATCTTTTCCTCCTCGAAGATTCTCATAGCTTTTAGGATGTACTCTCGAGCCTCGTCGGGGTGTCGTTGGTAGAGCGATAGTCGCGCAAGACGATAGTAGGCTTCGGGGTTATCGGCATAGAGGGTGAGTCCTGTTTCCAATCTTTCGCGAAGTTTCGGACTATCGTAGGTAAGTGTATCGCGACAAATCTTGAAAAGAAGTGCCGGTTCTGACGAGCCTTCCACATGCACCAACTCGAGGTAATCGGGCTTTTCGCGCAGGACGATACTGAGCATGATGTGCATGGTATTGATGTAGTCCTCGGTACGTCGTTCGGTGTACCGACGCAACCTAGCGCAAATAGCGTAATCTACTCGATTGGAATCGAGAAACATCTGCACGGTATCCGGATCGGCACTCGGCAACTTAAAGACACCAAAGAAGGGTCGATTGCCATAGATCCGCGAGTTATTAGGTTTTCTACATGCAACTACACAAGAGTCTGGAATATTTTCTCCGACCCATTCGCTCATGCGTAGATAGCTTTCCCAGTCGGGTGTAAAGCCTGCATATCGGTCGCCACTGAAATGGGCTCGTAGTAGTTTGATATCAACCGCTTGCGCATTACGCACCACATGCGAGATAAAACCGATAGTCAACAGTGGAAGTACGACCCATAGACTATAGCGTTGCAGCTTTTTGGAAAGTAGGTTTAGGAATCCGTCGCATAGGAAGAAAATAAACAATGCGAAATAAACAATCACCAAGCGGAACTGGTTCCATGGGACTTGCTGGGTGATAAACGTAGTTCCATACATAGCCGCTAGGTAAATACCTATAAGAGCTAGGGTTTTGGAGCGTTTCCAAGTAACGATCAAAATCGTAAGCATGAGAAGGATAAGAATCACCGTTGCAAAAGGCGAATCTGCTGCATTCATACCCAAGAACTGGAAATTATGCCCTGTTAGATATTGTTGGCAATTCTGTGCAAAACGCAGAAGCATTCCCCAGAAGTCTTCTTGTCCGGCGGCAGCATTATAAAAATCTACTTGCAGTACTCGCGAAAGCTGACCGGAGAATGAGACATCGCGCGCTCCCCACCACAAGCCTCGGTATAGCGAAAAAGCAACTTGTAGGACAAGAAACACTGACGAAAACAAAACCGTAGCTTTCCACTCCTTACGTACTGCAAGTAAGTAGGTAACAAGGGCCAGAAATGCTGCATAGCCTACATTGCGCGTAATTGCAAGTAAAAAGACCAAAGCTGCAAGAATTGCCAATCTGGTGTAGTATTTACGTGGGGTAGCATATGCATCTTTCAACTTTTCGTAACTGAAAAGGACATAGAAAATAAAGCTCTGCAACAGTAGGAATAAGGGCTCGCTGTAGGTGGTAGATGCTAGCTCGACAAGCTGTGGGGCGATAGCAAACAGTAATATACCTGCAAGCCATGCCACGGGGGTAATACGCTTATAAAATGCAAGTGCTAGGATGAGGATCGAGAAGCGAGTGGCAATTACCGAAAGAATCTTGAGCGGGAGCAGATAAATCCCGCCCATAAGAGCTAGCAACGGACTTAACAGTATAGAATACAGCGCGCCGTGCCAAGAAGGGAATGCTATACCGTTCCAGAAGTCTTGTGCTGCGAGGATGTACCATGAGTCGTCGCCTCCCATGCTAATATTCGCATCGAAGCGCAAAAATATGAAGACAGCACTCATACCCAGAATCACTCCGAGGAGTAGATTCCGATGGTTCTCTATCCAGAAATTGAGCTGTGAATAAAAGGTAGGTGTGGCTGCAGTAGATACCTTTTTAGGCATCACAGTCGTTAAGAGCACTCATGAAGACGTTCTCGTCGTCCTCCTCGTGCATATCAATCTCACCGTAATTCTTTTCGTAGCGGCGGATATTTTCGGTAAGTGCCCGTAAAAGTCTTTTGGAGTGATCTGGGGTCATCACAACTCTACTTAGTACTTTTGCATTGGGATAACCGGGCATGACCCGTGCAAAGTCGAGCACAAATTCCGAACTCGAGTGCGAGATAATCACTAGGTTAGCGTAAACCCCAAGGAAGTTATCTTCCGAGACATCTACCGAAAAATTCTTCTCCTCGTCGCTGTTACCGCTCTTTTTAGCCATCGCCAAACTACTTTTTTAAGAAAAAACACTAGCAAAGGTAATGAACAGATATAGAATAAAGGCTATAGTTAGCGTTTTTGTTCTCTTTACGCTCATCTCCTTGGGGAGGGATATGTGTCGCGCCCAAGTCGTTATCGACCAACTATCTGCGGATTACTCAAAAACCGACGGGTACGAAGGCAGGGTTGCTTTCCGTTCGCAGGACTGGTATCTTTACACCATCCCCTTAAGTCTGATCGCCACAGGTACCGTGATGCTTAACCGGCTAGGTTGGTTCGAGCACAATGTACGGGTTCGCGATGTGCTTCGTTACCGCGAATACAAAGCTCGTTATGTCGACGATGTCCTACAGCTACTACCTATTACCATAACTGTTAGTTGGGATGCATACACCTACGTAAAATACTCCCATTGGCAACCCATTGTAGAAACAGCTAGTAGTATTGCTACAATGACACTACTGGTACACGGCATTAAATGGATCGGTTTAGAGGAGCGCCCCGATAGAAGTGCTTGGAATAGCTTCCCCTCTGGTCATACAGCTACCGCATTTGTAGGTGCCGAACTACTCCGCGAGCGCATGGGGATAAAATACTGGTACATAGCGGCACTCGGCTACGGAGCAGCACTCACTACTGCTTACCTTCGCATTTATCACAACCGGCACTGGTTGGGCGATACTCTTGCTGGGGCGGGAATCGGTATCCTATCGGCATGGGTAGGAAGCAACCTAACCCGATTGTGCTTCGAACGATACCGCGACTAAGGTTTGTATTTTTGTAATAACTAAAAAGTTGGGGAGTGATGTCGCAAAAAAAAAGCAAATTTTATGTAGTGTGGCAGGGACATAATACTGGTATTTTTGATAGTTGGGAGGCTTGTAAACTCCAGATCAGAGAGTATCCCGGCGCACAGTACAAAAGCTATCCTACCCGCGCATTAGCCGAGATTGCCTACCAGCGCGGATACGAGCATCGCGACGAACAGATAAACATCCTCCAAGCACAGAATCTTCCAACAGACCGCCCCGTGCTACCTTCGTGGGCTGTAGATGCTGCATGCAACGGTCAGGGGCTTATGGAATACCGTGGAGTAGATACGCAGAGCGGAACAGTGATCTTTTCGCAAGGACCCTTCACGGACGGTACTAACAACGTCGGCGAATTCTTAGCTATTGTACATGCTCTAGCACTCCTCAAGAAAAAAGGAACTCCCGAAGCACGCAACATGCCCATCTATTCCGACAGTACAACAGCCCTCGCTTGGGTTCGCAAACAAACAGCAAACACAAAAATGGCGCCCACTGCTGGTAATGCGCATCTACGGCAACTCATCGCACGCGCCGAAATCTGGTTACGAACCAACGCATGGGACAACCCCCTCCTAAAATGGGAAACGTTAGAATGGGGCGAAATCCCTGCAGATTACGGTCGGAAATAGCTGCGCACGTACTTCCTTATACATCCGTAAAATGCAAACTCACAAAAGAACGGAGCGCAATCGCTGGTGGCTACTCCCCTTTTTTCTGCAACAGCGTACAGGGAAAACCCAAGGGCGTACTGGGCGGCTCTTTTCGCACCCCTACATGTTTATAGCCGTTGTAGCGGTGGGGATTAGTGTAGCGGCAATGCTTCTCTCGATAAACGTCTCGCGCGGATTCCAGCAAGAGATCAGCAGTCGCATTGTCGGATTTCTGGGACACCTACAATTGGTAAGTCGCGATCACAATGTTTCCTACGAACAGCATCCTATAACGATTCTTCCTGCACTAGGAGAAAGTTTTGCACACCTCGACGGCATCGAACATAGCACCACCTTTGCCCAGCGTCCGGGAATCATCAAGACTCGCGACGACATGGAAGGCGGTGTCCTAAAAGGTTATCGTTCGGTAGAAGATCTGGCATACTTTACGCACTACCTCCGTCGCGGACGACTCCCCCGCATAGGTCAGGATGAAGGCAGAAGTGAGGTATTTCTTTCGGAATATGTCGCACGTCGGTTACATTTGGATACCGGCATGTCGGTTACCATCTATTTCGTCGAACAACCGCCCCGAGTACGTCAGTTCAGGCTAGTAGGAATCTACGAGACACAATTCGAAGAGTTTGACAAAACCTATCTCTTTACCGATCTCAAAGCACTACAATCTGTGAGCGGTTGGGATTCTACGCAAATAGGCGGCTACGAGCTTCGTGTACGTTCGTTGAAAGATCTGAATCGTGTGCGCGATACAGTTGAAGAACTCGCTCTAGGTTATATACAACCGGATGGGCGATTATTACGTGTGGTCGATGTCCGCGAGACACATGTATCGCTCTTCGATTGGCTTTCCCTGCAGGACATAAACGTCATCGTTCTTTTCGTGCTCATGCTTCTGGTTGCTGGCGTAAATATGATCTCCGTACTCCTCATCCTAGTGTTGGAACGCATGCAACTGATCGGGCTTCTCCGCGCTCTAGGGGCTACCGTACAACAGTTACGTCTACTTTTTCTGTTGTATGCTTCCCGAATTCTGCTTTACGGCTTAATCCTCGGGAATATCCTCGGGCTCACACTTTGTTATACACAATATCGCTGGCACTGGGTACATCTCTCGCCTGCCACCTACTATGTTGATTACGTACCTGTCGAACTGAATTTCTGGACTATACTATGGGTAAACCTCGGTACCATCGCAATTACGGTACTCTTATTGTTGCTGACTAGCCGGATTGTAGGCAGACGCGATAGCTACGAACTCCTTACTCAGGACTAAACGCAACTACCCCATTCAATATCGGATACAACAGCAAAAAACATGACAAGTCAGGAATTTGCACAAGGTAAAGGTTACCGGATTCTAGTAGCCGACGACGACTCAGGTGTCCGTGCTGCTCTGGCGCTTTTACTACATCGGTTTGGATACATCGTCGACCTCGTAGCAACTGCCGAAGAGGCGCTAACCAAAGTCCGCGGAACGAGATATTCGGTGCTACTCCTCGATATGAATTTTGGCAGTACCACCACTGGCGAGGATGGTCTCGAGCTCCTAGGTAAGGTAAAAATCTTTGCAGCCGCTACACCCGTTATCCTCTTTACGGCTTGGGGTACGATTGCATTAGCTGTGGAAGGGATGCGTGCTGGCGCCTTCGATTTCATCACCAAACCGTGGGACAACCGCCTCCTGATCGATCGCATCGAAACGGCAATACACCTGCGCGAATCCGAACAGATGCCCATTAACGGACATGCGAATCGAAGTGGGATTATTGGCGAATCTGAAGAACTCCTCTCTGTACTCCGGCTAGCCGAACGCGTTGCACCAACACAAGCCTCGGTACTCATCTTAGGCGAAAGCGGTACCGGAAAAGAACTTATTGCCCAATTTATTCACGCGCACAGCCGACGCGCACAAAAACCATTCGTAAAAGTAAACCTAGGCGGGCTCTCGCCCCTACTCTTCGAAAGCGAAATGTTCGGACACAAACGCGGCGCATTTACCGATGCCTATCACGATCGCGAAGGACGGATCTCACTTGCACAAGGAGGAACCATCTTTCTCGACGAAATCGGCGACCTCGCCCCCACATGTCAAGTAAAGCTCCTACGCGTATTACAAGACCAACAATACGAAGTCCTGGGCGATAGTAAATCCCGACACGCCGATATTCGCGTTATTTCCGCAACCAATGCCGACCTACCTGCTCTCGTAGCCGAAAAACGCTTCCGCGAAGATCTACTCTACCGTATCAACCTCATAACCATCACCTTAGCACCACTACGCAAGCGACGCAGCGACATCCCACTACTTGCCTCGCACTTTATATCGGCCTACTGCACAAGCAACAAAATACCCCAGAAAAGATTAGCTAACAGCGCCCTAACTGCCCTAAACAACTACCCTTGGCCAGGCAATATCCGCGAACTGAAAAACTGTATCGAACGTGCTGTCCTACTCTGCGAGGGCGCCCTCCTAGACGGGAATACTATCCAATTAGCGTTCTCGCAAAATACTCTTCTAACATCCAAAACGCATGAAAGTCTAAACACCGGAACGCTGAAAGGTATCGAAGCCGATGTTATTCGCGCTAGCCTAGAACTGCACCACGGAAACCTCTCGCGAGTGGCAGAGGATCTCGGCATTAGTCGTGCTGCACTCTATCGCCGACTTGCTAAATACGGCATTAAGGCCAAAGAGTCGTAAACACCCCAGCCACCATTAAAGCCAAAAAGGGAATGCTATCGCCACGCCGTCGCTTTCGAATGAGCCTCTTGGTAGCACTGCTCTTTTTATTGCTCCTAGCATTAACCTTCTCGCATATTTTACCGCCATGGGCTAGCTATGTAGCCATCGGAGTAGCTATACTCGGCGCCGTATTCTACCCGTTGTTACTTTGGACAGAATACCGCCTATTTACCCGCATGGAACTTGGGCTCAATCTACTACACGAACAAGCCTATTCCAGCAAACTAACCCTTACGGGCAATGCGCAAATCGACAAAGTCGTACAACTATTCAATCGCCTCCTCGAGCAACTCAAAGAAGAACGCCTACACTTCAACGAACAAGCTCTACTGCTAAGTGCTCTCATCGAAGCCTCGCCCATGGGTATTCTACTCCTGAATGGTGACGAGGAGATTCAACGACTCAACCCCGCTGCACGCACTCAACTCGGCATACCCCACGGTCGGCGTTTGGTAGGACTACAGCTCGACGCAGCGCGAAAATATTTTGCACTAAAAATCCCCATACTAACTACAGGCGAGGTCTGCGAGGTACACGGCACTAGCGCAAGTATCTACCGCATACATTGCGACACATTCTACGATCGCGGTTACCAGCAAAAATACTGGCTTATCGAAACACTTACCGACGCAACACAAGCCCACGAACGCACCACCTACCAGAAATTGATCCGGATGTGCGCACACGAGGTCAACAATACTGCAGGTAGCCTGCACTCGCTCTTGGAAAGCAGTATACAACTACTAGAAGATTCCAACCCTGCGAATACTCTGTATAGCGACGCGCTTCGCACCGGAGAAGAGCGACTAGACGAACTCGTCCTCTTCATGGGGCGTATTGCCGAACTCGCCAAACTACCAGAACCCAACCCCACTTGGCAAAGTGTAGAGGACTTTATGCAAGAACTCCTAGCCCGCCACTCCCTCCTCTATCGCGAAAAGCATATCGCCCTTAGCTACCACCCTCAGCCATCACCCACACCAACAAAAGCAACGCTCTTCTATGGCGATCGCATCCTCCTCATGCGTGTCTTCGAAAACCTACTCAAAAATGCTAGCGAAAGTATGACAGAAGAAGGTGGCGAAATCCTCCTACAAACCGCCATCATACCCCACAAAGCCGAATGGGAATGGGTAGTAGCCGACAACGGGAAACCTATCCCCGATGCCCAACTCCCCCAACTCTTTTCGCCATTCTTTACCACGAAAGTCGACGGACAAGGTCTCGGACTCCTACTCTGTCGCGAAATCCTACAAACCCACGGTTTTCCCTTTTCGCTCCGCACAGATTCCGACGGATGGACTCGCTTTCGAATCTCCGGTATAAAAGCTACTACAGAAAATACCTAGCGGCTAATCAAAAATAATGACTTATTTTTGCACGTTTTCAAACTATTAACCATTCCAAAGAGATGAAAAAAGTGTTTTTAGGTTTTGCTGCTATGGCTTTGGCAGCTAGCATGTTCATGACATCTTGCGACAACAAGATTGTATCCTCCGAAGACAAGATCGATACCACGCAAACGGCTAAGATCATCATCAACACCGGTGTAGTACAGAAACTGGGAGACGAGGCTGTACCTATGTCTGGACAAACAAACGTAATCCTAAGTGCTAAAAACAATACCCTCGGTGCAAGCGCTTCTAGCACGGGTTCCTACCTGCAAACTGTAAGTCTGAACGGAGACAAACTTGAAATCGACGTACCTGTTACCAGCGACGGAGTAGCCTACACATTAACTTTCAACGATTTTGTAGCACCTTACAACGATGGAACTAACACTGTAAACTACATCTATAAAGGTGAACTCATGGCTGGTTCAAAAGTAGGGGAGCTCAAGCCCGGACAAGTTACAGCTGTTAAGGTAAAATACATCGGTAAAGAAGAAGCTAAGGTAAAATAGTGCCTCAAAGCAACGAACTACTAACGAAAGACGATTTTGAGTATGAAACGTATAACAACACTATTTCTAGCTTGCACCTTTGCTGTAGGGACAGTATTGGCGCAAGAAGATGTAAAGACGGCATATTATCCAACGGCTGGCGATTACGCTGTCGGTATTGAAGCAAGCCCTGTGCTCGATTTCATCGGGAACATGTTCAATGGTACTAACAATCAAGCATCTGATAGCCGTTGGGATAAATCCGACTATACCCTACATGGTCGCTACTTCCTAACTGACAACTCGGCACTACGTCTGCACCTACGTTTTAACCCTAACAAGTTCAAAACGATAGAGCGGAACTTTGTAACGGATGATGCAGCAAAAACGCTCAATCCGCTCACTACCGACAAAGTAGAAGATAAAAAGGTAACGCGCAAGAACGATTGGCGTATTGCAGTTGGTTACCAACAATTCCGTGGTTCGAGCCGATTCCGTGGTTTCTACGGTGGCGACCTCTTCTACCGCTACGAACGCACGTTCAACAGCTACTACTACGGTAACATCATGAATGAATTCAACACTGCACCAACAACAACTCCTGCGTTCTCTCCTGCTGCAGACCGTGTGCTAAAGTCAAGCACGGGAGGTCAGCATACTGTAGGAGCAGTTGGCTTCACTGGCGTTGAATTCTACTACATGAAACACGCATGCATAGGTTTCGAAGTTGGTCTTGTCCTACAAGGAACGCTTGCTACCCGCGGTTGGGAACTAAAAGAACGTATGGTAGGTTCACTACACGAACAATTCGAAGCTGAAACCACACCTCCCGAAGCGTCTTTCCACATCGGAACTAACTTCGGTAAAGACGATCGTATGGGTGGCTCTACCGGTAAAGCAGGTTTAGCAGGTACGGGCTACGGAAACTTCTACCTAATGTTCCACTTCTAGACCGACGGTTCGAAACAACTTTTTGTAAGAACAAAAAATCCCCTTGCCAGCGGTAAGGGGATTTTTATTTCTGGGGTAAGCTTTGCTGAATTATACTACGCCCCTACTCCTCCAAAAAACCGTACGCGTACACCTTCGGAACTATCGCCAAACGCAATTGCTCAAGTGCCGATCTTAGGTCAGAAAGCAACTGATTGTAAGTCGCATCGCTACTCTTCGCATTCATCTTACCCTCCGCATTACGACCCTGAAAATAAGCACGTATGTCGTAGTATGAGGCATTCGGATTCGCAGCTGGTTGAGTATGATAGTAGCGCCAAAGTTCTTTACCAGCAGCAAAAACGGCTGTAGCTTCTGGCGAGAATAATAGCGGTTCTGTGGGTACCAAAGATGACTCGCCCAGCAATTTCTTAGGCTTCTGTTCCGACTCTACGCTCAACTTCCCAGCCATAAAATCCGTCATAAAGTGACTCTCAAACTTCTCCTGTGCATCGACCTCCGACTCCGTAAACGGTATGAAGTGATTAACGCCGTAAGAAGACTGTATATTATTGGTGAATAGTAAATTAACTAAGCAATTACTAACAAATTCCGCATCGAGCAACCAACCCTTCGTAGGCCACAAAAACTGATCCCGATCATTCAACCACGTTGCGCGAATCACCTGACGAACTGCAACATAAACTCCTACTACCAGCAAATTACGAGCACTCACAAAAGTATGACGACCACCCCGGGTTCGCCTCGCCTCGATATTATCTACAAAAACAGTATTAAAATGCTGAAAATCATTCCCCACAGAAGCTAGGTGTGCTATAGCATCCTCGCGCGCTACCCCATAAGAATATTTCGCAAGCCACTGACTGATAAAACGTTTACCATCATAACTACTGCATACCTTACGTCCTAACGACGCGCCTTCCGACCCGAATACAGAAAACGTATGACGCTTAAATTCCTCGAGAACTGACGTATCCCAAACATAAAAACCAATCGGGAAATGTCCTTTAACGTTATCAAACGTATTAGCTGGAATTAAAAAACCACGACACAATTTCGGTCGAAACACCCGACGAAACTGCTTAAAATTAGGTGCCTGAAGATGCTTCAATTTCGAGAAATGCCCTAAGATACAATTCGGTAACTCCTTGTAAATGCGATAGATAAATTGTGCAAAAAGCTCCGCACTAGCCTTGCCCAACTCATCCTTGTAACGCTCGTGAATCCCACTCGCATGTACCGAGCGACGCCCCCTGCCCAAACGAGCATCCCCCTCTACGTAAGGAGGATTGATGTAAATCACTAACTTTTTTCGCTTCTCCGAATCAGAAACAATCGCCCGCAAACCTTCAGGTAGATTGTCAAACGAATCGTTCAAAAAATCAAACTGAAAAACATGCTTGTGCAACAGATTTGCGCCGTGCTCGATACGGTCGTGCATAACATCTACGTCCTGTTTATCCAATGTGGACGCCCAGATATTATACCTGTTCGTAAGACCGTTCAGCAAGTTGCCCGTACCTGCAGCGCAGTCCCAGATTACATATTCCTCCTGCCAATTTTCGCCCAACTCGTCGGCTAAATATTGCTGCGAGAGCTCCACCCAACGCTGAGGAGTGAAAAAAGATCCTTTACGCTCGCGGAGATCCTGAGGTACCAGCAAATCTCGACGATTCACCAAATAATCCCAAAACTCCTCCCTCGGCGGGCGCTTGTAAATAGACCAGAACTGCCTGTGTGCTTTTTGATTGTCTTTGAAATGAACTTCCGCAAAAAGAAAAAGTCCCGAGATATCTACCTTCCGATCCAACGTGTAATGATTATCCCGCAACAGAACATAAAGAGACTCTCTAATCGTTTGATTCTCTGACGATAGCAAGTCGGCTAAAAAGAAATCGCCATCTATTATATCACGTTTTTTCAAACCTTCCCAATCTACGTCAATGCTCGGCTGCACAAGGGCTAACCAGCGCTGATAAATGCTCACGAAGTTGTTTTTGTTGATCTGAATCAGTGACGAACTCTCGCTCAAATGCTGCTTGATAAACTCACGGAGCTCTGCCTCCTGCGCATCGTATCGAAACACATACGCCGAGCGTTCCAAAACATCGCGTACAGCACCGTACAACAGCCCAAATTCGCGCGAAGAAGCGTCAGACGGCGCTACGTTCCAGTTGAAGTCGTTGAGCGCCAAAAACGGCAATATTTCGCGATACGGAAGGAAGGCGATCTTCTCTGCATCGAATGCTGCTAAAAACGGCGGCGGCAGATAGGTATCGAACGTGCGAGCCTTGCCGATAGTAAGAATTAGCTGTACCAGAGGCTTGTAGATATCAGCAACCGTGCCGCGTTTCGCTTCGGCCCACAGCAAAGAATTAATAGGAGCAGTTTCGGTTGCATCGCAGCGTGTAAAAGATTGGGTAACACAAAAGTCGATCTTGCCGATACGTCTATCGCAGTCAAAAGCAGCGAAAAACCTATCTCCAAGCCGCAACTTTAACTCCTCTTCCTGCAAATTCTCGTACGACATACTCCCACCTCCACAACGCAAAGATACAAAGCGAAAACTGACCTTCATCTTACAAGCAACTAATCCCGCAGCCGTAGCATTTCCCAAAGCAGAATACCTGCAGCCGTAGCAACGTTGAGCGAGTGCTTAGTCCCGCACTGTGGAATTTCTATACACCGATCGGCTCCCGAAGCTATCTCCTGCGCAACCCCCTCTACCTCATTACCAACCACCACAAGATAGGGTATTGTAGGATCAAAAGGCGATGCTCCCAAAAACTCACTTCCTTCACACTGTTCCAAGACAATAACCCGATAACCTAGCGAGCGATAATACGCAACTCCTTCGACACTCGTAGCAAAATATTGCCAAAGCATACTATCCTCGGCACCTAGGGCAGCATTATGAATCTCGCGATGTGGAGGACGCCCTGTAATACCACAAAGCGCTAATTCGCTAATACCAAACGCATCAGCTGTCCGAAACATTGCACCCACATTTTGCAGACTACGAACATTGTCTAACAGAAGTACAATCGGATGTTTGTTTTGGCTACGAAAAGTCGGTATATCAACACGCCCGAGCTCATCCAAGGACAATTTTCTATAACGCATCGTAGTTATTTCTCTTATTTTTTCAGAATTGCAGCAACGACTCAATTACCCCAAATACAACTTCTAAAATAATACCTAAATGCAAATAGTAAATACATCGCTGAATTGAGGTAACTTGTAGTTGCAAATAAACCACTTTAGAAACCCGTAACCAACCGATGCAAACAGTACTCGTGCAGCAACGCAATTTTTTCAACGCTGGTCATACTATTTCTTATGCTGACCGGAGACATGCCCTAAAACGCCTTTATACGGGTCTTAAACAAAACGAAAATGAAATTCTGGATGCTCTTTACCAGGACTTAGGGAAGTCGAGTCACGAGGCTTATATGAGCGAACTCGGTCTGACCCTCGCCGAGATCCGCTACACTCTCAAGCATCTTAAAGGTTGGATGCGACCGAAACGACGACGAACACCCCTAGCCAATTTCCCTGCTACTCAACACATATATGCTGCACCCTATGGCGTTGTACTCATTATCGCACCTTGGAACTATCCGTTACTCCTTTCATTATCTCCTTTGGTGGGTGCTCTCGCAGCGGGGAATTGTGCCATTATAAAACCTTCGGAACTCGCACCTGCTACTGCCAACGTACTTACCAATCTGATCCTCGAAACATTTACCGAAGAGTACGTAACGGTAGTAACCGGCGGCGTAGAAATGAGTCAAGCACTACTCGACGAACCTTTTGATTATATCTTTTACACCGGAAACGGAACTGTAGGGCAATATGTTATGGAGCGTGCTGCAGCACACCTTACGCCCGTAACGCTAGAATTAGGAGGCAAATCGCCCGTTGTAGTTGCGCAGAGTGCTAATCTTGCATTGGCAGCGCGACGGATTGTTTTCGGAAAGTACCTAAACTGCGGACAAACCTGCATTGCCCCCGATTATGTGCTCGTAGAAAAGCAAGTACATGCCGAATTTGTACATCATGTAACAGACGCTATTACAAAAATGTATGGTACCGCCCCCCTAAAGAATCCGTCCTACGGGCATATCATCAACTCAAGGCATTTTGAACGACTCTGCCGGCTACTCCTACCCGAAAAAATTGTACACGGTGGCGAGGTCAATGCACAACGATTACAAATCGCCCCAACGGTAATGAACGGAGTAGATGCCCAAGATGCTGTGATGCAAGAAGAGATTTTTGGTCCGATCCTACCCATTCTAGAGGTAAATAATCTGGACGAAGCATATCGTTTCATTCACACACATCCTCGTCCGTTAGCGCTTTACCTTTTCACACAAAAACGCACAGACGAGAAACGCTTCTTAGAAGAATTGCAATTCGGTGGCGGATGCGTAAATGACGTCATCTCACACATCGTACCGAGCAACTTACCCTTTGGAGGAGTCGGAGCTTCTGGTATAGGCGCATACCACGGCGCGAGTTCCTTTCAAACGTTTAGTCACCCCAAAAGTATCGTACGACGCAAACAATGGTGGGATCCCCCCGTCCGTTACCTACCCTACAAAAACTGGAAGACACGCCTCCTGCGCAGAATGTTATGATTCTCCCGCACGATACCTCAACTGCATAAAATTAAATAGGCTCCTTGTGCGGTTAGTAATTATCGGTTTGTTTAAGCATCGGATTAGAGCGAATCTCTTGATCGGGAATCGGCAGAGTAAACTGCTTAGTTCCGTACTGATAAGCGAGTTTGAAGAGATTCGGCAGATCTATCGCGCAAGCTGGGTCTGCACTCTTTCGGAAACGGCAGAGATCATCGAATCGGAAACCTTCAAAACAAAGCTCACGCTGACGCTCTAAAAGTATTTCCTTCTCGCTTACTACAGCATATGGGCTTGCACCTCGTTCGCTCGTAATCCGATTCAGTTCGATGAGCGCATTAGCAAGATCGCCTTTCCGATACAGCGCTTCGGCTTTTAGGAGGACAAGCTCCTCATATCGCATCACAACTATATTGTCGGTATTGTGGACAAAATCGGCATATTTCCCAAGATTCGCTAAATAGGTAGCGAGTTCTTTCTTAGCGCGTTTTTTGTTAGCTTTTAGAAGCAAATTCTCTCCAATCATCTTGTCGCTACCGCGAATATCGGTAGGTTCAAAACATGCTTTTAGATAATCTGTTGCACTAATATCTCCCAACAGTTCGCCATTATACATTTGCGCAAGTCCGAGTTGATTGTTCATTACCTCCTCGGTAATTGCGAGCTCAAATATCGAATTCGGATTCAACTTCTTTTGCCACGAAGCTATATATTCATCTTTTTTAAGAATGCGATAAAAAGCCGACTCTTCTACTATCTTAATGCTTTCCAATGCCTTGTCGGGTTCTTGAAACCAGAGAGCGATACGTGCACGCAGATGGTGTACTGCATAATAGCTCAAGTAAACCTTTTCGGGGTCACCAGCAGTAGAGGTAGGCATAAGGAGCTTTAGGGCTTGTTCGATATCAGCATACAACTGCACTTTGATATCAAGGACAGAGGTACGTGCTGGCGTCAGTGTCTTTGGTGGATAGCTTGTAACGTATGGGATGCCTGTTACCGCACTTCCGGCATGCTCGGCGCCAAAGAAACGGAGCAAATCGAAATGTATCAGAGCTCGCAAACCGTACGCTTGACCTACCGTCGTTCGTAAGATTGCCGGATCGCCTTCCAATGGTGCATGCTCTTTAGCAATAACTGCATTAGCGGCCGCTATGGCGCGGTACATATTTGTCCAGAGGTTTTGAATACTGTAGTCCTGTACATTCAAATACATCCCTGTATTATACTCTTCCATCAGAGGGTAGGGCTCGGAGGAAAGATTTGCGACACAATTTTCAGAACGCACCTCTCCCAACAAGATCGCATACCGTCCGTAGTAGGTGTCTGAAGCCATGAAACGATACGTACTGTGCAACACTGAGTTGAGAACCTCAACGGTCTTAATATCCTCGTAGTCCAACTTCTTGGAAAGGGGCGATTCTAATGAGTCCTTCCCACAAGAAACGAACAACAAACTATATATCAATAGAATAGTTGGAACATATCGTAATATTCTTCTTTTCATTTTCCGTCGCTCTGTTGGGGTTAGAAATTGATATTGCAACCAATTGAATAGGTACGCATGGCCGGATTTCGGAATTCCCACATCCCGTTGGCGGGAACCTCTGGGTCGTAATTAAGCCTTTTATCGAATTTGTAAGTGAAGAGATTTGTCACCTGTGCGTAAATATTGATAGCACCACCAAAATGCATCTTTTGTAGAACTTTCTTAGGAAAATTGTAACCCAAGGTTATATCGCGCAAACGGATAAAATCTCCTTTTCGGAGGAATATATCCGACTGCTGATTAAGCCCTCCTTGTGGGTTATTAGCGGAAACAATCGGAAGTTCGGCTTTCGTATCCCCCATGTATTTCCAAGTTTTACCATACATACCATCGACGCCACGCCCGCTGATGAGGTGTTTCGCATCGTCGCTATAAAAATCGGCTAGGTAACTATTCATAATCTTATGACCGCCCATGAAGATCGCGTTCGCTTCTAAGTAAATAGCCTTCCAATCGGCATGAAGGGACATCCCAGCTGTGAGAGTCGGTGTGGCGCTATAACCTGTCCAGATTCGTTTGCTATTACTTTGCAGTTTAGTTGTTTTGGTTCTTGTTTCATCGGTATAATAAAGCGTAGCACCTGTTGTCGGGTCAATACCAGCAAATGGGTAGAGGTACCACTCGTTAAGGGTGTGTCCTTCGTCCGTTCGCGTATAATTATCCTCTAGGGGGATCACCTTTCCCGTTTGCGGATCATGTGAGAGTTTCGTAATCCGATTCGTAAGTGTTGCCATGTTAAAACCTAAGTTAAGGTTGTAAGCCTCGGCACGAAGGAGTGCAAAATCTAACTGAACTTCGAAACCACGGTTATACATCTCACCAGCATTCTGATAACGACTCTCGTGTCCCGTTGTAAGCGACATCGGAACAGGCTGTAAGAGATCGTAGGTATTCTTGTTGAAGAATGTAAACGAACCCGAAATACGGTTGTACCAGAGTCCGAACTCAAAACCTAGGTCTAGGGTCGCATTCTTTTCCCATGTCAGGTCGGGGTTGCCATATTCGAGGATATCGCCCGCGGGGGTACCATTATAAGAACTAAAATATTCCAAAGTACGACGATAACGATTATTTCCTATCTCCGAATTACCGCTCACCCCCCACGATGCTCGGAAACGCAACCTATTAAATACTGAGGCTAAGGGCGCAAAAAAACTTTCCGAGTGGATATTCCATGCGGCACCTACGGATCCAAAATTCCCGAAACGCTTATTGCGTGGGAAACGCGACGAACCCTCCAAACGATAGGATAGATCCAAAATATAACGACTAGCAAAATCGTAGTTCAACAACAACAGATAAGCAGCATTTGCCCAACTAGATTTATACCCATCGTTAGTTTTTCGACTCGAGAGGGCACCCAAATCGGTCACCTTATCCGTTGCTGTATTGTAAGCTTGTGCACTCAAATAATCCTCATAACTGCGTTGGTATTCTTGAAGTGCCATAAGCGAAAATTTATGCTGATCGAGTAAGCTAAAATCGTAGGTAAGCGAATTTTGCGTTACTAAGTTGTAGGTCGATACCTTAGACTGCGCAGCACGTCCTCCCATAAACGCCTGATCGCTATGTATGCGGTTGTTATACTCTTTGGAATCGAAACCGATGTAGTCTAGAGCAAAGCGCGTCTTAAACTTCAAGCCCTCGGTAATATCGGCTGTTAGTGCATTGTTCGTCGCTAGGTGTGCAATAGACTGAATCCCCTTGTCGTGCTCCTTTAGGTATAACCAGTTGAGGGCATTCCCTAAATCTCGATTGGGTTTGCCATTCTTGTATGGTGGTACAAAGGGGGAAGCATAATAAGGACCCGCGATAGGATTACCCATGGTAGGTATATCTTCGGAAAAGACTCCATCCTGACGTGTATAAGATACCTGATTATTCGTAGCGAATTGCAGCCAATGTACCAAGGTTCGGTCTACATTCAGGGAGCCATTAAAACGCTTAAAATCGGCGCCTACCACCGGGTTTTGCGAATAGTTTGCACCCATCGATGCATAGAAGGTTTGGATATCTGTACCTCCCGACGCCGAGAACTGCATATCGGTAGTTTGTGTGAGTCGTCGCCAGTACTCGCGAGCGTAATCGTTGTTTGGGCGTCCTGCTTTATCCCACGCTTGAATATGCTCAGTATTTCCATTCTTATTGGTTAAAAGATCCTGCTTATAAGTTTCTAGATCAGGCAGGGAGCTCCAAATTTGTTTCGCTTTCTGCTCCTGTGCTGGGGTTAGAGTTCCGGTCGCATAATTAAAATAGAAACCCGGATCGGTAGGATCTTGCTGCACAGTTCTAATAAAAGCCGAATTGCGATAAGCTTCAGCCAGTGCTTCTAGTTGTTGTTCTGGGGTCATAAATCCTAAATTGGGCAAGCGTTGGGCTATCCCATAACGCGCTGTTGCATTAAATTTTGTTTTACCTTTTCGCCCACTTTTAGTTTTTATAACAATCACTCCGTTAGAACCTCGTGCACCGTAAGCTGCCGTTGCAGATGCGTCCTTAAGAAGCGTAACCGACTCTATATCTGCATTATTCAATGCTGCTAAGGAAGAGAGTGTAGAAGTAGTAAGCCCTCGATTTTCTTTTTCGTAGGCAATCGGTACACCGTCCACCACATACAATGGGTCAGCATCACCCGCTATAGATCCGGCTCCTCGTACACGCACTGTTTGCAAGGATCCCGGTGTGGAGGAACTCATATTGGTTACTAAACCTGGGATCTTCCCCGAGATACCTTCCACAACCTGCAGCGTCGCACGCTGGTTAAGCTCCTTACTATCGAGCTGTACACTAGATCCTGTAAGTTGATTCTTACCCCGTTGCGTATACCCCATAACCATCACTTGGTCAATTTCTTCTAAGGCTGGCGACATCACCACATTGAGTTCTAGGCTATGCCCCACGAGAATCTCTTGGGTTTCCATCCCGACATATTCAAAAACTAGGATTGTTTCAGGACTTGGTACAGTGATCGAATAGCGTCCGTCCGTCCCCGTCACAACTCCCGTAGTAGTTCCCTTGATATGGATATTAAGTTGCGGGAGTGGAAGACCGTCCTCCGAAGAGGTTACCACGCCGTTGACTACAATCTGTCCGACAATCAAATTTGGAACTTCGACAGACTGTGCCGCTGCCCAGCTGACAAAAAGTATTAGAAAAAGGGTATATAAAATTCGTTTCATAGATACTCTCTCCTTTTTACAGAAAGTACTTCTTCATAGACATACATTTACTCTATCTAAACAAAGATACAAAAAAACTCATGCTAAGCATTTTTACCTATCGGAAATTAGAGCTTTATCCGCTTCAATTCGGAGGCAATCAACTGTCGGAAATCGTTCCGATCATTAAACTCTTTAAAGAGTTCTTCTTGCCGTTCGGGGTCGTCTGTTTCTTGGATTTGTTGTTGCAAGTCCGCAAGCTGCAGCATCACAACGCGCGATTTGTAGATCAGCAGGGTTTGTTCGGCTAACTGCGCAATCTCGGTCTTATTCCGAATCGCTCCGTAACCTTCCGGATAAGCTTTTTCCCAACGTCGGCTGGGAGTATATTTCTCCACCAGCAAATCCACGCAAAACTGCGAATATGCCGGATCCGGGTGTTTAGTAAAATGCGCTTGGAAGTCGGCAGTAGATTGCTCGGCATGGAGGGTGCGATATTCCTCATAGATAGCACATAACAAAGGATCAGTGAGCTCTATAGCGTCTTTTGTCAGTTCCGAAAAAAAGAACATAGCCACGGTTATCTCTTCGCTCACAAGGCCTGTTTGTTCATTTATATCGCTATAAATCACGACATCGCCATGCTTTAGGAGCACCTCTACAAGTTCGCGTTCTGCAACTAGAAGTGCTTTTTTATGTTCATTCTCGACCGTTGGCGCAGGAGACTGTGTTGAAGCAGAGAACTCTTCCGACTTTTCCGCTCGGCGCACTTCCCTCTCAGCATCTTTCCTAAGTACCGTACCTCTTTGGGTGCGGAGTTCATTCACGGTATCGGCTAGGAGTTGTTCTGCAAGCTTAAATTCTACACTCGCCTCACGAATATAGAGGGCGCGGAGCAGCGCATCGGGGATAAGAGCTATTTTGGCTAAAACGGTTTCGACAACGGTGAGCATCTGTCCCGGATCTGCCTCCGACTCACCAACGGCTACTGCTGTAATGAAACGAATAAAGTCCTGCTCTTGAGTCTTGAGGTACTCTTCAATCTCTTCGAGTGTATGTGCACGTGCAAAGTCGTCCGGATCCTGACCCTCGGGGAGTAAAACTATGTGTACTGTAAAACCTTCCTCTAGTAAAATACCCGCACCACGCTCAGCGGCTTTAATCCCTGCCGAATCGCTATCGTATAAGACTATAATATTCTTGGTAAACCTACGAATGAGGCGCGCCTGCTCAACGGTTAGGGACGTCCCTGACGAAGCTACTATATTTTTAACTCCGCGTTGCCACATCGAAAGCACATCCATATACCCTTCCACGAGCAGGCACTGATCCTTTTGTGCTATAAAACGCCTACTGAAGGACAACCCAAAAAGAGTACTCCCCTTGTGATATACCGCACTCTCGGGCGAGTTTACATACTTTGCCGTACGGTCGTCGGTACGGAGTGCACGCCCACCAAAAGCTATCGGTTTGCCACTTAAACTCCGGATAGGAAAGATCACGCGACCACGAAAGCGATCCACCGTCCAGTTTTCGCGCGCTATGGTTAAGCCCAAGGTGGTGAGATCGGCTAAAGTCCACCCTGCTGCAAGTGCCGCATCGGTCATCTTTGCACCCACATCGGAGCAATAGCCTAACCCAAACTCCTCGATCGTAGATCGCGAAATACCGCGTTCAGTAAAGTAAGCAAGCCCTATTAGCTTACCCTGTTCATTCTCCAAAAGTTCGTGTTGAAAAAAGTTCTGTACCCATTCATTCAATTTTAGGAGACGGCTCTCAGTTTCTAAAACTGCGATATCTTCTTGCGTCTGTGGGCGCTCTTCTACTTCAATACCCGCTTTTTTAGCAAGAAAACGCACAGCCTCTATAAACGAAAGCTGCTCGACCTCCATAACAAAATGCAGGGCATTCCCTCCCTTTCCACAACCGAAGCATTTGTAGATACCCCGAGAAGGACTAACAGAAAAAGAAGGCGTACGCTCGTTGTGAAACGGACAAAGCCCTATTAGGTTAGCACCCCTCCGAGTGAGCGATACATAGTCGCTTACCACGTCCTCTATAGCAACAGTATCGAGTATCCTTGCTATCGTTTCTTGGGCAATCATCCACAACCTCTAATCTGTTACGAAATTACGGATTTGCGAGTATTGCACAAATTCTACCCCTATCTTTTGATTTTGGAAGTGTTTTTTTGCAACTTATAGTCGGTACTCCTTCTACTGATCGAAGTCTGTCACTGTATTTTTCCATCAAAAAACACAACCTACAATTTAGAAAAGAGTAGGATTTTGGATAGTAAGAAGCTAACCCGGACATTATATATCACTTGAAGAGTGTAACCAACTGCGTATCTTTACGAATTACATATTCTGTAAGGCTCAATGGCTAAACAATCTCACTTCAAACTCCGTAAAGAACAAGAAGCGCAAATTGTTACCTCCGAACAACTCCAACAATTTGCTAAAGCGCTAGAAGTATTCCTACAGCAAATTGAGAACAGGCATAGCGAAGAGGAACAAAAGAACTTTCTACAGCGCTTTCTCGAAACGACGTTCTATGCTAACTGCGTACTACCTGGCGCAAAAACAACCCAAAAGGGCGGAGCGTACGACTTGGTAATCTATCCTACACCGAAACAAAAGAATATCGAGGTACTTATTGAGGTGAAAAGCAGCTCGAATACTGCTGAAATGATTACGCCAAACGACCTCAATAAGAAGGCATTACAGCAACTCATTGTCTATTACCTACGCGAACGAATTACCAACCAGAATAAAAGTCTACGTCACCTCATGGTAACCAACCTCTATACCTTCTTCTCGTTTGATGCTGCAGTGCTTTACAACACTTTCTACCCACAATTAGAAAAAGAATTTCAGGAGATTGAAGCAGGACAGCGCGACATCTCTAAAAGCCAAGATTTGTATACTGATTTTGCTAGCCCTGCTATTGACAAAGTAAAAACTACGCTTTCTTACGATTATATCGATTTACGAGAATATCGGGACGACATACGGGAAGTGTTGAATGGAAAAGAAAACAAAGCTCTCACCGAGCTCTACAAATTCTTCAGTCCTCTCCATCTCCTTAAGCAGACTATACAATCTGACCCCAACCAGCTCGATCGCAGATTTTACAACGAACTACTATATCTGCTTGGTCTAGAGGAACAAAAAGGTTCGGGAAATAAAACTCTCATTGCTCGAGCTAAAACCCCGAATTACGCCTCATTAATCGAACAAACCTATGTCAAAGTTGAACTTGCTTTCGAACACTTTACGCGCAGGGAACAATACGGAACGGCAGCAGAGGAACAAAAATTCAACATAGCCCTAGAGCTTGTGATTACGTGGTTGAATCGCTTGCTCTTCCTTAAACTGCTGGAGACACAACTACTCAATTACAACGCAGGCAATAACGCCTATCAGTTTCTTAACAACGAGAAAATTCGGGATTTTGCCACACTGAACAATCTCTTCTTTGCCGTGCTTGCTATCCCCGTAGAACAACGCAGCGGTGCTTTCAAAGAACGATTCAGCACTGTACCTTACCTCAATAGCTCGCTGTTTGAAGAAACAGAACTCGAGCACGAGGTTAAAATTAGTGGATTAGAATCGCAGCAGACGCTACCGCTTTATAAACAAAGCGTCTTGAAAAAAGAATATGCCGATCCCCCCGAGGTTTTACCCATCTTTGAGTACCTCTTTGCCTTTCTTAACGCCTATGACTTCGGTAGTTTGCAGGAGGAAGAAGCAATACAGAGCAAAACTCTCATCAATGCCAGTGTGTTGGGGCTTATTTTTGAGAAAATCAACGGACACAAGGATGGCGCGGTCTTTACCCCAAGCTACATTACTGCCTATATTTGCCGTGAGACGATAGAGCGCACCATTATTGATAAGTTTAATACACAATACAATTGGCAGTGCGTAAATATCTCTCAGCTTTACAACCAACTCGACGGCGTTGATAAACAAGAAGCAAACAGACTTTTCAACACCATTACTATTTGTGATCCTGCAGTGGGATCGGGGCATTTCCTTGTATCGGCTCTTAACGAACTGATTTACCTAAAACATCGTTTAGGGATTTTGCAGGATGCTTCAGGTACAAGCTTACGTCGTTCGGACTATGAGATTGATATTGTCTGTGACGAGCTGCTTATTACTGCCGAAGGTGCTCATTTTAGCTACACGCCAAAGAACCCAGAGAGTCAGCGCGTCCAAGAAACACTGTTCAACGAAAAGCGCTACCTCATAGAGCACTGCCTTTTTGGTGTAGATATTAACCCTACTTCCGTACAAATCTGTCGTTTACGCCTCTGGATAGAATTACTCAAGCATGCCTACTACACGCGCGAGAGTTCTTTCCAGAACTTAGAGACGTTGCCCAATATTGATCTCAATATCAAGTGTGGCAATGCCGTAGTGTACTCATTGCCGTTGCAAGGGAAGTGGCTAGATCCCGCTAGTCAAAAAATCCGAGCACTAACTTCAGAGTATTACGAGACAAACAACAAAAGTCGCAAACGCGAAATAGCTCAAGAAATCGAGACGTACAACAGTACGCTTAAAACAAAGCTCTGGGAAGAGGAGAAAAAGAATGCGCAAGCGCATGTAGAAGAATGCGAAAAAAAAATTGCTGCTCTTTCGCAACGCTATGAGACCTCTAAGAATAACGAATGGTGTGCAGACGATCCTCAAAAAATAAGAGTGCTACTCAGCGAGGCGAAAGCGAAGCATAAACAAGCCCTACAGGCCTTAAAAGCGGTAGAGAATAATCGTGCTACCACTCGCACCTTCGAGTGGAGACTCGAATTCCCCGAGGTGTGGGGAGCTAATGGCGAGTTCGTGGGGTTTGATATTCTGATGGGCAATCCTCCGTATATTAAGGAATATGAAAACAGGCAAGCTTTTGCGCATTTCAAAGCGACCTCGCCCTACTATATCGGGAAGATGGATCTTTGGTACGGATTCTTATGCGTAGGCTTGGATTTGCTGCGAGAAAATGGCTTCCTCTGTTTTATTGCAACGAACAACTGGACAACAAGTACAGGCGCAAAGAAAATGCGAGAACGTATTCTGGAAGTTGCCACAATTCGTTCGCTTATAGATTTTAATGACTACATGGTCTTTGAAAATGCGAGCATACAGACCATGATTTTACTTTTACAACACTGCTCGTTAGATGATAAATATTTATTCGATTATCGAAAGCTTATAACAAATAAAGCATCATACACCGATGCAATAGCAATGTTGGAGAATAGGGAATCAGGATCTGTTTTATATCTACGATGCGAAATTGAAAAGAGTTCGTTATGCAAGAACTTTACTTTAACTGAAAATAAAGATGGTGAACTTTTAACTCGAATAAATAATGGAGCTAATCATCTATACGAATCTGAAGCAATAAATGGTATTCATCCCCATTATGATTTTGTGAACAATAACATTGCACTAAAACATCCAACCCTACGCGTTGGGCAAGGCATCTTTGGTCTCTCTGAACAAGAAAAAAACAATTTATGTCTAACAAATAACGAACTTACTTTAATAAAGCCATATTACACAACAGAACAAATCAAACGATATGTGGTATACCCAAGAAATCGCTTCTGGCTTATCTATACGACCTCTTCTTTTAAGAATCCTGATAGTATGGATTCCTATCCAAATATCAAAAGACATTTAAATCTATTCCGAGATGTAATAACTTCCGATAACAAACCCTACGGTCTGCACCGTGCACGCAACGAAGCATTCTTTTTAGGCGAGAAGATAATCTGCCAAAGAAAGTGTGTCGGTGCTCCTTCTTTTTCCTATGCCGATTTCCCTACATACGTCTCTGCCACCTTCTATGTAATAAAGACCGAACGCTTTAATCTCAAATTTCTGACAGGCTTGTTAAACTCTAAGCTAATTGCATACTGGTTAAGACACAAGGGAAAGATGCAAGGAAGCAATTTCCAGATTGATAAAGATCCGCTACTACAAATTCCTATTAAGAGTGCAAAAGAGATTGACAAACAGATTATAGAGCAAGTAGAACGGATTCTTCAGATCAAACGCACAAGCCCTGATGCCGATATTCGAATAGAAGAAAGAACGATAGACTCGCTTGTATACCGCCTCTACGGTTTAAGCGATTCGGATATTGCAATTATTGAACACTCTGGTGACGTAACTCAGTAAACTTTTGGGCTTTACAATCGCGCTAGCAACTCGTCTTGCGTTGAATAACCCACTCCTTTATATTCCGTTTCTCGTTATCAAAGCTTGCACCTACGAGAATAATCTCCTTACCCGACGAAGCATATTTTGCAGCATAATCCTTCTCGATTATCTGTTGTAAGGCTTCTTCGGCAGTGCCAGCACTCCAGAGCTTGAGTTCAAAAATATAAACCGTCGCGGCTGTAATCACTACACAATCAGCGCGACCAGTTGTACCTACAACCTCCGTTGCAGTGTATTGACCGAGTAGTGCAAAGACAAGGTATACCACAATTTGGTAGTCTCGCTCTCGGAATTTTACCTCTGTTCGCTCCGAAGTATCGTAGGGCAAATTGGCAAAAACCGTCTGCAAGCGCTCCATAAAGGCATCGACGTCTTGTGCATCAATGTCGTCAAGGAATTTGAAAATAGAGATCCCTAAACCGCGATCTAGGGGCAAAAAACTACTCTTCAGGTTGTTGAGAAAACCGTAACGCACCTCATCGTTCGGGTAGCCTAAACGGTAGTAGTTGCGCGCTGCAACGTATTCTTTAATGGTCAGATAACCCGTTTGAAAGAGGATAGGAATTGGGTCGTGAGCATCGGCGCGGTGCTTATTCAAGCCATAATCGTCGAGACGTACTCCACCCTCAAGGTCGGGAATGAAGTAGTGCGCCTCTTTCAAGTATTTCACCAAGAAATCGGGCGTGCCTGTTGCATACCAGTAATCTTTTAGGACACGGGAGGCAAACGTATTTAGAAGGCTAAAGGGATTGTAAACATTCTCTCCCTCCTGAGCAAAGAGATAGCCATCATAGCGTTTTCTTAATGTATCCAGTGTCTCGTTTATTGAGAGCTTTAGTTTTTCGGCTAGTGCTTCTATTTCAGGCATAAAATTCGCTCGGAGTTCTGCCTCAGTAATACCACAAATCGCAGCAAAGTCGGGCAATTGACTAATGTCTCGCAGGTTGTTTAGACCGCTAAAAACACTCACCTTGCTAAACTTTGTAACTCCCGTTAAAAACGAGAAACGGAGATGCTCATCGCAAGTTTTAATTACCGAGTAAAATGCGCCTAGCACGTCGCGATATTGAGTATTTAACTTCTCATCTTCTAAAGTATCCAGTAGCGCCTTGTCATACTCATCGATAAGTATAACCACTTGCTGCCCTGTCTTCGCATGCGCACGACGAATTACTCCCATGAAGCGGGTAGAATAGTCTTGCTCGGACGGTTCTGTACCATAAAACTTTTCCCATGCAGAGAGATGGTTGTTCAGATTTATGGCAAGACTATCTGTCTCTTTATAATTGCTTGCATTGAAATCCAGATACAAGACAGGATATTGCTGCCACGCTTCGCGTCCTTCTTGCTTGGCAAGTTCCTCTTCTGCTTTCTCGAGATACAACCCCTTAAAAAGCTCTTTTTGCCCGCGGAAATAAGCTGCGAGCGTTGAAAGGAATAAACTCTTCCCGAAACGACGAGGACGACTTAGAAAGTATACTTGCCCTTTTAGGAGTTGCACTATATACGGGGTCTTATCAACATAGTTGTAGCCCCCACTAATCATCTTTTCAAAGTTCTGCACACCGATGGGTAGTTTTCTCTCTGCCATTTTCGCTACTTATATGATTAGCAACACACCTTGCGTTGAATTACCCACTCCTTTATATTCCGTTTCTCGTTATCAAAGCTTGCACCTACGAGAATAATCTCCTTACCTGACGAAGCATACTTTGCTGCATAATCCTTGTCAATAATCTGCTGTAAGGCTTCTTCGGCAGTGCCTGCACTCCAGAGCTTGAGCTCAAAAATGTAAACCGTTGAGGCTGTAATCACTACACAATCAGCGCGACCAGTTGTACCTACAACCTCCGTCGCAGTGTACTGACCGAGTAGTGCAAAAACTAGGTATACCACAATTTGGTAGTCTCGCTCTCGGAACTTTACCTCTGTTCGCTCCGTCGTGTCGTAGGGCAAATTGGCAAAAACAGTCTGCAAGCGCTCCATAAAGGCATCAACGTCCTGAGCATCAATATCGTCAAGGAATTTGAAAATGGAGATCCCTAAACCACGATCTAGGGGCAAAAAACTACTCTTCAGGTTGTTGAGAAAACCGTAACGTACCTCATCGTTCGGGTAGCCTAAACGGTAGTAGTTGCGCGCTGCAACGTATTCTTTAATGGTCAGATAACCCGTTTGAAAGAGGATAGGAATTGGGTCGTGAGCATCGGCGCGGTGCTTATTCAAGCCATAATCGTCGAGACGTACTCCACCCTCAAGGTCGGGAATGAAGTAGTGCGCCTCTTTCAAGTATTTCACCAAGAAATCGGGCGTACCTGTTGCATACCAGTAGTCGGCAAACTCGTGCTTTTTCAAGACATTGAGTAAACTAAATGGGTTGTAAACGTGCTCGCCACACCTGCAAAACTGATAGCCGTCGTAGCGCTGTTTCAACTGTGCAATAGTCTCCTCGTGCGTCAGCTGGAGCGCTGCTGAGAGCTCCGCTATTTCTGAGACAAAATATGAGACGAGCTCCTCCTCTTTAATACCACAAATGCCTGCATATGTAGCCTCCATACTGATATCGTTGAGGTTGTTTAGACCGCTAAAAACACTCACCTTGCTAAACTTTGTAACTCCCGTTAAGAACGAGAAATGGAGATGCTCATCGCAAGTTTTAATAACCGAGTAAAATGCGCCTAGCACGTCGCGATATTGAGTATTTAACTTCTCGTCATCCAAAGTATCCAGTAGCGCTTTGTCGTACTCATCGATAAGTATAACCACTTGCTGCCCTGTCTTCGCATGCGCGCGACGAATAACTCCGATGAAACGGGTAGAATAGTCTTGCTCGGACGGTTCTGTACCATAAAGCTTTTCCCAAGCTGTGAGATGGTTGTTCAGATTTATGGCAAGACTGTCCGCTTCTTTATAATTGCTTGCATTGAAATCCAGATACAAGACAGGGTGCTCTATCCACGCTTCACGCTTTTCTTGTAGAGCTAGCTCCTCTTCCGCTTTCTCGAGATACAACCCCTTAAAAAGCTCTTTTTGCCCGCGGAAATAAGCTGCGAGCGTGGAGAGCAAAAGACTCTTCCCGAAACGACGTGGACGGCTTAGGAAGTATACCTTACCGCGCAGTAACTGCTCGATATACGGGGTTTTATCTATATATAGATATTCGTTCCTGCGCAGATCTTCAAAATTCTGTACACCGATGGGTAGTTTTCTCTCTGCCATTTTCGATACTGATATACAGTACTAAGGTACGAAAAAGAGAAACGGCAGGATAAAGGCAAAATAGAATATTAAAAGGGAATTGCCCACTCCTCTACAAAAAACGTTGCTATTCAGAAGGTTAAAGAACCAATCAACAACGGACACTGCCCTAGGGCAGTATCCGTTATCATTCTATGCGGGCGTTTCATGCAACGCCCCTACAGATTGTCTTTTACAACTATTATCGTCTTCGTTGCGCCATTGTCAGCAGTGAGGCGCAAGAGGTAAATACCCGAAATAAGATCATTGGTTTCAATCAGTACCTCGTTTCCATCCATATTGCCACTACGTACCATAACACCTTGCGCATTCAACAATGCATATGTCCCACGCAATTCTCCGTTTACAATTCGTAATTGAGCATCGAACGGATTAGGAGCAACGACTACAGTGGCAAATACAGCATCTTCCACTGGTGTAATCTTCTCAAACACGGTCTTTACTTCAACATCAGCTGTTACAGTGAACTTACCGTCAGCCAAGATGTCCTGCGTGCCAGCCATCAGGCTCTTCAGCTTCCAACCTGTCGATGGTGTTGCTACTGCCGTGAGCTCTGTACCTATTGGAACGGCATTCAATTTATCTTCTGCAATACCCGTTATCTTCAGCTGCCCTTCTCCTTCTTTCACAAGAGTTACTGCAAACACTTTCGTAGTAGCTTCAAATTCGGCTACATATGTAGCGGTAACGGTAGCTACATCTGCACGTGGATTATCTGTTACTCCATCCGACCAACGCACAAATTTGTACCCTACGTTAGGACGAGCAAGTACGGGAGTTCCCGTTTCGCCTTCTTCAAGACGCTGATATAAGACACCTTCTAGATTTCCATTTTCTTTCGCCTTATAGCTTAACGTGTACTGTGTTTTGAGCTGACGTTTGAAATATGCCCACACAGCAACTGGTAACTGCTGATCTTGACGTACGATTTCCGTTTTCTCATCGCTCCACTTATCGAAGAGGTAACCCGCATCTGGCACTGCAGTAACCTTTGCACCGTTTACGCCTTTCGTAGTTTTCACTTCAAGATTCTTTACCTTTTCAGTTTGACCTTCCATCGTCAGTTGACCGTGTTCTCCCGCCAAATATCTGAGCATGGTTTGCTCATCGGGTTGCGGATCAAGCGATACCGTAATATTGTCTATAGCAAGATAGGTATTGAAATTCTCGCTTGTAAACATCCAACGGAAACGAATTAGCTCATTACCCGCAATATCGCCATCGGGTATTACATAACTCTTTCTAGTTCCAGAGCCTTCTGCTAGCGCTTCAATCGTATTCCAATCTTCGTCATCAAAACTATATTCGATCACTGCCGTTGAATTAAGCGCCTTCTTATAGTAAAGATCAAAGCTTATCTTAACGCCTCCTGCAGTAGGACGTCCTTCCATCGAGAGCCAAGGGGTCTCCACAAAACATTCGTGATAGAACGGATTTTGTCCTACGGGTTCAATTTTCAATATTTCGCCTTCGGCAGCAGCACCTGCCACAGTTTTGCTCGGTACAAGCTTCCAACCTTCTCCCTCACTTTGTACATCAAAATACCAGTATTGTAATACAGCTTCTCCTAGATCGAAATTCTCTGCCCAAGTTAGCATGTGTGGTTTGAAGAATAGCGCTTCTACTTCTATATCTTTTACGACATCGGTATCCGTACGCTCGGCTTCTTCATTACCGTCTGACCAACCAACGAAAACCCAACCATCGTCAGGTTCTACCTCAACGGCTGTACCATTTTTTCCGTGTTTAACCGTTTGCGTCTTTTGCCCAGAGACCCAACGTCCACCCTTTCCAAGCTTATAAGATAGAGTGTAGGATGCTTCCTCAAATTCTGCCATGACCGTTACATCCTTCGTAACGTTCATATCGACACGCGATGCCTCTGTATCCCCATCCGACCATCGCTTAAAACGATAAGACGGCGTAATAGGCACTGCAATTACTCGTTCTCCATTGCCCCCATTGGCTACCCGTTGTGTCGATTTACCCTGTATTATTCCGTGTGAATCCGCGGTATACGCTAATTCATGTGCAAGCTTTTTAAGCTGCACCTGTACTGTTTGCGCTTGGTTCGTTACAACAAATTCAACCTCAGCAATCGCATAATCTGCTTTACGTGCATATACTTGGTAAGTCGCTGGCGGTAGGAACAACTCTGCTATTCCATTTTCATTCGTTTGTAGGCGATACTGAGCACATTCCAATGCGATATTAGATAGTACATGCTCTTTCTCATCTATCACCTTGAAAGTAACCTTTTGCGCCGTGTTTGCAGCTCCTACAATTAGCTTACCCTTATTGTAAGTTACCTCATAGTTATCGCGACGGACAGGTACTGTATAATCTTTCGGTCTGACCACATATTCTCGTTGCGTGAGCTGCTCTGTTCCATCCCAAGGCTGTCCTTTGGCATCAAGTACCTCATAAGGGATATCAAACTTATACTGCGTATCCTCAAACTGTAAACCTACGTACTCGAATTCAAATTCGGGTATCTGGTCGCCTTGCGCCATATATGCCTCTTTCATATTGACTGTAAGCAGTGCTGGCGTAATCTCTATTGTCCGTTCTACAGAAGGAGCTGCGAGATATTGTGCATTACCCGCTTGCGTTGCTCTAATAGTAGTAGTACCCACTCCTGCAACAACACACTTCCCATCAGGGGCGAAACTTACCACCGACGGATTGGCAGAAATGTACCGTACAGGAAGCCCAGACGTAGCTTTTGCATCCAATTGGAAAGGTGTCTTGGTAAATGCACGCTCAATTTTTTCTGTCCCCCACTGTATGTTTTGTTCCATCGCGAGGGTTACTGTATAATACTTAGCATCGCGTCCGTTTTGTGCAACAACACGTAAATAGACAGGTGCACTAAGATCAACTGTAAACGGAGTATTGAGTTCTATAGCACGTCCTTCGCAATAAAGCTTTGCTCCAGCCGATAACTGTTTAACCACCAGCTTGAGGTTATGCACATCTAGCGGAGTACCACCCTCCTGTTTTACTTCTAGCTTAAGCGTTTGATCGCAGTTTGTCAGGAGTATTTCATCTTTCAAACCAGGATTGTCGGCTTTTTGCATAGCAAGCTCGACCAAATCGCACTCCCCAGAAGCATCATTCACCAATTGAATAGAGAACTCTTGCACAAGGTTCGTTCCAAAGAAATCTTTCTTTTCCGCCTTAAATTGTAATGTATGCTCGGCACTCGTCGTAAAATCCAACTCCGTATCTGGGTGTACTACTGTACCATTGTGCGAGACGGTGGCACCCAGCCAATCCAAAACGAATGCAACTTTTACCTTATCGAACTCTGTGAAATCGGTAGGAACTACAATCTTTATTTTGTCGTCCGCCACATATTGTGGGGGTACTTGCTCGTCTTCCACATGGGCACTAGCAACAATACGCTGAATGGTTTTCCAAACATCTGTGCGTTGGCTATGAATTACTGCATAACGCCCCTGCCCATAAGCCGATGCTATACCTTTTCCTTCTGTAAAGATGTATTCGCCTACACAATCGGGCGGTAAGTTGTTATCTGCAGTTCGTACACTTTTTGTCATATTTTGTAGGATATCTGCCGAACTACGCTCCTTATTCCAGAGTCGGAACATTGCAAGTTGTCCATCGAACTTGACGTTTAACAATAAGTTCTTGAAAGAGAGTATACCGTTGCCATAACGTTCCATTTCTACAAGCTCACCATCTATATAGACTGTAGGATGTGTGGTCATATCACCGCTCCATCCATAAGCGACTTTCATAGAAACAGCGATGTGTTGCCACTTTCCCGGCTTGAGTACAGGTGTTTTGCTAAGCAGCAGCCCACTGTTACCTGCCATAAAAACCAAAGTATTGTCAGGGAACTTGTCGCTGCCCGCAAGAGTGGCTAACCAAATACCCTCTTCGTTTACAAGTTCGCAACGCTGCGGTTTGTTGAGCAACCACCACCCCTCGATGGTGCATTCCTTGTCTACGTTGTGACCCTTCAGTGGCAATTCTATAGCCTCGCGATCATTGCCAACAAACGAGAGTCCATAAATAGTATTTGTCTGCGGAGCGATATTAAAGATGCGCTCTTTCAGCTCATTGTCCTTAACGTTGTTATCAGCGTTTTTCAGTGCTACACTTACCAAATGTTTACCCTGCGCACTGAGATCTATTGACTTAGAAAAAGTTAAATCAGCCTCGCCACCTAAAGCTGCTAGCGTACATGCAATGCTCTCGGTAGCCACTTCCTGTTCATCAACCGTCAGCACGAGCTCTACGCTCGCTTGTGGTGCAACACCGTTGTTGCGTACACGCACTGTCACCCTCTCTGTTCCTGTTAAAGAGTGCCCAGTCGCAGGCGCAACAAGCGAGACTAGCGACAGCTCGCAGTCATACGGATTCTTGCCATCTTTTACCTCAGCCGTAAGGTCTACCACATGCCCCCATGCTATGGTTTCGCCAGCTACAAATTTCTTGTAATCGTTCTCCGTAGAAAGCATTAAACGCATCCGATGTTTGCCAGCTTTAATTCCGGGGAAATTTGAAAGGTTCAATGCAATCTGATATTCCAATTCATTTGCAAGCACTTCGGCGGTTGTAAGTTCTGCATCTTCGAGAGTATTGTTGTCGTTGGCATCTACCCAAACCCTGAGCTGCGATGGTAATTCGTTCGTAGTCGGTTTGCCCGAGAGCGTAAGCCACACCACATTGTTACTCTGCATATAGAGGGGTACTATTTGTTGAGGCATATAATTTACTTTCGCCTGCGCCTGTATTGGTACCATACTGTTATCTACTGTTCGGAGGCTGGCGATATACAGTTTATCAGGAGCAGTTATTACGCCTTTATGCCACAACGGGTCATTTTCGAGTATGAGAGCTTTTTCATTGTCGCTAACATCGCCGTCTTTTACCAATTGTGCAACAATTTCATAACGCGCGGGAGGCGCTATATTAAACTGTAGTGGCAGCGTAAAATCCGTTTTTCCATTTGCCGTCAGAACAGGAATTGTATAGCGCAGGAACTTTCCATTTACAGTTACATTCAAGCCCACATTGTACAAGTCGACAGGTAATAGATTTTCAATTGTCGCCTGCACCTTTTTAGAGTTCGCCTCCTCGCCATCTGCTGTTGTTAGACTCTCTAATTTCCACTGATTCTCTGCTTCAAATTCTTGAACTTCAGCGATCCAACCATCAGCCTTAGTATATTCGTTATAACCCACAAAACAGAATGTAAGCCCACCATTATCGGCTTCTGAAATAAACACTTGCGGAATAGTACTTTTTCCTGTAAGCTTGATTTGTGCATAGCGCGGTAGTACCTTTAAGTCCGTAGGCACGTTCCCCGTAAAAATTGCCAACGTGTCTCCTTCGGCCAAATCGTATTCTTTGAAAGTAGCCTGTACGATTCTATTCGATGCTGTAGGTACTATCTGCAATACTCCTTCCTGATCTGGTTTGTAAGGCTCGAGCGAACCACGCCCATCTACAAACAGCTGTTTACCATTTATCTTTCGAGATATATAAGGCACTTTTCGTATACTCTGACCGAAGAACTCGAAATAGACCACTTCGGGCATTGCAATGACATTGCCAATATTGTAAACTTGGAACTCTTTCTCGTTGTTCGTTGGCTCAATGTCTCCACTTATCTCTGCACGTACACGCACATTGAACTTATGGGATTCTTGGCTTGTAAAGTCATGTTTGTACGAAACTGCTCGTCCTTCAAAGGGTTTTAATGTTTGAAATACATTGGTATAAACCAACTTATCATCTACAAGCACCGAGACTGGTACGTTTTTAACTTCACACGTGGAATAATTCTGCACATAGAAACGAATAGTCTCCTCGTGCATATCTGCCATGTCATCAATCTTTGGATCATTTACCCATGCGATGCCTACATCGGGATGGTCGGTCTTTTGCAGAATCTGATAGTAAGCTATAATTGCTCCGTCCTCTTCACTCGCTAAAGCGGCCTCGAAGTCCAAAGTAATTTTCTCGCCCGCATATTTACTTATATCCCAAGCGAGACGGTGCTCATCACCATCGCCTTCAATGACTTCGCGTCCAAGCTCATCCGTCAGTACATCTCCTTTCGCCAGAACACGGAGCTGTGACCCAACCCGCCCGTCATCACTCGGTTTCTTTAGCAGGCAGTACGATACAAGTTCTAGCTTAGTACCGACCGGAATTTTCGTCAAATCTATACCACAAGCAGAAATTACGCCTACATGGTCGCGCTGCTCAAATGGCTTATCCCAATCGGAGGCCCTACTCTTTCCCTCCCAGGCAATCATTTGTGACTTAAGCGGGAAGCCCCAACGCGGATGCGGTTCTTGTACACTGAATTCTAGTTTAGCTCCTGTTATAACGGCCACATGCTGCATAGGCCACCCAACGAACGATTCTGTGTAAGGCAGATCGTCTAGTGTCAGAAGTTTAGGCTGTGGTTCGCTCGTAATCACACCTCGACTACGTGCGCCACATAGCCCACTTGCACTTACAGCCTGCACGGCATACATATTGCGCGCAGCACTTACTTGGTCGTTTTGTAAAACGTATGTAGTAACTGGGGCATCTACCTCGGCAATTTCGTTGTAGGTTTCTTTCTCTAGGTCGGCACGGAATATCTTATATTTGGCAGCGCCGTCGACAGCATTCCAAGCTAGTTGCCAACCCGAAGTAGAACAAGGCGTAGTTGTTAGTTGCAAGTCTTGTACCTGAGGCATTATAGTAAAATAGCCTGTTGTAGCAATCTGACCTTGCACATCTATTACACGCAAACTAGCCTCGTTTGTGGCTTCAATAGGGCTAGGAAGCGTAAACAGCGAATTGTTCGCAAACTGACCTAAAACTTCGTAACTCTTTCCTCCGTCTGTAGACAACTCAACACGTAAAGGAGCAATCATATTCTTCGTATGGAGATATAATTCCTCATCTGGCGAATTTATATCAGCTATTTGTGGCGAGACAATTTCTGGCTTTTGGTAGTCAAAGTACCAAACTACAGCGTAGGGTTGTTTTGATCCTTGTCGAACTGCTCCTCCCACCTTAATTGTATATTCTCCTGCAGTGGGGGCAGATATGCGTACTTGCTCAATGTTGTCTACCTCGTTTCGTTGTGTAGCAACAGCGGGAAGATGCGGTTCTGCAGCGTTAAGCGTATACGGATAGTATGTTTTCCCTTGTGCATGGAGTGTGAGATCCAAATCGTTCAGAATAGGACACTCACCATATGCGAACTCTTTATTGGTAACAGGATCGCTCCAACATAGGGTCACTCGCAATTCCTTTACACCATCGGGTACTGTTACTTTTATTTCTTGTGCAGCCCCACCCTGTTGTAATTCTTGAAGTGCATGCCAATTATTTTCCAGAGCAACTGCTGCCGCTTCTGCATCCAAAATTCCAAAACCATATTTGTAGTCTGGACCAGGATTGCCAGCCTCTTGTGCCGTATTAGCTACCAAAGCCTTCAGATAGTAGTTGTAGGGAGCAGCGCCTCCATGTAACTGCATCCAACGCTCAGTAAGCAATGCTAAATGCCCTGTCACAGTTGGGCACGACATCGAGGTTCCGTCTTCAGCTTTGTACGCCTGCCCATATATAGTAGAATATACCTCTTCGCCTCGCGCACTTATAATAGGAAACAGACGTCCATCGCGCAACGGACCAAGACTAGAGAAATCCGTTATGCGACCTTCAGTATCTACAGCGCCAACCGAGATTATATTTTTGGAATAGTTGGTAGCATGACTCCATTCTAATGCACAGCGCGTTTCATCTTGATCGTTGCCTGCAGCAAAGACATGTGTAAGATCGGGGATATGATAGGCGAGGTAGTCGACATCTATATTGGCAAGTTCCGTGTAGCTAAAAATATCCTCATAGTCGCAAAAAGCTGCGAGGGCATAACCATACGAATTGGATGTTAGCGTGATGTGTTCTTTTATATAGGTCTCGTACATCTCTTGCGCCGAGGATTTACCATTGAGACCATTTCCAAAATTATATGCCCAAAGTTGTGCTGCGGGTGCAAGTCCACGTCCACGTTCGTCGCACAAACCACTCCCAATGATTGTACCCGAAGTATGCATACCATGCGATCCCGCTTCAATAATAGGATCTTCAAACTCCATATTGTGTACACGTGCACCATAATCTACGTGATCGCCAATATTTGCATCCCAAATCCCGATGCGAACATTCTTGCCCGTAAGACCTCGCCCATGTAACGAAGTTGGACGAGTAAGTATAGAACCTCCACTCAAACGTGCTCCATGATAGTTGTAGAGCACTTCTGGCGGTTTACAATATCGGATGGAGGCTGTTCCCTCAAAGTCGGCAAGTGCTAGAATCTGTTCTTGCGATCCTTCTATTTCTACATTTTGGAAAAACGACGAGTTAGCACGATGTGAGACTCCAATACGGTCTAGTTCTTTTTTTACTTGTGCCCACGACACCGAACTGAACCACGAAAGGCGCATACGAATATTGTCATTCTGACGCGCCCAAATCGGGATCTTATTTTGTAAGAACGCTGTTACTACCTTCCACTCCGAACGTATTGGTACAACTGTACGAAGCCCCGTACCAACAAAATCGCTCGGGCGGCTACCTGGCACAATCTGCGCATAGTAAGCATTACTCCCGAGATAATCGCCTAACACTACGCCTTTCTTAGCAAGCGCAGCTTGGGAGATATTCGCTGAGTTAAACTGTACCAAAACATTGAGTCGATCTCCTACTGGCATACCTAACTCTAGACCAGACGTTTTGTGGTTACGCCTTTGAGGCTGCACGTTTGCATCTAGGTAAACCTCTCGGTCTCCGAAACGAATCGATTCTTGTGCATAAAGCAATAAGCCCACACACAAGAAGAACAACAAAAGTAGACCTTGTTTCATTTGTTCCCTTCACTATTGATTAGTATATCTGTGCTAGGCAAGTTAATGCCTTTTGTCAAAAAGATAAATCTGTTGCAAACAAATCAACAAAAAAAACGTAGGAGAAACCTATCCAATTAACTTCTAAAAAACAATACTCCGCCTAATAGAATATTACAAAACAACACCGAATAAAAATGAATATCACCAGCCTTGTCACTCGCTACATTTTACCATCCGCACACACAACCGAATACGGCGAGTAGATTACCTTTGTCTTTCAAATTGGAGGTCGGCGATGGTTACTTTAATCTTACTCGCACTCATGCTTGTGAGTGGCACGGTGGGGTATTTTTTACGAAAACGACAAGCAATTATCCTATTCGCTAGTCGCTTTATCACCTACGTAGTCTACGTCCTGCTGTGTGTGATGGGGATCGCCGTCGGACTCAATCGCGAACTCTTTGTACAGCTACCCCGTGTCGGTCTGCAAAGTATAGTAATTACCGTGGGAGCATTGGCTGGCACTATCTTCTTTGCATGGATCTTCGGTCGATTCGTTATAAAAACTCCCAAAACATCCGAAAATACCGAACAACCAAAAGAAAATACCCCAAAAGCTCAAAATCGCGCTTGGCTAAAGATACTAGAGAGTTTGTCCTTTTTTGCCATATTCCTAGTAGGGGTACTACTCGGACGCTACATCCCGCCGTTAGCCAACTTCTTTTCCGACGGGAACATCGACACCATCATCGTCGCCCTCCTCTACACGCTAATGATTTGTGTGGGACTAAGTACTGGTGGAAACGAAGGTACTTTCCGCGCACTCCGTGGGATGGGAGTTCGTCCGCTCCTCCTACCTGTTTTTACTGTGGTCGGAACGGCTCTCGGGGTACTTATTGCTTGGCCTTTTTTCCCCGATCTAACCCTTAGCAATGTCGAGGTTGTGGGCGTTGGTTATGCTTACTACAGCCTCTCGAGTGTCCTGATTGGTAGTAGCGAGATCCCGAATTGCGAACTCATTGCTGCTATCGCACTCGTTTCGAATATTATTCGCGAACTCTCTACCATCATGCTCGCACCGCTGTATGTGCGACTGGGAGGAGTCTACGCACCCATTTGCTGTGCAGGAGCTACCAGTGGCGACACGGTGTTGCCTTTTATCCTACAAGCCACCTCGCCACAATATGCAGTAGTGTCGGTTTACCACGGCATTGTGCTAACCTTCTTTGTGCCTTTTGCAGTACCACTCGCACTGTTGCTCTAATTGAACAAAAACAGCAATTATCGTTTTCTTTGTATATAGTAGGAGATTTTTGTTACTACACCACGATACCCCCCTATAGTGTGAATTTTATTGCGATAACGAACCAGATATAATGCAGTGGGAAGGCTTATTGCTCGGCGCTGGAGCTTTCCTGATGGTTGGGTTGTGCCATCCGTTGGTCATTTTCGTAGAGTACCACATCGGGAAACGCATTGCTTGGCTTTTTAGATGGTGCGGGATTTTTGCACTTCTCCTCTCTGTATTTTTGGATGGCTTTTTCTCGCTGTTTTTAGGGGTGCTAGGTGCTTGTTTGCTCTGGACAGCCTTGGAGCTACGCTGGCAGCACGAACGCGTGGCTAAAGGACGCGCAAAACGCAATCCGAAGCGACCAGATACCTACTATCATATCTAAAGCTGCACAATAGGTTTCAGCCCTATTAACAGTACTACCACACACAACTGAATGAACTTTGAGGGAGTCTTTTTAGGAATTGCCACGATCGGGATTATTGCCCTTGCACGCTGGTTGGTCATAAAAGGCGAATATTACTTTACCAAATGGCTTTGGATCGCATTCCTCCTCGTCGGGTTAGTCGGAATTTTTCTATCATTGTGGATTACACAACGTCTCTTAGCAGCAGTAACGAGTATTGCGGGGTTTTGCCTCCTATGGGGCATCGGTGAGCTTATCCAACAAGAAAAACGTGTAGAAAAAGGCTGGTTCCCTAAAAACCCAAGAAGACAGAAGCAGGCGACAGAGCACCCAAACCATAGCAAGGATTAGATTATGTCAGCAAAAAAGCAGGAGAGACGAGTTCTATTGCTCGTTGCCATGAACAAGGAATACGATCTCGTGCACAGTTGGCTCAAACGCCCCAAATCGTTAGACTCAATCGGGACGCGCGCTCACGTTGGTTGGATCGGCGATATTGAATGCTTGCTTGTCCTGACCGGGATCGGTAAAGTTTGTGCCGCACTACATGCCTACCAAGGGCAGCTGCAGTTTCAACCCGAACTAATTGTAAACCTAGGCGTCTGTGGTGCCATCGATACAAACCTCGAAGTCGCGACTCCCGTCCTCAGTTCCGCATTTGCTTACCATGACGTCTGGTGTGGCGAAGGCAACGAATTCGGGCAAGTACAGGACTTCCCGGCACGCTATCCAGTGGCTCCCGAACTCCTCGCACACTTTGCTCAATTCCATCCGGAGCTAAGCTGCGGACTGTTTACTAGTGGCGATTACTTCATCCCATCGCACGAAAGCATTGCACAGCTCCTAGAACACTTCCCCGATGCAAAAGTCGTAGATATGGAATCTACTGCCATTGCACAAATAGCCTACCTCTACCACTTACCCTACTTCTCGTTGCGGACAGTGAGCGATACTCCAGTACGCACAACGCAACATGCACAGCAGTATGCACAATTTTGGGAATCTCCCACCCAAGCTTTCGACAACCTACATCACATCCTCGCACAGTTCTTAACCACATACCATCAATACTAGCGAAGTGATGAAAAAGATTACCAGCTTTACCATTGATCACAATCGCCTCCTACGCGGAGTTTACGTATCTCGCTGCGATCACCTAGAGCACGACTACGTCACGACCTTCGACATCCGAATGAAAGAACCCAACCGCGAGGCACCACTCGATCAAGCTGCCCTGCATACACTCGAACATCTGGTTGCTACCTACCTTCGCAACCATCCGGTGTGGGGCGATCGTATCGTCTATTGGGGACCTATGGGTTGCCAGACGGGCAATTACCTCCTTGTCAGTGGCAAGCATACACCACAAGACATCCTACCCCTACTGCGCGAAGCTTTCCAATTTGTAGTAGACTTCCGTGGCGAAATACCCGGTGCGACACCATCCGACTGTGGCAACTACCTTCTGCACAATCTAGTACTCGCACAAACCGAAGCAAAAATCTACATAGAACAGGTGCTCGACACAATTACCGATGCCCAGTTGATTTACCCCACAAACGCCTAAATACTAGCACTAGCAACTTCCGCCTTTAAACGTAGACCCATTTTTTGTACTTTTGTAAAGACTGCAGAAGCTCCTTCTACTACGAACGGCATTTATGGTGGATACTTCGTATTTGGATACTCTAAATCCTGCACAACGCGAGGCGGTAGAATACCTTAACGGATCTATACTCATTGTTGCAGGTGCAGGATCAGGAAAAACTCGCGTACTTACTTACCGCGTGGCACATCTCCTACAGAGCGGCATCCCCCCAAAAAATATCCTCGCCCTAACATTTACCAACAAAGCAGCTACCGAAATGACCGAACGCGTAGCAAAAGTGGTCGGAAAAAGCAAAGCTGCTAACCTAACCATGGGTACTTTCCATTCCATTTTTCTGCGGATCCTAAAAAACGAAACTGACAAAATCGGTTACCAAAACAACTTCACCATCTACGATACCAGCGCAGCGCAGACCCTTGCAGGACGCATAGTAAAGGAGCTGGATCTCGATAAAGAGATTTACAAGAGTCAGCTCATAGCATCACGCATCTCTCGCTGTAAAAATGCACTAATCTTACCCGAAGCGTACGCAAACGATCCCATCGCCCACAAAAAAGACCTCACTGCCGGAATACCCGAATTCGGCAATATCTACTCCACGTACTACACCCGAATGCGTGCGGAGAATGTGATGGACTTCGACGACCTCTTGGTTAACACCTATCTGCTCTTTCGCAACCACCCAGACCGACTAGCCTACTACCAAGATAAATTCCAGTACATCATGGTAGACGAGTTCCAAGATACCAACGACGTACAGAATCAGATCCTAAACCTCCTAGCACAAAAGTATCGCAACCTCTGTGTAGTTGGCGACGATGCCCAGAGTATTTATGCCTTTCGCGGTGCAAATCTCAAGAACATTCTTACGTTCCAAGACAACTATCCCGAAACCAAAGTGGTTAAACTCGTAACCAACTATCGCTCTACGCCCGAAATTGTAAATGCTGCCAATCGCCTCATTGCAAAAAACACAGAGCAGATCCCTAAAGAGTGCCAAGCAGCGCAGGCCTCGGGCGAAAAAATAATCTACAATCTCCGCGAAAACGAAAGAGAAGAAGCGCTTGGTGTAGCACAAGATATTCGAAATACCTACCAAAGCCGACTCTGCACCTACAACCAGTTTGCTATCCTTTATCGCGCCTCGCATCTCTCGCGCATTCTAGAAGAAAAGCTCCGTGCCTACAACATCCCCTACAAAATTTACGGCGGACGCTCCTTCTATCAGCGCAAAGAGGTTATGGAGTTATTGGCCTACTACAATTTTGTGGTAAATCCGCTTAACGACGATACGCTTCTACGGATCATAAACCTTCCCACACGCGGTATTGGAGAAAAAGCACAAAAAGACCTCACACATGAAGCGAGACAAGCACACCTCTCGCTATGGGCATATATCGAAAGTCTACCTACCCCCAATACCGTAATCTCTAAACCCACGCTTGCAAAAATTATTGATTTCCGCGAAAGTCTAAAACCCCATATAGCATCGGTAAATACCACACCTGTTAGCAAAATAGCAGAAGCTATTTATACTGCTAGTAGCTTAAATAAACTTTACAGCAGTGGACGATCTGCTGACGACGAAGCGCGAAATCAGAACCTGCGAGAACTTCTGAAAAATGTCCACGAATTCGAAGAACAGAAGCAAAACCAAGACCCCGAAACATTGGTTACTCTGGAGATGTTTCTCTCGGAGATTAGTCTCTTAACTGATGCTGATAACGAAGATAAAGACAACAGACCAACGGTTACCCTAACCACCATACACTCTGCCAAAGGGCTCGAATTCGACTACGTCTACCTGGTAGGGATGAACGAAAATATTTTCCCCTCCGAGCGATCCCTTAATGAGATTGACGGGATCGAAGAAGAACGTCGCCTCTGTTACGTAGCTGTAACACGCGCTGCAAAAAGACTCACGGTTTCTAGTTGTAACTCTCGCTTCATGTTTCAAGGTGGAAATCGTAAAGTTTGCGCGATAAAACAAAGTCGTTTCATCTCCGAATTGGGCTTAGAGACCAGCACCACACATCACTATTTGGCAGACACCGCGGACTCCTACTCCGAGCGTCCGTTAATACGCATGCGAAGACCAACCTCCATCACCAGCTATCACCGAACCAATATTCAGCCGCAACACATCCCCAACACCTTGGGTACTCGCGCCAAGAACAACACACCTCCCATCACCACTTCCGATTACACAGTAGGCGACCGCGTACAGCACCCGCACTTTGGCGATGGCGAGGTACTCCGGGTTATGCAAGAGGGCTTAAATAGCTCGGCATATATCCGCTTCGACGACGGTGTAGAACGCACCCTCCTGCTACGCATCGCACGACTGAAAAAATTGACCTAGCAAACCCTACCCGACATAGTAACATAAATCTGATTTTTACACACAACAACTATGAAAGTATCCCAAAAATTATTCCTAGTAGCCGTTCTAGGACTGTGGATCGTGTCATTATTGAATTTTTCGACACAAGCGGCGCCCATAGATCTACAACATGCGCAACAAATTGCACAGAAACATCTATCTCCATTAACTCCGACACGCGGCACAGCACTCAAACTTCTTTATACCAGCAGTGGCATCCCGACACGCAACACCTCGCTTACACAGCAGGACTACTATGTCTTCGGACACAAGAACCCGAACCAAGTAGGATACGTGATTGTTGCTGGAGACGACTGTGTTCCGGAAGTTCTGGGCTACTCCCACGAGAGCCCGTTTGTTGTACAAGATATACCCGAACAGTTGCGCTACTGGCTCGATACCTACGCCCAATGGGTACAACAAGAACGTAAAAAAGGCATACCACTAGCAGGCAATCCGCTCGATACCGAAAAAACACCTATCGCCCCCCTCCTCGGTTCTATGATCTGGGATCAGAATGCGCCTTACAACCGTCTCACCCCAAAGATAAGTGGCAACAATGCACCGGTAGGATGTGTAGCAACCGCGCTTTCGCAAATTATGCGCTACCATGCGTGGCCCCGACGCGGACGCGGATCCATAAAATACGAAAAAAATGGCCACAAACTTCACAAAGTTTTCGGTCATGAGTACGCTTGGGCTAACATGCCTAACCGTCTGACAAACGACTCGCCCAGAAAGGAAAAAATTGCTGCTTCAATCCTTTGCCGCGATGTCGGATATATTGCTAAAATGGGGTACGGAGCCAATGCAAGTGGCGCATTCTCCGAAGATGCATACGTCGGACTACGGAAATATATGCGATACAGCAACCAGATAGCCTTACGTTTTCAAAATTTCTATTCCTACAAAGAATGGGTTACCATTTGTCTTGACGAACTAAAAGCTAAACGTCCGATCTACTATGCCGGATCGGCTGTAGGAGTCGGACACGCCTTTGTCTGCGACGGATACGATGGCAACGGACTCTTCCACTTCAATTGGGGGTGGAACGGAGCCAGTAACGGCTATTTCGTACTCACAAACCTCGACCCTTCAGTGCAAAGTACCGGTGGCGGTGGAGAAGGGGGATACATCCTCGGTAACGAAATTATCACCGGCATGACCCCAAACGATGCCAAAGAACCTCACGTAGAATTTATCTGCAATCAACTCGCATTCCCAAACAATAAACAAACAAAAACAAAACCGGTAGTTGTAACCCTGAAAGGCTTGTGGAACTATAGTTACCATAAGCACAATGTAAAAATTATACTACAAGTCTACAACTCGAATGGCGAAGTAGTAAAGGAATTCCAAGATCCTAATGAGTATGAGGTAGCATTCATGCGCGGATTTAAGGAGTACAAACTTTCTATAAACTTAAGCGAGCTAAACAATGGTACCTATTTCGTACGCCCAAAGGTTTACCGGATCGCGGATCAATCGGTTCATCCACTACACCTGAACCAACTCGTGCATCTACCCTCGCTTAAAATAAATGGCACGCAAGTAGAATTCCAACAAATCAAACAACAGGCTCAGCTAGAGGTAACCATGCTAGAGACCGATTTATATCAGTCGCAAAAGAACCAGCTAGTCTTCGATATCGAAAATAAAGGCGTGCTTCCCTATTCCTCCTATCTCATGGGTTTATATGCAAAAAAAGCTGGCAGCGTAGAGAATCTTATACCTACTCTGACGGATAAGGATCTTGTTTTCCACCGATCGATACAGTTACAACCCGGAGAAAAACAAACGGTTCATCTAAATGTCAACGGACCTGCTGGTCCAGCTAGTCATTTCCATTTCTATTTCAACGAAAGTGGCGACGATCTCACAGATAACGCTTACCCAACCAAACTCCTCAAAGCGCAACCTATCACACTCAAACCCGCTTACAGCACAGCAACAATAACAAAAGCACAAGTCGAATTCTTAAATAAATTCGACACCTATCAAAATGGCTCACCCATCACCGCCAAACTACGCGTAAAAGCTCCTAATAACAAAGGGCTGAGTAACCGCCTAGTTGCAACCATTAAGGTAACAGGAGAAGAAAGTTTCCGCTACCCATACTTCGATTTCGGTTATGTAATCCTAAAACCCGGTGCAGAACGCATAATCGAAATGTCACTCGACTACTCACTACCTGAAAACGCCAAATGCCTCATGCGCATTGGTTACGTCGATCCTGCAAATTATCTAAAAGATCTAGACAAAAGTTTCGCATTCACTGTGCACGGCGAACCTCCCGCCGCGATACTACCTATCCCCGATAACAGCGCTTATCCCGACGGACCCGATCAGTTCGACAACAACTATGAAGACGGAGATAAACCCGTTGCTGTCGACGATTCCAACCAACTCACCGGTATCACCATCGGTCCTAATCCGGCGTACGACCGCCTGAATCTCTACATCCCCGAAACATTGCAAGGTAGAGAACTAGAGCTGGTAGTGTGCACCCCCATGGGACAAGAAATCAGCCACACAAAAACTATTGCTACTACACAATTAACCTTACCAACCGAACAACTTGTACCCGGATTGTATCTCTTACGCATCCGATCCCAGCAAGATGTTCTACTCCTCCGATTTGTAAAAGAGCTATAGTACTCCTCCCCTACCAACAACACTCTTATACGTACCCAACAAACACAACAGTAACTAAGCTACTACCAATTTCTGAATCCTAACAGCACATGCGAGGACGTTTGCCTAAGTTCGCGTCGTTGCATGTGCTGTTTCGTAAGTAAGTGTTATTTTAGTAGCGTGGAAAGGGTGGGAATGCGAATCAGTCGTAGCGAGATTTTTACTACTGTTCTACTAACGAGTTGTGTGCTGTGGGGATGTACGCCACACCAAAGTTCGTTGCCCGATCAGCGCACAGAACAGCTCGTACGCAACATTCTTCTGACCAATGTCAGTAAACCCCTTACAGTAGACACCACTCGCCACCTCGATCTCTACTCCGAACTCTACCAACAAGCGGGTATAGACTCTGTACAAATGGACTCCTTACTACGCAACTTTGCACAACGACCCGAACAACTTAGCCAACTCCTCGACCGCATTATCGCCCAGTTGCAGCAACAACTAGACTCCTTAGACTTTCACACGCCCGCAGACTCGCTACAATCGCTCACTCTCCAAGAAGAACCCAAACTCTAGTGATGGAAACCCAACGATACGCAGCACAAAACGTCCTTGTCGCCAAAAACGAAATCCTACACAACGGTGTGGTTACCGTGGCAGCGGACGGCACTATCGTTTCTGTTAATACTATAACCGAAGCCGAAGCAAAAAAGGAAGGACTGCCGATCCGCAACGGTTACCTCTGTGCAGGCTTTGTCAATGCACATACTCACTCCGAACTCGCGTTTCTAGAAGACCTCTTCCTACCGGGCGGCTCTATGGCGGCATTCCTACGTCAGATCGATGCCCTCCGCCTACAATTTACTCCCGACGAAATTAGCGCTGCACAAAAAAGAGGCTACGAGACCTTTGCTCGAGAAGGAATTGTAGCATATGCCGATATCTCCAACGACGCCTCTACTGCAGCATTCAAAAAAAACGAACTCTTCCGTTCTATTACTTTCGTAGAGATGTTCGGTGTAAATGCTGCACTTGGCGAGGCGGCATATCGTACTGGCGAACAGGTACTCCACGAGTTTCGGGAAGCTGGCGTAGAAGCCTATATGACTCCCCACGCGACCTACTCCGTAAGCGAGAAGCTCTGGACACTCTTGCAACCCGAACTGGAGGCATCGCCTATTTTTTCGTTACACTACGCAGAAACTGCACAAGAGATCGACTTCCTCAAACGGCGGGCAGGCGCCATCTACAACCTTTTCCACATCGATTGGCAACGAGATGTAGAAGCCTACGGATTGCAAGATATCGAGCGCATACTTTCCCATTACGGACAGATGCAAAAACGCATCCTACTCGTACACGGTGTATGCCTGACTACCGATATGCTGGCATTTATACACGAGGCAATCCCCGAGGCTACCATCGTTCCATGCCCCGAAAGCAATCTATTTATCGAAGGTAAATTAGCCAACTACCCCGCACTCCGTGCCTCGGGCGTGAGAATAGCGGTCGGAACCGATAGTCTCTCCTCCTCGCCCTCCCTCTCTATTCTCCGTCAACTACAAGTGGTAAATAGCTACTATCCCGAAATCCCCATCGCCGAACTCCTAGAATGGGCTACTTGCAACGGTGCAGACGCTTGTGGATTTAACGATTTGGGCTCGCTCACTGCCGACACCCAACCCGGACTTAACTGGATAGAAATTCCACAGAACGGGAGAAATTCACTCGCCAAAGCTTCTGTACATCCCATCGCCCACCGAAACGGTTTTACTGAAAATAGAGCATAAAGCCATTGATGTACTATACTTTACGTATATTTAACTGGAGCACTTCATGAAAAGACGAGGACACGATTTCTACATATTAAAAAGGACTTTCTTGGGCTTCGTTGCAGGCGCCTTCCTGACGGTATTGGTCGTTATGCTACAGTTGCTCAACACCAACGAGTCTATTTCGTGGATCTTCTTCTCGCACCTCCACGCGGCATACCCCTCTATGTATCTCATCTATGCATTGCCGTTCCTCACTGCGATTGCCATGTATTACATCGCACGCCACATCGCACATATGCGACAAAATGCTACCGAAGAACGCGAAAACAACGAAGAGCATCTCTCCGCACTAAACTCCTTCGTTAGTGCCATACGATCTGGTGCCAACAGCGATTACAGACCCACCACCGACGACCTACTAGGTACTGCCCTCGTATCGCTCCGTGACGACCTCGCCCGCAGCCGAAAAGAAGAAGCTGCGCGACAACGAGAAGATCAGCTCCGACGTTGGAATGCAGAAGGATTAGCACAATTCGGCGAAATACTACGAAACGAAACCAAACGACTCGAAGACCTCGCCTACCGAATCGTGAGCAGCCTCGTTAAATACGTAGATGCCAATCAGTGCGGATACTATATGGTGGAAGGCGAGGGCGAAGAACGCTACTTCCGCTTGATGGCTTGCTATGCCTACGACCGCCGAAAGTTTGCAGACCAACGAATTGAATGGGGCGACGGACTCATCGGTGCCTGTGCCATGGAAGGCGTAACAACCCACCTAGACCACGTACCGGCTGGCTACCTCCGGATTACCTCCGGGCTCGGACAAGCCACCCCACAAAATTTGCTGTTAGTGCCTGTAGCACACGACTCTACCGTCTTCGGTATCCTCGAGTTAGCCTCCTTCCACAAATTCGAACCGCATATTGTAGAATTCGTCGAACGCGTGGCAACTACCATAGCATCTACCCTCTCTAGCAAAAAGATCAATATACAAACGGCACAGCTCCTTGCAGAATCGCGACAACAAGCCGAAACCCTCCAAGCGCAAGAGGAGCTCATGCGACAAAATATGGAGGAACTACAAGCTACACAGGAAGAGGCAGCACGGCAATCCGAGACCTTCGTAAGCTTTACGAACTCTGTAAACCAAACGCTTATACGTGCAGAATACAGCGTCGACGGCTTCCTACTGTATGCCAACCCGAAGTTCCTACAAAAACTCGAATATAGCTCCGAAGGCGAGGTTCTTGACAAACATATCTCCTTCTTTTTCAGTCCTAAAGACCGCGAAATGGTCGAAAAACTCTGGGAAAAAATCGTACAAAGCGACGAACCCGTAGAAGGCGATATCAAGCTCTATACCCGAAATGGGAAAGACCTCTGGACTATTGCCGCCTACACCAGCATCAAAGACCAACAAGGACAAATCGAACGCATCCTCTTCCTAGCCATAGATACCACCAACGACAAGCTGCAAAACCTCGACTGGCAAGGACAAATGGAGGCGCTCAACCGCGTAAGTCTCAAAGTTGAACTCTCGCCTCTGGGCGACGTTTTAGACGCAAACGACAAATTCTTCGCCATCCTCGGTTACGAACGAAAGGATGTGCTGCGTCACCCCTTCATCAATGTGTTACAAAAAAATGAACAAGCCGTCTTCGAACGTACCCTAGAACAAGTTTGTCAGGGCGAGGACTTTGTCGGTACCCTACGCACTCTTACACACGACGAACAAGAATGTTGGTTGCGTATCTCCCTCACAACCGTTATCGATATGTATGGCGATATCTCTAAAGTTGTGCTTATTGCCAACGACATTACGCGCGAAAAGCTCATGGAGATGGAAACACGTCGCCAAACCGAACAGCTCAAAACGCAAGAAGAGCAATTGCGGCGAAACGAAGTAGAACTGCAACAAAAACTCCACCAAGCGCGCGAGGAAGTAAAAAACCAGTTCAAAGAGATCGAAAAAGTTCAGATTCGAAACGAAAAAACACTCGAAGGTTTCCTCGACGCAATCATTACTACGGATCAGGACGGGGTTGTCGAGTTCTTCAATCGAGCAGCCGAGGAACTCTTTGCTATCGAACGGAGCGAGGTACTTGGACAGAATATCCGTCTCCTCTTCCCCGAGGACGTAGTAGCAGGTAACGAATTCTTGGAAGCCTACCTCAGTCCGTCAGGGCAAAAGATTATTGGTGAACGACGCGAGGTCAATATCCGTGCAGCAAATGGCGAAGAACGCTCCGTACTCATTTTGTTAAGTGAGGCAAAAATCGGTCGCAAAGTCAGCTATACCGCTTTTGTACAAAACATATCGTTGGATCTTTTTTAGCAATCGGTTATGCCAGAAGAGCAACAGAATTATTTTGTTTCGGCACGTAAGTATCGCCCCGCCACATTTGCGAGTGTTGTAGGGCAAGCTGTGGTTACCTCGACGCTCAAGCACCAACTACAAACGGGGCGTACTGCGCAAGCCTATCTTTTTTGCGGATCGCGTGGAGTAGGTAAAACGACGTGCGCTCGTATCTTCGCAAAAGCCCTCGTCTGCCAAAACCTCACACCAGAAGGCGAACCATGCAACGAATGCAAAAGTTGTAAAGCATTTGAAGACGGACAAAACTTAGATATCCTCGAAATCGACGCGGCTTCCAACAACAGCGCTAACGCTATGCGCGATCTGATCACACACGTCGAACGAAGTCCACTCATGGGGAAACGCTGTGTCTACATCATCGACGAGGTACATATGCTCTCCGCTACCGCATTCAACGTTTTCCTAAAAACATTGGAAGAGCCCCCAAAGCATGTGGTATTTATTATGGCCACTACCGAAAAACATAAAGTGATTCCAACAGTACTCTCGCGATGCCAAATCTTCGACTTCAATCGCATCCAAGTAGACGACATCATTAACTTTCTGGCCGGGATTGCCGAAAAAGAACACGTAACCTACGAGCGCGATGCCTTAAACCTCATCGCCTTAAAAGCCGATGGCGCTATGCGCGACGCGCTTTCTAATTTCGACCAAATAGTTAGTTACTCCGATGCGCAAGTAACGCGTGCACAAGTGATCGGAGGGCTGAATCTCTTAGACCTCGATATCTACTTCCAGCTTACCGACGACATGCTCAAAAACGACTACATGCACGCACTAACCCTCTTTAACGAGGTGGTACATAAGGGGTTTAACCTTGCGCAATTTATGGCAGGCTTTACCTCACACCTTCGGAATATGCTCCTAGCCCTACATAGCAACGGACTGCAACTTCTGGAGATCGGCTCGGAACTTGCTATGGAGTATTCCCGACGCAGTAAAGATTTTTCCGAAACACTCCTTATGCAAACACTAAAACTCTGCAACAATGCCGAGAGTACACTTGCAGATTCTGCCAATCAGCGCTTACACATCGAAATCTTTCTGATAACCCTCTGCGATCCTGACGAGCAAAAAAAAAACGACTGATTGACCAATTTTGGATGTTTCGACGCAAACGCTACCTCACTAACGTCAAAACTCCAAGCACAAATGCCCTACCAACTCCTCCCAAGCTAACGGATCTCCGTCAAAATAGAAAACTCCAGACGCACTCTATTAAAGATAAGCCCACCAAAAGCATCGGTATAAAAAAAGAGTACGCACTACCTGAAGATATAACCCCTACAGAGCTTACCGCCAGCAATCTATTAGAAAACTGGAAGAAAATCGCAGACGCTATAAAAAAAGAGCGCGATGGCTTATCTGCCATTATGCGTAACTACATACCCACATATATCGATACGAATCTGCTAGAGCTCCGGGTCACCGATCAGTTCTGCCTCAACCAACTCGAAGCACAGCGCGAGTATTTACACCGAATATTTATAGAAGGGCTCGCACTCCCCAAAGATTTTCAAATCCGCTTCGTACTCGATCCCAATGCTCCCACTACCAAAATTCAACGATGCGATATGACCGAGGAAGCGCTCTATGCCGATATCAAGAAACAGAACCAAGCACTAAAACTCTGGCTCGAGGAATACGGGATATAAGCCCCCTTATTCGCGGATAATTTCGAAACGGTTACCTACAATTTTTAGAATTCGCGATGCTGTCCCCCCCACTGCAGTATCGTAAACAGCAGGAGCGATCCAATCGACTCGCTCTCGGATGCGCGGAACTATACTCTGCAAATCGCGTCCTGTAGGGTGCCCATATAAGTTAGCAGATGTCGAAACCAACGGAGCGCCCAAGCCTTCGATAATAGCACAACAAAATGGATGCGCAACGACTCGGATCCCAAGACTACCATCCGAAGCATACAAATTTTGCGCTAACCCGTCCACTGCCGGATAAATAATTGTAGTCGGACGTTGATGTTTCTGAAGCTCCTCTTGCACAAAACCGGGAAGTATGCCAACATATTGTGCGAGACGTTCTATGCTATCAACCAATACCAGCATACTCATAGTCGACGGACGCTCTTTAATTTGGTATAAGCGCTCTACAGCATCCGGACGTCGTGCATCGCAACCCAGTCCCCAAATAGTGTCGGTAGGATAAAGCATAGTTCCGCCGCGGCGTAGGATAGCCAAGGCTTCTACAATTTCTGAGCTACACATATTGCCAGAATTATCTGTTGAAAAAGACTCACATATCGTTTAACCCTTCGCGGCTCTAAACCGCAGCTCTTCGGCAATGGTATCTACTACGCGTTGGTACCAGCGGACGTCGTCATAGTTAAGCATGCGACCGATGCGTTTCTGCAACCACAACCGCGCCGGCTGATACGAACCCACCCAGTGATTCCAAACTGCAAGAGGTACTGCTCCGAAATACTGCGTGTCGTTGATCCAGACGCGTCTCGTTGTTTCGTCATAACGAACGCATTCTACAAGGTTAGAGCCTGCGAGATCGAAGGTAGCGACAGATGGGAGGTCTAGTTTTTCGTCCATCAGATGCAAACGACGGAGGTATCCTCCTATACGCACAAAACGCTGATACTCTGCTTTATCCTTTGGGTAGGGGATGCGAGGATATTCTATTTTCAGAAACTCAAAGTACTTGGTGCGGTATTCAGAGTCGTGGAGAACGCCGTAGATGTAATCAAACACGTCCTCGCCTTTTACAGGTTCGCCTATTCTTTTGCTTATTTTAGCTAGGATTTCTGGGCGCATGTTGAGCTCCAGTTCTATCGGTTTTCCTTCCCTTGTCACGCCTGCTACAATTTCTGCCGGAGTATAATCCCAACCGGCAGGGAATTTGTAGAGGGGGAAGGCGTACGCACTATCTCCCACAGACATAGCGCCCTTATTTAGCAGCCATCGTGTTACAAAACTATGGGAATAATGCTGTACACTAACTTGTCGCGTTACACACAACGAAAAATTTTTAGGATGGAGCAAAACTCCCAAAGTCTTAAAACAGGGATACGCCCACAAGCCGCGAGTTTTTCCGGTATACGGCACAAAGCGGATATCGAACGGTCGATAGCAATGCTGGATACAAAGCGGCGATGAATCGCGCGCATCGGCTTGTGCATAAGCTATTTGCCAATTGCGAGTATCTTTTAGCTGATTATATTTTTTGCGAAAAGTTTCTACCGACAATTCTTTGCAATCGTTCAAAAAGCGCTCTACTTCAATCGGTTGGAAGTGTACTATCAATTCGTCGCGAGAGGTAGAAGCTCCCGAATTGTAAGCGTAAAAGAGCTCTTCCAAGCCCAAACCATTTTGATATTCGTTAGCTACGCTAAAATCCTTATTTACAAAGAAATAAGCTGGCGGTTGGGGTTGTAATTCCTGCCAAGAGAGCTTTTTGAAGTTGTGTGTATGCAAGTTTTCCAATTTCTCTTTGCGCAAGCCATACCATTCGTAGTAATAAAGCGTCGCAAGGTTGTTCTGCAGAGGCGTCTCTTTATTTTTCACAAAGATATTGATAGATACACCAGCCTGAATATCAAACACATTTTCGTCTTTTCTGCCCTCCGGAGTCTTTTCCTTTAACCGACTGTTACCGTGAAGATTAACTATGTAAATAATATCAAAAACGCGCAAAAGCTCTTTACGCATTTGGCGGTGGATGACCCCGTCCAAAAAGCTGTTGTTCGTGATAAATGCAACGACGCCCTCACCCGTACGTTCGATCTGGTACTGCGCATAACGAATAAACTTTATGTAGTCGTCCGAGAGGGGCATGATATTCTTCTCGTTCAAACCCGCTTTGTAGCTTTGCATCAGCGCCTCGATCCATTGATTTTTGTTGCACGAGCTGACGTTGTATGGCGGATTGCCAATCATCACCATTACGTGCCGATCGCGCTTAAGGGCATTGACTGCATTCGCCTCGGTATCAATCGGAAACAAGCCGTTGGACTCAGGGTGCTGCGCCTCGAGAGTATTCGCCAAGTAAATTCCAAAACGAGCATCGCCAAAGTCGGTAGCGCCCGTTTCGTGCAAAACATGCTCCAGATTAAGATGTGCCATCGCGTAAGGTGCCATCAGGATTTCGTAGCCGTGGAGGCGAGGCAATAAATGATTGCGAACGTAGTCGTTCCAAACGCCCTGACGACCTTCAAACTTGCGATGTATCGCCCGCACAATCTCCACCAAAAACGTGCCGGTACCTGTAGCAGGATCCAGTATCTGAAGGCGGTGTACGTGGCTCTTATCGGGCAAAAGACTACAGTCGGCTAGTCCCTCGCGCATGCCGAAATCGCGGATCAGGATCTCGTCCACGGCACGCACCATAAACTCGACCACCGGAGCTGGCGTGTAGTAAACCCCTCGAGCCTTGCGCCGCACCGGGTTGTAGGCGGTTAGAAAGTCCTCGTAGAAGAGCATGACGGGGTCTTTTTCGCCCGCTTTTTGCGAGTCGACCAACGTGCGCAAGTCCGTTACACTAAAAACCGAAACGAGGTCGTCGATTATCCAAGCTAGGCGGGGATCGAGGTCGATGCCACAGATATAGTAGAAAATCTTGCGCAGAAAAGGGTTACTGCGAGGGATCAGTTTTGCCGCGGTTTCTCTAGTAAACTCTTGTATATCAGGTGCATGATAGCGCGCTGCAAACAAGCCGTAGATGAGGGTTTGGGCGTACCAGTCGGAAAACTCATCCTCCGAAATCGAATTCAGAAGCACATCGCGCATACGGGTTAACTGTCCCGTAAGTTCCTGACACAAAGCGCTTTGCTTATCGCCCAGCACTGTCTGTATCGAACGAGCCAACAGCTGAGCCTTCCCAGCCATAATGCTCGCCAATTTCGATGCCGAGGTTATGGGCGACGGCTGCGCATCGCGCAAGTAGCTAAGGAGTTCAGTAAAAGCGGTTTCCGCGTTATCTACAGGAATCAACTTATCGCCCACCTGCTCTGCCAAACGTACATCGAACAAGCACTCGCCATTCTGGTACAAAAGAAAGCGCAGAAAATCGGTAAATACCACAATATCAATGGATTGCTTATAGCGGGCGAACTGCTCTTTGTTGTGTCTGGAGCCGAGGAGGTCGGTATCTCCCAAGTCCTTCGTCTCGATGTAGGCGATAGGGAACTCCTTGCATATCAGCACAATATCTGGTGCACCGCATTCTATTCGCTTGGGCTCGTTGATAACAGTAAATTTCTGAAAGGCTGGGTGATTTTTGAGAAATTCCACGAGAATCTGGCGCAGACTGAGTTCTGTAGTAACCCCTGTTTTGTATTCTTGAGCAAGGCGATCGATGTAAGCTTGTAGCGGGCGCATCGGTGGATTTCTTTTTTCAAAGGTAGGATTTTTAGACGGGCGAGGTAGGGCATGGCACGAAAAGTTAATTCGCAACTACTTGTGCTTTGGGTTCTATCGCAATTCGTACACAATGTATATCTTTTTGCTGATGCACTTTTAAGTAATCCTTCTTGTTTTTGCTGTTTTTATTGCCATCGCCATCATCCTACTTAAAGTCGAATAACATTAATAATCACAATCTTAGCACCTAAATTATAAGACTCACTACAGATAAGGTTTACAGAAATAGCTACCTTTGCGCGACTTAGTGAGATAAGTGGGGAGGTGAAGTTTGAATTCGCAACTAATTGTAGATGTGAATAGTGCGTCCGGGAGTGCACAAATTGCACTTTTAGAGGACGGAAATCTTGTGGAGGTACGTACCCAGCAGAGTAGTTCGCTCTTTTCAGTAGGAAATATCTACCTAGGACAGGTTCGCAAGGTAAAAGAGAATATCAACGCCGCCTTCGTTGATATTGGTGTGCAAAAGCAAGGGTTCCTACCACTAAAAGACTTGGGGCTGCACTACCCATTCATGGTACAACAGGTGAAACAAGTGCTGCGTGAGGGTGCCAAAGGGAAATCGCCCAGTGCAACGGATCTTGTGCAGCAATTCGCGTGGAACGGTCCCACCAGTGCCCAGGAAGCGGCATCTCTCCCCGGAAAACACGACCCTATTACCGAACACGTAAAAGTGGGGCAGTATATCCTCGTTAAAATAGAGCGAGAACCTTATTCTAATAAGGGACCGACACTCACCGGGCAGCTTACTATCGCGGGGCATTTTATGGTACTACTGCCCTTTTCAGAACGAGTACACCTATCGGCACGCATCGAAGATCGCGAGGAAGCCAAACGCCTTCAACGTCTCGTACAGAGCATCCTACCCAAAGGTGTGGGAGTTATTATCCGCACAGCAGCACAAGGAAAAAAAGCAAGCATCCTGCACGCCGAACTTACCGAACTCTTAGCCAGTTGGCAGAGTTGCCTCGCAGAATTGAGTCAGTCGCGGATGCAACCCAAACTCCTACTCAGCGAACTTAATAGCTCCGTAGCGCTCCTGCGCGACAACCTCGACGCAAGTTACTCCAGCATCTGGGTAAATAGCCGACAGATGTACGACGAGTTGCGCAAGTACCTTAGCAATATAACCCCCGAAAATGTCGAAAAAGTAAAATACTACAGTTCGCAACGCGTACCGATCTTCGACCATTTCGACATCACAAAACAAATGAAACGCCTCCTAGGGAAAACCGTCCTTTTCCACAAGGGGTCGTACCTCATCATACAACACCCTGAGGCATTTCACGTTATAGACGTAAATAGCGGGAGTGGTGCTAAACATGCTAGTAACCCGGAAGCAACTGCTTTGGAAGTGAATCTTGCAGCGTGCGACGAAATCGTTCGGCAACTCCGTCTGCGCGATATGGGCGGAATTATCGTAATCGACTTCATCGATATGTCGCGTGGCGAAAACCGCCGGAAGATTTATGAGAGGATGCGCGAGCTTATGCAAAACGACAAGGTAACCCACAAGGTATTGCCTCTTTCCGATTTCGGACTCATGCAAATCACCCGCCAACGACAACGTCCCGAACAACGCATGGATACCATGGAATCCTGCCCCTGTTGTGCCGGCACCGGAAAAGTGGAATCTACCCTAATGCTCGAGGACGAAATCACCAACAAAGTCATCGACCTCTGTCTCCTCCACAAAGGCGCACGATACGACATCCGCGTACATCCCTTCGTAGAGTCGTATTTCAACCGAGGGCTCATCAGTCGTGCCCTAAAACTCAATCTGCAGTATGGAGGGCGTTTCCGTTTTGTAGCCGATAGCTCCTACCCACTGATGCGTTACCGTGTCTTCGATCGCGACGGCAACGAAATAGACTCCGCATCTACAACCGAAGAGCACGATTTCCCTGCGCAGGAAGAGGAATAATACCCTAAAAAACGTAACTTTAGTTGTCTGTCACAACAGACTTTTTGTTATAACATTTGTTCTAAGTAGTAAATTATAATTCCGTATTAGAATGAGACGTGTAGCGATACTTCTCTCTGTTGTCCTGTTTGCGCTCCTAAGCAGCGTAAGTGCACAGCTACAGATGAGAAAAACATCCCCCGTCCGATGGACAACTCGCGTGCAGGAGAAAGGTTCGGAAATCGAACTTACAGCCGTAGCATACATCGAACAGCCCTACCACCTCTATTCCTGTTTCTTACCTCCCAAAGGACCTTCACCAACCACCTTTAACTTCGAAACCTCCGAACACTACAAGCTCATCGGCGATGTAGAAGAGATCGGAAACGGACATGAGGAGCACGACGAGGTTTTCGACCTAGACCTAAAATACTACAGCGATAGCGTACTTTTCGTACACCGCATCCAGCGTACCACCCCTGCAGGCTTTACAATAAACTGTGCTGTTGAGTATCAGACGTGCAAGGATGGCGCTTGTAATTACGGCGATCAGGACTTAGCATTTGTCATCCCCGGAGATGGACAAGCAACCACTAGCCAAGCAGTCGCAACTCCCACTCCTACCGAAGATCAAACTATCGCTCAAGAGAGCTCAAACGAAGAAGAAGAAAGCCTCTTGGTATTCTTCATCCTCTGCTTTATTGCGGGCTTAGTTGGGCTGCTAACTCCTTGCGTGTTCCCGATGATCCCGATGACTGTTACCTTCTTCCTCGGTAAGAAAAACAAACGCAATGCACTGCTCAACGCCCTATTCTTTGGTTTGAGCATTATTGCTATTTACACACTGCTGGGGCTATTAGTTTCGCTTACCAGCATGGGGGCAGATTTCATTACCGATCTCACCACCCACTGGATTACCAACACCATCTTCTTCCTGCTCTTTGCTCTTTTCGCAGCTGCCTTTTTTGGTTTGTTCGAACTACGGCTTCCGAGCTCGCTATCTAGCAAGACCGATTCGCAAGTGGAGAAGGGTGGATTCCTCGGAACCTTCTTTTTTGCGCTTACAACGGTTATAGTGAGTCTTTCTTGCGTGGGACCTATTGTTGGTACCTTACTCGTAGAAGCAGCGTCAGGAGCGGCTGTAAAGCCCGTTTTAGGTATGTTTGCTTTTGCCCTAGGATTCTCGCTGCCATTTACGCTTTTTGCTATCTTCCCCTCATGGCTCAACAAGTTACCCAAATCGGGAGGATGGATGAATTCCGTAAAAATCGTACTCGGGTTTGTCGTACTCGCATTCAGTATGAAATTCCTGCAGGGAATCGACGTAGCTCTGGGCATTGGTTGGCTCTCACGTCCCATTTTCCTATCTGTTTGGATAGTACTCGCTTTCCTACTGGGGCTGTACCTGTTAGGTTATCTCCGCTTTAAGATGGACTCGCCACTGCCCTACCTCGGTTTCTGGCGAATGCTTCTGGCGATTGTAGTCTTCGCTTTTGGTGTGTATCTCATCCCGGGCTTGTTCGGTGCGCCTCTCTATTCACTATCCGGATTTATGCCTGCCCAGAGCCAAGAAGATTTTAACCTAACCGCACCCGCTAGTACCGCCGCTCCTATGCAAGGCGCTACTCTCGATCTCTGCGAAGCTCCCAAATATGCCGATATTATCGAAATGCCTGCCGGGCTCACTGGCTATCGCGATTACAAACAAGCACTCGCCTGCGCTAAGGAGAAAAAGATGCCGCTCTTTATCGAGTTCACGGGACATAGCTGTGCCAATTGCAAGGAGATGGCAGCACGTGTCTTAAGTCGCCCCGAGATGCGCAGTTTCATACAAGCAAACTTTATCCCCGTCGCACTCTACGTAGATGATAAATTCGAACTACCAAAAGCCGAATGGTATGTATCCACCAATGACGGAAAAGAAAAGAAGACCATTGGTAAACAAAACCTCGATCTTCAGATTACAAAGTTCGGCGTAAATGGGCAACCTTATTTCTTTGTAGTATCGCCCGATGGCGAGGTTCTCTCTGGTCCTATGGCTCGCGAGCTCGACACCGAGAAATTCAAAGCCTTCCTACAAGAAGGACTCGACAAGATGAAAAGCTAACTATAAAGCACAAAGACAATGAAACAGATTTTCCTATTTACGCTCATCACAACACTTTTCCTCACCTATGCCGCGGCACATTATCCGGGAGGAAATGATAGTATCCAATTCACAGGGGAGGAAAGAGACAGAGCCAATACGGCAAAGTATTGCGATAATATGCTCCCCATAGAAAAGGAGGTGATATTTGTCATCAATCTGGTGCGCACCTGTCCCCAGAAATTTGCAGAGAAGTACATCAGAGACTACAAAGGGAAGGGCTATCAGTTCGCAGAACGATGCGATTCGCTCTACAGACAGCTTAAACACATGGAACCCTTACCACCCGTGCTCCCCGAGCCAGAACTCCAAGCACAGATGCGCTGTCTTTCTGAAGAAGGACAGGGAGGGCATAGTCGCGAAGGGACGACTTGTCCAAAAAAACGCAATGGGGAGTGTGTGGCATATGGCGATCTAACCGCGCTGCAATACGTTTGTAACCTATTGGTAGACTATGGTGAAAACAATGGGGGACTTGGGCATCGTCGCATATTACTCACGAAAAGAAATGTTTATGTTGGTGTTGGGCAAGGCTATAATAAGAGATGGGGAAAATTCGTCACAATTGCTTTCTGGGCTTATTTGAGATGGAAAGATAATTATACCTATAATATCTCTAAGAATTTCAAGAAATTGCTCTCGGAACCGACGAAAGCCGAGAATACTTATACCTATAATACCAAAAGTGTCGAAGCTCCGCTATCTTCTGCTCAGTTAGAGAAAAAGAAAAAAGACGACAAGAATAAGGAGAATACGGTTCAAAAGCCGAACCAACAGGACGAAAAGAGCAACAACAACCAAGTCCAAGAAACGGAGAATAAAACTACAGAAGATGCAACGAAGGACAACGACGCTGGGAATAAGGAAGACGATGAAGACGATACGGATAATGACGATACGCCGCTAGACGAGCTTGACTACAACGAATACGTAAACGCACAGTACGATCACCCAGAGGACGATCCCCTTTTCTACGATAAATGACAACAGTAGACAGCGGACATCCCGCAGTCGCATAAGATCAATTAAACAGAAAACGCTTCGAGTTTCGGCACTCGAAGCGTTTTGTTTTAGGCGACATTCTTCCTTTGATTATCAGCTTGCGCCCTTACAATCTTTCTCGCATACCAACAATTCAAAGGTCATAAATAGGAAGACAGTGGGTTACTGTTTCTCCTTCTCCTTTCCGTATGCTTCTATACTCAAATCTTCATCTACCATGTTATGACCGGTAGCTTTCCATTTCTCTACGAAGGGGAGATCGCCTGCAGGACACCCCTTAAAGATATTTTCCATGCTCTCGACATGGCTCACATCCCAAGCCTCGAGCGACTGGTTGAACGCCTTACAGTCTTCAAACATGCCATACATATTCTTTACCTTGCTCACATTCCAGCGGTCTAACGGTTGGTTGAAAGCGGGACAACCAAAAAACATAGATCCCATATCCTCCACGTTACTCACATCCCATTGGTTCAGGGGTTGGTTAAAGACCGGACATCCCGAGAACATTACTCTCATCTTCTTCACTTGGCTTACATTCCATTTTTCCAAGGGTTGATTGAAAGAGAGCGCCTCGCAGAACATCTCGTCCATGTTGGTGACATGACTTACATTCCACTTCTCCAGTGGCTGATTGAATGCATCACAATTCGAGAACATCCAGCTCATGTCGGTTACCTTGCTCACGTCCCAGTGCTCGACCGGCTCGTTGAAAGCGGAGCACAACATAAACATCCCTTTCAGGCTGGTACAATTGCTCAAATTAGGCACGTCGATATTCTTGTCAAAGTGCATATTTTTACAATGGAGGAAGGCAAATTCGAGGCGTTTCCAAGCTACTTCGCCGAACTGTACTACAGATTGGAGTGCAGTGGCATAAATGCTGGCATTTTCAAAAGACATCAACATCCCTTCCACGCCCTCCGGACCGGCTTCTACCACATATATACCATCGGTGGGAGGAGTAAAACAGTAGGGGACAGCCTCTGGATCGCCGTCCACGTTGGTAGTTGTGGTTACTGTTACCTGTTCGGTATGTCGATCCTTAGGCGTCGCCTCATTGTACCAAGTAAGGGTATACGTTCCCAAGATCGGAATCTTGAGCTCTTTCCCTGCTTCGCCCTTCCATTTCGTAACAAAGGCTTTAGTAGAGGTAGGGGCAGAGTTACAACTCCACAAAAAAAGGGCTATCAACCCAAGTCCGAATAGCTTTCCTATCGTTTTCATGAATTATCTTTTATTGTTTTCTTTTTACTTCGCTAAGGTACTAAAAACGAAATTCCTTATTGTTGCTGTTCCGGCAAACCCCAGCAACCGTTATTTTTATGCCACACAAAAAAGCCTAATTAGGGCTGTTGCATAATTGATTATGACAGTATTTACGTAGTCTGCTGCATAGCTAATAAATCAATTACGTATTCCCCCAACGTTGCCGAGGTATAGACGACCCACGATGCTAGTTTTCTAGACGCGCACAAAGCGTTTTTCGCAGGGTTATTACACTTCTTTTTCAGACTCTACTCTTTTTTCGGCAACTCGTAGCAGTGAAGGATGCGTTCTTCACCCGTAACTAACTTAAAAACCGACGGTGAGCGCATAAACGAACCAATACTAAAAGGAGAAGCGCCTTCCAGAGGGTATCCCTTAACTATTTCACCCGTCTGAGTTAACAACCATACCCGTTGTGCACTCGGAGCATAAACTCCTAAACGTAGCGCATCGCCCGCAAACCGGAATACATGCAACCACTCGCCCAGCTCTGCATCGAATTTCTGACGGAAGAGTTCCCGCCCCTCCCGATCTGCCGCTATCAACTCCTTTCCGTGCTTGTAGACTATATCCAGCTTACCATCCTTATCTAAATCGACCCAAACGCCTTTACTAGAATTTTCCCACGCCGGAAGTCCGTTACGCGTTACCGTGCCATCAACCATACGAACCGCACAAAGCGCTCCCTCCCGATCTACAGTCAACACCTTCGGGTCAGTACCAAATTCTACCCCCAGCGGTGCACCCGATGCTCGTGCTACAGAGCTTTGTGTCCGGAGTCGTTCCTCACCACGCCGATCCAAGAAATACATCCGATTAGAATCGCATACCACGATATAATCCTTTCCGCGCGAGGTGAACCAAACCAACGGATGCGTTGTAGCGGTTTCGGTCTGTGGCGGACGGAAGCCTGTAACAAGCTTACCCATACGATCATACATATAACTGTGTCGATTAGCACACGTAACAACAAAACGGTAATCGCGCTTCCCCTCATAATCAAAAACCGCTAACGGAGCATACGTCTCTGCCGGCAGACGCACTGGGAAACCTTCCACCATATTCCCATTCCGATCCACAGCATAAAGCTTATTTCGTGTACAAAAAACGTACTGCAACTTCTCGTTCCGAAAAAGATCCACCTGCTTAGGCTCACCACAAATCTGCCCCTCGAGTTGCGCTCGCCACAGAATACGCCCGAGCTTATTCACTAGGTAAAGTTTGCCCGACTCGTCCTGTACGAGCACCTCTTGTTCGTGCGTATTATGATTCGTAACAAAGATCGGTCGTCCTAGCATCGGTGCCTCCAACAATAAATCCCACGAGGTTTGCGCATCAGATTTCATTGCCGAGTACTGCGATTTCGATTGCTGAAAGAATGCATTGTAGAACAGAATTTTCCCAGCACCACTAATCTGTATAGCTATCCCAGCGAGCGAATTAGCCAATTGTGCCGTATGCCCTTTTTGAAGACGACTCCTTTGCGAAAAAAAAAGACCAGAAAAATCGCGACGCTGGTAGGGCGAGCTGTAAAACATAAAATTGCACTGCGATTGTAACTGATCGCTCATCTCCTTCCATTGCTTAGTCTCCGAAAGGGTAGCCGCTCTGCGTTTGGCAAGTGCTATCCGTTCTATCTCCTGGGGGGAATTCGCAAACACAATATAGCGATCCACGATAGCATAAAAGCGCCCTACGTCTTTAGGAAATGGAGTGCCGAAATGCTGCAGGAAGTATTCGGGTTGGGCAGACGGAAAGATAATCAGTTCCGTATCTTTATCGAGTTGTAACCTTTGTAAGGTTTCGTGTACCGATTTATCGCTTAACTCCGAACGAAAGATCCCCAAGGCATGGCTCGTACTTCGTGGCGCTAGAATCACTACCCATGTTCCGGCACCATTTTGCTCATCCCAGGCAAGCGTTAGCTCTTGTATTTCGGCTTGTACAAGAAGCGGCGTTTTTTTTTGTGGATTCTGACTCGCCACACCACTCAATTGTGCATACAACTGCTCCGGATTTCGATCTCCCCAACGAAAAAATACCGGCACCGTAACAGGCAAAATATTCGGTGCCATAAGCTGCGAATGCTTCGCATCGGCATATCGATTGCTGGTCAGTTTTCGCTCTTTTTGCAGCAACGAAAGTCCTTGAAGGGTTAAGGCATTCCCGTCGCGCACAATATCCAAACCTACCCACGTCGTCCAACGTGCCGCTTCTGCCACCAAACGCTGCCAAATCCCATTCAGTAGCGGAGCTACGTAGGGTAGATAGCTGGGGAGATGAATAAATACATTCCACGGCGCATTGCGGCTACTCGATTCGAGCGTACGTACAAAATCGGGCTCTTGCAATAATGAATGCTCTGCAGTTTGCATTCGCAAAGCATTCTCTAGCAAAACGCGTGAGGTAGAAAAAAAGCAAAGATTCGCCTTTGTAGCTGCGTGCCAAGCTTGTTGGTTGCTTTTCTCGTCGAGGGTAAAGGAGATAATCTTCGTGCCGGCATAAACTTGCGATGCTATAGGGACTGCCTTCGGAATCAGTGCAGCAAAGAGCTGTTCCGGATTCGAGTTATTCGTATTCATCTGTAGCACCAGCAGAGGCGAAAGCGCTTTTTTACCCATCAGATGCCACGAAACACAACTCTCGCCCGCCACTACCGTATTAAAAAGCTCGGAGTCTTCCACACGAAGCGAATCCATGGCAACTGCCAATTGTTGAAGCAGACGCCCAGGATCCGAGGCTCGCAACAATGCCCAAAGCGTATCCGACTCGCGTTGTTGCTCACGGAGGTTCCGCCACTGGTTAATACGCGCTATGAGCAAGGCATCCGGAGGGATCACACCAAGTGCAGCATTTTCTTGTATAGAGGCATTCCGGACAAGGGGGGATATGATCAGTAATCCTCCCAAACTCACCACAACAATAGCAACCAGTATGCCGATCCGCTTCACGCCCGCGCCTCCCCCTATTGCAAAAATACTATATATTAGCTTGTTGTAGCAAAAGGGCGATTAGCACCCATAGCCACCTCTATGGCCGATGAGTCGAATGCCACTCCAACAACAGTAAGATTACCCCTTTATGGCTTACCTTTGCCGAAAAGCTAAACAGGAGAATACATAGTGGCACGAGGTGCAATTTGGAGTCGGTTAGACTGGGGTTTGCTACTCTTCTACCTGCTCTTGGTCTTTGCTGGGTGGCTAAGCATCTATTCAGCTGCTTACTCCGAGGCGCATCCTAGCATATTCGACCTTAGCCAACGCTACGGTCAGCAATTCCTCTGGATCTCGGCTGCGCTACTCCTAGCCCTCGCAACCCTACTTATCGACAAACGCTTCTACTACGCATTTGCCTATATCATCTACGCGGTGCTCCTGCTCATTTTGCTGCTGGTGCTCTTTGTGGGCGTTGCTAAACACGGGGCACGTTCGTGGCTAGATTTCGGATTCTTCAAGATGCAGCCCTCCGAATTCGCAAAATTTGCCACAGCGCTAGCTCTTGCTAGGTATATGGGGCGAGCACAGTTCTCGCGCTACTCCGTACGCGATTGGTTCCGCGTGGCACTCATTGTTGCTCTCCCTGTAGGCCTTATCCTTTTGCAAAACGACCTCGGATCGGCTATCGTTTACTCCACTTTCCTTCTTGTTTGCTATCGTGAGGGGATGCGTGGCGAGGTACTCCTCTTTTTGCTCTTTGTAGGCGCAATCTTCATTGCCGAATTGCTCTTCGACCGACTCTATGTCCTCCTCGGACTACTCCTCATCACACTCATTGTAGCGTATTTCTTGGAACGGAATTTCCGAGCAATACTCCGTTTGTTTCTTCTACAAGTTGGAATCCTAGGCGGAATCGCTTTCGTCTCCTACTGGTTCGAGAAAGAATGGGCGTGGTACTTCTTATTGCTCTTTCCTGCGCTGTTTACCGTGGTTTACCTACTTATACATGGGTTTTGGTCGCAACGACGTCCTATCGCCCTCCTAGGGGTATTTCTCGCGTTTAGTATCTTTTGTAGTTTCAGTGTCGATTACGTTTTCAACCATGTGCTAGATACCCACCACCAACGCCGCATTAACGACCTCCTCGGTATCGAAGACGACCCACTCGGCTGGGGATACAACGTCAACCAGTCGATGATAGCTATAGGATCGGGCGGACTCTACGGAAAAGGTTTTTTGGAAGGTACACAAACCAAATTCAACTTCGTCCCCGAACAAAGCACCGATTTTATCTTTTGTACCGTTGGCGAAGAGTGGGGATTCCTCGGGAGCCTAGCCGTGCTAACGCTCTTCCTCGCCTTGCTGATCCGAATTATTATTGTGGCAGAACGACAGAAAGAAGCCTTTCACCGCATCTACGGTTACGCCGTGGCTTCTATCCTTTTCTTTCACATCGCCATCAATCTCTCCATGACCATCGGGCTCTTTCCGGTTGTTGGGATCCCACTTCCCTTTTTTAGCTATGGAGGATCGAGTCTTTGGGCATTTACGCTCCTACTTTTCGTACTGATAAAGTTCGACATGGAAAACAAATAGCTTGCAACGTTGTTCTATTTTTGAGAAGATTTATCCACTATGGAAAATACTGTACAATACCTAGGCGAGGACCTAGCTCTTATGCATGCTGCGAAGGATGCAACCATCGCACACGGCGAAAAACTCGAAGAGATCCGTCTCTTTGCCCGTAACGCCGGAATCCACAAAATCGGAATTGCCCACTGTGCCGCTCTCACGCGCGAGGCTGCAGTTATTGCCGAACGCTTGGGCGACGAGTTCGAAGTAATGGCTGTCGGATGCAAAGTATCGAAAATCCCGCTAGCTACTATTCTTGAAGACGACTCGCAAGGGCTCGCCTGCAACCCCATCGGGCAAGTACTCGAGCTCGAACACTGGGGCAGTGAGTTCAATATCGTTGTAGGGCTCTGCCTCGGACACGACATGATTTTCAATAAGTACAGCAAAGTACCCACTACAACGCTCATCGTAAAAGACCGTGCCCACAAGCACAACCCCATGGCATCGCTAAAGCCTGCCGAGCCCGCACAACAAGAACAATAACCGAACTTACACTCACAACACCCTTAAAAACGAGGAAAACTTTTTACATTTACGTCACTATCTCACGGTAGTGGCGTATTTTTATTGCCTTAGAATGCGAATTATCGTAGCAGGAATTGGTGAGGTCGGTACTCATCTCGCACAGATGTTGGCCGGAGGTGTTGATGATATCATCGCTATAGACCCTCTTTCTGAGAATCTTCAGCACCTCGAAAATATGGCGGATCTCGTCACTATCGAAGGTTCGGCTGCCTCTATAAACGTGCTCCGCGAAGCAGAAGTCCAGAAGTGCGACCTCTTTATTGCCGTAGCGCACTATGAAGAGACGAACATCATCTCTGCAATCCTAGCCAAAAAGTTAGGTGCAAAAAAGGTCATAGCGCGAGTGGATAGCAACGAACTCCTAACCCCAGAAAATCAGCAACATTTCAAAGAACTTGGCATAGACTCGCTCATTTACCCCGAAAAACTCGCCTCACAAGTTATCATCGGACTACTGGGCTCGATCGGTACCGTAGAATATGTCGACTTCTCTAACGGACAACTCGTCCTCGCAGCTCTAAAAGCCGAGCACGATATGAAATACCTAGGGCACACGCTGCAGGACATTGCTCGAATGCACCTAGGCGATAAATACCGGATTGTGGCCATCCTCCGCGACGGACTTACCATCATCCCCAACGGCGAAGAGATGCTCCTCCAAGGCGATATGCTCTATATCATCTCTAGCAAAGCCGGAATTACAACATGGAGAGCACTACTCGGTGCCTCCAAAATGCAAGTAGACAACCTTATGGTATTGGGCGCATCGCGTATCGGGATGCGAACTTGTCTGGATCTGGAAGGAACCGTCAAAAATATCAAACTCATCGAATCGGATCGCGAAAAGTGCGAACGACTCGCGCCACAATTTAGTTCCACGATCTGGGTACACGGCGATGGGCGCGATCGCGAACTCCTCCTCGACGAAGGACTCGAACGCATGGATGCTTTTGTAGCAGCTACCGGAAACTCCGAGACCAATATTATGGCTTGCCTGATGGCACGAAAAGCAGGTGTACCACAAATTATAGCCGAGGTGGAAAACATCGACTACATCTCCCTCGCCGAAGGGATCGGGATAGACTCCGTGGTTAACAAAAAACTCATCACGGCCTCGCGTATATTTCAATTCACGATGGGGAACTCAATCTCCTCTATGCGCTGCCTCACTAACCTAGATGCCGAAGTCCTCGAATACGTCGCCCGTGCCGGATCGCCTGCAACCCGTGGACGCATCAAAGACCTTAATTTCCCACGCCAAACTATAGCCGGAGGTATTATCCGAGGCGAAGATGCTTTTATTGCAACTGGCGAAACACAAATACAGCATGGCGACCGCGTAGTTGTCTTTACGCTTAACCCTGCACACAACCGGTTAGATAGATTCTTTTCCTAAGAGAATATCCCTTCCTCCTCCCCTTTCACCTAACCCGAAAACAATCTACCTCCCCCCACAAAAAAAAACGCGGTGTCCGTCTTCTCAGACTGACACCGCATCGTCAATAACTAAAATTCCTACTACAAACGCTGCTACGTAGCTTATTAGACCTCAGCACTTTCGCCACGTAGGAACTTATCAATCGCTACTGCCGCCTTACGTCCCGCGCCCATAGCTAAAATCACAGTCGCAGCGCCACTTACAGCATCGCCACCTGCAAAGACCTCCTTGCGCGAAGTTTGCCCCATCTCGTCTGCTATAATCCCCCCCGATTTCTTTACATCGAGTCCGGGGGTTGTTGCTGCAATCATAGGGTTAGGCGACGTACCTAGTGCCATACACACTACATTGCACGGGATTTCGAATTCCGAGCCAGGTACCTCTTTCGGACTCCGGCGCCCACTAGCATCTGGTTCGCCAAGTTCCATCCGAATGGCACGAATACCTGTAACCCAACCTTTTTCATCACCAAGAATCTCTACAGGATTGCAAAGCAAATTGAATACAATCCCCTCTTCTTTTGCATGATGTACCTCTTCTGCACGTGCGGGCAATTCAGCTTCCGATCGACGATAAACCAAATGCACTTCTGCACCCAAACGAGCCGCCGTACGCGCCGCATCCATAGCCACATTACCTCCACCGACTACTACGACACGATTCCCCACGTAAATCGGCGTATCGTACGTTTTATCATAGCTCTTCATGAGGTTGGCACGGGTGAGCAACTCATTAGCCGAAACAACACCATTGAAGTTCTCGCCCGGGATATTCATAAACTTCGGCAATCCTGCCCCCGAAGCGATAAATACCGCATGGTAGCCCTCCTTATCCAACAGATTGTCTATGGTTACAGTACGCCCTACAATCACGTCGGTAATAATCTCCACACCCAACTCTTTAAGGTTTTGGATTTCCGACTTTACGATCGCTTCCTTCGGGAGACGGAACTCTGGGATACCATACACCAACACCCCGCCCGCTTCGTGTAGCGCTTCAAAAATAGTAACGCTATAGCCCAGACGAGCTAAGTCGTTCGCACAAGCTAATCCTGCAGGTCCGGAACCTATAATAGCCACCTTCTTACCATTTTTAGGCGCACAGTCCTTGTTGAAATGCTTCTGTTCACGCGCACTATCTGCCACAAAACGCTCCAGCTTACCTATAGCAACGGGGGTACCCTTTATGCCAACAATACAGGATCCCTCGCATTGCGTCTCCTGCGGGCAAACACGCCCACAAACTGCTGGTAAACTCGAATCCTGCCCAATAATATCTGCTGCACCGAGGATATCGCCCTCCAGCACCTTCTTGATAAATTGCGGGATGTGAATATTAACCGGACAAGCGTCCATGCACCGAGGTTTCTTGCATTGTAAACAACGCGTAGCCTCTTCCTGCGCTTCGGCAATATTGTAACCGTAGCAAACTTCTTCAAAGTTTTGAACACGAACTTTCGCTTCTTGCTCGCGTACGGGGACGCGCTCTTTCTTTTGTGCCATCCTTTTAGTTTCGTTTGCAATTTTGATACTCTTCTAAACGAAGTTTTTCCACTTCGCGATACATTACCTGACGGCGTAAAGCTTCGTCAAAATTTACTTGATGCGCGTCGAACTCAGGACCTTCCACACAGGTAAAGCGCATCTTGCCCCCCACACTCACACGGCATGCGCCACACATCCCAGTACCGTCCACCATCAGGGTATTTAAGCTTGCAATGGTAAAGATCCCCAGCTCTTGGGTTAGTTTCGCAACAAACTTCATCATAATCATCGGTCCGATGGTTACGCAATGATTGTATGCTTTCCCTTGGTTTTGTACTAGATCTTTCAAACAATCGGTCACCATACCGTGGAAACCGTCGGAGCCATCGTCCGTCGCTTGGTAATAATTTGCCGAGACAGCTACGAGCTCCGGACGCATAATTTCGATGTCCTTGGTCTTCGCACCTATGATAACATCCGGCTTAAAACCGCGCTCTGCTAAATATTTTACTTGCGGATAGATGGGCGCTGCACCGAGTCCGCCCCCTACGAATATAATTCGCTTCTGTGCGAGTTCCTCGTCAGTCATCTCACAGAGCTCGCTAGGCAGACCGAGCGGACCTACAAAGTCCAATACCGAATCGCCCTCTTTCAGATCGCAGAGCTTAGAGGTACTTGCACCTATTGTCTGTATTACAATGGTTACCGCCCCCGTTTGTAGATTATAATCTGCTATAGTGAGTGGGATTCTCTCCCCCCTTTCGTCAACCCGAACAATAACAAACTGTCCCGGCTGTGCCGACTCAGCAACTCGCGGAGAGTAGATATCCATCAAATAGATTGCGGGTGCGAGTTTCTCTTTCTTTAGAATCTTGAACATCGCCTATTCTTATTGCATTGTAGTCGTACAAGGCGAAATGTAACCGAATTTTTAGATAAAAGACCTCGCCCTTGTCGACTACGGTTATAGAACGTTTCCTAGGGGCAAAGTTAGCGAAACAGGACGTGTGGTACGTTTTTTCGGTACCAACGTTTGTAAAAAATATAACGTCTAAATAGAAACAAGCGACGCTACTCACCCCGGAGCGGCACCGCTTGCCATAAAAAAAACAAAAGCTTCTATCTTAAGAGATATAGGTACAATCTAGTGCATAATATTTAAGTGCTACTTTCACAGCAGATTGCGTTATTATCTTGCAATCCCCGTAGCACGAGTTTCGCGGATTACTGTCACTTTAACTTGCCCGGGATAGGTCATCTCTTCCTGAATCTTTCTTGCGATTTCGAGAGCGAGATGTTGCGATGCCTGATCGTCCATCTTTTCGCTACCTACAATGACACGGAGCTCGCGCCCGGCTTGGATAGCATAGGTCTTTTCTACTCCAGGATAGGATAGTGCCAACGTTTCCATGTCTTTAAGCCGTTTGATGTAGGCTTCTACCACTTCCCGACGCGCGCCAGGTCTTGCCCCAGAAATAGCATCACAAACTTGGACGATGGGCGCTATGAGCGAGGTCATTTCAATCTCGTCATGGTGTGCACCGATGGCATTACAAACCTCGGGTTTTTCTTTATATTGCTCTGCGAGTTTCATTCCATAGAGTGCATGTGGCAAATCGGGTTCCTCGTCGGGCACCTTACCTATATCGTGTAAGAGCCCTGCGCGTTTGGCAAGTTTTGCATTCAGACCAAGTTCGCTGGCCATAATAGCACACAGATTGGCTACCTCGCGTGAGTGTTGTAACAGATTCTGCCCATACGACGATCTATATTTCATACGCCCCACCATACGTACCAACTCCGAATGTAAGGGATGTACGCCGAGGTCTATCACCGTTCTCTTCCCGGTTTCGAGAATCTCTTCCTCCAATTGTTTGGTTACGCGCGCAACAACCTCTTCGATGCGTGCTGGGTGAATACGCCCATCCTGTACCAGTTGATGAAGCGAGAGGCGCGCAATTTCACGACGCACCGGATCAAAGGCCGACAGCACAATAGCATCTGGGGTATCGTCCACGATAAGTTCCACGCCTGTTACAGCTTCCAGCGTCCGGATATTCCGACCCTCACGACCGATGATTTTCCCCTTCACCTCGTCCGAATCTATATGAAAGACCGAAACCGCATTCTCTATCGCCGTTTCCGTTGCTAAACGCTGAATCGATTGTATTATAACTCGTTTCGCTTCCTTGTTGGCGTTCAGTTTCGCATCTTCTAAGATTTCGGCAGCATAGCCCATAGCCTCACTTTTTGCCGCTTCGGTCATCGATTGCACGAGCATTTCTTTCGCTTTTTCTGCCGACATGCCTGCAATTTCCTCAATGCGACTGATATTCTGGTTCCGAATCTCCTCAGTTTCCTTGCACAGCTCGTCGTAATGCTCCATTTTTGCCGTTAACGACGCACGTTGCGCATCTTGTTCCTTGCGACGCTTTTGCAATTCGGTCTGTTGATTCCGGAGGTTATTTTCGCGTTGCTTCAAATCGTGCTCTGCATTCCCAATCTTTTCCTCACGTTGTTGCGATTTAGCTTCAAACTCAGCTTTCAAGCGGCGGAAGTGTTCGTCGGCTTTTTCAATTTTTTCGGAATGTATACGCTCAGCATCTAACTTAGCCTCGGCAATGAGTCGTTCGTTTCGCTCTCGGAGCAACTTTCCGAGCAACCAATACGCCAACACGAACCCTAAAGCCAATGCGGCTAGTAGCGCTAGTATTATCCATACGATTAGCATTATTACAATTAACCTTTCTCACTAACTAATATACAAAAAAAGCCCGACCAAGCAGGCAACAGCTAGAAACTCCTAAAACTAATACGGATGGGTCGGCTTTGTATCTCTGAGTTCCAATGTCCTAGAAGCTAGGATCCCGCTACACGAGGTGTAGGGTAAATAGGCCTCTCATCCACACAAGTAATCTCTACCCAATACGCTTTCACTGTCGAGTTTCGCGTTTGCAAACAACTTGGCTACGGGCTATAGCATTCAAAATAACAAACAACGTGCGTTACAAGCTTTCCTGACTCTCCTCGATGCGCTTTTGTAGGGTTAGGAGTCGCTCCGTAACATTATCCTGCATATCCTGTTCGGCAGCAAGGAAATGTCGTGTAAGGAGTTCGAGGGCAATGAGGGCAAGCGCTTGTGACCTATTTTGTACGAGTGGGGAGTTAGCCATCTTGTCGTGGATTAGGGCGTTGAGTTGTTCTGCTGCACGTAGAATGAGGGGTGCGCGCGACTCGTCCGTCGTAAACGTAAACGACATCTCGCCAATTTTACACTCCACACTCCTAGTTTCCATGGCTCCTCAGTCTTACTCTGCTAGATCGTATAATAGGGTCGACTTTCACGTCTGTAACTGTGCAATACTTTTTGCTATGTCCCGCGAGAGTTTAGAAAAGATTTTCTTGGCAACTTGGGTTAGGTCAGGATCGTTGGCAATCGCCTCTGCAATCACTTTCAACTGTTGCTCTTGCGTAGTATCCACCAATTGCGTTTGCGTAGCTTCCAACCTCTCTTTTAGCGTCTGAACTTCAGCATTCAGCTGTGCGACACGTGCCTGCAGATCTAGCTTCTGTCGTAGTAGTTGATCCACACTCGCTTCAAGCTGAACCAGAGCTTGTAACCTATCCTCACGCGACACTTCTCTCTTCCTCTCTTACACAAAGGTACTTTTTTTTCGTTTGTTACGAACCCTTTTCAAACGTTTAGCAACTAAGTACAAGGTCGGAACACGATTGGACGGGATTGGTGGATCAAAAAAAGTGAATCCCCTCACTCGATCGAGAGAACTCACTTTAAGACCTTATGCTACAACTCTACTCTAAGGTTACGATCCCCGAGAAGCCCATAAAAGCTAGTGCCAACATACCCGAAACTAGGAGTGCAATCGGCATGCCCTTCATAGCTTTCGGTACATTTCGAAGATTTAACGCTTCGCGCAATCCAGCTAAAAGAATCAGTGCTAAACCAAAACCCAAAGCGCCAGCTACCGCATAAACCAAGCCTTGTACTAGGTTGTACTCCTTATTCATTACCAAGATGGCAACCCCAAGTACGGCACAGTTGGTGGTGATTAGTGGCAAAAAGATACCCAACGCTGCATACAAACCGGGGCTTAGTTTTTTGAGTATGATTTCGACACACTGCACCAAAGCAGCAATTACCAATATAAAGGCGAGCGTCTGCAGGAATGTGACGTCCAAGGGCACCAACACAAACGTTTGTAGAAGCCACGTAAATATGGTTGCCACGAACATGACAAAGAGTACAGCGCCTGCCATCCCGATACTCGTTTCCAACTTCTTCGAAACGCCGAGGAACGGGCAAATCCCCAAGAATTGCGCGAGGACGATATTGTTTACAAAGACTCCTGCGATAATAATTACTATGTATTGCATGGTCGGATTTATTTCTTAACGAGGCGATTAAACAAAAGCATCAGATAAGCCAGTACTATGAAAGCTCCTGGCGCTAGCACAAAGAGTAGCGGACCAAATGCTGGTGGGTACACAGGGAAGCTAAACATAGTCCCCGAGCCAAGGAACTCGCGTACAAGCCCTATGAGCGTTAGCGAAATCGTAAAACCGAGACCGATACCAATCCCATCAAACATAGAACGGAGCACGTTGTTCTTAGCAGCGAAGGCTTCTGCACGCCCCAGAATAATACAGTTCACAACAATTAGCGGGATGTAAACCCCTAGGCTTTTGTGCAGTTCGGGGAGGTAAGCCTCCATGGTCATCTGAACAATGGTAACGAATGTTGCTATAACGACAATAAAGGACGGGATACGCACCTTGTCGGGGATACCGCCTTTGATAGCCGCAATCACCATATTCGCGCCGATGAGCACAAACATCGTGGCAAGCCCCATCCCCAGTCCGTTGATAGCCGAGGTTGTAGTACCTAGCGTAGGACACATCCCGAGTACGAGCACAAAGGTCGGGTTCTCGCGGATGAGCCCGTTGGTAATAATTCCGAGGTAAGACTGATTGCTACTCATGGCTATTTTTCCTCCTGATTCTCTGTAGAGCTGCTAGTAGCCCCCGTATAGTTATCGGTACCCTTAAAAACGCTATAAGCACGATTGATAGCATCCAGAAACGCTCGCGAGCTGATAGTAGCTGCGGTTATAGCATCTATGGTACCGCCATCCTTAGTTACTTTAAGTTCGTCTTTAGGTTGGTCGCTTGGGGATACGCCATAGACGTTACTATTCTTTGGCGAGGCTTTCATTTCAAAACGAAAAACACGCTCAACAAGACTTGGAACGGGCGCTACGGGTGGCTTAAACCAATCGACCATATGGTCTCCTAGGCCTGGCGTCTCGGTATGTTCCAGAACAGAGTAACCCGATATCTTACCCTCTTTATCAAAGCCCACCATAATAGTAACACGACCGCCGAAACCCTTCTTAGAGAAAGTTTTTATCGCCGTACCTACCCATTCGCTCCCCTTAGTAGCATTGTAAAGATTCACAACTTCGCCGGAGTCTGTGCCTGTCTTAAATACAAATTCGGTTTGTTCGGCAGAGGGATCGTTATCAAAAGGCGGAAGCACATCTTTCAAAGCTTCCAAAATCTTTTGCGTTTTTGCCTGTTGGATAGGCTCTTGCGTGAGATGATTCAAGCCTCCAAGCCCCAACGCAGAGAGAAATGTGATGATCAGAAGCGTCAGCACCAAATTCTTCAAGGTGGATGGTTTAGCCATATTATTTCCCTCCTTTCTTGTGTCCGAACTTACGGGGTTTCATGTAACGGTCGATCAAAGGTACAAAGGCGTTCATAATCAGGATTGCGAAAGAGACGCCCTCCGGATAAGCCCCCCAGGTACGAATTGCCACCGTGAGCAAACCGATACCACAACCAAAGACGATGCCCCCGCGTTTCGACATGGGCGAGGTTACGTAGTCCGTAGCCATAAAAATAGCCCCCAGCATCAGACCTCCTACGCATAGCTCTACCAGCGGATTGGCATAAATAGTAGGATCTACTAAGTAAAAAATACCCGAGAGAACGAACACACTTGCAAAGATAGCCACCGGGATGTGCCACGATATTACCTTGCGCAAAAGCAAATAAACAAAGCCTACAAGCAGCGCGAGAGCGGAAACCTCGCCTAGGGAGCCTCCTATTTGTCCGAAAAACATATCGAAGGTACTAGGTAGATCAAGGTTTGCACCGCCTTTTATAGCCGCTTTCATAGCACTTAGTGGCGTAGCCCCCGTTACCGCATCGAGGTACTGCAAACGCGAGGTGATCGGAACTGGCCATGTGGTCATCTGTACCGGGAACGAAACCAAAAGAAAAGCACGCGCAAAAAGTGCCGGGTTGAATAGGTTGTTCCCCAGTCCTCCAAAGCTCATTTTACCGACACCGATAGCCATTATAGCACCGATGAGGATAATCCACCACGGGAGGTTGGACGGGACATTCATAGCAAGCAGCAAACCGGTTACAATTGCCGACCCGTCGGATATACTAGGCGTTTGTTTCAAGACAAAACGCTGTAGCAAGTATTCGATCGCCACACAACTTACAACCGAAATTAGGGTTACGATGAGAGCACCGATCCCAAAAAAGAAGAGCCCTACGATCCACGCTGGCAGAAGTGCAATCACGACATCGAACATCAAACGTCGTGTCTGGAAAACGCCATGCAAATGAGGCGAAGGAGCGATTGTCAGTGTATTACTCATTTCCTTAACAACTCTCAAATTCTTGATTTGGTGAGAAAGGGCTATTTATTTCTTAGGTGCACGGGCACGAATCATGGCACCGGTCATACCCTTCCCGAGGCGAATAAAATCTAACAACGGGAGGTTTGCAGGACATGTAAAGCTACAGCAACCGCATTCGATACACGACATGATATCTTCGCGTTCCATCCATTCCGTGTCGTCTCCCTGCCCTAATTTATACAGCAGCCACGGTTCGAGCCCCATTGGGCATCCCGTAGAGCACTTTGCACAGCGGATACAAGTTGCCGGCTCTTTGCGTTCTGTCCACTTAGCGGGCAAAACAAGCACTCCGGAAGTACCTTTAGTAACGGGAGCGTCCAGATTTTTCAGGGCTTTACCCATCATAGGTCCCCCGCTAATTACTTTCGCAGTATCGTCGGGTACTCCTCCAACATCTTCAAGGAGCTTGCTAATAGGCGTCCCCACACGTACCATATAGTTTCCCGGCTTAACAAGACTAGGTCCCGTAACCGTCACCACACGTTCCACGAGGGGTTTGTGCTTTTGAACCGCTTCGTATACAGCAAAGGCAGTACCTACGTTTTGTACCACACATCCCACGTCTATTGGTAGTTTCCCTGCCGGCACTTCGCGCTTGGTAACAGCTTCTATTAGTTGTTTTTCGCCACCCTGCGGGTATTTTACTATCAGTGGTTGAATTTCGATACCTTCGAATGCTTTGGCTTTTTCGGTAAGCAATGCGATGGCATCCATCTTATTGCGTTCGATGCCGACGATAGTCTTCGGATTACCGAGCGCTTTGCGTAGGATAGCAATCCCGGTCAGGAGCTCTTCGGGCTTTTCGAGCATGAGGCGATGATCGGCAGTAAGGAAGGGTTCGCACTCTACCCCGTTAATAACCAGAAACTCTGCCGTTTTCCCCGGAGGTACCGATAGTTTTACATGCGCCGGAAAGGTAGCACCGCCCATCCCGACAATCCCTGCTTGGGAAATGCGGTCGATAATCTCCTTCGGGTCGAGATTGCACTCGCGCAGCAGAGTATCAGTCCGATCTATTTCCGGTAACCACTCGTCGCCCTCCACGGTAATGTAGATAGCCGGTTTTGGATAGCCGGAGGCATCAACAACCTTATCAATTTTCGTGACGGTACCACTTACCGAGGAGTGTAATTGCGCAGAGACAAAACCCGTAGCCTTTGCAAGCGGTTGCCCGACCAGAACCTTATCTCCTTTTGCGACAAGAACTTCCGACGGCGCTCCGAGGTGTTGCGAAGCCATAAAAACCATCTCCGTAGGGATCGGGAATGCCACAATGGCTTTATTGCTCGTAATCTTACCTTCTGGCGGATGCACGCCGCCCATTCTAAATGTCTTAAACTTCATGAGCTAATCCCTTTATTGTAGGCCGCTGATTAGGCATTTTTTACATCATTCTCTGGAGGAGTTGTAGTTGTGGTGGGCGCTGCAGGTGGTTCGGTAGCTGCTGGGGGAGGCGTTTCAACAGTCTTAGGAGCAGCTTCGGGTGTAGATGCAGCAGGCGTTGCTGTAGGAGCAGCTGCTGCCGGTTTGGGCTCCGTCTTTACGACGCGTGGTGGGAAATTCACTTCCCAGATAGCACCCGTCGGGCATACTGCTACGCACTTCCGGCAAAGCTTACATTTAGTAAAATCGATGTATGCTAGATTGTTCTCTACGACGATAGCATCAAAAGGGCATTCCTTCTGACAACGCGCACAGCCGATACACGCCACGCCGCAAGCCTTTTTCGCAATACCACCCTTTTCTTGGTTAATACACGAAACGAAGACTCGGCGATCCTTTGTATTCTTCTTTCGAAGTTCGAGCACATGCTTCGGACAGATCTGTACACACGCACCACAAGCCGTACACTTGTCCTGATCGACTTCGGGGAGGTGTCGCTCGGCGTTCATATGTATTGCGTCGAAATCGCAAACCGTAACACAGTCACCAAGACCGAGACAGCCCCACGAACAACCCGTATCGCCATTAAACAAATTGTTGGAAATACGACACGAAACCGCACCGCCATACTTCGCAACACTTGCCCGAACGTTCGGTGTCCCTGCACAACGTACTACAGCTATCAACGGATCCTTAGCGGCAACCGTACGCCCCATAATAGCGGCAACGTTCGCCATCGTCGGATTCCCTCCTACGGGACAATAGAAGCGCCCTAGGTCGTCGTCACTAGCTTTTACATAAGCGTCTGCAAAACCTCGGCATCCCGGAAAACCACAACCGCCACAGTTGGCTCCGGGGAGGGTAGCTTCCACCTGATCGATGCGCGGATCTTCTACCACCTTAAACTTTTGCGACACGACGTACAACAAAATAGCGGCTAGTAGACCGATCCCGACCAAGACGGCTAGCGTAAACAAAATGGTATTCATGGTTACTCAGATTTCTGCTCAGAGGATATAGTAAACGAAAATCGCCGCGAGAGTCGACGACGAAAGACGAACAACAACACGTAGTAAAAAACAAGGATACTCACGAGCGACAGAGCTATCTGTGCCTCGGAACAGCCCAACAGGCTAAGCACAATAAGTGCTAGAACTAGGATGAGAAACGGGATTCCGTAGCCTAAATACAACGCAAGATACCCTTGCCGGTTACGGACACTCACCGCTATGGGATCGCCAATGTGATAGGCATGATCTGGTGGGAGGCTTACCTCCACCTCTATTTGTTTGGTATCTGCGGCACCACACGCCGACTTTGCATGGCAACTCGCACACGCCGATTCATTGATAAAGCGAATCCGCGCCACTTGCCCATCTAGGGCTACAATAACCCCTCTGCGGTTAGAACACGACTCCATATACCCCACCTCACCGTGCAACAAAAGTACACCATTCGGAGCCCCGATCCGAAGTTTTAGGGAGCTCTGCTCCTTATTTATAACTAGTTTACAACGTATTAAGTAGTAAACTGCTTATAATTAACACTTTAGTAGATTCTACGGAAATACACCCAACTCTATTTCAACCGATTCTATTTTTCTTTTTTAACTCCCGAGATCGGGCTAATAGAAATCCCCCGGAAGTAGAAATGCAGAATCTCGTGTGCCTTCTTACCCTCCTCAGCCATCCGCATCGCTCCCTCTTGGCACATCCCAATCCCATGACCATAACCACGACCGTTGAGCTGCACCTCGCCACCCACAATCGCTACATCAAACCAAGCCGATTTGAGATTAAAATACTCACGCAAATCGCGAAACGGCACTGCTAAGCCTCCGGGCAATTCGTACATGCCTCGCCGAACATCCGATCGATACTGATAACCTGATGTAGGGAGTTGGTGCACAGGAATCCCTTTCGACTGAAGGAAACGCAACCAATCGTTCAGCGGGATCTTCTTCTTCCAAATCGCACCACGCGAGCGCCTACAATAGGAATCTTTAACCGATTGCAAGTAGCTCGACTCGGTCATCCAAACATCTCGTGCCGAAGCCGTCTGACCGCCACAATTGGCATGAAAAACACTCAGCAACAACTCCCCTTCGCCATCTAGCACCACCATGCCATCGGTTTCGTGAATAGCTTTCGCGATATACGGATAAGCACTCGCCGTTCCCTTATACGCTTGGCAATGCACTTGATCACAAAGGTTAAAACCTTCGTCGAGATGCTTGGAACGGTTACTCATCAGGTACGTACGTATCAGCAATGCTTGTGCTTTGTAGAGCTCTGGTTTCGCGCGCCCACCAACCTCTGCTAAGGCGACTCCCGCTATATAAGCTTCTTGATCGACCAGATTTATACACATAATACGCCCAAAATCGACCCACAAACTCAAATTACCATCATAGGTGCGGGTGGCAGTCGTAGGACGTAACAGGGTAAGCTCGAACTGTGCCGTAGGATCCGAATGCAAAAGCACCAAATGCTTCGTAGGCGGCAATGTTAAACTATCGTGCTGTAAAACAAGATTTTGTTGGTTGCGCGAAACAGTAACCGACTCACCCACAGCGAGCGGGGTTAACTTACCATTACTTAACAATTGATACCCATCGGTGAGCGGACGTAATTGTACCTGCTGAATACTACATGTATCGAAAAGCCCAATACTAACCCGTTGTGAATAACTGGCACGTGGCAATAAAAGCCCCACCAACAGTACAAAATACCCGATACTGTGGCAAGAGCATAAAACACGTAAATATTTAAGGCTGTGCACTATAGAAAGCTATGCTGTGGTTATTTCTGTTTGTTAGCAAGTTGTAGGTCTTTTTTCGGTCTCTTGTATAAGCTATTGCAATGTTGTGTAAAGTTGCTCTGCTATTCTTTGGGCACATCCGGCAGAACCTATGCGAGTTTCCAACTCCGCATACGCTTCCAACATAAGCAAGCGCTGCGATTGATCAGGTAAAATCTTTTGAAGTTCATGCGCCATAGCATCCACTGTACAAGATTCTTGAATCAGTTCGCGTACGACCTCTCGCCCCAAGATAAGATTTACCAAACTTATCCAACGAACATTAGCCAACCGACGCGCAATAAAAATGGATAACGGACTGCCCCGATAGACTACCACCTGTGGGACTCCGAGGAGTGCTGTTTCGAGAGTTGCAGTACCAGAAGTAACTATCGCAGCAACTGATGCTTGCAATAACTGATGCGTCTGATCCATAACAAGCTTGACATCGGGAAAAACTTGCAGTTGCTCTCGATACGCTTCAGGCGCTAATGCCGAAGTTCCTGCTACCACAAACAGATACGCGGGGAAACGATCGGCTAACGACGCCATCAAACCCAACATTCGTTGCAATTCCTGTAGACGACTCCCCGGTAGAAGTGCTACCAACGGACGCGCATCCAATGCATGTTTGGTACGAAAGGTTTGTATTGCTGCTAACGAGGAGTCTGCCGCGAAGGGTAGCTCATCCATAAGCGGATTACCCAAATAGTGCACCGTAAGTCCATACGCCTGAAAATAATCCACCTCAAAAGGGAGAATAGAATATAGTTTTGTAATAGTTTTCAAACGCTTTATCCGCCATGCTCCCCATGCCCAAAGCTTGGGAAGTATGTAGTATGCCACACGGATACCTAGTTTATTGCACTGCTTCGCAATCCGGAGATTAAAGCCAGCAAAATCTACCAAAATCACAACATCTGGTGCAAAAGCTCGTATAGCCTCCATGCACAATTGCAAGTTGCGCGATATGGTACGCAAATGGGTTAAGACCTCCCAAAAGCCCATAATAGCAAGTTCCTGCGAATCGCGAACGCACCCATCAGCAACCGAACGCATAGCCTTACCGCCTATATAAGCAAACTGTGCTTGCGAATCCGAATGGAGCAGAGCTCGCATCAGATGGCTCGCATGTAGATCGCCAGAAGGTTCGCCTACTACCAAAAAGTATCGCATCCACTACACAAAACGTACCCGAGGTTATAACAACAAACGCAAAGCTACCGTTACAATTGCCCAAACGATAGTAGCCCCTAGGATACCTCGCCCCGAAAGATAGCGATCAGTATACACACTCAACAGGAATGGCACCAAGTTGCTTAGTGTAGCCAGACTCAGTATACGGGGTAGGACGCCGTCCTCGGTAATATATGTCAGGAGGTACACATTCTCCGCCAAACGAAGCGATACTATAAGCAGGATAATGCCTGCCGCCAGAATCGGGAGCAGCGTCCCCACAATAACTCCCAAACTGGTTTTATTCCAACGGAGTGCACTTTTTATTTCCATTCCCAATTTTGCATAGTAGCGAGCATTTCGTGATCGGTAAGGTCTACGCGCGTGGGGACAATAGCTATGTAACTCTCGCGCAATGCTGCGTCGTCGGTATCGGTAGCCTCGGGTTCGAGATTTTCAAAAGTGCCCGTGAGCCAATAGTAGGCTTTCCCCCACGGATCCTGTCGCGGTTCAAACTCATTCGACCACCTACCGCTTGTTTGGCGACAGACACGAATCCCCTGCACCGCACGTCGAGGCAGATTCACATTCAGCGCTACGCCTTGTGGTAAACCGTTTGCGAGAGTTGTGCGTACTATTCGCTCACACCACGGGAGATAGGGCGTCAGATCTGCATCTAGAGTACGATTTACTAACGAAAAGCCGATGCTCGGGAAACCTGCAATACATCCCTCGAGGGTTGCGCCCATAGTACCCGAATAGAGCACATTTACCGATGCATTCGAACCGTGGTTAATACCCGCAATCACCATATCCGGATCGCGATGCAAAATACCATAAAGCGCAAGCTTTACACAGTCAGCAGGCGTCCCGTTCACCGCATACTGCGGATAAGTGCTCTCGCAACTATTATACGGCGTATAACGCAACGGAACCGCAGAAGTAACCGCTTGCGACATCCCCGAGCGTCCTGCCTCAGGAGCCACTACACAAATGTCTGCAAATCGCGAAAGATAACGTGCAAGTTCCTGCAAACCACGAGCAGCAATACCGTCGTCGTTCGTTAACAAGAAAAAAGGGCGTCGTGCCGATCCCATCTAAAAGACATAATTCTGACTGATCGACTTATGCTCGTTCACATTACGAATAGTATTTGCAAAGAGCTCGGCTACACTCAGGACGTGTATTTTGTCAGTCGGTTTGTCCGCTTTTAGCGGAATCGAATCGCTAACTACCAATTCGGTGAGTGCCGAATTCTGAATCTTCTCGTAAGCACTCCCCGAGAGAACCGCATGCGGCACCATAGCACGAACACTACGTGCACCCATGTCTATCATCATATTAGCGGCTTTTGTGATAGTGCCAGCTGTGTCGATGAGGTCGTCTAAAATAATGACATCTTTACCTCGCACGTCGCCAATGGCTGTCATCTCGTCTACTTCATTCGCTTTTGTACGAACCTTATGACAGATAATCAGAGGCTTTTGGAAATGACGCGCATAGGAATTGGCTCGCTTAGAACCTCCGATATCCGGTGAGGCAAATGCTATATTTTCTATATCGAGTTTCTTGATGTACGGGTCAAAAAGCCACGAGGAGAAGAGATGATCGACGGGGATCTCAAAAAAGCCCTGAATCTGATCTGCATGCAAGTCCATCGTCATTACACGATCTATGTGCGCAGTCTGCATCAGATTAGCTACCAACTTTGCTCCTATTGGAACTCGCGATTTATCCTTCCGATCCTGCCGTGCCCAACCAAAATACGGTACAACTGCCACAATCTTATATGCTGAAGCCCGGTGTGCCGCATCTGCCATGAGCAATAACTCGAAAAGGTTATCGACGGGCGGGCAAGTTGACTGGATCAGGTATACAGTATCACCGCGCACCGACTGCTCGAAAGAGGGTTGAAACTCGCCGTCGCTAAAATCCAGACGTATAATCTCGCCTAGGCTTGTACCGTAGGCAGCTGCTATCTTTTCGGCTAATAGTCGCGATCCACTACCACCAAAAAACTGAACACCACTGTTCTGTAGCACTTTATCACTCCCGTCCATTCTTTTGCACACTCACGTTTTATGGGTTGTATATGAAACTTTCGATGTAGGCTTCTAATTCTTGACGCCCAGATTGCGTGATCGATGAGGTTTGAAACATTGTTGGAGTCTCTTCCCACGACTCCAACAATGTAGTACGATAATGCAAAGTATGGCTTTCCAATTCACGTTGGGTAAGCTTATCGCATTTAGTAAAAACTATGGCAAAGGGGATAGCATTCTCGCCCAACCATGCGATAAAGTCCAAATCTTGCTGCAGGGGCGCGTGTCGTACGTCGACCAATAGGAAAAGGGCATAGAGAGTGGTGCGGTGGAGGATATAGGTGCGAATCATTTCGTCGAAACGTTGTCGCAGCTTTTTCGAAGTCTGTGCATAGCCATAGCCTGGCAAATCTACGATATACCAAGCCTGATTTACAAGGAAATGATTGATAAGTCGGGTCTTACCCGGCACTCCCGATACTTTTGCAAGCCCTCCGACACTAGTAAGCATATTAATAAGGGAGGACTTCCCTACGTTGGATCGCCCCACGAAGGCAATCTCGGCACGCCCGTCCTTTGGGCATTGCTCGATCCGTTCGCTACTACACACAAACTCTGCCTTCCGTATCGCCATACCTCACCTAGACCCGTTGGCAAAGGTACAAAAACGGTAAAAAGCTTAAGAAAGATTGATGGAGGTAGATCGCGAGTGAGAAGAAAGGCAACATTGCGCAATTCCGGAAATAAACATTTTATAGAGGGAGTGGTCGGAGAGTTTCGCGCGCCTTTTTTCTATACACAACTCCACAAAACTAACTTCTCTAGCTGACTTTTCCTTCATTTTAGCTCCCTTAATTATAGAGATAAGTTACTAAAAATCACTGATATAACTGGTATTTGCTGTGCAATATTCACAAGAAGGGAATTGCATTTTGCGATCTCAGAAAATTGGTTATCTTTGCAATAGAAAGAGCGGAAAAATTCGCCTTCTCTAATTAAAACGGTTTTGTCATGGTAAAACGGCTATTGATGGTAGTATCACTTATGGTGGCTACTATGTTGTTTGTTCTTGACGCAAGAGCAAATCAGAACTCGCTACAAACTTTGGAGCAAACAGCTGTAGTATCTCAAGAATTGCCCGATGCGGAAATACAATGCACGCACAAAGGGGTTCGTACGCTAGTCGTTATTATTCGAGATGCAAAGACAGGCAAGGTTATTGCGGTGTATGTAATATGCAAAGATTATTGGATACCTTGCATGTAAGTTTTGTACAAATGCTGGAGATAAAATCTTCAGCATTTTTTACTATTAAGAATGATGAAAAGATTAACTCTATTAGTTTTCTTATTTATGTGTAGCACAGTCGTTTCTGCACAACAACGCACCTTGCAAGTAAGCTATGCTTCTGTTTCTAAAATTAGTGCTGCTATAGAGGTGAGTGGCTATTCTGACGAGGTAAAGAAACAGCTGAAAGAGGAGTTAAAAAAACATACTGAACAACGTGAAACAAGCACGCTTCTACAGAACGGGACACGCTCTACTTATACCATTGTGGGTGATAAGTCTATAAACTCATTATTAGACACTGAAGATACGTCTTTGGTGAGAATAACTTCTTTTAGTTTCGGAGGAGTTCAAAGTATTTATTTAGACCTAGATACCAAGGAAAAGCTCACGAAAAAAGCACTCATGGATAAGGATCTATTGGTAAAAGAATCGCTTACGACTCCCCCGCAGTGGAAGATCGGAACAGAAACCAAAGAAATACTAGGTAAGAAGTGTACCAAAGCTACCCTTACTGTTCCTACAGATCCGGAATCTTACGGAGATAAAAAGAATACTCATAAAAATAATACCACTGAAACCTACACAGCATGGTTTTGCAAAGAGATCCCTGTTCCCTTTGGACCTGAAGGGCTGTACGGACTCCCAGGATTGATAATGGAAACAATTATCGGTGATAAAACCACAACGGCGACGAAGATAGAGTACCTCCCGCAAAGCCAGCCACTTACGCCACCCAAGGGCAAAAGGGTAACTCCCGAAGAATTCGACAAAATGCAGGAAGAGTCCCTCTCGCGATTCTTAGAAACCAACGAAAACACAGAATGGGAAATACAGCACTAAGCGCTTGACATAAAGTACTGAAAGGGTATTACAGACACCTAAAGCTAGAAATTATTTTAAAGAGCGTGCGATACCAGCATCGCCGCTACGATATACAATCTGATAATCAATACATTATACAAATTCTCTTTTTCCAAAAATTGGAGAATTTGCAATACTCTCCTAGAACACCCTAATACCAAGATTTGCTTTTTCCCAAAATATATTTATATTTGCCTCAGAAAGAGGAGCAATATTCGCTTTCTCTAATTAAAAACTATTGTAGTCATGATTAAACGGTTATTTTTGACACTGCTAATTGCTATTGCTTGCACATTTTTCACGCTTAATGCAAGCGCGAAGAAACCCGAACTTCAACTTCCTGTAACTGTTGAAAATACAAATGCGGAACATAATACAGAAGTTGTTACTTCTGTGAGAACCACTTTAATAATCGTCATCATTGTTGACGATGGATTTGTCATTGTTGTAATACACTAACAGTTAGGAGTAGAGGATTTTGGATAAATTATCCAGAATCCTCTACTTAATTTATGCATTAAGAAAATGAACATAAAACTTGTTGTTTTCATCCCTCTAGTTCTCTTTTTTACATCTGCATTTTCTCAATCACAAGAGTTGCATGCCGTCTACGATGTGAAATTGAAAGTACCTGAAAATATCCTGAAAATAGAAGATCCGAATATCCGTGCCTTAGCACAACAGGCTTTCGAAGAACAAATGGGCAAAGGGCAACAATTTGAACTCTTCTTGGATAAAGGCTTATATAGCTATACTCCTAAAACGGATCCTAGTGTGGTACAACAAATTCAACTGACCGAGAAAAGCAAAAACGGAAGTGTATACATGGATTTTAGTAAGCAGGAGAAAATAGCTCAGTTCAAAATTATGGATAAGCTCTTCCTCGTAAAAGATCCTATAAAGCAATACGATTGGAAACTGGAGAACGTAGAAAAAGTTATCGCAGGGAAGCGTTGCAAAAAGGCAAGCGTAAAACTTGCAAATGGTTACGCCGTAGCATGGTATTGTGCCGACCTGCCCGCACAAACAGGACCTGCAGGGTACCATGGATTACCAGGACTGATTCTTGAAATAGAAGATTCACTACAGACCATTACTATCTCATCGGTAGAATACCTCACCAAGAAGGTCACAATTCTTACTCCAAAGGGTAAAATATATACCCGAGAGGAGTTTGATACGCTCAAGAACAAGAAATTAAAAGAGCTAGGAGCAGACGGACAGCCCGGCGTGCAAATTATCCGTATGTAAGCCCTTTTACAACAGTATTGCACTAGCCTAATTAGATAGAACCCGACACCCCTACCCAAAACAAATAGTATTGTTTTTAGTAGGGGTTTTGAGTCTTAACATCCTAAAGCCCTTTTAAGCTAATTAGAAGTCGCGAACCAACACATCTTGCGCGCGATTTACCAACAACCGATTAAGTCGATGAGCAGAATTAATCATCAATATTCATTCAACGGTAACGGCATGTCACGACGCGTTGCTACTTCAGCTTACAAAATAACACTACTCTTCTACCTAACATTGTTATCCTCTACCATTTTTGCACAAACGACCACACTACGTGGAAAGGTATTAGACCCCAAACAACAGCCTATTGCATACGCTACGGTGGTCGTGGCGGCAGATAGTCTTCTTACACACGATATCCGTTATGCTATAACAAATAGTAGCGGGGAGTTCGTAGTCAAACAAATAGCTAAAACAAGCCCTGAACTGTGGCTCAGTATTCGATCAATAGGTTTTATACCCTACCTGCATCGCTTTGCACAACACGATTTCCCCTCCTCGCTTACCGTTACATTACGCGAAGAGAGTGTCGATGTAAAAGATGTCGTAATCATTGCACAAGCTCCAGACATGTACGAAAAAGGCGATACCATTGTCTACAACCCCAAAAGTTACACGCAAGGCGATGAACAGAACATCGGGGAAGTGATTAACCAAATGCCTGGCATGAATGTAGATAAAAGTGGCAAAGTCTATTTTCAAGGCAAAGAGGTAGATAAAGTACTCGTAAATAACGAAGATATTTTTTCGCGTTCCACTTCAGGAATAGCTATCAATACATTACCACCAGACTTTGCAAACTCCGTAGAACTGCTACAAAATTACAAGGCCGGCGACGATATTGCCTCAGAGTTTCGCAACGAGAAGATGACGGCTCTTAACCTTAAATCTGAAAAGAGACTCACACTCAACGGATCGGTAGAAGGAGCTGGAGGTATCATCAATAAATTTGAAGGGAAAGCCTCTCTTCTATCTCTTCTCCCCAAAGGGTCAGCTAGCACTATGCTCAACAGTAACAATACAGGAGAACCTATATTCTCTATTGAGGACTATTTCACACAAATTGCAGATGTTGAGTCGTTACTCACAGGAAAAGGAGACAATATGCTACGCCTCACACACCAAGAAAGCGAACTAATTAACCCACCAAGCAATGAATACGATCGGACAGCAGGACTTGCCAATATCAACGTTACACTAAAACCCACAAAACAGTACAAACTCAAGAGCTCGACTCTTTACAATCGTAGCCGTGCATATGGTCTGGAAAATAGTCTACAACACTTCTTCACTACAAACGGTAGGTTTACAAACAAGCACCAAGGTTCGGAACAGAAAGACATTCAACTCATCACGCAATCTCTAACCAATAAGTGGCTACCAAACCGACGCTTCTCATTGCAAAGCGATACGAAGTTCTCTGTGAACGATCTCGACAATGTCCTAGACGACAGAAACGACTACCTCAGTCGTGCACTAAATGCACAACACACAAGCACGAAACGTACCTTCGAAATTAAAGAAAACCTCGAAGCACAATGGTTACTTAAACGCGGCATCCTTTTTTTCGGGGCAAAATTTGCTTTCAACAACCATACCCACACAAGCGAACTGCTAAGTAGCGATCCTGTACTACCCTTCACTTACGAACCGAGAGATGCTACATGGTATCGTTTACAACCACAACGCAAAAAGCAAAATACCGAATACCGAGCATACATAGGGACTATTTACCCTTTGTTGTGGGATATTTTGCTTACAGGCGAAATGGCCTATCAGGGCAACCACACACGCCTGAGACAAAAAATAAACAACGATCGCGCGACCGAAACTTTACTCCTACACGAACTACATCCCTACGTGGGACTTATGAAAAACATAAACATTTTCCGTTTCACACTAGGAAGTTATTTTTCTTACTATCAGCTACAGACATCGCCCTATACACTCCGAGCCAACTCTCGCTTTTACGTTGAACCTAAAGCAACGCTTAAATTGGAGTTTACCACTCATCACAACATCACACTCTCCGCACAAAGAACTCATAGCCCAAGTGTGAGCGAGCAACTCTCACGCCTTCCATGGATTACCTCCTACCGCCTATATACTACTCCCTCCGTCATGCAAAAGCCTTTCATAGAGCAAACAGAATTCAAGCTAGAATACAATTACGTGAGCCTTTTTAACAACTTCACATTCTTTGCTTACTCGTCGTATGCTCTTCTAAAAGATAATGGTCGGAGTGTAATCCAAACTCAAGACCTTACCTCCTACAGGTACTACACCGATGGCGGTAAATCGAAGCATTTTCTGAGTTCGCTACATATGACAAAAGGGCTAGGAGCACTACCAATTGATATTAAAATTTCAGCCCAAATACACCTCTCCTCCGAAAACATCAAACGCGAAACAATGCACGACGAATGGCTTTCAACGAATCTTATAAGCTCTGATGCAGGCTTCTTCTCTCGTTTTCGTCATACACTTTTCAATTTCGGAATACAGGGCAAATACACACGTAACAACAATAAACTCTCGTCACAAAATGCCATAACCTCCAGTCACGACGAAGTTACAGGACGTGCCTCGTTACGTTTTCGTTGGAAGGATTTCAATGCAACGTTAGCAGGCGATTATTCTTTCGTAATTGAGGATAAACTGCAACGCGATGTGTACGATATCGATGTTAATATGACCTATAAAATCGGAAATTTCGATCTGGGGCTGCGGGCTAAAAACATCCTACACCTCCGCAAGAACGAATGGTGGGAAAGCACCGCAGATGCTATAATGTTTTCAAAAAGTCTCTACCGTCGTATGCCCGGATATATTCTCGTCTCTCTTCGCTTAAAATTTTAGCTTTCTATTCTTACGAGTAACGCATAAAGGATTCAAATCACAAATGCAACAGTTGCAAAATAAAAAGACTCGTGCAAAGAGTCTCTAAACTCCTTACACGAGTCTTCAACGTTAAATACTAAAAATAGCACTACGGCTTCAGTTCTCTTAATAATTCCTTTATCTCGCCCACATCCTCTATGGTTACCACTAGGAGAGCATCGCCTTTAGGGGCAGTTTTGAGCCTTTTTAGGAAGCAAGGATCACACAACCATTTTAGATCATGGGGAGTGAGCTGCGCAAGATTACGAAAACTCTCTTTAGGAGTATCGTATATATTTGAAGCATAGTGCGGTTCTCGTCCTTCATAATTCGATGCGATATAAGCCGAATAATCGGTATAATAAAGCTCGTAATGTTGCGATATATTCTTGTGTTCGGGATCTGTGGTATAGACCTGAAGACTGACAAAACCATAAGGTTTTTTCCGGAATGGCATCCAATTAGTAAGTAGTTTTTCCCCCTTTTCGCCATAATAAGCAGCTAATTGAAGGAATAAATCTTTCATTTTAGGTTCTTCAAGCATTATCTCACGATCATTTGTACGAAATCCGAGTTGATAAGCGGATGCCGCATTCTCATTTCCCACATCTACAATCGTTGGCTTGTAATAACGCCTGAACCAATAATATGATTTGAAAGGATCTTTTCCATCTTGTTTATTACAGGAATATATAACAAAAAGAATAAGAACTCCGAGAAGCTCAAATAAAAGGCGTTGCGTTTTCATTAGCGGTGAATGTTTGTGATGTTAGACAAGTTATATTGGTAATAATATTCACGAGAACTTCTAGTGTTTTGATCTTTAATCACAGGAGTATTCGAATCAAAAACTTCAGAAAAGAAATAACCATTACTATCCCCTCTCCAACCCCAATTACAATGTAATAAAATTCGGGTATCTCTTGTACGCCAATACTTATAACGACGATCATCAGGAGGACCATAGGATGTGTAACCATCTATAATATGCTCCTGCTCTATATAACCATCGCAAATCCAAGTATGACCGCCCGAATAGAAGGTAATCAATCCAAACAAGCAAGTATATTTTTCAGAATCGCCTCGTAAAATTACTGGTCTTCTCTGCTTTAGGCTATAAATTATATCTGAAAAATTGTACGTTTCACAACGCGGAACATTTGTATATCCTAATGATTTTAAGACGTCTGGGACATATTGGGTTCTAGCATCTGTTCCTCCTATTCCCCAATCATTACCCAAGTCATCGCCAATGCCATGAAGAAGATGTGCTACTTGACGGTTAAATTCTGCCTCTTCTTCGTCTGTTTCGAACTCTTGTTTAGTTAGTAGAGCCCAATCTAGGCGCATCCCTTTATACCAAGTCGGGTATCTATGTGCCGCAAGCAATTGCGCGGTGGCTACCGCTACACAACCTGCAGCAGCTGGCTCGCCATTAATACGAGGTGCATTGTTGTTAAATGGCTCGCCTTGTCCCCATTTAACAGGAACGTAATTAGGTGTCCCATCGTAATATTGCCAACCATGATCTCGAATAGTGTCTACTGGTTGTAGTCGTGGATCGGGATCTCTTCCAGGAAAGCCTGGTCCTAACTTTTTTCTACAGCGTTCCAAAAAAATAGGTAACCGACTCAAGAATACAGCAACCCCAGAACGCGGATCTACATTCTGTGGGTCTAAGTGTCCGTTTTCAACAACTGCTAAAAGATCGGGTAAGCGCTTATCGCCCGATATGATACAGAACCCCGCATCGTTGGCGCGATTTACGATATAGAGTAATGTGTCGGCAAATTTATTGCCTGAATTTCTACTCGTGCCTCGCAGCTTCTGATCAGAGGAGAGGATATACTCCATGTTAAAATCTTCCGGCCGTGCACTGCGCAAGGTAGAGCCCTCGGGTTCTACCATTTGAAAATAGCGCGTAGCAAGTTCTAAAACTTCGCTTTTTGAGCGTTGTAAGGAAACCTTTTGCGGCGGCTTTTTAGAGATGTTCTCCGGGTCGTTGGTTGCAGGTTCCTCGGTTACCTCTTCGCCGTTTTGCAACAAAGGCTCTTTACTACAGGAAACTAAGAATACTATTCCTAACAGAGGCAATAGAAACAGCCAACGAAAAGTAATATTTTTCATTGCTATTCGTAATTTGGTTCTTACCAAAAATAACACTTTTTTGCTAATTAGAAGCTTTGAAAATAAGCGCTATTTCGAAAACAGCGATAACACATTGCAAGCATAGCTATATCACACATATTTTTTCAAATAGAGGTCGGAATTATCTGTTAATATTCAGAAAATTAATAAATAACGGACACAGTGCTAAAACCATGGGATAGGAGTTTATTCCATATTCTTGCGATCCTCATTTTACAGTAAAGGGTTACCTTTGTTTTGGTTGAAATAGGAGGACGAAGGATGAGCTTTAGCAATACATGCAACCGGATCTTTTGGGCTACGACCCTCGAGTATCGCAAAAAGGCTAATATCAACGGCGAGTTTGCCAATCCGTTCTCTGCCGAAAGCATGGATGCCCACCTTGCTCAAAAGAACTGGATAGACAACATCCAATGGGATCTGGAAGACCTCATCCGGAACCCAAAAATCAACCCTACCGAGGCTCTTACACTGAAACGACGCATAGATGCCTTGAATCAGCAACGAACAGATATTGTAGAACAGATCGACACACTATTCTTCCAACAATATGCTGCAGTACAACCTCAACCCACGGCGACACTCAATACCGAGAGTCCGGCTTGGGCGGTAGATCGCCTTTCTATCCTCACCCTAAAAATCTACCATATGCAGTGCCAGGCTACCGATCTGAGTGCTAGTGCCGAGCATCGCGATCGCTGTCAAACAAAACTCGACGTACTCCTCACCCAGCGCGTAGACCTCTCTACAGCACTCGACCAGCTCTTGGAAGCTTATGCTCGTGGCGAGAAAGTGATGAAAACCTACCGACAAATGAAAATGTACAACGATCCGTCGCTGAATCCTATCCTTCGCGGCACGTCATCTGACAGCCATTCCTAATTAGGAAACTCAACACACACATAACAGTGCACAAAACTACCGATCCCCACATATTACTTGTTCGTCTGAGTGCGCTGGGAGACGTACTAATGTTGCTTCCCATCGTACGCTCTCTGCGCGAACAGTACCCCGAGGTTAAGATCACCGTCCTCTCACAACCTTTTGCCCGTCCACTCTTTGAAGCCATTGACGGAGTGCACTTCGTAGCAGCAGATATCCGAGGACGGCACCACGGCCTCATAGGGCTCTTTCGTCTAGCACGCGAAATCGCCCACTCAGCTCAGTTTACACACATCGCCGACGTACACCAAGTGCTACGATCACGCATAATTCTTTTCTTTTTTCGTTGCCTACGTTGTCCGTTTAGTTACAAAATCCGAACTATACGAAAAGGGCGCACAGAAAAAAAGGCATTAACCCGACCTAAACAAAAAGAGCTACAACCACTCAAACACTCTGTAGAACGCTATGCAGATGTACTACAACGCTTAGGATATCGTATACAAGTGCCACGCATAGTAGGCGGATTGCCTCCTTTAGCACTGCCCCAAAGCATCGAACCTCTTTTTGCCACACAGCATCTGCGCGTTGGGATTGCTCCTTTTGCCAAGCACCGTGGAAAGATATACGATCTCGATCGGATGCACGAGGTCGTAAAACAACTTAACCGAAAAGGTGTACAAATCTTCCTTTTAGGTGCGCGGGGCGAAGAACAAGAATTCTTAGAACGATGGCTTACCAAGCCCAATATCGTCGTCCTTCCCGCCTATCACTTCAACCTTTTGGAAGAACTCAGCGTAGTACAGCATCTGGATCTGATGCTAAGCATGGACTCGGCCAATATGCATCTAGCGTCGTGGGCAGGAACTCCTACACTCTCTATATGGGGTGCAACACACCCATACGCCGGCTTCTACGGTTGGGGACAAGACGATGGACTCGCTCTCCAGTGCGAAGACCTTACTTGCCGCCCATGCTCGATATATGGCAACAAACCTTGTTTCCGTGGCGATTATGCGTGTTTGGATATCCCGGCAGAATATATAGTGCGACGAATCTGGGATATACTCGCTACAAAAATGTGAAGCAGCCACTACACACCCGAACCCCTACAGTCTCTTACTTATTCTACGGTAAATACCAGCGCTGCCTGCTTAAGCGTATCGGTTTGTGCGTCGAGCTCCTGCGAGTGATTTGCCATTTCCTGCGCAGTTGCTGCATTCTCTTGCACAATATTATTGAGCTGAAGCACTGCAGCATTAATTTGCTCGATACCCGAACGTTGTTCTTGACTTGCAAGCGAAATTTCTTGTACCAGCTGTGACGTTCGTTCTACTTCTGGGACAACACTCGTAATATTTTTAGTGGTTAGGTCTGTAATCTGCATAGCCCGCTCAGAGATGCTCTGTATCTCGTCTGCCGAAAGCTTGCTACGTTCTGCAAGTTTCCGTACCTCAGCAGCTACTACCGAGAATCCACGCCCATGCTCACCGGCACGTGCCGCTTCTACAGCCGCATTCAGTGCAAGGATATTGGTTTGCATGGCAATGTCGTTGATGAGGGAAATTTTAGCCGCTATCTGACCTACAGCCTTTTGCACGTCTTGCGAATTGTTGTTAATATCTGCCATACGCGACTGCATATTTTTCGCAATCGTTTCGGTTTGCATAGCATTTGCCGTATTCGATTCTATGCCTGCTACCATCTCGCTAATGGCACTACTTATCTCCTCAACGCTAGCTGCTTGTGAGTTCGAACCCGTGGACAAACGTTGCGAAATTGCCGAGAGTTGTGTACTCGAAACGGCTACATTGCCCGAACCGTCGCGGATTTGCCCCATAGAATAACGAACCATATTCCCAACTCGTTCGAGAGCCTGCCCCAGATTGCCAAACTCGTCCTTACGCTTAAAGAAATCTGCCGTGACGTGCTGCGTAAAATCGCCTTGCGAGAATTTGCCCAACACCCCCGATACGTAATCCAACTGAACATTCATACGTTTGGCAAGTACAATGGCAAAAACCGTGGTAAGGAAGATGAATAGGAGGAGAGCTACTAAAAGCATGGTCATCACCTGCTTTTCTATTGCCACGCGATCGAGTTCGAACTGGTGCGAGAACGTCGTAAAGAGCAACATATACTGCTGCGCATTAGTAGTCAGTGCCTTATCAATCTGGTAAAGCCCCTGCACTTTGGCGAACAGCTGTGAGAGGGCATCGGTATAGCTGTTTAGACATTTCCGGAAATCCGGACTCAGTTCATTCGGCAACTCCTTGGGTACAAGCTCTTGCGCTTTTACGAGTTTTTCCAAACTCCCCTCATCCAAAAAGAGCTTTGCATTCTGTGTCGATGCCATCAGAGTAGCCTTAAGTGGATCGGTAGATACCAGATTTTCCAACCGATCGTTCAAAGTAGCTCTACACGCTTGGAGGGTATCGTAGAACGACTGACTACTAAACCGTTGCGTAAAATACAGATTCACGCTATCGATATACTGCGTAATGTTTTTGCGAAGCAGCGTTATCTTTTCTTCGACCTCGGTCATCTGCGCATCGGCAATAATCGCTAGCATCCGATCAAAGATATTGCGAATCGAATCGCCGTAGAGGTTGCCGCGATCGAAATCGGTCTGGTGCCGTGTGGTATAATACGACTGAAAACTAAGACGTGCCGTAAGGAAATGACTCTCTGCTTGCTGAATATAACTCTCCAAATACGAAGCTCTTTCCGACGCCTTTGTCAATCTCAAAACAAAGAAAGCGCCACACAGTACAATTACCAGCAACAGCCCAAAGCTCAAAAATAGCTTGGTGCGAATGCGCAAATCGTCAAATTTCATCTTCTATTATTGATAAGCTAACCTCCTAATAACGACAAGGCAGCGGATTTTGTGCGAAATCACCCACAGGAAAAACAATTCTTGTACCACAACACCCAAAATCGTGCTCTCAAAACAGCGTACGCAGACTAAGGCTACCAGCATGTTGTAGTGGCCCCGAACTCAACTTGCGAAGTTCGTAGCGTGCGGCAAGTTCTACGTGTCTCGAAATCTTACAACGCAACCCTATATTCCCGATCAGATTATTGCCATCGGCATAACCCTTGGTCAAGCTATATGCCAGCGGATTGCCTCGGAGTGCCGCAATGTAGGTACGGGCATATAAAGCTCGGATTTCGCCATTCCAACGCATCCCAAGAGGAATTTGCAGACTATACTCGCACTCCAATAAGCGTAACGGCGCAGTACTTTCGCGCACATAAAGCCACGTTTGCCGGACTTCGGTACGTTGCTCAGCACCGCCCGAATGACGCCACCCAAGCGTGCCACTAAGCAAATAATTCTGCGAACGAAACTGTTGGATATAACCATATGGTACCTTTTGATCGCGTTCTGCATACTCACCGTTTAACGAAAATATCAACGGTGAGGTATCCGGGTTTTTCGCACCCGCTTGTAACAATCTCTCGTGCACGGCATTTTTTCCTTGCGTAAGATGCCTGTTCTGTTCAGTATAACCAGCACCCACATAGAGCGCTCCGGGGCAACTCTCCTTGTTAAACCAAAGTGTAGCACGAAGGGTCTGTTCTCCTTCCAAGTTACCCTGTGTATTATCCAACGGAAAAAGGGCTTTCCACGCATTACGCTTATCGTATCGTTGCCCAAAATTGGCAGTTAGCTCGGCATCCCAACGTTCGAACCATCTACTCAGACTATCAATACGACGTGCATGCGGACGAGCAGCAAACACCATCTGCAAGCGCATTTGTCCGCTTTGTGTGGCACGCGTAACGGAGGAGGGACGCAACTGTAAAACATATCGCCCTTGTTCGCGAAAAGCTGCACGTACGAATTCGTCCAATTGTTCCTTTCCGTCGCCATTAGCATCTATCCATGTGTAGGTTCCTTGCCCATCAGGAACACGAATAAAGTGCTGCTGCCACTCTGGCGTTTGTTCGGTGGTCAGACTATGCTGCCAACGGATTTGTAGACGCTCTTTCCATACCGCAAAACCACTCTCTAACTGTACTAAAAATGTTTGCGAATGGCGTGCAGGAGTTCGAAAATACTGTGCCCAGTGTTGCTGGTAGTTAATCAATGCCGAATGGTGCCCATACTGTTGCATATTAAAGGTACCCCGCACAGAACTTTCGAGAGTATGCCGCTCTGGTCGTTGGGTAGGTAAAAGCGTAGAGGCATCGTAACGATAAGCTACTTCGCAATCTGCAGAATGTGCAAGCGTATCCCCTACGTGTAGTCGCGCTCCACCACGCCACCAAAGGTAATCCTCTTTCGTTTCTGATATCGGAGTCTTATTCTTTTGTAGTTCGCCGTCTAGAAAAATTGCAGGTTGAAGATACCTACCTTGGTAACTCAATTCGTTTTGCAGCTGTCCTAGCCAAACACTCGTTGTTGCAAAGCTCATATATCGCGCGCTAAGGCTATTCTTATACCGAAAACCCGAAAAGTGATATAATACATCCTCTGTTAGCGAAAACCCGCGAAATTTTCGATGTAAAAGGGTATTTCCGCGCAAGGAGACTTGCCCGCTAGCGCCAGAGTTCCGTAACCACAGACTCGCCTCTCCCCAAGTACCTATCGGAGTATCGCCAGTGAGCCCCCAATTACGCATAAAATCTACAGGAAGATAGTTTTCGACGGGAACAAAATCGCGAAAGACAAGTCTCCCTCCAGCACCCAACCAAAAGGTTTGTTGCGCAAGCGAACCTAAGCGATACTCATTGTGGGTAGATAGTGCCAAACCATCGGTTGTAGCGCGATTATCTGCTAGTAAACTGTTCCGATTATAGTGCGAATAGGCAACCGTTAGTTGGGAGTTTACAGCTTCCGAGCGCCACCCTAGGGTACTCTGAAGCAACTGATGCGTTTTAGGTGCGTAGAGTTCTTCGCCAATATCATAATCGCCCACAAACTTTCCGCCAACAGGAGCTTGCCAAACGTATACCGGCGCATTATTCTCGTTTTGCGTCTGGATATAAGCACCACCTCCCGAGGGCATATAACGAAAATTTGGCGTATAGACTGAATCCACCAGACCCGCACGCACATAGCGATAAATAGTATAGTGCTTTCCGGCAACCACCGTATCGATTAGTATATAACCTTCGTGAGTCTTTCCGTCCTGTTTTGCACCACGTGCCAAAAAATGAAGTGCATCAGCTTCTGGCGATAGCTGGCTAAGTGCCTCTAGTGCTGCTTCGCGTTCGCCAGCTAGTTGCAACGAGGAGGACGCATCATACGCCGTATAGCTTTGTAATTGAAACTGCCAACCATTTCGCAATCGAGCTCCTAGAGCTCCCTGCAACAGATAGCGCGTATAACGCTGTGTGGCTTTGGTGTATTTTATCCGAATCCTACTTGTAGCATGAATAGGACACCGAGGCATGAAGCGGATCTCACCAAGGTTATAGTCGATGATATAATCCTGATCCTCGCCTCGGGTTAGGAGTCGCCCATCCAAATATATATGCTCACTACCTGCCAGCGCCGTTACCTGCAAAAGTGCCGACGTGCCATAGATACGATACGGACCTTGTATCCCCTCCATCCCTTGCAACTCGAGTTCGGAATACTCGCCTTTTGCAATTCCGAGGGTAAAGGCTCCGGAAAGCGAATCGGCATACGTCGTACGATGTAGACCTTGATAGCCTACCCCCTGTAACGGCGTATTGTAGTAAAGGAACTGATGGGCATTCTGCAAATTAATATCTCCTGCCTCGGCTTGCCAAAGCGAATCGTAGACTCGGAAATAGATACGGTCGAGTGCACTAATTTGTGTAGTGGTTCCCTCTGGTTGAAATGGTAAGGACTGATCGGAAAGTTCGCCTTGGAGATGGATCCCAGACTCTAATTCACCTTCTAGTTCTAAATGCATACGCCCAGCAAATGGCGCTTGTACACTCTCGCCTACCGTAGCCTCACGTTCTGCAAATCCGCGGAGAGTAAAGGGTGGTCTTGTCTTTTGTTCGACATGTTTCGAGCGCTGCTCCTCCTGCCACTGTTTCCAAAGTGGTGTTTCGGAGGGCGATACCGAGTCTAAAAGTGCCCATACGCTCCATTCTGCGTGTAGTGGATGCGACAATAACCGATAACGCAACCAAAGCGTATCCCGCTCAGTTGCCGCAACCGACCACTCGACGGTTAATACCCTGCCTGTAGAATCGAGATATAGAGACGGTGGCTCCGGAAGTGTAGTTTTTAGAATTTGTAGTGAGTTCGGTACGACTGGGTTCGATCCCAAGGTAACCGTAGTTTGCGCAGGTGTAAGTACCAGAAATCTTTCTCCACTCTTTTCACGGATCTGTTGTTCGACAAATGCTATGGTATCTTGCGCAAACAACCCCACAGGAGCGAGACACAAAAAAACAAAAAGCCCTCCTAGAAATAGGAATCTGTAAGGATTAACGCCGGAAAGAGGGCGGAGGCAACATGCCGACATCTACAAAGGTGCTCGGTATCAAGGACTCCTCCGTAGCGCGTAGAGGACAAATATCTATACCGCCACGTCGGACATAGAGACAGGCTACAAACAATCCGGTGGGTTGGTATCTATCGCAAATTTGGTGGTAAAGGCTATCGCATATTTCTTCATGGAAACCCTGTTGATCGCGATGCGAGAGTAGGATGTCTAAAAGTTCGCGCTGCCTCGGGATATGCTCACCACGCAAATGCAGCACAAACGTACCCCAGTCGGGCTGACCTGTAACAGGACATAACGAAGCGAGTAGGTGCGATGCTATTCGTAGTTCACTATTTTGCACAGAATAGGGTTCTGCCATAAATTCCAAGAGTGGGTAATCTGCTATAGGATCCTGTGCATTGTAGCAAGTATGCAACCGACAAAGCACCTCTGTAGCAAGGAGCGACTGCAAATCTTCTGTTATTCGATTTTGTAGATTGTAGAAGACTTCGGTGGGAGTGGCACCCAGCCGTTCATGCGCTAACGAATAGAGATAGAGCTTCAACGATTTGCTTTCTACTATTGCGTTACTTTGCCGTGAGTATCGCATCTTGAGTATACCCTGTACCGGTAAACCATCATAGCAAAGCGCACAAACCTCGTAAGCATGCCAGAGATCGAAACCAGCATATGCAACAGTCTCTTTTCGTTCGATTGCCTCCAACCACGAAGGATCATAACGCTCAGGAAGTGGCGAGCGCTGCCCCAGATGCCGAACCATTACGTAGCTAAAATACCTCAAGGATTAACCTAGGCAAATTTCGTAAGAAAATGTAAAAGCAAAAAAACGCGTACCGGCTCTTTTCAGAGCTAGTACGCGTATAATGTCAACTAAACGAAGCCTTTTTTAGAACTCTGGCTTTGATGGGATAGGTTTAATCGGATTTTGTTGCAAAGCGGTGTTCAATTGCGCTTCCGATTGTGGGAAAAGTAGTAGCAGGCGTGGATCGTCCTTTTTCAGGTCAAAACGCTGAGAACCCTTATACATATCGGTTTTGGAGTCGCCCTTCGTATCGCTACGTATCATATCAAGTTGTAGACGCATAAGGTCGTGATAAGCCAACCCTTCTCCAAAGAATTCTATCTGACGTTCTTCGTAAAGCCATTTCTTAAAGGGCTCCGTCTCCTTACTCAGATGTGGATCTGTAAGAGCTGTTGCTAAACTAAAGCTTGGCGAACGATATTTCTTTATAAAGTCCTCTAGAGTAGCCGTCCCGGTGGCTTGGTCGCCTCCTAAATACTGTGCTTCGCCAAGAATATAGTACATTTCTTCGATACGCATCAGTGGGAAATCGCCCGATTGTTCTGCCAAGCTTATGTCATTGCTGGGAGGCGCAAACTTACAACAACCATGACGGGCGGCCGGCTTAAATCGAAGAGTAGCGTTTACATTCGTTTCTACTGATTCTGGATCTGTTATACCCAACACTTTCGTATAGAAAGCCTCTATACCCGCGAGATCTTTCTCATCAGAAAGATTTGTAAAGAACCAGAACTTCCGAACATCATCTGAAAGCATGTGTTTGTAAACTACCGGATTCAGACAATGTGGTGCAACTTGCCCATAACGCAATTTACCAGGGAATACACAGAACTGCGACGTATGAGCAGCCAGACCAATCGAAGCAGCATCATCTGTTGTATAAATAAGTCCCCACAATACATTGTGATCGGTCACATCCTGAAAAGCAGGACGATCCGCTTCTGTAAGTGCATACGGCTTTTTCCCCGACTTATCAATAACATTTTTAGCATATTTCGCTGCATTGGTATAATCCTGCATAACGAGATATACTCTTGCCAACAAACCTTTTACAACAAACTCGCCAATATACGAAACGTCGGGAAGCGAGATACCCGTAAGCAAGGTTTCCGCTTCTTTCAAATCTTTCAGGATCTGATCATACACTTCCTGCACTGTGCTACGTGGCATATTAGAGATCTGCTTCGGATCCGTAGTCTCTAAAACTAACGGCAACCCCAACTTACTCTCATTCCCCTTATAAGTAAATTGATAGCCCTGTATCAGCATAAAATACGAATATGCCCGAAAAGCCAACGACTGCCCACGAAGACTCTTAAGCTCCTCCACCTGCGTATCCGGAGTTGTAAGCACAATATTGTCGTTTGCTAGCTTAATATATGCATAGAATTGACCATAATTATAAGCGACACGCGCCATATTCTCTTGGAAAATCTCATGAGTAATCGCATTCAAGAAATGATCGTATTCATCATGAATAGAAACGAATGAATTAACGAATGCCTCCCAAGACGCCAAAATGGACGGTATACCGTAGTATGGGTGGGCACCTTGATCGGGAACATATTTCAGCTTACCATACATCCCCTTTAGCACGGCCTTCGAGCGCCCAGGTAAGGAATTAGACGCTTCTTGAACCATTTCTGGCGTCAGCTTATTATCCTCAGGACGCAGATCCAATTCCTTTTGGCAGCTCGCTAGGGTGCCTAGCAAAAGCAATGAGCCTATATATGGCAATAACTTATTGATTCGCATTGCTATACCTTTCTACTAATTTTCAAAAACATTAAAAAGTAAGATTCACTCCGCCCGATATAGTGCGCACTGCCTTATAACCGATCCCAGATCCGAAACGGGGGTCAAAGCCCTTACGAGCAGAGAAGAGCCAAATGTTATCAGCCACTGCATAAACACGCAGAGTTCCGACACCAATCTTATCCAACCACTCTTTCTTAAAAGTATACCCAAGGGAGATATTGTCTATCGAAAAATAGGATAGCGAAGTCAAGAAGCGCGAAGAAGCTCTATTCACATTTTCATCTAGGTAGTTCATTTTTGGGATATCAGAATACTTTTGCGCAGTCCAAGCTTTCAGTTCGTCTACGTGCAATGCACCACCTGCATCCGAACCACCATGCATCAGTCGTTGATAGGTATAATCGAGCGTCCGACCTCCAATTTGATAGGCAAACGATGCATTGAAATCGAAGCCAAAGAACTCAACATCCGAACTGAAACCACCTCGCAGTAACGGTTCTATATTATTATAGAATACTCGGCTGCTATCTTTCGCAGCTTCGGAATAAGCATTTGTCGTCTTAATTTCTCCCGTCTTCGGATCGACACTCTGCCAAGTAGAATTCCCCTCTTCATCTACTCCTAAATATTTAGGAATAAACAAATTGTAGAAGGACTCACCTTCCTTATAGAGTTTGGAGCGGATAATATGTCCACGTGGGTTTACTTTCCAATCGTCTGGCAGCTTTTCTAGTTTATTGCGCACCCAACCACCATTAACTGCTACCGACCATACTACATTACGATCTTTGTACGGAACACCACGCAACTCAATATCTACCCCCGTGTTCGACATAGCACCAATGTTATCATAATACGACGAATAACCCGACGAGCGAGGTACAGGACGTTGGAACAACATATCGGTCACCATACGACGATACACTTCGATACCTCCCGTCAGACGGTGTTTGAAGAAAGCGAATTCAACACCAGCGTTCAGATTGCTTGAGGTCTCCCAAGTTATGTTGGGATTCCCTTTTTGTGCAAACGCTAACGCATGCTGATTATTCTGATTACTCAAAGTATAGAGATCGGTATATGGGAAATCAATTTCGAGATTATCATTCCCCTGTTGTCCGTAGCTAATTTTTAATTTCAACAAGTCGAGGAAACTTCTTGTGGGTTCCATGAAGCTCTCATTGGAGATCAACCACGACGCACCGGCACTATAGAAATTACCCCACCGGTTGTCTTTAGCAAAGCGGCTAGAACCATCGCGACGGAAAGAAAGACTAGCAAAATACTTTTCAGCCCAATCGTACTGAGCACGACCCAAATAACCTTCCACTCTGTAACGCGAACGATACGAGTTTACACGTTGATTCGAAATAGCCTGCGAAAGCTCTCTTGCATCGTAGTGATACATATTGGTTCGTGATCCCGACATAATCTGACGATCTCTGTCGTAGTATTCATGTCCCAAGAGGACATCAATATGGTGCTCACCATAAGCATGATCCCAAGTAAGCAACTGTTGGGTATTCAGAGTTACCATACGATCAAACTGTTTAAATATTCCTCCTCCGGTTTGGGTATTCTGACCATAAAAGGCGTTAGATGTATTTGTAAAATACGTATTGTCTATATCGTAGCCTAAGTTAAGGGTTACCTTAAAGCCATAAGGGATAATGAAATCGATATAACTCCGCAAGCCCATAATATTTGCTACGCCTTCGTTGAGCTCGTAGAAGTTCTCAGCAAACGGATTGGAGTTCCCAAAGAACGGACGAGAGTGTCCTGGGAACTGACCCTCGCCATAGTCGTATATTTTTTTCTTACTCTGCTTACTGTAAGCAATCTGCTTATTGGCATCGCGAACATAGAGAGGATAGATAGGAGCTACAAAATCTACAAAATTAAACACGTTCCCCGAGGATACTACGTCTTCTGTACCATCCAAGTTGTTCGATTTATAGCCTGTATAAGAAATGTTTCCTCCCATATGCATCCAAGTCTTAGGTTTGTAATCGCCACGGAGACGGGTAGTAAAACGTGTATAGTCAGAACCTACCGTATAGCCCTTATCGTTCAGATAACCTGTCGAGAAGAAGTAATTGGCTGTATTGTTACGCCCGGAGAAGGAAATGGTATATTCCTGACGCATGTCGGGACGAATAATTTCCTTGGTATAGTCGTCAGGTTGCATCCAGAACTTTTCTTTCGTTTTGGGATCCTCTACAAACTTCCCTAGAGTTGCCTCCGGAATCATGGTAAAGTGTCCGTCATCCCCTCTCGTAAACAACATGGTGGGATTTAGGGCTGTCCCCGGGTCATAGGTAAACGGAATATAACCCAAACCATTATCAGTATTGCCACCAATGGTACGCATAGCTTTCTTCATAATAGCTTTATGGCTCTTGCCTTTGTATTCTTTAGATGAAGCAAAACCATTATAAAGCCCTTCGAAGTAGGTGGCCATATATTGCTTAGGGTCGTTAATTTTTTCGTAGTCCTGCACCCCGCGGAAGTTATAACCCACCTTAGCCGTAACATTAACATTTGCCATACCTTCGGTACGCGCATTAGCACCACTCTTTGTAGTAATCATCACCACGCCGTTAGCAGCACGAGCACCATACAAAGCAGCGGAAGCTGCATCCTTCAAAAGCACAGTACTTTCTACGTCTGCAGGGTTAATAGCTGCCACATCGCCTTCGTAGGGGATACCGTCCACCACATAAAGCGGCGCGCTACTAGCATTGAACGATCCCCTACCACGGATCTGGATATTTGCTGTAGTACCGGGCTGATTGTTGGAAGAAGCAATTACTACGCCAGGTACCTTACCACTCAATGCATTCACCACATTGGAAACTTGCTTCCGTTCCAATTCCTTGCTACTTACAGCAGCAGCCGATCCGGTGAAGGTACTCTTCTTAGCCTTACCGAAAGCAACAACCATCACCTCGTCAATTTCCTCACTGGTAGGCTGCATAACCACGTTAATCACCTTTTGGTCTCCTACGGTAATTTCCTGAGTTTCATATCCCGTATAAGCGAAAATCAGGATTGCTTCTGGTCCGGGCACATTTACCGAATAGCTTCCGTTCTGTTTGGTAACATCTCCCGTTTGCGTCCCTTTCACCTGTACGGTCAACTGTTCCATCGGAGTGCCATCCTCAGCCGATGTCACCACTCCGGTTACCGTGCGCTGTTGACCAAACGCACAGCCAATCCACGCCAAGACTGACGCGAGTAGTAGTACTACTTTTCTCATACAGTTATCCTTTTATAATGTTAATAAAACGAGCCCTTTTCCTGCCAAACGGCAGCTTTTCCAACAACGTATCGGAACCTAATCGAGTTTCGTATATCGGATAAAAACCCCTAATCCTCGCTCCAACAAATTCCCTAGTCAAAATTAAAAAAAAAAACTTAACGTAGCTGTAACTTTTTCTGTTGTTTTTCCCAGATAAATTTTTAGCACTCAAAATTAGAGCTTTAACAGCTTTTCATAGGTTTCGGTATTTGCAGCTTTTTCAAGCCAATTCCCGAGGTAGCGGAGCCGAACTCGATAGAAATAAACCCCGCGCCCGATGGGGTTTCCCCACTCATCTTTCCCATCCCAAAAGTACGGTCCCATACGGAACGAGGGCGACAGTTCGGAAAAATGTAGCGAACGCACTAGGAGTCCGTCTGGTGTAAAAATCTGTATCAGCACTTCGGCAGCCTGCCCCGGACGCGTAGCATCGAAATAAAAACTAGTGGAAGTCGTAAACGGATTCGGGTAATTAAGGAGATTCGAGATTTTTGCTTCCTTAGGTTCTCCAACCTCAAAAGCGATTGTGTTTTCGGAGGGATTGTTGTAAACATCGTATGCTTGCACCTTGAGAGTATACTTTCCGGGTTCGAGATTGGTAAAATGGTAGCGCACCTCACCTTTTTTATAGGAATCGCGATCGGCTACATAGAAATCGTTAAGGACAATTTTCTCCTGCTTTCCGTTGCCGAAGAGTGTAGCAGTTAGGTCATGCCCGAGGCCTGCCCCTGAGATGTTAATACCGCTAGAATCGCGCAGACGCACTATCAGCTGGGCATTAGTCGAAATAATCGATTGTGGACGACGCGCATAGTCGTTCCAAAAGATCTCGATATCCGGACCTTGGCGGTCGTCGCTCGTATTGTTGACACGACCTCCCACGATCCATTCGTCGTAACCGCCACTAGCTAACTGATCGTCGGAAGTTGCAAACAGCGTAAGGCTGCCCGTACCATAATCAAGCTCCATGTCGGTCGGAACAATAAACGAATAGCGCACCCTACCGTTGGTACACGTAGCTTTCCCACGAAAGACAGTATTCGTACGCTCGGAATATTCAAAGACCTCGCCCCCGTCGTTAGCTTTTGTGCGTAGCTGCCGGTACGGACCTCGTAGTTGAAGATGCACATCTCCCGAAAACGGCACACCATCCGGACGTGTCACCTCAACTTCCAACTGCACTTTTTCGCCAGCACGAATCGTATCCAAGGCTCCCTTCAATGGTTTTTGATTCAATGCAATCAGTTTTGCCTTTGCCGTAAAATTCGGAAGCGGGAGCGCAGGATTACCCAAAAGGAGGTATTTGCTCCGATTCTCACCTCCCGGAGTTTTGTTCTTCGAAATACGCAGTGCGTCGCCTATCGAACGGAGCGGAGTACTTTTAGGTCCAGGCAAGATGCTTCGTAAAAGGTGCGAATTAAAAATCTGGTTCGAATAATTGTAGGTTAATCTACTTGCAGCTATGAGCGCTATACCTCCCCCCTGGGGCATAAAGAGCATATTTTGCCCAAGGGTAATATTGCGTTCGGCATCACTTTGTGCAAAGAGACAAGAGGCAGCCACAAGGATCGGTAAGTTCCGAAGATTACGCCATGAGGCAACATCCTGCTCTGTAAAGATATGCTCGTCGGCAAAATGAATCGGCGAGGCGTGCCCTACATAATTCAGCAGGTAGGTGCCCTGATTAAGTTGTCGGTTAATTTCCTTATTCACAGCCGAATAGAAAGGGCGATTCCAAGCATTATCCTGTTGAAAGGCATCGGTATAAATACGCTTAACAAGGATATCTTTTCGTTCCTTCTCGATTCTAAGTGCCATAGTATCCGAGCCGCGCATATAGGCATTATTGTCCTGATCGTCGGCTAGCATTACCGTTTTTGTAAGCCACGAGCCCCAATTAGCTTGTGTATGATAGCTCTGTTCGTGACGCAAAATAAGGTCTGCTTGCTCCTGTTGTGCAATGGCATAGCGTCCGATACCTATATCTAATGCCCCGTGTACGCCGTCCTCATCAGGGTCGAGAAATCCAAAAAAATCGTCTGTAGAATAGGTATCCGATCGATGTACCGACTCCGCACTCTGGTAATTCGGCAGGAGATTGTGATCGTCATGCGCTTCCCGAAGTTTGTAATAGGCCTTCCCGAAAAGCAGTAGATAACGAAACCTGCTCGCCTCGCCACCACTACGCCAATAGATATTACGAACATAGTTCCGGATAGCCGTGGCATCGCGATTCCCCGAGGAGAATTCGTTGTAAATCTGTTCTGCATCTACCACTGCCACGTGCATATGTCGCACAAGTGCCGAATTGCGATAAATATCTGCAAGAGCCTGCGCTTGCGAGAAAAAACGATCGGGAGCTACGATAAGCAACTCGGGAATGGTAGATGCATGCAAATCCTGATTCGGAACCTCGCAATCCCACTGTACGCCGGGCAACTCAGAGGGGTTAAAAAGTACCAGCCTCGCATCTTGTGTTGCCTGCACCGATGCCGTTTGCAATGAAAAAAAACGCTTGGGGTGGAAACTATCGGTAACATCCCACAACTGCACTTGGTCGGGATACGCAGGCATTTGCCAACCGGAGTATGTATTCGGCACAGCACCCAGATCATGCTCCGAATAAAAAAGGACTTGCTGCTGTAGAGATTCCGGAAAATGTTGCCGCGCTTGTAAACAGAGACGCGAGATCCACCCTGTAGAAGAATACAACGGACGAATGTAGCGGATATCGAAATCGAGGTTAGCTTGTGTAACCGTAAATGGCGCCACGAACTCCTTTATCTCTGCCATATTCTCCGAATGCTTAATCAGAGCTTTAACCTCGGTATAGGCGACCTTCGTACCTCCTATCGAAAACTGAAATGCACTCGGCTTAAAAGATGCAGCAGCAACTCTCGCAAACAGTTTTGCCTCTGTTCCCACTACAGAATTGTGTAGCGAAGTGGGTTGCGATTGCTGGACGTGAAAATCGTAAATCGGACCAAAATTCTCGCGCCCTGCTCCATTCAAGTTATTCTGCGCGCCACGGTAGCCCCAAAGCCCTAGGTAAGATGTTTGGCGAAATGTAGGTAGTGGCGTTGAGACCGTCGGAATCTGTGCTGTAGGACGATCTGTTGTAATAAAATAGTGCGCTACTGGATCGTAGTCGTGCTCGTGATAGTCGAACATCTGGCGAGACGAATTATAAGTCCACCACACCGAACCATTCAAAAAGACTAGGGCATAGTCGCCCGATTGCGGCACTGCAGCACGCGTAACCCATTGGATAGGGATCTGCTGTAGATCGTCCACATGTTTCTCTTCGTTGGAATAGGGCAACTGGATAGGATTCCCCCCCCATACCGAAAGCCTTTCTGGATGTTCGAAACCGAGTGCCTGCAGTTCATCGTAAGAGATACGGTACACAGCAGATTCTGTAACCTTAATACGCCACCAACGCCCCGAGGCGAGCTGTGAGTGCGCAATTTTCGTATAATCACCCGTAGTAGCATTCTGTCTGAGCGCTCGGAGTTTCTGATTGACAAGTTGAGTCGGTAGTATTCTGTAATTTTTTAAGCATTTCAACTCGCCATTCTCCCAACGAAAAGCTGGGATTTGCACCTGTACAAGCCGATCGCCACGCTCTGTAACAAGACTTGCTGTAGGTTCGGCATACGGTGCTTCGGGAGGTTGTGCATTGCACGAAAAGTGCGCCGTTTCGTATTGTAAATCTGTTACTTGCGGTAGATCTGTACCATTCCACGGATACACTGCAGCGTGATACACCGAACTATGTGCTAGGAAGCCACCTGTAAGCTTGTAATCGATCCCGAGGGCATCCCAACGAACCTGTGGAGTTGTAGTTTCCCAAACTACTTCAAAACGTCTATCTACACCCTGCCCCAAAGCCCGTGCAAAAAAAGCTAAGAGTAGCAGCACCAGTAACACATAACGTCGGAACAGCATAAGTAGCACTAGGCTTTTTTTATGTTTAGCCGACGGAGACGCAAACTATTACCAACCACCATAAGCGAGCTCAAGGACATAGCAATTACCGAAATCATAGGGTGCATTTTAATCCCGAACGGTATGTAAAGAGCTCCCGCAGCAATAGGGATTGCTAGGAAATTATAGATCACCGCCCAGAAGAAATTTTGCTTAATGATCTTCATAGTAGCAAGACTCAGACGAATGATGTATGGGATGGCATTCAAATTTTGATTTACCAAAGTAAACGTAGCAATACTTTTGGAGATGTCGTCTCCCGATGCCATAGCAAAACTCACGTCGGCAACCGTAATAGCAAGTGCATCGTTAATACCATCTCCTAACATCCCGACGAATTTCTTCTGCCGCAATCCTTGATTTTTTAACATTCGTTCGCGGATGCATTGCGCTTTTTCGGATGGGAGTAGTCCGCTCGATATATTGGCAATATTTATCCCCGATTCGATAGCTACACGTGCCGTAGCCTGTTCGTTATCTCCAGAGAGGATGTAGCACTCGATATCCATGTCCTGCAACTCGGAAATGGTAGTACTTATCTCATCGCGAAGAGTATCAGCAAGAGCTAATGCAAGCAACAAACGTCCTTGCTGCTGTAGGGTAACGAGTGTAAAACCCTCTTCCGACCAATCGCGCAACAGATCGGTTAGTGGCAGAAGATTTACCTGTTTTTCCTTCGCAAACTCGAGATTCCCGAGCGAAAATGGGCACCCCTTATAAATACACTCAATACCCTTGCCCGGAATAATGTGGTATTCTTCGATAGGGAGCATCTTCCCGCCATTAATCCACGTAAGCACAGCTTTAGCAAGAGCATGCCCCGACTTTAACTCTAGGGTATAAAGTAGATCACTCACATACCTTTGCTCGTCGTCGTCCACACACCACTGATATTTGACAACGCTGGGTAGCCCCTTGGTGAGGGTTCCGGTCTTATCGAAAAAGATTTGCTTAATATCTTTTGCTATTTGCAGCCCTTGCGCATCCTTAACCAAGACACGACTCCGTGCTGCAAGCCCTATAGAAACTACAATAGCCGTGGGCGTAGCCAATCCCAAAGCACACGGACATGCAATAGAAAGTACCGAGGCTGCGGCAATAATCCCCGTTCGCCAAGCTGTTTTATCTTCAGAGAAGAGTCCCCACGCCAAGAACGTCAGTAGAGCAATACCCAAAATAATCGGTACAAAGAGCGACGCCACCTTATCTGCATAGTTCTGGATTTCGGGTTTACTCGCTTGCGCTTCTTGCACGTGTTGAATCATTTGCCCAAGTTGAGTAGTAGCACCTACACGTTCAGCTCGAATTTGTAGGGCTCCGTCAGCAAGATACGTACCCGCAAAGACTTTATCGCCTTCTTTTCGGGAAACGAGAGCAGCTTCGCCGGTCATAGAACTCTCATCGAGCGAGCCACTCCCCTCCACTACCACACCATCTACAGCAATCCGTTGTCCAGTTTTCACAAGTAGGATATCGTCGACAGCTACCTCTTGTAGAGGAACCTCAACAAGTTCGCCATATCGCCAGATTTCGACACGCTCGGGCTGTAGATTTAGTAAGCCTGTAAGCGCGTCGGCAGCTCTATGCTTTGCACGGTCTTCGAGCCACTTCCCAAAAGAGATGATCGAGATAATCATCGCGGAAGAGTCGAAAAAGAGCGGGTATGGCGACTCTACAACACAAAAATTGCTCACCATACCAAACAAGCTGTAAAGGAATACCGTATTCGAGCTCAACGACAACAGCGTATCCATACTAAACTCGCCATGGCGAAGCTGCCGAAAAGCACGCTTATGGATTGCAAAACCCAACCAATAGGTAACCACCCCCGAAAGGAGGAACTGTAAGGCAACGCTCCAAGTTTCGCGCGGGAAATTAAGCATCAACCCCCATGCAGCAAAAGCAGCGATAATGCCTAGCAATAACCACAAAAGGCGATGCCCTTTAGGAGCAGATTGCGACGACGGAGGCTCTTGCTCTTCTTCCTCTTCAACGAGAAGATCGTAACCTATCTTTTTTACCTCGGCTTGGATACTTTGTGGCGAGAGCAATGCGCTATCGAACTCTACATGCAGGATGTTGGTTGTGATATCTATGTTTGCAGCACGGATACCGTCCACTTTAACGAGCACCTGCTCGATCCGTGCTACACAAGCAGCACACCCGATCCCTTGTACTTGGAATTTGCGTTTTACGACCGACAAAACTATAAACAATTAGAGGTTAGAATTGAGAAAGAAAAAGCAATACGTTTATGCGATTCCCTCCTTTAGTCGAAATCATACTGCGATACCACTAGGAATACCGCGTACTCCTCGGGCAGTGGGAGCTGGATTTTCTTTGCTTGGTCACTCTCCTCGCTCTCTTCCTTCTGTTCTTTTTCCGCTGTTACCTCCGATTGGGTAGTCGACTTATCCTCGGTTGTCTTCTGTCTTTCTTGCTGCTCTGCGTCAGAATCTTTTGTCTTGTCTTCATTCGCATTGTTTGTTGAACGTTCGTCGTCAATCGAAAAATCCGTTAACGCAACCTCACTATTCATTGCCCTCAATGCCGAACGAACATCTTGCAAGGAGGAATTCAGGTCATTTCCCGGCACAGCAACAAGGAAACATTTTGCGTCTGCCCATTCTTTTTTATCGCCTACAAGCTGCTCACGCCCATCACCCTCGACTTTAAGGTTTAGGGTATTTTTCTCACGATTGTGCGCATATACCCCTTTTTCGGTCACTACATATACATCGAAACTGCCATCCTCATCCTTGATAAGCTTCTTGACTACCTCCGGCGTATTTTCTGGTTTGTAAATGTTGTTGAGGATCGAGCTTAAGATCTCCAACGTAATCTCGACATCCAAAACAGGCACATCTTCTGGAATTTTCAGAGCATCGCGCAGACTGCCCTTTTTCACTTTATTTTCGGCTTGTGTAGGTCGCAGCTCTTTCGGTGCGGGGAGTTTGTATTTTTTCGTAACCACGGTATCCTGTGCCCAAAGTGCCAACGTTGCTATTAGAAGAACTGAGGTTAAAAACAATCTTTTCATCGCCGTGAAATATTTTTAGTTCGTTATTGAAACGGAAAAGCAACCCATTCATGTATAGGTGTGTAGGCATTATCTTTAAGACGAAAGAGCGGGAAACCCTGTAGAACTGGCGGACGATAGGGGAGCGCTCGCCTATGAATAGCCACCACAGCATCGTGCACACCAGCAAGTATTCGTTCTGCATGCTTCCGATATCGCCAAGGATAGGAATCGGGTTCCAAAAATTGCCCTTCGAGTGGAAGAATGCGAAAGATACGCTTACCATCCACGACCGGTCTGTCTACATAGGTAAGCAAATATTGCGGTGCGCGGAGACGAATCCCTTTTCCCGTTTTCTCTACCACCACGTGCACCAGCATAGAACCCGCCCTCGGGAAGGTTCGTTGCGCAGAAATAAAATTGCCCATGGAGTAGATAGCCATCTGGCGGATGTCGCCTAGGGAACCGCACAATAGTTGAATCGGTTGCACTACATGCGGATGATTGCCAACAATGAGTGTAACGCCGTTCCGAAAGAGGAACTTGGCTATTTGTTTTTGCTCGCGCGATGGTTCGTCGTGGTATTCCAATCCCCAATGTAGAGCGACTACCGTAAAATCGGCAAGGGCACTCGCTTTTTGCAAATCGGAGAGCATCTGCACAGTATCAATCAGATTTACGATAACTGGTGGCGCAAAAGGTATACCATTCGTTCCATAAGTATAAGCTAAGAGCGCCATCCGAATACCATTGCGTTCCAGAATCCGTGGAGTTAGAGAATCGCGCTCTTGTGCATTCCGAAACGTGCCCGTAAACGGAATCTGCACTTTTTCTATCTGCTCGATAGTGCGTAGGATTCCTTTTGTCTTTCGATCACAAGTATGATTATTCGCAGTAGTTAGCACATTAAACCCGGCTCTTTTTAGCGCATACAGAAGCGTATCGGGCGCGCTAAAACACGGGTAGCCAGAATAGGGTTTACCACCGAGGGTAAGTTCGAGATTGCCTATCGTAAAATCGCTCTGCTGGAGGTATGGAGCTATGTACAGAAAAGCCGGATCGTAGAGATACTTTGTGCCGGATCGTGCTGCCTCCATTTGTTCGGAATGCTGCATAATATCTCCGGTGAGGGTAAGGCGCAAGGTCTTCGAAAGCGTATCAGAGGCTACATACGTCGACCATTGTGGCAAGACGCGTAACCCTATACTACACAAAAAAATAAGAAGCAAAGCGCGCACAAATAGCCCCGCAAAGTGCCCCATTTCAGCCTCGAAATCCCGTAGATTACAATGGGAAAATTATAGAAAAATTCCTAAACCGCGAATCCCAAACAATATCCTCACAGTCAAAAAATAATTGCAACTTAGGTAAAAAGACCTAAGTAACTAACGCATCGGTTGTATCTTTGTTGAAAGCAAGAGGTAGTGAGGTAGATAGCGTTCACCTAAGTTCAGATAAATCATGCAACGACTCGTAGTATTAAGTGGCGCTGGTATTAGTGCCGAAAGCGGCATCCGCACATTTCGCGACTCCAACGGACTGTGGGAAGAATATCGGATAGAAGACGTAGCAACCCCCGAAGGTTGGACACGAAACCCGACGCTTGTACAAGATTTCTATAATGCGCGTCGGAAGCAACTCCTCGCAGCAAAACCCAACAACGGGCATATTGCACTCGCCGAAGCTCAGGAATGGCTCGAGGTTTGTATCATCACACAAAATGTAGACGACTTACACGAACGCGCCGGGAGTCGCAACGTGCTCCATCTCCATGGTGAACTAAAGAAGTCGTGCTCGGAGCGTAACAAGAATCTCGTTTACGACATCGAAGGCTGGGAACTGAAAATGGGCGAAAAAGCCGAGGATGGCGCACAGTTGCGACCGTTTATTGTATGGTTTGGCGAGGCAGTCCCTAACATGGAACCCGCCACCGAATGGGTACGCAAAGCCGACTATTTTGCCGTGGTAGGCACCTCGCTAAATGTTTATCCTGCTGCCGGACTAACCGCGTATGCTCCGCAAGGGTGTCCGCTATTTATCGTCGATCCGAATACAGTGCAAACCCCTCTGCGCCCCATAACCAAACATTTTGCGCAACCCGCCTCGACGGGAGTTCCGGCTATGTTGGAATATATCAGACAAGAATATCATGCTTAAGGTTGTAGTCGTGTTCTTTTCGGCTCTGCTGCTGAGCCACATCGTACGAGCACAGGAAGAGGATGGCATGCCACGACGTGCATTCTTGGGAGGACTCGTAGCAGGCGCTGTTGGCTCGCAAGTGGATGGAGATCAGCACTCCGGTTACCACCGTTTTGCACCTATGGGTGGCTTTTGGGTAACGCGTCCCTTCGGGCAACAATATGCTCTCCGCTTCGAGTTCCGCTACATCGGAAAAGGGAGTTTGGCGAATGAAGGGAAAGGCGCCGAACGGAAAAAGATTTACAGCCTCTCGCTCCACTACCTAGAGTTGCCTATCCTTTTCGAATATCATTTCCTAAAACGGTGGTCAGTAAGCTTGGGGATGAGTGCGGGTTATCTCCTATCGGCAAAAGAAGAGAATCAGTACGGGAATTTGCTCCGGGGAGGTCGGAAAAAGTTCCGTGAATACGAATGGGCAGGGCATCTCCGTATAGCTTTCCAACTCACCACCAAATGTTTCGTCACATTCGGAGGTAGCTATTCCTTACTTCCTATCCGTGGCAAAATGGAAGGTTTAAAAGGACGTAATGGTCAGTTTAACAACCTGTTAACGCTCAGCCTCGACTATGCTTTCTAACGCGATAACTTTTGCGAGACTAGCATAGAATCGAGCTCGATGCAGTTTTCCGAAACGTTACTCCTCTGGTACGAAAGGCATGGCAGACACCTCCCTTGGCGAGGAACAGGCAATCCGTACCACGTATGGCTCTCAGAAATCATCCTACAACAAACTCGCGTAGCACAAGGTACCGCTTACTACTACCGATTCCTAGAACATTTCCCCTCCATAACCGCTCTAGCGAACGCCCCCCTCGAAGAAGTTATGAAATGCTGGCAAGGGCTAGGGTACTATACACGGGCTCGTAATCTGCATAAAGCAGCAAAACTCCTTGTAGCAGAGTATAATGGCAACCTCCCTGCCGACTACGAACAACTAAAACAAATCCCCGGACTCGGTCCTTATGCTGCCGGAGCGGTTGCTTCTTTCGCCTACAACTTACCTGCGCCTGCCATCGATGGCAATGGGTACCGAGTACTAGCCCGTGTTTTTGGACTTTTTGCTCCGCCCTACAAATCGGCAGGACAACGTTCTTTTCGCGAGTTGTGCCTCAAGGAAATGGACAAGACGCGTCCCGGCGACTTTAATCAAGCCCTGATAGACTTCGGCGCACTACAGTGTATAGCCCATGGGGTACAATGTTCCGAATGCCCTATGACTCGCTTTTGCTATGCCTATCAGTACGATAAACAGGAGGTCTTGCCGCTACGTGCGCCTAGTATTGTACGCCGCATACGCTACTTTCAGTATGGGATCCTTCTCGACGGCGAATATACCTACCTAGAACTGCGTCGCGCTAAAGATATCTGGCACTCGCTCTACCAATTCCCGCTGTGGGAAACGGAAGCACCCATGAGTAGCGAACAATTCGTAGCATACGAACCGCTGCAGACGCTCATCGGCACAGATTACACCTTAAAAGAAGAGGTACTGGATATTGTGCAAAAACTAACCCACCAAGAGCTACACATCTCTTTTTTTGTCCTGAACTGCAGACTCAAAAAAAAAATTCCGACGAACTACGTACGTATCCGCCGAGAACGAATAAAGGAATACCCAATGCCGGCAACTCTAGTACGCTATCAGCGATTAGTGGAAGACTAGTTCAAAAAAAAACCTCCAGAGGTTCCCGACCTCCGGAGGTTAAACCTAACAAAAACAACTAACCAGAAATAACTAGCACCACAAAAGTAGTACTTATTCTATAATAAGCAAAATTACCTAGAGGGCTACTTTTTATAACGCACTATTAGCGCTATTTAGGCGCCAAGCGGTACAATATTACGGCAACCACCGCGAACAACATATTCGGTATCCAAACGGCAAGGAGCGGCGAGAGCGTACTCCCGATAGCAAACATTGTCGTAAAGCGCATAAAAAGGATATACGTAAAGCTCAAACCCAAACCAAAACCGAGGTGCTTACCCATCCCGCCACGCACCTTTCGCGCAGATACCGAAACGCCAATAAGGGTAAGAATAAACGTCGCAAACGGCTGTGCTACACGGTTGTATTTCTCGATATAGGCACTATTCACGTAGCTCGAGCCCTGCAATTCCTGCTCTGCTATGTAACGGTTTAGCTGTTTGTAGTTCATCGACTCGATATCGAGATCCGTATGCGCCAAATCTGCTGGTATAAGATAAAAGGCAGTATCAATACTTACTCCCTGCTCGATCTGTTCGCAACTATCTGTATAGGTACGAATGTAGTAGTTCCCGAGTTTCCACTTCTGCGACACCGTGTCCCATTCTACATAGTTCGTACTTAGCTTGGAGAGTAGCTTACCCTCGCGAAAACTCTCCAAAGTAACCCTGTAACCGACACAACTCAACGGCGAGTAGGACTCCATGTAAACAAAGAAATCGGGGCGCACCTGTTTGTGCATATTGTACTGATCCTTATATTTGGGACGCGAGACGTACTTGTGGATAAAATCGATCCGAGTGCGATTGGCAGGAGGAATCACCACATTCGACAAAAAAATCGAGAGCACAAAAAGAAAACAAGCCGACAAGAAATACGGATACAAAAGCCTTCGGAAGCTAATCCCGCTGCTAAGGATAGCTATTATCTCGCTCCGAGCCGCCATCTTCGAAGTAAAGAAGATAACCGAAATAAAGATGAATAGCGAACTGAACAGATTGCCAAAGTAGGGGATAAAATTCAGATAATAGTCTACCACAATAGCCCGGAGCGGCGCTTCCTTGCTCAGGAAATCGTCAATCTTTTCTGCAATATCAAAAACGATACTGATAGCTAAAATCAGGGCTATGGCAAAAAAATACGTCCCGAGGAATTTCCGGATTATATATCTATCCAAGATAGTGATACGTAAGGAGCGCAACCTCATAGCTTATTTTCCAGTTTGGGAAGGATTTGGTTTCGCCACTGTGCAAAGGTTCCGGCTTCTATCTGTTTCCGTGCCTCGTGCATCAGCGACAGATAAAAAGCAACATTGTGTAGCGAGGCAATCTGTGCCGCAAGGATCTCGTTAGAGACGAAGAGATGCCGCAAATACGCCCGCGAGTAACTCCTATCCACCTCTAGGTCACTCTTCGCGTCCAGTGGGGAGAAATCGTTACGCCACTTGATATTACGGATATTCAGCTGCCCATCCCAAGTAAAAAGCATACCGTTCCGTGCATTGCGAGTGGGCATCACACAATCGAACATATCTACACCTCGCGCCACACCCTCTATAAGATTTGCTGGCGTACCGACTCCCATAAGATAGCGTGGGCGATCCGTAGGCAAAATCGGATGTAAATGCTCTAGGACGGCATACATCACTTCTGTAGGTTCGCCAACTGCTAAGCCTCCGATCGCATAGCCATCGGCATTATACTGCAAACACGCTTCGGCACTCTGGGTTCGCAAGTCGAGATACGACGCCCCTTGCACTATCGGGAATAGCGCTTGCGTGTAACCATAAAGCGGGCGCGTACGACGGTACTGCATATAACAGCGCCGCAACCAATCGAGAGTTAATTGCAACGACTCGGAAGCATACTGACGCGTAGAATCGCCTGGCGGACACTCGTCCAAAACCATCATAATATCGGCACCTATAATACGCTGGATATTGATAATGCGCTCAGGGGTAAACAGATGCGGAGCACCGTCGATGTGCGAATGAAAATGCGCCCCCAGCTGCGATAGTTTCCGCTGCTTAGCTAACGAAAATACCTGAAAGCCCCCCGAGTCGGTAAGCAGAGGTCCTTCCCACGTAGAAAAACCATGCAACCCACCAGCGGCACGAAGGGTATCGAGCCCCGGACGAAGATACAAGTGATAGGTATTCCCCAGAAGGATTTGTGCCGAGGTCTGCGTTCGTAGCGATTCGTGCAAGACTGCTTTCACGCCACCGAGTGTTCCAACAGGCATGAAACACGGCGTCTGCACTGCCCCATGGGGAGTATAAAGTTCCCCTCGACGTGCCGAGGTGTGTGGATCTGTATGTAATAGTTCGAATCGCAAAATGGTCGGAAAGTGGCGCTGCTTGTTCCTATAGGCGCGACCTCCGCAATCCCAAAGGTAGGGTGTTTTATTGACGTATGATAGCCTCAATCTCGTTGTCGATAGGGTGCGTGCCCGTAAAATCGTGCAAGGTTAGGGTTCGAATCCGGTAGTAGTAATCCCAAAATTGCCAAAGAGCACGGATACGATTGATGCGAGCATTGTCCTTCGATTGTTGCGCATCGTTAAGCTCCAAGACTCCGATTTTACCCAATAAAAAGACTTCTATCGATGTCTGATAACGAAGCTGAGCGATAGAGTCCGACTGATCGGCGATTCGCAACTGAAACTGCTGATTGTTGTAGCGCTCGACAAGGATATAAATATCTTGTTCGAAAGCTTGTGTCTCGCGCTGCAACTGTGTTTCGGTAACCTGCTGTGCCCATTCGGCTGTCTTTATTTTCCCTTTTCGCTTTCCCCAGTCTATTAACGGGAGACGAATCCCGACCTTTACTTGCTGGTTGTCTATCAGCGTTTTATAGGCATCGGGGAGGTGCTCGTTTTGTCCGGTGTAACCGACACTCGCAAAGAGATCCAACTGAAAACGTTCTCCTTTAGCTTGTGCCACTGCATATTCTGCCTCCAGTCTGCGGCGCTCCAAATAGGGCTGAAAAGCGTTATTTGCTCGTGCGTAGGTTAACACCTCTTCGAAATAAATATCTGGCTGCAGGACAAAATTGGGGAGTTGTGCACGTAAGGTATCCTCGCTCGGTAAACCCAAAAAGCTCTGCAAACGGAACATTTGTGCCCGCCAATTCGTCTCTTCCGAGGTGCGCGTTGAGATAGCACTCAGCAAATTAAGTTGTAAGCGTCGCTCGTCGTTGGTAGAGATCTCGCCATTGCGCAGACGGATTTGTGCTATCTCGTGCAACTTCTGAGCATTTAACTCATTCTGTACTGCCGATGCAAAGCGCTCCTGTGCCACAAGCAGGTCAAAATAACGAGAAATAGCATCGCGCGTGGTCTGTTCCACCTCTTGCATATAATTTTGCTTTGCCTCGCGGTAACGCACCGGCTCTATCTTATTTTCCCATTTGAAAGTATTCACCCCGAAGATAGGTTGCGTAAGGGTAAGCGATGCCGGTACACTCAGAAAGCGTTGCGACTTGTGATCGCCATACGTACTAACTCTTTCTAGCGAAGAGGAGATACCCAGACTCCCGCCCGTCCACGGAATATTCTGCGTTACCGAAAGCTCGCCATTCAGACGCATAACGTTAGTTCGCACAAAATTGTAACCGCCCTGAGCGTTTTGCAGCAAGTTGTAGCCACTCTTAAAATCGGGTAGGTTGCCCGTGAGTGCTACCTCGGGTAATAGCGTAGCCCTGTGTGCCACATAACGCCAGTAAGCTGCACGGAGTCTATTGCGCGATGTAGCGGCTGTAACCGACTGTGTACGTGCAAGAAGGATGACCTCCTCCATCTGCAGATTACAGATCGTGGCATCGCTCGCGTTTATGGCTAGTGAGAGAAAAAGAATCGCAAAAAATCTCTGAAAAACTTTCATTTACAAGAGTCGCAAAAACATCGCTCTACGGTAGAGCTAAAAAAGTGCCACAAACCATTGCCTCTTGCTCAGATAACCGACAAAACATTTATAACCAGAGTATTAGTTAATCTACACACAGCGTAAACGGGCAATACCATACGTACACAAATGTACAAAAGCGAACGCTTTTTTGATCGATTATTAATACAGCCTTGTGCAAGCTACAAGGTGAGCATGCGAAGCCAGAATGCCCCAGCTTATAAAGCTGTCTGATTGCTCGCCTTTTCTATGCTATTTAATAAACGTATCAGCGCTCGCCCCATAGCATACGCGAGATTAACAGGCACTGCATTCCCAATTTGTTTGTACTGCGACGACAAACTACCTACAAAACTCCACTCATCCGGGAAAGTCTGTATTCGTGCATATTCGCGAAGCGTAAGTGGGCGTGTCTCTACGGGGTGGCAACGTTCTGTTTGCTTTTGCGCCGGTGCACAGGTGAGAGTAAGCGAAGGCTCGTCTAACGAAAGTCGTCGTGCGATCCCGGTTTTCCCTCCAGAAAGATGAAAGGAACCTGCCATATATTCTTCTTGTATTGCTACGGGGAGATCGCGCCAATTGCCGCCCATAGGCACAAGCGACATCACTTTCCGTTTCTTTTCTGGGTAACGTTGTCCTTCCGATTTCGGTACAGGGCACGGGTACAAGTCACCAGCGTAGAAGGCATCACGCAAATTCATAATGCGGTAATAGGGTGCAGGCCAACTGAAATGCGCATGCTTCATCAGATCATTACGTACAGCAACTAAAATGAGTCGCTCGCGCTTCTGCGGCACTTGATATTGTACAGCATGCAGAATCTTGGGCTCAAAGAGATGATAGCCCAATTCGCCAATCGTCTTTTTTATTACGTCCAGCGTACGTCCCTTATCGTGAGAAAGTAGACCGCGTACATTTTCATACATCACGACGCGTGGCTGTATCGCTTTCATGGCTCTGGCTAGTTCAAAAAAGAGCGTGCCCCGCGTATCAGCAAAACCACCTTTATTGCCCGCATAGCTAAATGCTTGACAGGGGAAACCGCCAGTGAGTAAATCGACCTTTCCGCGGAAGGAGCTAAAATTTAGTAACCGGACATCGCCTTCCACAACATTCCACTGCGGTCTGTTTCTTTTCAGTGTTTGGCAAGCATCGTGTTCAATTTCATTTAGCATTATGTGCTCAAAACCCGCCTTTTCCATGCCCAGAGCCAAGCCTCCACCTCCGGCAAAGAGTTCTATACTAGTATAGGGGCGCAGCGGTGTCGCTTCCAACTCTTCATACCAAGAAGATGATAGCATAGCGCGTATTGGCGGGAATTCCTGCAAATCTTTCAAATAGAAGAACACAGAACCCGCCTTATTCTTTTGCGATGGGTATCGCCCTTTCTCCACCCACGTCTGAATCGTATGAATAGACACACGGAGCAGTGTTGCTAATTCTGCAACGGAAATAATTTGTGGCGACATGATACTAGAAATGGTTGAACCCCTCGTAAGCATGGAAAGCTAATAGATAGAGTTGTTTGTACAACTCGTCGGCTTCCTGTTGAGTTCTCGACTGCTTTAATTCTTCAAGAACTGTATTGCGTAATGAAATCGTATGATCCAAAGCAATTATATCATCAAGAATAGAGGGGAGAGCCTTACAAAGTTTATAGAATGCAAACTTATCATCAAAGACTAATTCATAAAATCGATCAATAGAGATACGACGTATGCGTTCATGGGAATACTGCTCTTTGTTGATAGTAATATCCCAAGTTACGTCTTGTGAATTTTGTGCTATAATCTCAACAAGATAGCAAGTAGCACGATCATCTTTCAAAAACCTAAATCATACCCCATTTACCCTCTATTTTTAGTATGCTCACAACCAACATGAAATGAGTTTGACAAAAATACGCTTTTCCATACCACTTCCTCAATGTATCGCATTCCGAAAACTAAGAAAACAACGCTTCGTTGATCTCTTTGCAATTTCGCATTTTTATGCTTCGTATCGTCATCGCGCCTTTTTCGTATCTTAGTGCTGTACAATACATTTGAGAGGATGACTGCACAGAAGCTACCTATTGGCGTACAAAGCTTTGAAGTTTTACGCAAGAATAACTATATCTATATAGATAAAACAGAATTCCTTCCGTTATTATTGAGCAACAGGGTTTACTTTCTAAGCCGTCCTCGCCGCTTTGGTAAGAGCTTGTTGCTTTCTACGCTTGCAGCCTATTTCCGTGGGCAAAAAGAACTCTTTAAGGGCTTGTATATCGAACACGCGGAAGAGGAATTAGCTCGGGAAGAGAATCGCGAAGCGTGGCAACAGTATCCGGTATTGTATCTGGATTTTAATACCGAGAACTATACAAATCTGGCGGCTATCGAAAATATACTGAATACCCACCTCACGGAGTGGGAGGCGGAGTACGGTAGAAACGAAGTGGAGCAAACCTATTCGAGTCGTTTTAAGGGAATTATAGAACGTGCCTACAAAAAAGAACAGAAACCCGTAGTAATATTGATAGACGAGTACGACAAGCCCCTTTACGAAAGTTTAGAAGATTCCGAATTGAATAGTGTTTATCGTGGCGTTTTACGTGGTTTTTACTCGGTCATAAAATCGCAGGATGCCTACATCCGCTTTGCGTTCCTTACGGGCATCACGAAGTTTAGCAAGGTGAGTATCTTCAGCGGATTGAATAACCTCGAAGATATTTCGATGAACAACGCATATGCCGGAATTTGTGGGATTACCAAGCAGGAATTGGAAGCAAATTTTGACCCTTACATTCGCGTGTTGGCGGAGAAGAAGCAGATTACGTATGATGAAACAATTGCTCTCTTAAAGGCAAACTACGACGGTTATTGTTTTGCAGCAGAAGGCGAGAAAGTATACAATCCGTTTAGCTTACTTAATGTCTTAAAAAATAGTCAGTTACAGAGCTATTGGTTTGCCACCGGGACGCCCACCTTTTTGGTGAATTACCTCAAGAAAGCGCATTACTTTATCCCGAATCTGGAGCGACAGGTACGCCTCAGTGGCGCACGTTTTGACAACTATAATGCCGACTCCTTAGACCCACTCCCGATTTTGTATTACACAGGCTATCTTACCATTAACGGATATAATCCGGAGACAGATGTCTACAGCCTCGGCATCCCGAACAACGAGGTTCGTTATGGTCTTTTCGAGAACTTGTTGGCAGGTTATGCGCCAAGCTATCTAACTCTTGGCTTTTCCGTTAAAGACTTTTTAGATGCGGTTCGTTCGGGCGATGTAGACACGTTTATGACTAATCTGAAGTCGCTTTTGGCAAGTATTCCGTACGATACGGCTTCGGCAAGTGAAGTCGAACTTCGGGAGCGCGACTACCAAATAGCGGTTTACCTCGTTTTTGCTCTGATGGGCTTGTTTACGCAGACGGAGGTACAAAGCGCTACGGGGAGGGCAGATTGTGTAGCGATCACTCCGAACTATGTTTATGTTTTCGAGTTTAAGCTCTGGAGTACGGGTACGGCAGAAGAGGCATTGCAACAGATAGTAGATAAGGGTTATGCTACAAAGTACGCGTCGGCGGGTAAGGAGCTAATTCTGGTCGGTGCAAGTTTCGACGAAGCTAAGCGAAATATAGGCGAGTGGAAAGTACAAAATAGCGATTATCAGATAATAGAATCTAATTAATTCGCTTATAATAACTTATGGTTGACCGTTCAAAACAATTCGACAGAATGGAAACGCATGATGAAAAGAAATATACCCTCGTAGATATTGTACGCAAGAGCTGAATATACGCCTTGCTAAACAACGTTCTCGCCAACATAGATCCATTTATACTAATAAAAAAATAACCACGAAACCTTACAAGTGCAGTCAATCGTTATTATGCCCTAATCTTTTGGAAGTATCCGTTAGCGTTTTAGAAGAGTATACATCGCACCCCTTCCGAAAAACTCGCAATTTTGTACTGCGAACAGAAACGGATGGAGATCGGGAATGATGCAGTACACCAACCTACAAGAAGAGGAACTAAAAATTCGTATTGCCGAACAATTCTTTGCCGCTTTTGACTGCGGAGCTCGCATCGGCAAAATAGATTTTTGTGTTATTCAGCGATCTTTTAGAAAAAAGAGAAACAAAAACGAATCTAACCCTATTGTTTCCCTCCTCTGGGCAGAAGCCAAACGAGGTACCGTCACCGATATCTACAAACCCCTCGTTCAGCTAATCCTTACCATCGGGAAAGCGCGCACTTTCGATACCTACTTACCACCGCCTTTCCTCGCTGCATTCGATGCCGAGAAAATTGCATTCCTACCCTATCGCGAAATATTACCCTTTCTCGCACTTAACGACTTCAACTGGAATGTTACCCCGTCTGACACCTCTTCGCGCGAATTTGGACTGTTATACGCCGCTGTACGCGAAGTATTAGAGAGCTCAGCGTATCTCTTTCGCTACGATGCCCACGAAAAAGAACTGCGAGAATTCATAAAACAGCATTTGAACGAAAACTCCGAACTCATTCAGATCAACAAAAACAACTTCGTAAGCGTCTACCAACGATGGCTTTCTCTGGTGCAACCGAGCATCGACGTGAATTGGGAAGTACTAAAAAAGAATGGCTTAATAGACGGAGACTTTTTCTTGGCAGATCTCCTCTCACACGAGAACCTGACAATAAAAGAAAAACTCTTTGTACTATTACAAAACTCGAAATACATTGTTGATCGCAAAGTCGATGCAGGCGGGATTGTACGCGCAGGCGAAGTCTTTTTCAAGGACGGACAAAAAGCACACTCGCAATTCTGGGGTTTCTATCAACGACCACCACGCGAAGAGTATTGGGACTACATCATCAAACGCCGCGACCTCCTTGTACCGCAAGATGTGCGCGAACGTAAGGGTTCCTTCTTCACTCCCAAAATTTGGGTAGACCTCTCGCAAAAGTACCTAGCCGACGTCCTCGGCGAGAACTGGCAGGACGAATACTACATCTGGGATTGCGCTGCCGGCACAGGAAACCTGTTGAACGGACTCACCAACAAGTACAACATCTGGGCGTCTACCCTCGATCAGCAGGACGTCGACGTCATGAAAGACCGCATTCGCAACGGTGCTAACCTTTTAGAAAGTCACGTCTTTCAATTTGATTTCCTGAACGATGAGTTTACCAAGCTTCCGCAACAGCTACAAGAGATTATCAACGACCCTGAAAAGCGCAAAAAGTTGGTGATGTATATCAATCCGCCGTATGCCGAGGCTGCAACTTCCAAAACTATAATGGGAACAGGAAGGAATAGATCAGGAATTTCAAAAGGGAATCAGTACAACGAAAAATTCAGAAACGAGATAGGACAAGCTATCAACGAGCTCTTTGCTCTTTTTCTCGTACGCATTTATACAGAGTTACCAAACTGCAGGATTGCCCTATTTTCAAAATTGACAATGCTACAATCCAGTAACTTTAAGCGCTTTCGAGATTTTTTTGCAACAAAACTCGATTCACTTTTTCTTATTCCTTCCAATACTTTCGATAATGTTAGTGGAAAATTCCCTATTGGCTTTTACATCTGGAATCTTGCAGTTAAAGAAAAGTTCAATGCAATAGAAGCTGATGTATACGATCATTCGGGCACTCAACTTCCCAAAAAAGTGGTTGCCGCGAATACCGAGAAGGAATATGTAATTAGTTGGTTACAAGAGTACTATGATAAACAAGGCTCTTTGATTGCTCACCTAAGAATGCTTGGAACAGATATGCAGCACAAGCAAGGCGTGTATATAACCAACAATCTATCACCCAACGATCTAGCAAAACATCTATTCACTACTATATCTGCTAAAAATTTACTCCACAGTTGTATATATGTTGCCATTCGGCATTGCATAATACTAACATGGCTCAATGATTATGACCAATTTTTTTATCCCAATGAAAGATGGAAAATAGATATAGAGTTTCAGACCAATTGTTTAGCTTATATGCTTTTTCACGGTCATAATAGAATTACAGCATTGATGGGCACCAACCATTTTATCCCGTTTACCGAGCAAGAGGTTAACGCTAAAGAGCGCTTCGAAAGCCACTTTATGACAGATTTTATGGCTGGGAAACTTTTTCACCCATTAACCCATCAAAGTAAAACAACACTTCAGGCTTTAGCTGAGGAAAAATCTTTTATCCCCTCCGAACCACTAGTCTTTTCTCCAGAAGCTACTGCCGTGTTTGATGCTGGAAGAGAACTCTGGCGCTACTACCATGCACAACCGGGAGCCAACCCCAATGCATCGTACTACGACATTCGTGAGCACTTTCAAGGGCGCAACGATAAAGGCAAAATGAACCCGAAAAGCTCCGACGAAACCTACAACCGACTACTCGCCAACCTAAAAGAGGCGATGGAAGCACTGCGCTTGCAGATTGTGCCGAAGGTTTATGAGTACGGTTTTTTAAGCTAGGTACTAAGTAGCAAACAAAGCTCCTCTTCCTTCGTAAAAAATAAATACAAAAACCGTAGTAATAAGAAAGTGAGTGTTACTCGCTCAGATATACTTTTCTACGCAGCTAATTCTCAAAATGCTCGTGGTAGAATACCGAAAGTGCGAGCCAAATCTTTCCAGCCTGCTTGGTATTCTGCAGCAAATCGGTATAACCTTGCGCTTTAAGATCCGAGGAGAATACTACCAAACGGCGCGGGACATTGTGAAAAACCCCTTTGACGGTTTCGGACTCATCCGGAGTCGATAAGGCTAAAACAGGAACACGCAACGTGCTAAGTGAGCGCTCGACATATTTCTTTTCGGGAAAATACTCGCCCGTGGAAGCCGCTATCACTCCCTTGATAGCAAAATACTTCGTGGCAGCTATCAGTGCTGCTGCACTTACCCGATTCTCTGCAAAAAGAAAAATCGGAGCATGAGACAGTTTCCGGAGTTCCGCAACACGCCACCCGATATCGTTCACAAGCTGATCTGCAGTTACTACCGGCTCGGTATACAACTTATCGCTCGGGACTAAAAGAACATTCGCTCCCAAATTGTTGAGTTTGCGTCCGAGCGTCACCATCTCCGAAAACGAACGAACATCGTCGGGGAAAAGAATGCAATACGGCGCCTGCGTAGCAACATCCAAGCGCGTCCCTACCATTTTCCCTGTAGCTGTGAGTAAGACCTGCTGTGCTTCAGCAATACAGACACTCAGCACAAAAAAAATACATATTAACAAGCGACGCAACATCTCGCCTCACCAAGTTTAGAAGTAATTGCGATAGACACTCTTAAAACCTTACTCTTGCAAACGGGTAGCGCGCGTCGCAAGTATCGAGATTAGATTGTCGTGCTGCTCGACGATACAATTCCCGTCCAAACGCAAACGTATTTCCGTTCCGTCTGGGTTCGTAATGCGCACAACGCCCCCCTCCACAAGCGATGATATGATAGCTTGGTGATTCTGCAACATGGCAAACGGACTCTTGCTCCCCGGCACTACAACTTGCTGTGCGTCGCAGGTAAGGACAGTTTCCTCCGGTGTTATTATGCTCACTTTCATAGCATTGCCTCTCTATCCGATAGCTAAGCCCTCTTTGCGTCTCTAGACGAATCCGTTAAGCGTCAATCCTACTTTCCAGAAGCAATGGGACTATTTATCAGCACCAGCTAACAAACGCTCGCCCTTAGCAATCGCCTCTTCTATGGTGCCTACTAGGTTAAACGCCGCCTCCGGATACTTATCGACCTCGCCATTCATAATCATGTTAAAACCCTTTACAGTATCTTCTATGGAGACAAGCACACCCTTCAGCCCTGTAAACTGCTCTGCCACATGGAAGGGTTGCGAGAGAAAACGCTGTACACGACGTGCCCGGTGTACGGTAAGCTTATCCTCTTCGCTAAGCTCGTCCATACCGAGAATAGCGATAATATCCTGTAGCTCGTTGTAGCGTTGCAGAAGCTCTTTTACGCGTTGTGCGGTATCATAGTGCTCCTGACCTACAATCTCGGGCGTTAGAATGCGCGAGGTAGAGTCGAGCGGGTCTACTGCTGGGTAAATCCCTAACTCGGAAATCTTACGACTAAGCACCGTCGTAGCATCCAAGTGCGAGAAGGTTGTTGCAGGTGCTGGGTCAGTAAGGTCGTCCGCTGGCACATATACCGCCTGCACCGATGTAATAGAACCACGTTTGGTAGATGTAATCCGCTCTTGCATCCCACCCATTTCCGTAGAGAGTGTAGGCTGATACCCCACGGCAGAAGGCATACGCCCCAAGAGTGCCGAAACCTCCGAACCTGCTTGTGTAAAGCGGAAAATATTGTCAATAAACAGTAGAATATCGCGCCCCTCGCCATCAGTGCCTCCGTCACGGAACGACTCTGCAACGGTAAGTGCCGAGAGTGCCACAGTAGCTCGTGCTCCTGGCGGCTCGTTCATCTGCCCAAAGACTAGGGTTGCTTGCGACTTAGCTAATTCCTCGTAATCGACCTTTGATAGATCCCAGTCGCCTTTTTCCATCGACTGCTTAAACTCTTCGCCATAACGAATTACGTTGGACTCGATCATCTCGCGGAGGAGGTCGTTACCTTCACGGGTACGCTCACCAACCCCTGCAAAAACGGTCATCCCGTTATATCCCTTGGCAATGTTATTGATCATCTCCATGATCAAGACAGTCTTACCGACGCCGGCACCACCAAAGAGTCCGATTTTACCGCCCTTCATGTAGGGTTCGAGGAGGTCGATCACTTTAATCCCCGTGTAGAGCACCTCTTTTTCTGTTTTGAGATCTTCGTACTTTGGCGGATCGCGATGTATCGGATGTGTCTTTTTGCCTTCTAACTTCCGCAGTCCGTCGATGGTATCGCCTATTACATTGAGAAGACGCCCACGCAGCACATCCCCTCCCGGCATTGTTATGCTGTTACCAGTTGCTAGGACTTCCATCCCACGACTCAAACCATCTGTTGAGTCCATCGCAATGGTTCGAACTGTCTTATCGCCGATATGTTGTTGCACCTCCAAAATAAGATGCGAGCCATCTTCACGGGTTAATTCCAAAGCATCGTGAATGGTCGGCATAAACTCCTCAGACACCTCAAAGAGGACGTCCACTACCGGACCGATCACCTGCGACACTACTCCTTTCACCATCTCCACACCACTCTCTAATTTATAGCAAACGCCACAACGCGCCCCACGATCGTCGCAAAGGTAGCAAAAAGTACAACATATTTGTACTACAGACTTACAACGCTATGCACCGGAGCGGACGTCCATTACATCAACACCTCGCGCTCTTTCGTTCCCCGCTTAGCACTCACCACGCCCGCACCTTCCAGCTGATCTACAATACGCGCAGCACGCGGGAAACCCAGCGTAAACTTACGTTGTATGGCTGTAATCGAGCAAACTCCCTCGGCTATTACGTATTCCTTAACCTCCTCGAAAAGCGGGTCGAGCTCACCGCCCCCGAGCACTGCCGAACCTTTCGAATTGTCGGTAGGTGGCGCTTCGGGGAGATACCATGCCGAAGCATAACTCTGTTGTTCGCTGATATACTGCGTAATACGCGCTACCTCGTCGGTACTCAGAAAGGCACACTGTACGCGCTCCAGATTCACGCCATCTGTTTTTATAAGCATATCTCCACGACCAATTAAACGATCCGCCCCCGGTGCATCTAGTATCGTACGCGAATCGATGCCCGAGGTAACGCGGAATGCTATCCGTGCCGGGATGTTGGCTTTTATTTTCCCGGTTAGGATGTCGGTAGTAGGGCGTTGTGTCGCTATCACAAGATGAATCCCTGCTGCCCGACCGAGTTGTGCAAGTCGCATGATGGGTGGCACGATGTCGTTGCTGGAAGTCATCATCAGATCTGCAAACTCGTCTACAATTACCACAATGCGCGGCATGTAGCTGTGGCCGTGTTCGGGATTCAAGTGTCGCGAGATAAATTTCTCGTTGTACTCGGTAATGTTTCGCACCTGTGCATCCTTGAGACGTGAGAGGCGAAGATCCATTTCTACGCAAAGGGAGGTAAGCGTGTAGATTACTTTTTCGGAATCTGTAATGATAGCATCCTCCTCGCTAGGCAGTTTGGCAAGGAAATGCTTCTCTATCTTTGAGTAGAGCGAGAATTCTACTTTTTTGGGATCCACCATCACAAGCTTTACCTGTGCTGGATGCTTTTTGAAAAGGATCGACGCGATTATTGCATTTAGTCCTACCGATTTTCCTTGTCCCGTAGCACCGGCTACTAAAAGGTGCGGCATCTTTTCGAGATCTACCACAAAAGGCTCGTTGGATATCGTTTTACCCAGCGCGAGAGGTATACTCCCCGAATGCTCCTGAAACGTTTTAGAACGAAGAATAGAAAGCATAGAAACAACCGTCGGGTTCTGGTTCGGCACCTCTATACCAATGGCACCGCGCCGGATAAAGATTCGTACCCCTAGAGCTTCTAGTCGGAGCGCTAAATCTTTTTCGAGACTCTCTATTTTAGAAACGCGCACACCCGGAGCAGGAAGTATCTCGTAAAGGGTAACCGTCGGACCCACGGTAGCTCGGATCTTTTCGATCGCAATGCCAAACTCCCCGAGGGTTTGTTCGATACGAGCCTTGTTGGCAGCAAGCTCTTCCTTGTCAATATCGAGACGGTCGCCATCGTGTTCGTCCAAGAGGGTAAGTGGTGGCATTTGGTATCGCGAGAGATCGAGGGTTGGGTCGTAGGGCTCGTCGACCGTAAAGTGGCGGATATCAGTTTCCTGGGGTTGACTCTGCTGCACCTCGAGTTCTATATTAGTGCTAGAAACCAACGAGTTGGACGTTGTTTCCGTATCCTCGCCCGCCGTATAAACGATATCAAAAGGAAGGCCCTCCTCTGATGCGATATCCGTCTGCTCAAGTTCACTTTCAGCATCCTGCAGTTCGGAAATGCTTTCTGAATCCTCGTTTTTGACGTTTTGCGGCGCTTTAGACTCGATTTCTATGTCAGAAGGTATATTTGTATTACTGTTTTCTATTTCTGGCGGCAGAGTGTCTTTTGTGGCGTTTTTAGTTTGTCCCCCAGCTTTGCGACCAGTAAACTGGATCAACTTCATAAAAGAGTTCGACAACGACGGACGCAACCAAACCAGATACATAACGCTGAAAAAAAGGAGAACAAGCCCCGCACCCACATAGCTCATAAAGGCAATCAGCCATCCTGACACAAAGTAGCCGAACTTACCCCCCAATCCATAGCCAAGGATCCCCCACGTACCACGGAAAAGATAACCTAAGAGCACCGAACTCAGAATAATCCCAACAAGAATTAGCAACTGTCGTTTTGCCCAATGAGTGAAACGAATTCGCAGGATTTGCAAGCCATACATAAAGAGCAGCAACGGGAAAAGAAAAGCTCCCAAACCAAACCCATGCGTAATGAGTGCCGAGGCTAAACTAGCCCCCACCGGACCTAGTAAATTCCCGGCCTCTACCTCCGTGGGGGTAAAGATATTCTGCCAACTGAGGCTCTGGTCGCGCGACCACGTAAACAGGTGCGAAACCATAGCTAGAAGCAAAAAGAGACTTAAGAGCAAAAAAAACAAACCAAAGAGGAGTACGATACGCTCGTCAGTTTTGGGTTCTTGCTTCCGCTTATTCTTGGGCTTTTCCTCTGGCATATTACCTTACGCAGTTGTAGAATTGTGGCGGATTAGGGAAGTATCGAACTCAGGTCGGGGATCCCCCACTCGCGAGCAAAATCTTTGTAGTGCATACGCGCTATTTTACGGCGAAAGCGCAGACCACCGTACGAGCCACTAATTGTGAGTTCGATATCGAGATTATTGGGCACTCCCCACGTAGCAGCTGCTAGGAGGAAGCGCAGCTCATCGGAAGTCGAATAAAATCGCGTAGATAATTTGATGTCAACCGTGCTTTCGCTTTTCTTTATCAGGCGTACCGGCTCTTCGAGCTTCAATTCGGCAAGTGGTAGGTCGTCGAGCCACAGATTGCACTGTGCCGAAGTTAGTTTTATGTTGCGCGTATTCTGATTGTTTAGGGTCGCACGAACCCATATATTCGGGAATTCGGAGAGCTGCACCTCATCCACTCGCAACAGCGTAGGAGTCTCTGGCGCACGACACCCCCACAAGAAAAGGGCAACAAGGAATGCAACCCCTCCTGCGATACGTTTTAGTACGTTCGCCCACATAGCAAAAAGAAGAACAGGAAAGAGTAGTACTAGTCCTCGTTTTCGAGCGCAGCAGCGAGCTCGTCGGTCATCTCCAAATTGTGGTAAACGCTCTGTACGTCGTCGTTGTCTTCAAATTCGCGAACCAACCGAAAGACTTTTAGGGCGTCTTCCACGGGGAGTGCTTTGTAGTCGTTGGGGATGCGCTGCAATTCGGCATTTTGTGGCGTAATACCCAGCTCCTCGAGGCGTTTTTGCATAGCACCAAAATCTTCCAATGCCGTACGTACTACAACCTCTTCCTCGTCACGATCAATATCCTCGGCACCGCCTTCAATAAGTTCGAGCTCGAGTGCTTCGTCGTCGATACCTAGCTTTTTAATTTCCTCGGGGTTAAGCGTAAAGACGCCTTTTTGCGCAAATAGGAAACTCAGCGAACCATTCGTACCCAACGAACCATTGCGTTTGGTGAAAATAGAACGAATGTTGCTCACCGTGCGATTGTTGTTGTCGCTCAGCGCCTCTATAAAAATAGCAATGCCTCCGGGTCCGTACCCTTCGAAGGTAAGTTCCTGCAAGGACTCAGGCTCTTTTTCGGCTTTATTGATAGCACGCTCAATGTTATCCTTGGGCATGTTGATACCCTTGGCATTGTTGACAGCCACACGCAAACGCGGGTTACCGTTGATATCCGATCCACCTTCTTTTACAGCTATGGTAATTTCCTTCAGAACACGCGAGAATGCTTTACTACGTTTTGCATCTGCAGCCCCCTTCTTCCGCTTAATAGTGGACCATTTATTATGACCTGACATTCAAAAAACTAGCTTATAACCAAATAATTCTACAACCTAAAACCGCCACAAAATTAGTGAATTGTAAGCACAACAATTAAATCTTTGAAAGACAGAAGGTTATAAAATATCACTCAAGCATCTATTGGCATCAACTAAAATTGATAGACACAATGTAATATGCTTGTTTCCGGAATTGCGCAAGAGGTTATTTCTAAAGCTCCTAACCGAAAAAAAAAAAGTTTTATTTTTACAAGTAGTTCTAAAAATAGACAGAATGAAAATAGTTTCTTTTCGTTTGCTGTTTCTGTTATCCTTGTTAGGAATAGTGTTTTTGTTCGCTTGTAGTAAAGAACAAGTTTTGCAAAAAGGAGAAGAGGGTACAGACGATTCCGTAACAAACACTCCGGAAGAAAAACCTAAGGTTACCAAAGTAAGCACCCAGCAACGCTCAAAGAGCGAAGTTTTAGAGCTTGCAGCGCAGTATTTTCAAATAGTGGATCCCGAAGGTTCTAAATTGCGCAGCACACGTTTGGAAGATTTAAGTATTGAGTATATCCTTTCTTCTGATCAAAAGCTTCGTGGTGTAGGTAAAAATTCAGGCAATAATTTCGCTGATACCTTGCTTTATATTGTAAATCGCGCGAATCAAAACGGTTTCTGCATTATCTCTGGAGATAAGCGTTTACCGGATCTTCTGGCAGTTGTTGAAAAAGGACATTTAGACCCCAAGAACGTAGACCCACAATCTGGGATCGCCGTATTTTTAAGTCGTTTACCTACTTTTTTTACCATACATAGAGATAGGGATCCGTTTTATCCGCGATATCCAGATCCTTCGCCATTCCAACCCGTAGATACTATTCGGGATCATGGTTGGCACGAATACGCAAGGACTCCCAATTATGTTCCAGTCCGATGGGGTCAAGGCGTTCCGTATAACAATAGTGCACCTCGTATCAATGGTCAGCCAACAAGAGCTGGTTGTGTAGCCGTCGCAACAGCACAATTGCTTGCAGCACATAAATACCCAACTTGGTACAAGGGGATGCATTTGGATTGGGATTTATTAATCAAGTCAGATGTGCACAATGCCGAGTTCCAGCGTCAGGTTGCATACCTTATTCGTGGAATCGGCAATGATTTGGGTAATATGTGGGGCATCGATGGAACAAGTGCTAATGAAAAAGATATCCCTCCTGTCCTAAGATCATTAGGATATCACAATGTTCCTGATTGTAGTTCATATAGACTTTCAGATATAGTCTACAGTCTGGATCGAAAAAGACCGGTATTGTTAAGTGGTTTTTCTGAAATCAATTCTATTTGGTTGATCTGGGAAAAAATTTCCTATTTCTCTGGTGGTCATGTATGGATATGCGATGGATATCTGGAGCAAGAGCATATTGTAGATGGATATCGTTCAGTTGGAGATCCAGATAATCCGTATTATAAATATTGGTGTGAAAAGGAATATCGATATTTACTACACTGTAATTGGGGTTGGAATGGAAAGGATAATGGTTATTTCTTCTCTGAGGTCTTTGATTCCGATAATCCGGTAATTTCGGATCAAAAGCATAGAGGTGGCACTCCCTACTATTATCAATTTGAATTGTCCAACCTCACAAACATTTACCGTTAACCATGAAAACTCAACGCCTTTTCTTGGGATTCCTTGGTGTTCTGGTCTTCTTTCTTATACAATCTTGTAATACAAAAGGCGATCCAGTTGGATCGTATTATTACTTCAGTAGCTATTATAAACCTACAGATATAATTGTCGAAAATGTGGCTAGTGAGTCTGCGTATCAGCTTGGATTCTACATAAACGACTACAAGATAAGATTTAAGTATCCTAAAAAAAGAGACCAGTTTCTTCAATTAGCTAGTTATTACGGCGAAAAAGGAAAAAAGCAACTTTTTAGTAGCGAACCATTCTGTTCGAAACCCTATGGTTTTGTTAGCATTCAAGTTTATACACCAGAGCCAGAACATAAGGATATATCCCAACATTACGAACTCTACTATAGCGATTATTCTGCTTATATAGCATCGAATTATCAAGGGCGAGATCCTAGATACAGTATGTACGGCTTCCCTAAAGAGGGTTTTCATAATTTGGCGCAACTTACACCACACGATCTGAAATGGTTGTGTGATCCTTGCTATCTAAAAAAGCTCGAAACAGCTCCTAAAGGCGATGTTGTTTTAGAAGTAGCCATAGAAGATCAAGGCAAGATAAAGAAAGTATTAACTGAGTTAAAGGAACCATAGTTTCCCCACCTCAGAATGTAGCTTTTGAATTTACTCGTGCAGGGAACCTAAAAACTCTTTGCACGAGTTTGTTTTAGCTGCAAAAGCAATGCTCGCACAGACTCGCAGACTTTTTCAGACACTACCTCGAGAGTCTACAGAGTGGTTTATCTTTGTGGTATTGTTGCGCAATGCCCAAACCAACAGATCGCATTACGTATACCTTATAGTTCGGCTAAAAATAGGATGCATCGGAGGACAGTGCCGCAAATAGATGGGGAGAAATAATGATACATTGGCGTCGTAAGTTTTTTCGCAGTGTAGAAAATATACGTTTAGCTCTCGTGGCCATTTGGGTGAGTCGGCTCCGGGCTTTACTGACTATGCTCATTATCGCCATAGGGCTTTTAGCACTTATGGGCATGCTCACGGTGATCAATGCTGTAAGCTATACCATCGAGTCGGAGCTCGCAGACGAGCGAGGGGCTCTGTTCGAAATAATCAGCTGGGCTCCCCAGATTCAGATCAGTGGCAAACGTCGAAACCTTGGCGAAGATTATAGCTACATAACGCGTTGGCAGGCCGATCGCTTTTGCCAAGATTATGCCCTCTACGGTACCGCAGGCTACATGACTTGGATTACCTATACAAAACTAAAACATCGTGACAAAGAATCGCGCCCATCCCTACTCGTAGAAGGCATCAACGAAACCTATCTACAGGCCAACAACAAGAACCTAGACTGCGGAAGAGCATTTACTGCTATAGAACATCGGCGAGGTGCCGATGTAGTAATTTTAGGATCTAGCTTAGCCGAGCAATTGGTTGGTAGCGGTACACAAGCTCTGGGGAAACGAGTGCTAATAGGTTCCGCGCCTTTTACCGTAGTAGGGATACTAGCCAGTCAGTCTTCCTCTTTTGGTGGTGCTCGCAACGAGGATGTCTATATTCCGCTCCGTACGGGGCTTACACGCTTCGCTGTATCAGAAGCCGATTGTAAAATTACAGTAAGCCCCTATACTGGTAGCTCACTAAACGAGGCTAAAGCCAATGCCGAAATGATTATGCGCCGAGCACGGAAACTACGCCCCATCCAGCGCAATACTTTCAACATCATAACCAACGACGAGATCACGAAAATGATCCTCGAAAGCCTCTCCTCGGTGGGCATTTCTGCCATACTCATCGGGCTGATAACCTTGATTGGGTCGGCAATCGGACTCATGAACATCATGCTCGCCTCGGTTACTGAACGAACGCGGGAGATCGGAACTCGCAAAGCTATCGGTGCCTATGGTAACACCATCCGCGGACAGTTCCTTCTCGAAGCTATCTTTATCACTGTCTTCGGTGGTCTGTTTGGTATTTTCCTAGGCATCCTTGCCGGGAAAGCCGCCTCGCTTGCCATGGGGGTTAAATTTACCATCCCATGGCTATGGGCGTTAAGTAGCCTTGTGCTCTGTATCGTCGTCGGGATACTGGCAGGATATTTACCAGCAAGCCGGGCAGCACGCTTAGATCCTATCGACGCCTTGCGCTACGAATAGCATTTGCAAACCTTACGGATCGTTTAGAGCCGAAAATTCGCTATTTTTACGATCGGGTATGAAGGTGCGAGGTTTGGTCTCGAGGTGTCTGAGAGGCTTATTCTTACTTTGTATGCTGTTGGGGCTGTTGTCGCTGACACATGCCGAGCGTTTCGTACGCAACACATTGCCCACTCACCCGTATGCTGAACGCCTGCAGAATTACATACAACGGCGCAATTTTACGCACTACCAAGTCTTGGTAGACTCCCTACGTACCGTAGCAAACAATACTGCCGATTCGCTCCTTTTGGTAAAATGCGACATCTGGGATACAGAACTCCTACGCGAAGACCGAAATTTCGAAGAAGCTCTCCACCCACTACAACATGCACTACGTTATGCACGCGAACTAAAGGATACCATATCTATACGTGAGGTATACTATTGGCTAGGACTAATCTATCTGGATTTAGAAGACGACATGGTGGGGCTTGCAGCTTATCGCGAAGCACTACGATTCACTTCCGAACGCTACCCTATATCCGCAAGACGACAATTTGCTCTATACAACAATATAGCCCTCGTCTATTCTCGACAGAACGACTACAACAATGCTCTCAAATACTACGAGTTAGCTATAAACATAGAAGACACTAACCTCGAATCGTATCGCGCACGCCTGTACTGTAATATGGCTGTCCTAGCCGAACAGAGCTACGACACCACCCTAGCGCTAAGCGCGCTCTACAAAGCTTATCCCTTGGCTATTGCTACTAACGATTCGCTGGTGCTAATAAATATCCATATCAACCTAGCCAAGATATATGCTCGCGAAGGACTTACCGATTTCATGCACGAGGAACTCGCTGCCTATCAGAACAACTATGCCAACTATCAGCCACAGAGCTATAAAATAGCTCCATATCTCTCGGATCTGGTCGAGATTTTCACCAAAACAGGCAATTACAAACAAGCAAAACATTATGCCCATGCAGTATACGTTGCATTAAATGGTGAACGACCAACAGACGAATATCGCGAGTTCCTGCTACGCTTGGCAGATTTAGCCTCATGCACCGGAGAATACAAAAAAGCGACACTTTACCTCGATTCGGCAAAGGCTATAAAGGGCGATATGGAAATCTTCCTACACATCCTCCGCGACAACAACAAAGATCAGGATGCCCTAGGCTCATTTACAGAAAACGAAAACATTCTTCAGAAACTGCGACACGAGAACGACCTCCGGACGCAGTTCCAGAATCGGAGAATCTTCTTCCTATCGCTCGCTTTTTTCCTATTTGCCTTTTTACTCCTACAACGATACCTACGCGTCCATGTCAAAACTCTACGACACACCCGCGAAGCTCTCATCAAAGAAGCAGAGTATGCACGACAACTCAACCAAAAGTGGACATCGCTCGAGAACGTACTTAACAACCAACGCGCCGATCTCGCACAGAGTGCCGCCCTACTCCAATATACCCTAGGGCTACTACACCGCAACTCCAACAAGGTAAACCAAAACATACAGTTTGTAAAGAATATCCAGCAAGTACTGTTGCCCGAAATATCGCTCATCCAACAAGCATTCGGCGAAGCTTTTCTATTGTACCTGCCACGAGATGTCGTTTCGGGCGATTTCTACTGGTATACCCACACCGAGCGATACGAACTGTTAGCGCTGGTAGACTGTGCCGGACACGGAGTCCCCGGTGCACTTATGAGTTTAATCGGACACGTACTCCTCAACAAAATTGTGAAAGAATGGCACATTGAGGATCCCGCTCAGATCCTAACCACCCTCCACACCCAAATCCACGAAAACCTAGGCTATCAAACCACCACATACCTCGGGCACTATAGCATGGATCTGTCGGTTATTCGCTACGAACACTCCTCGCGCGAATTGGTCTTTTCCGCAGCTTCCAGTTCGATGTACCTAAGCACGGAGCAAGGTGTTAAACGCTACCGCGGCAGCATAATGAGTGCTGGAAGTACCCTTACGAACCGACCATTCGAGAATCTAGCCTTCACCATAGAACCCGGCACGTGGCTCTACCTAACCTCCGACGGTTTTACGGATCAGCTCAACGAGAATTTCCGAAAATACGGCAACGTACGACTACAAGAAACCCTCCGAAACCTCTACGAGTATTCTGCCGACCAACAACTCTATTTCCTAACCGAGAGCCTATATTTGCACAAAGAAGGTGCGGATCAGGCAGATGATATCTGTTTTATAGGGATTCACTTCTAATACACATGGGCAAAGGGCGGCTTCTGCAGGGTATTCTATTTTCTGTTCTGAGCTTGTGCGCGACTCCGTATCTCGCACCCCTCCGTGCCATGCATCCTGCCCCAGATAGGCGATATATAGTAGCCGCCGATACGCTACCTGCAGCTAAAGAGACTCCAAACCAGATTAGCATCAAGAACCAAGTAGACAACTCGTGCGTCGACTGGCTCGAAGCCTACAAAAAACTCTCGCTCCTAACCGCAGACACCACCGAACTTGTAGACATCTACACCAACGTTGCTACCCTCCTAGAAGGCATCGAGAACTACGACTATGCCACCGAGTTCCTAGAAAAAGCCTACCGACTCTGCGAAACGAGATCAGATACCGAAAAAATGTTCCAACTCCTCTATGCAATGATCCGCATCGACATTGCTACCGCGAACTACATGCGGGCGGAATACAATCTGCGCACCATACAGAAATTGGAACATATTGCCAACAAGAACTATCGCGATTTGATCCTAGCAGACACCAAAGGCTTGTTCCAACACGCTATGAAGCACGACAAGCTCGCGGCAGAATACTTTCGCGCTGCTCTCTATCATGCCAAGCAAATGCAGGCTGACGAACGCTTTTCCGAACTACATACCCATTTAGCCACTGCGCTAAAAGCACTCGGGCAAACAGACTTAGCCAATCAGCACCTCGACTCGGCACTAGATTTGGTGCCCCCCATCCGTTTCAATGGCGAGATCCGGAGCTGCGACATAACACGTGCTACCGTCTACACCCAAATGGAAGATATCCAGATGGCAAAAAATACACTCTACGAAGCTCTGGATGTAGCCCGGAAAGCCCGTAACCGATGGTTAGAAGCACAGTTCTCGCTCCGTTTAGGACGAATCCTCCGACAAGAGCAAGATTACACTCGAGCCTACCAGTATCTGAGTAGAGCACAACACCTCAGCGATAGCTTAAATCTAGCTGTTGCAACCATTAGCTTTAAGCTCTACGACGAACGGGCAATTCTTTCGCGCAACCAACAAGAAGCAGAACGAAATTCGTTGCGATCGCTCTTTTTCCAAAACAAAAGCATCTATGCCCGAACGCTACTCATAGCCGTAATCGGCTTTAGCCTAATCTTTCTGCTCATTTCATTGCGAAGTTATCGCCGTTTGCGCAAACGTGGGCGAGTCCTCCGACGCCAGTGTGCACAAAATGCCAAACGCAATTCCGACCTCATTCTAAGTTTTGCGCATACCGAGAACCTCCGCATGGAAGTACAATACAAAAACGAACAGCAGGAAACCGTACGCAGATCGCTACTCTACAAGAATAGCCTCATTATGAACAGCATCGAGTACGCCAATACCATACAACGATCGTTGCGTCCGCCACAGGATAAAATCGCACAACGCTTCCCCGATCACTGCATTATCTACCGCCCCAACAATATCGTCAGTGGCGACCTCCTCTGGTTTTCCGATCTCCCCACACAATCTATCTTTGTGCTAGCCGATTGCTCGGGACACGAAGTAGCTGGGGCGGCGCTCTCGTTCATTGCTTACATGAAGCTTAACCAAATCATTCGCGAAGATCATATCACTCACCCCACGCAAATTATTTCGGCATTTGCCAAGCAATTCTACGACCTGTGGAAAAACTCGACCGACAACTTCAAGATGCAATCGAATGTCAAAATGGGCGTAGTTACTATCGACCACAACCAACAAAAACTCTGCTTCTCCGGGGCTAGTCAGTCGCTCTTCTATTCTATCAACCAACAGCCCGTAACACGATACTCGGGGGCGATGCATACCATCTCGTCGGATACCAATTTTACCACCAAAGAGGAGTGTCTGGAACTAGACCTCAGGGACTACTCCGTCTCGTTCTACATGATGACCGACGGGTTTATCGAACAACCCAACAAGGATAACATCAAAATCGGGTCGCGTCATGTTCAAGAACTACTCACTAACATTGTTGCACTACCTATGGCGACCCAACGTCAGCGTCTTCTTTCGCATTTTGCTCGCCACCACATCGGCGTACAGCAGGTGGACGATGTTTCGATTTTAGGTCTTCGAGTAGACTAAACGCACACCAATGACCATAGACACGGGGCAACGTACCATCCGCATACAAGTTCAAAAGCAACTCTTTGCCATTGCCACGGGCTTGTTGTTTTCTATTGCGTATTTCTCCGCACCACGCGAGTTTTTGGACACCTACTGCTATTCGCACTACCTCGTATCTATCCTCATCCTACTCGCCTATATTGTATACCAGCTCTACTTTTGGATTCGCGATATAAGCTACGTGTATGCCAGCGACGAGTCGTTGATGGGTATGCTCCGAATCCGTCATTTCCGCATTTTACCTCTATGCAATGCCAAGCACGCCATAGAGCTCCCGCTCACCGAATTTTACCGCTACGAGGTAGAACACAAGTGGCACGGACTACGCTCCTACGTTAGCATCTGGCAACGACAAGGGAGCGAACTCTACCGGTATCCTCGCTTCTCGATCACCCTGTTGCGAAAAACAGAACGTGCTCAGCTCTTTGCATTGCTAGATCGGTATCTTCCATCGTAATATGGCACACACCGAACAACTAAAAGCCGTCTTAGCCCTATCGCTCATCCGTGGTGTCGGACCAGTGTTGGCACGTCAAATAATTCGACACTACCAAGATGCTAGCGTTATCTTCTCACGTACGGAAGCTGAGCTCAAAGCTATCCCCAATGTGGGCGATGCCGTTGCACACAATATCGTACATGCCAAAACGCTAGCAATCGCCGAACAAGAGCTCGAACGACTAGAAAAACACAACATAACCCCACTTCTCTACGATTCTAACGACTACCCACCCCTACTACGCAACCTGACACAAGCACCACTTATCCTCTTCTTTCGCGGAAAAACCGAACAACTCGCACACATGGGCAAACGCACCATAAGCATTGTCGGTACTCGGAAAGCCACTCCCTACGGGCGCGAAATGGTACAAAAATTAGTAGCTGGACTTAAAAGCTACGACCCAACCATTACCATCGTCAGCGGACTTGCGCACGGCATCGATGCCGAAGCACACAAGGCAGCTCTGAAAAACAACCTACCCAGCGTGGGAGTACTCGGGCACGGTTTATCGTACCTCTACCCTGCCAATCATGTCCGTTTAGCAGAAGACTTGCAAACAACCGGTGGATTGCTTACCGAATACCCCTACGAAACCTCGCCCGATGCTTACAACTTTTTACAACGAAATCGAATTATTGCCGGATTAGCTGCTGCCACAATCGTAGTAGAAAGTGGCGAACAAGGCGGAGCACTCAGTACTGCAAAATATTGCTTAGAATATAACCGGCACCTATTTGCAGTGCCCGGTACTGTCGGACGCACTATGAGCCAAGGATGCAACCGATTAATAGCTCGCCACGAAGCAAGTTTAATAGAATCGGCAGAGGATATTGCTACCATGCTGAAATGGGGAAAACCCCAAAAAGAGACCATCGCCGCTACTCACTCTCTCTTCTTACCGAGCGAGGACGAAGCGCGTATTCTTGCCATCATAGGAGACGAAGAACCCAAGAGTTTCGACGAGATTGTCATCGAAGCACAGATCCCGATCAATCAATTACAAAATATATTGTTTCAGTTGGAGTTTGCCGGGCAAATCCGACAAATCCCCGGACGTCTCTACGAAAAAACACATTAATTCGCACCACCATACAACAAATACGCACCAAAAACGTAAAAAGAGTGTAATATTACATCTAACTAAAAAAATAATGATTCGCAATTTGTTCCTAGGCACATGCCTAATACTTACGGGGCTACTACTTGTAAGTTGTACCTCAACCCCTAAAACTTCGGAATCGCAAACAGTGGAAGCCGAAAATACGTCCACCGAACAAAAAACACCCACTTTAGACGGTAAAATTGTCGGAAAGTACGAGGGTACGCTCCCCGGTGCCGATAACCCCGGTTGTCGCTATACAATAGTTTTTGAAGAGAATGGCTCCTGCTCCGTCACTCGGCTATATCTGGCAGAAGAGAATCCCAAACCCCAAACCGTTACCGGAACTTACGAATATTCGATGGCTAATAACCCAAACGTTACCTGTCGTTTTGAAAAAGAGTCACCCTTTTATTTCCAGCGCGAGAATCGTAATGCCATCATTATGGTAGACGCGCAAGGAAACGCACCCGAACATCAAGAGCTCTATACCCTCCGCCGTGTAGACTCAGAAAATTAATTTGTGTCTTATTTTAATATCCAGAAGCGAGTCTCTTGTACAGGGGGCTCGCTTTTTTCCTATCTACACCTCGCCCTTTTTCGTCGCTAGCAGAATACCATCGCCTGCAGGGATAAGTACCGAATGAAAGTACGGACTATGGCAGAGTTCTCGGTTAAAAGCTCGCAAAGCTTCTGTTCTTGAGTCGTGTACCTGTGGGTCGCAAGTCTTGTTACCCCACAGCACATTGTCCGCAATCAGATACCCTCCCGATGCCAAGAGTGGCGTTACTAAGGTTAAGTAACACGGGTATTCTGCTTTGTCGGCATCTATATACACAAAGTCGAACGCTGCTGTAGGAAGCGTGGATAGGATATCGCAAGCTTTACCCTGTAGCATCTCGATGCGGTCGGCTAGTTGTGCCTTTGCAAAATACTTTGCAGCAATTTCGGCATGTAATGCATTGCTTTCTATCGTAGTAAGCGCCCCCTCTTCTCCCAAAACACGCGCAAGCCGAAGCGTTGTATAGCCCGTAAACGTACCAATTTCAAGAACCCGTTTTTTCCCACTGCTGGCAAGTAACCACTCCATAAATGCACAAAGCGTCGGATCGCCAAGCATTCGTGGATGTTGCGTACGGGCATAGGTCTCACGCACCAATTCCTGAAGCAATAGATCGTCGGGGGTATGGAGAGTTGCTAAGTATTCCCGCAAATTATTCGGATAGGGCGACACCTTATCAAACCATTCAAACATAGGTGAGCGTGTTGAGTTGTGCAGGATTCAAATATTCGTTTGCAACGTCGCAAATCTCTACAGGGGTAATATTCTTCCACTGTTCGAGGAGCTGTGCCGTAGGTGTATACGGGATATCGTCCAAAAGGTACCGCACGTAGGTGAGGATCAGGTTTTCAACATTCTCGTTAGCTAGCCAGAATTGCCCTATAAATCGGGTCTTTACTCGCTGCAGCGCTGCTTGTGACAAAGGTATTGTCCGTATTTTTTCTATCTCTTCTTGCACGATACTTATACAACGTTCGAGCTCCTCGCGTCCCGAAGCAAAATAAACAGAGAAATATCCCGTATCTAAAAACGAGGTCAGATTCGCCTCCACAGTATAGACCAGCCCTAGCTTTTCGCGCATTCGCTTATTGAGACGCGAAGTAGTGGCCGAACCGCCCAAAATCTCTGTAAGCAGACGAAAAGGGATCACTCGCTTATCGCGAATAGATGGCGCCAATGCCCCTAACAAACAGTGTGCTTGTGCTGTACGTTTCGTTACTCGTTTTTGCCAATTTTGTGCCTGTGCCGAAAAAATCGTTCGCGATTGCCGACTTTGCTGATACGGGATCTCGGTAAAATATTGTGTCGCCAAACGACGGACTTTCTGAAAATCGTACGGTCCGGTCACAAAAACCGCCATACGGTCGAGACCATACGTACGTTGCTGGTAGTCTATCAGATTTTGTCGCTTGTATTTTCGTACGGCTGCAGCAGAGCCTAGGATATTATGCCCTAGTTCGTGATGTGCAAAGAGGAGATCCTCGAAATCGTCAAAAATCAACTCACTCGGCTCGTCCTTGTAGGAATTCATCTCTTCGAGGATAACGGTTCGCTCGCGTTCTAGTTCCTGCTCCGGAAAACTGGCATGCGAAAGAATATCTGACAACAACTCGAGCACACGCCCCAAATATATCGGCACAAACGAAGCATGAATCACCGTCTCCTCCTTTGTAGTATAGGCATTGAGCTCGCCACCAATATTCTCTACACGATTAAATACCTGGAAACCTGTACGTTTAGCAGTACCCTTAAAATACATATGCTCCACCATATGTGCAATACCATATTCGGTGGATAACTCGTCGCGTGCACCAGCACAAATATAAATGCCAGCAAATCCCACTTGTAGCTTCGACGGTGCATAAACCAAACGTAAACCCGTCGGCAGCTCTACTTGCGAAATGGGCGTCTCCACAAACATCTTGTTGCTACCCTCTTAACAATCGCTCGGTTCGACGTTTTTTGCACTTTTATGCTGTGTGAGCCATTCCAAACAGATCACAATCGCAAAGCCTATGATCGAAAAAAATACCGCATAGCCCATATGCGCATTCCCGTACTCATGTGTATACTGCGCAGGAGTTAGTAACTCGAGCTGCGAACTCATAGCTTTCCATGGCCAAAGGCGAACCATCGCGCCCAATATAAATCCGGTCAGTGTACTCAAAACAATTCGCTCGAAATGGCGCAACAACCACGACAGAAGATGCGAAAAGGCAAGAAGCCCGATCACCGCTCCAATGGCAAAAACCGCCAGTGGCAAAATATCCACCGTTACCAAGAGTTGCAAAACACGCGCATACATGCCCAACAGGAGGAGTATAAAGCTCCCGGATATACCTGGCAGGATCATGGCACAAATCCCGAGTAGTCCCGCTACAAAGTATGCTACGTAAGTATCGGAGCCGCCAGTGGGCGTCGCAAAATTTAGCAACAGTCCCGCTAGCACACCGCCCACAACTCCCACTATCGTCTTCAGATTCCAAACTCGTACCTTACGCCCCACAGCCAATACTGTAGCTAGCATCAGACCGAAAAAAAAACTCTCTACAGGTATCGGATAGTACTCCAAACAATAACGTACCAAATGAGCTAAAGCAAAAATCGCAGTCAAAATTCCAAGCCCTAGTACAAAAAGGAAATTACCCCGAATAGCCTTCCAATAAGTCAGAAAGCAACCACGAAATAATAGCCGAAGGTTAGCACGCGATGCAATAGCAGCAATACTTCCTAGGAGTTGCTCGTAAATCCCGACCAAAAGGGCTACTGTGCCGCCAGAAACACCTGGAATCAGGTCGGCAGTACCCATAAATACTCCCTTCAAGAAAAGTAGGATATAGCGCATATAACTCGTTTGCGGAAAGGTGGATTAAACTAGTTGCTTAAGTACGCACTCTATCCGTTGTTGCAAGTCTTCGGATGCCGAAACCAGAGGAAGACGAAGATTGTTACTGCACAACCCTTTAAGCGACATAGCACATTTTATGCCCACCGGATTCCCCTCTTCAAAGAGCAACTTATCGAGTTCGAACAATAAGTCTTGTGCCAATGCTGCCTCTCTGTACTTTTTATCTGCAGCGAGATGTATAGCATACGAACACGCCTGCGGCACTACATTCCCTAAAACAGAGATCACTCCATCGGCACCCAATGCCATCATCGGGATCGTCTGTGAGTCGTTGCCCGAAAGTACTACAAAGTGCTCGGGTTTATGTACAATAATCCGGAAAGCTTGATCGAGATCGCCCGATGCTTCCTTAATACCTACTATATTCTTAAATGTATTTGCCAGTTTAAGAGTAACCTCTGCTGGGAGATTAACCCCCGTCCGACTAGGCACATTATATAATATAATGGGCACTTTCGCTACTCCAGCAACGGCTTCAAAATGCCGATACAATCCCCGTGCATTAGGTTTGTTGTAGCTGGGGGTGGAGGTTAGTATGTAGTCGACGCCCTCGTAATCGAACACCTCTAGTTCGCGACATAGAAGTGCCGTATTATTGGAGCTCTTTCCAACCACAATCGGGATGCGTTTCCGAACACACTTTACTACCTCACGTACAAACTCCGTCTGTTCTTCCTTGCTCAGGGTCGGCGCCTCGCCCGTAGTACCCAGAACTACCAAAAAATCGGTCTTACCCGCCACGAGATACTCAACTAACTTGCGCGTTGCATCCCAATCTATTTGTCCTTTAGCATCAAACGGAGTCACCATTGCAACTCCCAAACCGCTTATCATGCCTGTGCCCTCCTACAATTCAAAAAAAGGAATCGCTAAACTTTCCTACCCGATAACCCTAAAATTTCTATTCACAATGTAGTTCTAACAATCTACTCATATCTATTGTAGGCTACATCTCAGCTGTTGTAGGCTCTTGCAAGTCTTCGCCAAGATAATGCCAAAGGAGTTCGATCCGCTCGCGAGTAGACGAGCGTTCACCAGCCGCTATAAGTAAATCGTACTGGATAAAGGCTTGTTGCGCAAACCCGACTTTTATGCTTGCTTTGGAACCGACTGCCAGCCATTGTACGGGAATCGGTGGCTCGTGCGTAAAGTCCAAAAGGATATCGTTTGCCACGTCCATTACTCGTAGTGCACGTTCCGAAACGGGGCGTTCGTACCAATTCACATCTATAGGGCGTAGTACCAGATAAGCACTCGACGCACGCAAATGTGCAGGTACTTCTTTAGCACCCGAATAAGTGCATACTTCCACCCGTTTCCGTTGTTCCTTAAGATCTTTTACTAATTGATTGATTTGCTCACTAGCTCGGATATCCTCCGGATCCAACAGAATCAAAAACGTGTTGTAAGAGGAAAGACGACGCAACGTCCTATCCGCTCCACGTGCTACTTTTAGTTTTGCTAGGCGCTTCTTACTCCACCACCGTGCAATGCTCGCTAACATGCCTAGAGTTCCTTATTGCTGCTGTAAATCGTTGAAAGCATCCTCGGTAAGGATTCGTATCCCCTTTTCGTGTGCAGCTTTCAATTTTTTGTCGTTCGGACGTGTACCGATCAGAAGAATTGTAGTTTGCGAAGTTACCGAACTTTGTACAGTTGCACCCAGAGCTCGCAGTTGTTTTTGAACCGTAGAACGATCGCCCAAGGCTAACTTCCCGGTAACCACTACGGTTTCGCCCTGCAAAGAATCGTTTACAACAACTTGTTGGTGATATTTAAGATCAAACCCAATACGGGTAAGCCGTTCGATGAGATGTGCATTTTCTGGCGCATGGAAATACGCCCAAACATCCCGAGCTACAATTTCTCCTACGTTGGAGATCGCACTAATTTCTTCTACCTGTGCCTCTGCCAGTGCCGATAGCGAACCAAAATGCTCTAGAAGTGCGTTCGATTGTACAATCCCTAAATTCGGTACACCCAGCCCAAAAAGTAGCGCTTCAACAGGGCGATGGACAGACATTTGGATTTTGTCCAACAGCTGTTCGTTCGTTTTTTGATGTATCTCTAGGAGCTGTGCCGATTTCTTATCCAGTTCGTTATTCGCTTCATCGTCAAACATCCCTTTTTTATACTCGAGTTTCCCTTTTAGAGTATAGTGCTCAAGGTACTCGCGCAAACGTGCGGGGGTAAGCGAATACAAATCCAAGGTATGGTTAATCAATCCATTAGTATGCCAATCTGCAATCCGCTTATCACCTAGCAAGTGGATATCTAATGCATCGCGTGAGGCAAAATGTATTGTGCGGGCTATCTTCTGCGCTAGGCAATTCGTATGATTCGGACACACAAAATACGCTTGCCCCTCTACACGTTGTAAGGGAGTTCCACACGACGGGCACTCCACAGGATAAACTATCGGTTTTACCCCATGCTTGCGTTTTTCTACATTAACACCCACTATTTTAGGAATCACCTCGCCAGCACGTTCAATTACAATAGTATCCTCCTCGTGGAGATCCAACCGTGACAGTTGATCAGCATTGTGTAGGGTAGCTTTCTGCAAATCGGCGTGGTTAAGACGTATAGGTGCAAAGAGCGCAACAGGAGTTACAACCCCCGTACGTCCTACCTGGAAATCGACTTTCTGAAGTTGTGTCTCTTTGCGTTCAGGCGGATACTTATAGGCTATTGCCCAACGTGGCGAATGCGATGTAGCCCCCAATACCTCACGCGCAGCAAGGGTATCTACCTTTACAACAGCACCATCCGAATCGTAATCCAAGGCTTTCCGACTCTCTAACCACGAGTCTATCGTTTGCAGCACTTCCGAAATATTTTGGCACGAGCGTCGCAATTCGCCAACAGGGAATCCCCACGCCCGGAGTTGTTCGAGTGTCTGCGCATGCGTAGATGCTAATGGCTCGCCATAATACTGATAGATAACACATTGCAACTGACGCTCTGCCACCTTCCGTGGGTCGTGCATCTTCACAGTACCCGAGGTAGCATTGCGGGGCGTTTTCAATTTGTTCTTATTAGCCAAATCAAGCGCCTGTGCCTCGAAATAACTGTTAAGCATATAAACCTCACCACGTACCTCAAAATCGAGCGACACACCCTCTATTCGGTGCGGTAGCCCTTGTATTTGTAGGATGTTGTTCGTGACATTGTCGCCCTCCACGCCATTACCTCGCGTCGCAGCATAAACCAACTCGCCTTTCTCGTAATGTACGCTAATAGCCATACCGTCGTACTTCAACTCGCACACGTAGGGAACTGCATGACCCAACGTTTCGCAAACACGACGATCAAACTCTCGTACCTCGGCATAGGAATATGTATTTTCCAGCGAAAGCATCGGAACCTTATGGCGTACCTTCAAGAAGAAATCGTCACGATCCTCACCCACGCGCTGTGTCGGTGAGTCGCCACGTACCAGAGACGGATAACTCGCTTCTAACTCGCGTAACTCAGCAAAAAGTTGATCGTACTCATAATCCGAAACTTGCGACTGATTGCGTTTGTAATAACTCTCGTTATATTGTTTTAGTAAATCGACTAAAACCGTAATTCGCGACGATGCCTCTCCGATTGTCATTTCACACCCCACAACTCCCTATATCCTTAGCAAAGGTAAAGGATTGGCACGATTGCGTTTTTTTTACCGCATTCATTCGAAAAACTTACACAAGAATCCATTGCACTAACACATACACTATGCTAAAAAGCCCTATGGTTATGGAGTGCTAGATTTTGGCTAAATTTGCTGCGTCACTTTTTGCAGTCTTTTGCGAAAAGAAACCGATCAAGAAAGGGGCGCGATGGAGATAAAGGGTAAGCGAATCCTCTATATTAACCAAGAAGTAGAACCCTACGTTGTGGGGAGTCATCTCGCTAAGCAAGGTGCTAATCTGCCAAGAGCTGCATTGGATGCTGGCGCAGAAGTAAGAGCCTTCATTCCGAAATACGGAGTCATCAACGAACGACGAAACCAGTTGCACGACGTACATCGCCTCTCGGGGCTCAACCTCATGATCGCAAAGGAGGATTACACCCTAATCATTAAAGTGGCTTCGATACAGGGAACGCGCCTACAAGTCTACTTTATAGACAACCTAGAGTTCTTCTCCTCACGACGAGGTATCCTCCACGACGAACTCGATATGCCTTACGCCGACAACGACCAACGAGCTGTATTTTTTGCAAAGGGTGTCCTCGAAACCATCAAAAAACTCCGCTGGATGCCAGACCTTATCCACTGCAATGGATGGTTTGCCGGATACATCCCCTCACTCGTACGCATTGTCTACAAGCACGACCCGCTCTTCTCGAAAGTGAAGATCCTTACCTCACTCTACGAAGACGACCTCTCCGAACCCCTCGGCACCTCACTCAAAGATTCTATCAATAACCTTAAGCTCCCCGAAGCAGATGCAACCCTCCTCTTGGAGGGTACCCACCGTGCGATAACCGAGCTCGGTATCCTCTATTCGGATGCTGTTGCTATCGGGGATATTGCGATAGAACCCTCTTTAACTACCTACGCGAAAGAAAACAATAAACCCCTCTACGAACTACGTACCGCCGATAATATCCAAGAAGTATACGAGAAAATTTTGGGTGCATGACGACGCGATTTTCCCCCGTGCGACTACTCCTTGCGAGTGGACTCGTACTTAGCCTCCTAACCCTACTAAGCTGCAACTCCGAACGAGATACGTGGGGCAACCACTTCATCCCCGACAACGAAAAGCTCGACATCCGCGAAGCCGTTATTTCCAACCTCAAAACTTGGACTGATACCGTACCCGCACTTACAAGAAAAAAACTGGTCGAAGTGCCAATCGGAGAAATTTACGACCCCACTTTTGGAAAAACACTGTCCTATTTCCTAGGACAATATTTTCCCGATAAGCTAGAATTGCCCGGATTCGACAAACAAACTGTTACATTCGATTCCGTCTTTTTCCGCTTTCGCATAAAAAACGCCTACCAACAAGAACCACTCCTACTAACCCTATCGCGACTAAACAAACGATTAGAACTCAGCGATACCGCGCACAAACTCCCACAGCATCGCGAACTCCTACATATAACCACTACCGAAATACAACCCAAATATCGCAAACTCGTAACTATACCACTCGGTAAAGAATGGGCACGTGTGTTTCTAGACTCCGCACGAATGAACTTCGCAAGTCCCGAGGCATGGTTCAAATTCTGTAAAGGCTTTCGTTTGGATGCAAAACGCAAAACGGATGGTAACAATGTCGGAAGCATGTTCCACATGGATATGTCTGATCCGCATTCCGGAATCTTTTTCTATTGGAAACAACACGACTCATTAAAAGACTTCCGTCTCACCGTCACCAAGGGGTCCAAGAGTTTTGCTGCCGTCGAACACCACTATACAGGCTCTAAAATTGAAACAGTACTAACAAAAGAACATAACGACCAAGATGCAATGGGGGTTGCCTACCTCAAGTCGGGAGGCGACCTACGTACTGTTATAGACCTCTCCGAAGTCTACGAGAAATGGCGCGACTCAATGCCTCTAACCATACTTCGTGCCGAACTGCGTATCCCCCTAGCTGCTGAGAACGCTCCTTTTTCCGATACTCTTGTCAGCAAGCTCTTTACGCTTCTACGTGTGGACGGAAAAGATATCTCTTCCGACGATCTCGACCGAGGTGCCGCACAATACGACGGCTACTACAATCGACTCGAAAAATATTACTCCCTCAACCTAACCTATACCATACAGGAACTTATGCTCGGGCATACTCCCGTCCGGCACCTCTACCTAGTGGGCGATGCCAAACATTTTGGTTACGGACGCGCCATACTCGGAAACGAGAAAGCGCCACAACCCATGCAGCTCCATATTACCTACGCACGCTACTAAGTAGCACCTCCTGCTGATGTGTGGTATTTTCGGTTATATCGGGCGCGAGGCTGCCTACCCGATTGTTGTAGACGGATTGCGAAAACTCGAATACCGCGGTTACGACTCTGCTGGTATTTGCCTAACAGATTCTACTGCAACACACCTCTACAAATTTAAGGGGGATGTAGACAACTTAGTTGCACACATCCATGACGAACCACAAACAGCCCACATCGGGATCGGACACACACGGTGGGCAACGCACGGAATCCCTAGCGATAAGAATGCACACCCACATGTCTCGATGCTTGGCGAGTTTGTACTCGTCCATAATGGCATTATCGAAAACTATACTAGTCTGAAAACCAGACTAATGGCACACGGCTATACCTTCCAATCCGATACCGATTCGGAGGTCTTGGTAAATGCCATCGAGTACATCTATCTGCACTACCATAAGTCGTTTGAAGAGGCCGTTCGCAAAGCCCTCAGTATTGTAATCGGGGCGTATGCTATCTGCGTATATCCCCTAAAAAAACCTACCGAACTTATTGCAGCGCGACTCGGAAGCCCTCTCGTAATCGGCGTAGACTCGGGCAACTACTACGTGGCATCCGATGCCCTACCTGTTGCTAAGCATACTCGCAATATCGTCCTCCTAGACGATGGCGACCTCGTACTTATGACCCACGACTCGATCCTCTTGAAAAAAGAAGACGACTCCTCCCAGCTCCCACACGTGACAACCGTCGACTGGTCACTCGAAGACACCGCGCTCGGCAATTTCGACCACTACATGCTCAAGGAGATTTACGAGCAACCGAATTCTATACACGATACCTGTAGAGGGCGCATCGCACCAGCGCACAATTTTGTCACCCTCGGCGGACTCTATAATGTTTTACCACGGTTGGTCGACGCCAAACGCATCATTATTATCGCCTGTGGTACCTCTTGGCATGCCGGACTACTAGGCGAATACCTGCTTGAAGACATTGCGCGGATCCCCGTTGAGGTAGAATACGCTTCGGAGTTTCGTTACCGGAATCCGGTTATCAGTTCGGAAGACGTCGTATTGGCTATTAGCCAAAGTGGCGAAACGGCAGATACGTTAGCTGCGATCCGCTTAGCCAAAGAACACGGAGCTCTGGTACTCGGCATTTGCAATGTAGTAGGGTCGTCCATTGCGCGCGAAACACAAGCAGGAGTCTACACTCACGCCGGTCCCGAAATAGGAGTTGCCTCCACCAAAGCCTTTACTGCGCAAGTAGCCGTGCTGGCAATGTTAGCCCTGTTGCTCGGTTATAGTCGCAATACACTTACCGACGCCGAATATACCAGCCACATAAAAGCTCTGCTCGAGATCCCAAAGAAGGTGCACGAAATCCTAGAAAGAAGCGATGTGGTAAAGCATATAGCCGAGCAGTTCTATCAGGTGAGTAACTTCTTATATCTCGGACGCGGCTATTTCTTCCCCGTGGCACTCGAAGGGGCTCTTAAACTGAAAGAGATCTCCTACATACACGCCGAAGGCTACGCAGCCGCCGAAATGAAGCATGGACCCATTGCACTCATCGACGAGAATATGCCGGTGGTTGTCTTGGCTGCCAAAGATAGTTCCTACGAAAAAGTAATCAACAACATCCAAGAGGTTAAAGCTCGACGTGGGAAAGTGATCGCAATTGTGACCGAAGGCGATACCTACCTCCGGTCTATGGCCGACTACTGCATAGAGATCCCCGAGGCTATCCCGATGGTCGAAGCTATTTTAGCCGTAATCCCCCTACAATTACTCGCCTATCATATCGCGCTATTGCGTGGATGCAATGTAGATCGCCCACGCAATTTGGCAAAATCGGTTACCGTAGAATAGGATTCGCTAGCTCTACGCATAAGACTAAAACGCTCCCAACTAGTTTGTTTGCTATTTTAGAGAAAAGCACTACTTTTGTTGCCGAGTTAGCGTCCGGTTCGTAGCTCAGCTGGTAGAGCACGTGACTCTTAATCATGGGGTCGAGGGTTCGAGCCCCTCCGAACCGACGGTGAATGAGCGGAGAGGTTATGTCCAGTTTTACGACTGGGTGTAGCCTCTTTTTTTAGCACCAAAGCACTACCTTCAATTGTCATTACTTGCGAAAAATACACACCCACCCCTTCCTTTACACTTGTCGCCGGAATTGTACAACGCTCTTAATTTTGTACATCGAAGAGAAACAGGTAGGGATGATATTTAGGCATTTACAGGAAGAAGAGCTTAAAGCACGTATCGGCGATGCATTCTTTTCGGCATTCGATTGCCATACCATCATCGGAAAAATCGACTTCTGCGTTGTTCGAAAAGAGAAAACCAAAAACGCAGCCCACACTGAACGAGAAGTTGTTTCCCTCCTCTGGGCAGAAGCCAAACGAGGTACCGTCACCGATATCTACAAACCCCTCGTTCAGCTAATCCTTACCATCGGGCGAGCCCGCACTTTCGATACCTACTTGCCGCCACCGTTTCTCGCTGCTTTCGATGCTGAGAAAATTGCATTCCTTCCTTATCGCGAAATATTGCCCTTTCTCGCGCTTAACGACTTCAACTGGAATGTTACCCCGTCTGACACTTCTTCGCGCGAATTTGGGCTGTTATACAACGCTGTAAAAGCAACGTTAGATAAAACCTCGTACCTCTTCCGATACGATGCGCACGAAAAGGAGCTCCGCGAGTTCATTAAACAACACCTGAGTGAGAGCTCCTCCCTGATCCAGATCAACAAAAACAACTTCGTAAGCATCTACCAGCGTTGGTTAACCCTTGTACAACCAAGTATTGATGTAGAGTGGGACACCCTCAAAAAGCTCAGTATTATCGACGGCGACTTTTTCCTAGCTGATCTTCTATCCTCTGAGAACCAAACTATTAAAGAGGCGCTTTTTGTACTTCTGCAGGACAAACGCTACGTACTCGATCGCAAAAAGAACCTAGCAGGAATTTTCAACGAAAGCTATGTCTTTTTCAAAGACGGGCAAAAAGCTCACGCACAGTTTTGGAGTCTCTACCAGCGCCCACCGCGCGAAGAGTATTGGGATTATATCATCAAACGGCGAGACCTCCTTGTACCGCAAGATGTACGCGAACGCAAAGGCTCGTTCTTCACTCCCAAAATTTGGGTAGACCTCTCGCAAAAGTACTTAGCAGACGTCCTCGGCGAGAACTGGCAGGACGAGTACTACGTTTGGGATTGCGCTGCGGGCACCGGTAACCTGTTGAACGGACTCACCAACAAGTACAACATCTGGGCATCTACCCTTGATCAGCAGGATGTGAATGTAATGAAAGATCGCATTAAGAACGGCGCTAACCTGCTAGAAAGTCACGTATTCCAATTCGATTTCTTGAACGATGAGTTTACCAAACTCCCCCAACCACTACAAGATATCATCAACGACCCCGAGAAGCGCAAAAAGCTAGTGATTTATATCAATCCCCCTTATATAGAAGCTACAAACGCTCGCACTCCTACAGGACGAGGAGAAAACAGATCTGACATAGCACGCGAGAAACGTATGTACCAAGCCTATGTTCGTGAAATGGGTAAAGCTGTAAGAGAAATCTTCGTCCTATTTATGGCTCGTGTCTACTATGAAATTCCCTCTTCTATGCTTGCAATTTTTTCAACACTAAAGATATTGCAAGGACAGAACTTTGTCAAATTCCGTAATATCTTCCAAGCAAAGCTGGAACGGCTATTTCTTGTCCCATCAAATACGTTTGATAATGTAAAGGGAAAATTCCCTATTGGTTTCTACATTTGGAATTGTGCAGAAACTCAGACTTTTTCTAGCATTATGGCAGACGTCTATGATGCAACGGAAGAACTTACAGGGCAAAAACAAATCCGTGTAATAAATGAGGGAAGAGTACTCCTTAATTGGTTACAACAATTTTATAATCAATCTATTGAAGCTACAGGACGACTCGCCTATATGGTACATGGACCTTCAGATTTTCAGCATAGTAACGATGTTTATTGCACTTTGCGTCCTTCGCAAGGAGTTATTGATAAAGCTCGCACACACTATATTTCTTTAGACAATCTGCTCCCCTTTTGCATGTTTCTTAGCATCCGGCATTGTGTAGCACCCACTTGGCTTAATCAGTCGGATCATTTCCTTTACCCCGCGGATGGTTGGCAAAATGATACAGTATTTCAAAACGATTGTTTTGCACTAGCATTATTTCATACTCAAAACCAGATCTCTTGCCACGATGGGATCAACCACTGGATCCCATTTACTGAACAAGAAATCGACGCCAAAGAAAAGTTCGAAAGCCATTTTATGACCGATTTCATCTCCGGTAAACTCGCCTCGCAACCCCCAAGCAATAGTCTATTAAGTGAACAATCGTTCATACCATCCGAACCGCTAGTATTTTCTACCGAGGCTACTGCGGTATTTGATGCGGGTAGAGAACTCTGGCGCTACTATCACACACAACCCGATGCGAACCCCAACGCGTCGTATTACGACATCCGTGAGCATTTTCAAGGGCGCAACGAAAAAGGGAAAATGAACCCGAAAAGTACTGATGAAACCTACAACCGCTTGCTCGCCCAACTAAAAGAAGCTATGGAGCAGTTACGCTTGCAAATCGTGCCGAAAGTCTACGAGTACGGTTTTTTGGTGGAATGATCTTTAAGCACGGTTGTAAAAGAACTTCTAAAAAAGAAGGACGCAACAGCGAAGGTTGCGCCCTTTTATTGTATTCGCAATAAGCTCCTTAAAGCTCTTCTTCAACGGGGATGATATCAAATGGTAGTTGTGTAATCGCCTGTAGATCTTCGCCCCATTGCTTCGCCTCTTCGTCGTCCGACTGGTAGAGCCATTCAATACGTAGAAGGGCTCTTTCTGCATGCAAGGGCTTACACTTATTGATAATAGCCAGCAGATACTTAGCCGATATAGAGTTGAAGTAGTTGAGTCGGAAGGTAAGCACTACCTGCTCGTCGGCATTCTCTTGCTTTACCCCAATCACAAAGCTATCTATCCAGAGCAGAATCCGTTGATAGAACCCGACCGTATCTTCGGGTCTCGAGTCACCTAGGATCTTTAAGTGCCGGGTCTGCGGATTAAAGTCTATCTCCGGTGTATATTTCGTAGCGTCTATATGTAGTACATCCATCATGTCTATCCTCTCCCAATTCTTAATTTTCTTTGCTCTCCAAAGCGATTCGGAGTGTATAATAGATAAAATCGCCGTCCGGGATCATCGAAAACTCAAAGGAAGCGCTCCGTCGCCGTAAGATCGACAAACCAATCCCGGAGCCCTTCTGCGAAAGGGTTTCGGCTTGTGGTAGCACTTCCCGAACTCGCGCTCTGGCGGCTTCGGGATCCATACTTTGTAGAGAGGCAAGGTAAAGGGCTAAGGGTTCTGCATCGGCGGGATACACGAGGTTGCTAATTGTTACAACATATCGGTTCTGTTGGGTGAAGGAGGTACGGAAACAAATCTTTAGGTCTTTCACCTCGATACGCAAATTCTGGTAGCGCTGTACATTCAGCAGAGGTTCTTCGCAAAAACTGAGGATGGCTCGGCGGAAAACCCCCGTAGCACCTCGTTTAGCCGCTTCGCCGACAACCGTGTCCACCAATCGTAGGCGATCATCCTCGGAGAGACGCTTACACCGAAACTCGAACAACACCTCCTCATCCAGCAATGGCGGTAGTACCGCCGTCTGAATCGGATACGGTGATATATCTCCTATCTCTTTTTCCATCTTCTATGAGCTCCCATACTTTGAGCTATAGTTTAACGTAGTAAGCAAACGATATGCCACATGCTAACGTTGCAAGCCGGTCGAAACTCTGTAGGAAGGGCAACGAGAAGTCGTGTCGCATCAAATAATCCGTGCTCACTGTTCCGTAGAACCTCCGTTGCTTGGGGAGAAGATTCAAAAAGTCGTGTTCGTACCAAAGCCGTATCTCGTATGTTGAATTGTATCGCACACCGGTTTGTAATCCCAACCCAAAGTTTAACGGAAAGAGATGCGAGCGAGCATCGAAACCTACTTCTAAATCCTGATCGTGTGTACCTCCGGCAAAGTCTGTTTTTAGGCGCCCCGCAACCACCACCTGCGGCTGCATACCCACCCCCGCAAAGATATCCCAATCCGGCGCAATGCGATATAGGTAATTTATGTAAAGCGCCAAATTCACCGACATAATCCGGAGGCGAGCCTGCATATCGAGGACAGTTCCATCCAAAGAGCCAAAATGCTTACTCAGGTTACCTCCTTTCCACGAACCTAGCGCAGCAACATCAAACTCGAAGTTGTTATTGATAGGTAGCAGAAGCTCAAAACCATACTGATAACCCAATGTAAGAGTACTTATCTGTGCATCCGAACCCGAACGCAACCAACCCAGCTGACCACCCAAACGCCCACCGATGCGCATGTCGCGATACGTAGTCGATAGTGTCCCACGACGTACGGCTCTGATAGCAGCCCTACTACCTACAAAAGCTTCTGCAAAACAGGGAGAAAACAACCCATAAAGCAACAAAACAACCGAGAGCAATACAAACTCCCACAAACCACTCCGCTTTATGCACATCCCCACAGACCTTATCCTACCCAAAAGTACCAAAATTCTCTTACATGATATATCATTTATAGCAAATAAGATACCATTCTCGGCGCCCTAGCATAGCTCCTCTTTCCGCTTTTACAAGCGCGCAATATCTAATCAATCTGTTGATAACAAATAGATTGCATAACTGAAACAATTTATTTTCGATTTGAAACAGAAATACTTGCACAATGAGTAATCTTTGCATTGCAAAAAAAAATAAACCTGATTCTATATATAAACCGACGGACTGTTGCATTTACTAAATGTTTTCTCAATACGTGGAGGACAAAGAAATGAAACAAAAACCACAAAACATGAAATGGCTCGCTGCTTTTCTTTGTTGCGCATTGCTATGGGCATCGCCTGTAATGGCTACCAATTATGCGCTCTGGATAGCAGGCGTGCAGGTAACTAGCTCCAATTGCAAAGATTTAAGCGTGATTGATGGCGTTTCGACAAGCCGGGGGAACTTCCAATACGATCCCATCGAAAATAAGCTAACCATGACCGATGTAAAAGTGGATGCTGGCAGTAATATTGCTATCCTCAACAATATCACATGGTTACGAATTGAAGTCTCCGGAACCAATGAACTGAAAACAAACGATGAGGGTTTAGCATGTGCTGCGCCAACACAGATTGTAGGGAATGGATCGCTAACAATAGTTAGTAAAGAGAATATCGGCGTATCGCTCCTAAACTCAGATATGCGTTTCTCCATCTCGGATATTACGCTTAACGTATCTGGGAAATGGGGTATTGCTGGGATAGATGGCAAAAAGGGCGAGATACTCGAACTGGATAACGCAAAAGTAATAGCCACAGGAACAGAAGGCGCAATTGTAAACTTGGCTGCAGTAACCACCGCAGGATGCTGCATTGTAAGCCCAGAGGGTGGCGAGTTTAACGGAAACGCCGTAGTAGACAAAAAAGGACATTGGGTCAAGAAAAGCATTTGGCAAAGACAGTAAAGATTATTCCTATCCCACCCCACACAGAAGAAATGGCTCACAAAAGATAATAACGACGATTCATTAGTGCATTCTCTTAAAAAGAAATAAGGCAGCTCTCGAAAGAGGGTTGCCTTATTTTCTTCTCATTCGGGCTCTTCCGGTTTGTAGCCTGCAAAGTGGTTATTTTTGTACAAAGCTAAAGCACATAGTATCTACAAAAATGGAACAAAACGACACACTGAAACTCACCAACATTCAGTTGAAGGGATTCAAATCTATCGACGTGGAGGGACAAGATATACCCATCCAAGACATTACCATCTTGTTAGGAGCGAATGGTTCGGGAAAGAGTAACCTAATCTCCTTTTTCAAGATGCTAAACTACATCATGACGGGGGCTCTACAGACCTATATCGGCGATAGTGGTTGGGCTGATTCACTTCTATACTACGGTTCTAAAAAGACTCCAAGGTTGACAGCAACGATCTCCTTTGCCAATACAGAAGATACAGATCGTTACCAATTCTCGCTCGCACATACGGTAGGCGATACTCTTATTTTCACCGAAGAAACACTGCTTTGGCATCAGCATGACAAAGAAAAACCACGTACAATTCAACTTGCCCCGGGAGTAAGAGAATCCGAATTGTTCAATCTATGGAAAGAACGGAAAGACAAGACGGCATCGATTATCGCAGATCTCCTAAGAGGCTGTCGCGTATTTCAGTTTCACGACACCTCGAAAGAAGCAAAAATTCGCAATAGTGGATATATTGAGGAAGGGGCATTCCTGAGAAGTGATGGGGGCAATCTCGCGGCATTCTTATATGCCATGAAACAGCAAAAGAAGCATGTGCCATACTACCAACGTATCGTACGATACATACAGATGGTTATGCCACAGTTCAAAGATTTTGTCCTAGAGCCTTCTGCCAGAAACAGCAACTATATTTTTCTCAACTGGCTAGAGAAGAATTCTGACTACCTCTTTGGACCTCACCAAATATCCGACGGATCGTTACGTTTTATGGCACTGACTGCCCTGTTACTGCAACCACCAACAACACTCCCCAAGGTTATTGTCTTAGACGAACCGGAACTAGGCTTACATCCTTTTGCCATCTCTGTACTGGCAGATATGATTCGTGCGACGAGCCTACAGAGTCAAATCATCTTAGCTACACAATCTACACGCTTTGTTGACGAATTCGAAGCTAAAGACCTCGTAATTGTCGAACGCGACGCAAAGGCGAACTGTAGTAGGTATCGCAAATTAGATGAAGGAAAACTTTCAGCTTGGCTCGAAGAATATAGCATGAGCGAGCTCTGGGAAAAAAACGTCTTGGGGGGACGACCATGAGGGACTTTCGAAGACTGAACGTGATAGCAGAGGGACAAACCGAGGAAACTTTTGTAAAACAGGTGTTAGCAGACTACTTAGGACAGTTTAATATATCCACCAACGTAAGATGTGTACAAACAAGCAGAGATAAACGAAAAACACACCGCGGTGGCTTAGTCAGCTACCAAAAAGCTAAGAATGATATCCTTCAGTGGCTGAAAGAAGATTCCTCTACAGATGTCCGCTTCACAACCATGTTTGACCTATATGCCCTTCCAAGCAATTTCCCCGAATTTGAAAAAGCACAAGAGATAAAAGATCCCTACCAAAAAGTGACTTTCCTCGAAAAAGCTTTTGGAGAAGAAATCGGAGACTGGCGCTTTCTTCCATACATCCAGTTACATGAGTTTGAAGCATTAGTACTCTCCAAACCTGATGTTTTGATTAAAGAGTATTTTGAACATACGAAGGCTATCACCCAGCTGGTCACACTACTCGCTAAAACGGGAAATGCAGAGTTAATCAATGGTAGTGAACAGACAGCCCCTTCTAAGCGAATACTCGCTTTAATACCAGAATATAACAAAATTATAGGTGCAGAGATCGCCAAATCGATTGGAATTGAATGGCTAAAAACACACTGCCAACACTTTAGCACTTGGCTGGACAATCTCGAGAATATATAAGCACCTCTACCATTCAGGATAGTATCTAAAACTCTCTTACACTAATCACAAAACAAGGTCAATCGCCCACAAACAGACGATTGACCTTGTTAGTATACAGACTTTCTCGTCTCAGCTGTTTACTTCACCAAGCGGAAGGTCTTGCGTAGCGCGGTGCCTTCTTTTTCTAATACCAAGAGGTAAAGCCCTTGAGGTAATGTATCTACCGCAATTCGGATATCTCTCAAGCCTTGCGAAGGCAACGAACGTAGTACCAACCCCTGCGCATTCAGAATCCTAATCTGTGTTGCATCTTGTAGGTTCGCTACGAAGAGTTCCGAGGTAAACGGATTCGGATAAACCCGGACATCTGCCCATAGCGCATCAGCTACTGCTGTCTCGTCGATCGTACCCACTGCACGCACTTCTACATTGCAACCCACAGTTTTACCATTCAGCGTAACGTTTACACGCGTTTTCCCAACTTTTATTGCCGATACTACACCATCTTCCACGGTACAGATCTCGCTATTTTCCGTTTCCCATACTGCTCCCGAAGTATCGCCACCTGCAGGCTCTGTCTGGATAAGAATACGCGCTTGGTTGTGTTCGTAGATCACCAAGTTCTCATGATTCAGGGTAAAGGACGTTACAACCACTTTAGGCAATACCTTTACTTTGAAAGTAGTTTTTACCTGCGGGTCCTTTCTCAAGTATGCCGTAACTTCAACATCTTGGTCAGTAGGCGCAATACCTATTATTTTTCCTTCGCTGATCCCAAACTTATTTAGTTCAATCCCCTTGTATACCAATTCACGGTCGAAGATTGAGCCAGGTCTAAAGGTAATATTCAGGTCAATAGTTTTACCTTCAGTAACCTCTACGTCCTCTATCGCAATAGATTCTATTAAGGCGGTCATTTCGTCGACTACTTCCACGGTACAGAATGTAGTTACTTCAGGATCCGAGACATGCGTAGCCGTAATCATCGTAAAGCCTTTTTCAAGAGCCTGTACACGTCCCTGCTGATCAACTGTAGCAATCCCTGTATTAGAGCTCTTCCACTTCAGTTTACGGTCTGTAGCTGTTTCGGGGTAGAAATTAACGGTTAAGTCGCGACTCTCACCTTTCTTAATACGCAGGTTAGCCGTAATCATTTCTATCCGTTTCGGAGTCTTTGGCTCTTTCACTTTCACACGACAAGCTGCCTTTTTACTCTTATCCGAATGTAATGATGCTGTTATAAGAACCCCTTCGGTGGTTGCTGCATTACCAAAGACAATCCCACTACGAACCGAAACTACGTCGGGGTTAGCCGATTCCCAGTCAATCCACAAATCGTTAGCATTATCTGGTTCGAAGACAAGATTCGGATAAAGATTCATAGGCTCACCATACTCTATCTCTACCACATCTGGGTTAAACCTTAAAGTGTTCACAGGTACTGCGGGTGTTACCACATTCACCGTACAGATCGACTTGTCGTTCGGATTAGCTTTAAGCGCTGCACTAATCTTTGCAACCCCGACCACATTACCTTTCACGATTTGTTTTTCTGGATCGAAGGTTACATATTCTTCGCCTTCTTCAAGCTGCCAAATCACTTCATATTTCGTTGCATTAGCTGGCGTTGGGAACACATCGAGCTTATACTCATTGCCAATACCAAGCTTTAACTCCTTCGGGTAGATTTCAATGCTTTCTGCACCTATATGTGCACGTACCACTACTTTACAGTGGACTTTGATTGTAGGATTAGAATGTAGCGATGCCGTTATAACAGATTCACCTGCCGATTTAGCTACCAAATGCCCATGTTCTACCGTAACGACCTCCACAAGACTCGAACTCCAGTCTATATCGCGATCTGTAGCATCTTCTGGTACGAAAGTTAATTGCAAATCTCTTTCATCGCCAGGCCAAAGGGTCAGGTTGGAAGGCGTAAGAGTCAATCCGGTAGTCGCTTTAGCAGCAACACAGGTTACCTTTACAATCTTTTCCAAATCGCCCGTAGCACCATTCGCCTTAATGCGTATGTTTACAGGACCGCCTTCTTCTACACCTGTTATTTCGCCTGTTGTGGGATCCACCGAGACGAACTCCTCATTCTCTGATCTACATGTGATCGTTTTATCCGAGGCATCGTCGGGTAGAATCTTGTACTTAATACGATATTTTTCGCCTTTCCCGATTTGTATATTCTCTTCGGTAATGAGCTCGATTTCAGTTACCGGATTAGAATATACATTGACATCAATTTCATCAAAAGCAGCTTTATTTTCAACGCTCTCTATACGCAACTTTGCAGTTCCTACTTGTTTAGCAAAGACAATACCACTCTCGTCGACCGTAAAAATCTCTTCGTTTTTACTTATGAATATAACTCCTTTGTTCGATGCTTCCGGAGGCAGGACTTCTACGGTAAGTTGCTTTTTCGTCCCTAGGGGGATATCCAGCGTTTTTCTTGGAATGAGATTTATGTCTTTAACAGGGACATACGATTCAACGACCCTAACTTTCGCTTTTGCCACCTTACCATTACTAGTGGTCGCCACTAAGGTACAAACACCTACCTTCGACTTACCCGTAAGCGTTGCGCCCGTAGTGGTATCTATATCCACGAGGTTGTCGTTGTTCTCGAAAGAGAATGTTACTTTTTTATCTGTAGTATTGGTAGGGTCGAAGTAGATACGCACCTTTACCTTATTGGCTGCATTTTTCCCTAACAAAATAGACTGGGGGACGATCTTAATGCTGTTCGCCGGGATATCAACGACGTTTATTTCTATAATAGCCTTAACAATTGTTTTGTCCGTTTTTTCCCGATCTGTAGCAGTAACGGTAACCTTTACTTTCTCAGCGGCTTTCAAGCCTTTAATCTGTCCGGAATACTTATTTTTAAGCACCTGTGCAAATTCGTGCTGGGTTTGTTCTACTACAAACTCTATACTATCCGGATAGGTAACGTCCTCCGGATTGATTACAAGCTCTTTACGTAAATCCAAGACCTCACCCACGGGAAGTGTATAGCGCGATTGCTTAAAGCCTAACTGTTCTATGGGTTTGTAGACATAGATATCGCAGAAAGTATGTAAGGGGTATTGACCAGGATTCGATGCTTTTAACAAGATCTTTGCTTTCCCCGGACGGAGACCTTCTACTTTTTTCTCTCCTTTCAGATAACGAATCCGACGCGGTTCTTTATCGTGTTCATCACCGTATTCATTAATCATCACCTGACTATCCGGAGCCACAGACCAAGAGTTAGCATCTGTCATTACACCAGAGGATAGACGCTCAACAAGATCCTTCTTTTCGCCGACTTTCAAACGCGTCTTATAGGTAACAACCTGTATAGGTTTGCCATCTTTATCCTTCTCTGTAATCAGAATTGCAATCTCTTTATTAACATACTCATCGCCGGTAATCGAGACATCCTGCACCCCGTCGTGAGCTTCTTTCTTGCTATAATACAACTTCGAGTTCTTAACTCGCCCTTGAGAGTCTAGTATTCCGCTAGCATCAACCGTTACTCCGGACTTACCTTTGAATGGTTGTCGCTCTTTCCACTTCAGCAAGGTTTCGTCCCAAGCATTAACGCCCATACCACACCCTGTTAGGGTAACCTCAGAACGATTCGCAAGTGCTGAGAAATCCCAATTCCCTATTGGGTGTCGCATCCCCTTTGCTGCGTAGAAGATATCTTTCATTTCCATACAGCTCTTGGTATTCCAACCCGAGACATCTTCAATATCGCCCTCAGCATTCTTAAACAACCCCTGCATGGTGGTGATATTCTCAACGTTCCAGTTGGAGAAGTCTGTTTTACCAACGTTTGCGTTCTCAAACATATATGCGAGCTCTTCTGCCGAACGGAGATCCCACTTCGTGAGATCGCCCTCAAACATCTTTGCGCCTTTGAATGTCGCATTAAATGTTTGACACTCGCCCACATTCCACTTATCTAGACCTTCCCCCTTAAATATTTTTGCATAAGCAAAAGCGCTATCCATATGGCGGACATTCGAGACATTCCAATTTCCAAGATTCTGACTGAATTTTGCTGCGTGCTGGAACATCCGGGACATATCTTGCAGGTTCTTGAACTTCCAACCACTTATATTACTATTAAATTTTTCACAACCAGCGAACATACCCGTGGTATTGACAATGTTCTCTACGTACCAATCTTTCAACTCCTGTTGAAACTGTTTACAGTTTGCAAACATCTGCTGGGTTGAGACGGCACTGCGCAAACGCCATCCATTCAAATCCGCATCAAATTTGGAGGCATTCGCAAACATATCATCAAAATTAACACCGTTAGAAACGTTCCAACCCACGAGTGTTTCTCCAGTAAAGTCGCTACAGGAGGAAAACATCGCTTTAAACATCTCACCCGAACTTACATCCCAGTTCGTAAAATCGGTCGGGATTTTGGAATTATTATAAAACATATAGGAGAAATCCTTAACCTTACCTACCTTCCAGTCTTTTAGGTTTTCAGTAAACTTTGTACACTCCCTAAACATGTAAGACATATCGGTAACCTTCGATACATTCCAGCCATTAAGACCTTCACCTTTAAAGGACTTACAGTTTGCAAAAAGCGAACGCATACTCTTAACGCTATCGACTTTCCAAGCACTTAAATTTTCCTGAAAATCCCTACAGCCTTCGAACATATTATTCAGATTCTCAGCTTTACTCTTTCCTGTCAACCATTGCGCAAAACCTTTGCCTTTCAAATAAGCACAGCCTTGAAACATGGCATAAAAGTTCTTGATGTGCTTCAACTGCTCTCCCCACTTCGTGAGCACAAGTGCCATCTTATCTTGCGAATCATTTTTTCCAAATTGCGAACAACCTTGAAACATATTAGTAACACGGTCAGCTTTGGAGAGGTTCCAAGTCTCATGATTAGGAATAAAATCTAACACTGTACAATGCGCAAACATCGCATGGAAATGCCGACCATGAACTTTCCAATTAGCTAACCCTTTCCCATTGAAATGCCCACATTTATAAAACATAGCCTCGAAGGAATTGCCATGACTAACATCCCAACCACTCAAATCCGCATCAAACTTTGCACAATGCGTAAACATAGAAGAAAAGCTTCTTACTTTGGGCGTCTTCCAGTGTTTAAGCGACTCACCTTTAAATGCATCACAATATTCAAACATAGAGACTAACGAGATAGCGCTATTTAACGACCAAGCTTTACTTGCATCATTTTTAGGGCTTATATCGACGAGATTTTTACATTCTCTAAATGCACTCGAGAAATGTGTACAACTCCCCATATTGGGTCTATCAATCGTTTCCGGATTAATCTTTAAATTTTTACAACCTGCAAAAGCAGAGTTTAAATACGTAAAGGTCGAGCTTCCCCACTGTACAATTTCCAAAAGATTCTCTACAGAGCCAAATGGCTTACCTTTAAGACCAAGGGCAATCCTTGTAATATTCCCCTTTATCTCTAAGACATAGACTGCATTTTCGTCGGTCTCAAGCGTAAGAGCTCCCTTTAGCGATTCCTCGCCAATTTTCCCAACATAAAATGTTTTCTTTGCTTGCCAAGTACTAGGTGGAGTTGTACTCATTTTGTAGAAACGCCACTCTGCGTCTTTAACATCTAAGGGGAAGACTATTTTTCCCTTCGCGCCCTTGCTACCTTGCCACTTCGTGACAAAAACATTCGTTTCATAAGCGAAACTCTGCAACGGAACGAAAAACAACAGCGCCAGAGTTACTGCAAGCGCTGCATTCAAAAGGAATCCTACCTTCTTCTGACTCATGTATCCCATCTATTATTCTCTATTTGTGTTTCGCATCTAGTGTGGTGGGCGAATTTCTGAGAGATATGAGGCAGGGATTGGGATCACAAAGTTCCAATTTTTGGAAAATGTAATCACGTATATATTTGTTCCCTTTGATAAACAGTTTTACTTTACATGCTAATACGCTTCTTTTAGAGATAAAAGAATTGCATAACATGGGTTTATTGCACAGTAAGCCCTGCTTATATCAATGATTTTAGTAACTTAGCGCTATAATTAAGGGAGCTAAAATGAAGGAGAAGGCAGCTA
>CAUTNK010000003.1:0-169313 GCA_963540065.1 uncultured Bacteroidia bacterium
ATATTGTAAAACAGAGAACACCAGCGAAGTTACTTCTATTGTAGGTGGGCAGTTTGCAATGCCAGCGTATGCGGTAACCGTTACTGCTGAGTTTGAAAAGATTGATACACCTCCTACAACACAATATGCAATAACTGTTGCGACGGTTCCGAATGGTTCGCTTTCGGTGAATAAATCTCAGGCATTGGAGGGAGACGTGGTACAAATCACCGCCACACCGAATACGGGTTATCGTCTGAAAGCAGGTAGCCTTTCAGTTTATAAGACGGAGGATAAGAGTGTGGTTGTGCCTGTTAGTGCGACGCAGTTTACAATGCCAGCGTATTCGGTAACCGTTACTGCTGAGTTTGAAAAGATTGATACACCTCCTACAGCTGTAGAAGACGAGGTGTTTGCCCACATTGTTGTCGCTCCTAATCCTTTTGGTGCTCTGTTACGCATTTCCAACGGCGACGTGTGCGGGAAATATGCATTGTACAATACTCAGGGCGTTGAGGTTGCTTTTGGGGGCTTAGAAGGCGCAGAAACGCGCATTAACACCGCATCGCTCCCCGTAGGCATGTATCTGTTACGCCTCACGGCAGAGAATGGTGCAACGAAAACCTTTACTGTGGTAAAAAGGTAGTCGTGCAATAAAATTTGTTGTAAGCAACGGGCATTGCCTTCGGGTGGTGCCCGTTGTTCTTAGGGGGGGGGGGGGCATTGCACAATCCGCCACCACACACCAGCCCTCTTTTTTGGGTTTACTGTGCAATAAACCCAAAATACAAGGCGCTGAGAATAAGGATGAAGGGAGCATACCGACGTACGTAACCGAATTTCTTAAGCAACACACCGTTTTTTTTTTGGGGGGGGGTAGAAATTAATTGGATGATTTTGTTTGCGTCTTTTTTTATTGACTTGTTTGATAAAAAGTGTTATCCTTTTTGATAAAATGCACTATATTGCTTAGCATAGAAACATTAATCAATAGTAAAAGGAACAGATGAGACGAGGACTACTTTTATTGTTCTTCTTGTGCTTAAGCTTATGGCTTTATGCACAGGAACCGATTCGTTTCGGTGACCGCGAGGTCTATCTCGAAGCGAATGTACATTCTAAAGTACGCGGACGTAAGACGTCTAGTTTGGAACTAGGAGTTCCGACAGGCGATCGACTCAATGTTTTAGTGCAGTTTGCGTCGGGAAAGATTGCTTACGAGGCACTGAAGCAAAAAGGCGTAGAATTGGGCGATTATTTGGGCAGCAATGCCTATTATGCTCAGGTTGCTCCGGGGAGTCGTCCGAGCGACTTTGCAGGTACAGGGCTTCGTACTGTAGTGCCTATTCGCGGAGAGTGGAAGGTAGTACAGAGCTTGTTGCAAGGTCAGATGCCCGACTGGGCAGTAGATGGCGATAAGCTGAAGGTTAATCTCGTTTGGTTCAAGAGTGCGACTTCCGAGCAAGTGAAGGCAGATCTGAATAAACGTGGAGTAGCATTTACTCTAGTACCAGCGCCTTTACGTACTGCACAAGTAATAGCAACTCAAGATCAGTTATTAGCGCTTGCCAATGCTGAGTACGTAGCAGCTATTCGTTGGATAGAACCTCCTATGGAACTCTCGAATCATCGTGGCGCGCGTCTCAGTGGTGCAACAAACTTACGCATGTCGCCCGATCTTGGTGGTCGTGGTCTGACGGGAAAAGGAGTACGGATTGGTGTCTGGGATGGCAATGTTGCCGAGCATGTAGATTTTGGCAATCGAGTGCATTGCGAAGAGTTCGAAATGTCCTTAGCAAGTACTGGAGGACATGGCATGCATACTACGGGTTCGATACTTGGTGCGGGGTTGCTTGATGAACGTGCACGTGGTATGGCTCCTGAAGCGGAAGCTTGGACATGGAATTTTAACTGGCAATCTAATGGTTTGTCTGTGGGACAAGAGATGTTGCGGATGAAACTGGAGCATGATATCTCGCTTACATCGAATTCGTATGGATTGCGTATGACGAATATGTGTCGTTATGAGCATCTTTTCAACTATACGGAGTTTGGCAACCAACATCTGGATCTCTTGGCTTATCACTTTCCGACGCTTACGCATAGTGTTTCGGCAGGGAATGATCAGGGCGCTTGTCGGTGGAAGTTTGGTCATATGTCGAACTATGCAAAGAATATAATTTCTGTAGCCGCATTGACCCCAGGTGGACAGATGACCAACTTCTCGAGTTTTGGTCCGTTACGTGATGGTCGTATGTTTCCTGTAATTTCGGCAAGAGGCGCTACGGTATATTCTGTAATGCCGGAGCAGTCCTATACCTACATGAGTGGGACCTCTATGTCGTGCCCTATCGTGACGGGTCATTTAACACTCCTTACACAGCGTTGGAGGCAACTTCACGGTGGCGCTTTACCCTTCAATTACTATCTAAAAGCCTTAATAGCCAACACTGCAGATGATGCAGGTAATGTGGGACCTGATTATAAATTTGGGTTTGGTGTACTCAATTCGCTTGCTGCTATTACTGCCATGGAAAACCATTGGCATCACTTTGCATCGTTATTGCGTGGCGGCGACGCTCAAACTAAGAAGATAACAGTACCCACGGGAGTGAAAGAACTCCGCGTAATGATCTGTTGGAACGACCCCGTGGCGAATAAAGAGTATAAAACAGGCGATTGCCCGTTAGTAAACGACCTAGACTTAACAGTCGTGAATGGAGCAACGACCTATCATCCGTATACTCTTGATCCCAAGAATCCGAACACTCCCGCTGTTGCTAATAAAAAGAATGAGGTGGATAACATCGAGCAGGTGGTGATAAAAGATCCCACGGCAGGCGAGTACACACTAACAGTATCGGGAGCGGTAAATCAAGAAGAAAAGCAGGACTATGTGGTGGTATGGTATTTTGACTATCACAAAGCGGTTCTCACTTCGCCGATAGCAGGCGATATTTATTCACCAGGTGATGAGATTTTCTTGCATACTACCCACCTAGCAGGTAATTTGAAAGTAGAACTTTCTACCGACGGTGGAGGCTCTTATGCAGTCCTGAGAACTGATGCGTCTCTTTGCGATTCTATTGCTATCCCCGCTACAACTCCGTCTACTGATAAAGCTATTTTGCGTGTAACGGATGCTGGTGGAGTTAGTCTGGAGTCGGGAGAATTTGCCATTATGGGGCAAGTTCAGGGTTTAAAACTAAAAGGTCAGCGCTGTTCGGCAAGTGGTTGGACGTTGTCTTGGACAGCAACTCCTAATGCTGCAAAGTATGAGATTTTGCGCGGTGAAGTAAATGAGGGTATCTATACACTGGTAGAAACTACGGCGACTCCTGTTACAGAGTATAATCTGCCCGAGAGTGCCATTCGTCTGGGTGAGCGTAATGTATATGCCGTACGTGCCATCGATGCACAGGGGGTAAAAGGACCCCGTAGTCGTGGAGTTATTGCGCAGGGAGCAGTGCCTAAAACTTTTACATTGGATGAGTTCCCTTATACGGAGTCGTTTGTGGGTTATCCTCTGAGGTATGCGGAAACAATCGAAGGCGAGAATATTGGTTCGCAGCTATACGAAACGCCAGCAAGCTTTGGTTTTGCAAAAGATTCGCATATGCTCGCTTGGCAAGCATTGGAGGACGCGCCGGCTTGGGACGCGCCGTTTGTAAATCAGCGTAACAATGTGGCAACATTAACTACTTGCAAGCTCGATTTGTCGTGCACTAAGAATAAAAAGCCGCAATTGACCATTTATTACTATCTGAAGCAGAGTAAGCGTGAAAAAGGTACCCTACTACGTCTTCTGGTCAATGGTACTGAAGTAAAGGATGTACTCGGTCGTGATCAGATTGAAGGTGATAATATCGAGCATTTTGCTACTTATGACCTCACAGCTTTTGCAGGACAAGTGATAAAACTCGACGTTGAGGTAGCTCTTGCCAATAATAAAGATGGTGCGACGATTGCAGCTTATCAGTTGCAACTGGTTGATGACAAGAAAGATGTAGGCATTGTGTGGGCTAATGAACCTGCTATCAAAGCCAAAGAACAGATGCAAGATGAAACGATAAATTTCAAGATTATGAATCACTCTACAACCGAATTAGCCAATGTCCCCATTTCGGTACAAGTAGATGATAAGCTTGTATATGCTACCACTCTTAAGGGACTGAAACCTTTCGAAGACCGAATCCTTAGCTACACGCACAATTTTGCAAGCGATAAAGCACATAAATACAATGTAGTGGTTCGTGCAGATTTGGAGGGAGATACGGATCCTGAAAATAATACCATGAGTTTCGAGGTTTACAATATGGGCAACGTGTTACCTATGCCCGAGATAACAATTGTAAATCTGGGAGGAGGTTATGGCTTTCCTAATGTACCGTATGTTTCTAAGAGAATTAGCGGAGAGATAGCTTTTACAGACGGACGTGGCGCACTAGAGCCTTATAAAGCACAAGAGGAAGCGACATTACAAATATTACCGACAAAACCAGGGACGGTAGTCCAGGTAGTGTTCCAAGAGTATGATTTTGCAGATAAAGATGAGCTCTATGTCTTTACAGGAAATGTGCCTGATAACCTATTGATGCTAAGTTTGGACGAGGCTGACTATATAATATCGGGGGCAAGTAAGGCTCCGCTCACATTTATATCCAATGCTCGTGATGGTGGTTTAACCTTTGCTTATGTAGGTGCGAGTGATGAACGAAGAAATGGTTGGATAGCAGAATTAAGCGAAGTAGAACTTCCTGATCGCTGGGAATTGACAGAAGTAAAAGAGACCCAATCCGCCGATCCGTCTCTTGGTAATGTAGAAATTAAAATAAAGAACCTGCTCTCTATCCCACTCAAAAATATCCCCCTCTATGTTACAATTGATGGTGAAGTAGAAGAGACAACAATTGCTGAGTTAGCCGCTAACGAAACAAAGACGGTAGTGCTGGAAAAGAAACTTATGATCACTCCACCTATGCGTGCAGAAGTAGTTGTCGAATTAGGTAGAGACGGCAATCTGGCAAATAATAAGAAAAGTTTTTCTGTGCTGCATGATCCGATCTGGAATGGTGGCGGTACTATCGAAATGCCCACGACGCTTTCCGTAGCAACCTTCGAAATGGTTAATGAGAATAAGACGATCGCTCTGCAGAGCAAGCCGTATATAGATTACAGTCTTGTGGCAAGAAAGATTCCATTCTATATGGGAACGGCAAACAAGTTCAAGTTTACACTCAACAATGCGCCTACAGCTGCTCAGGCAGAAAATGCATCAATACGCCTCTTTATTGATAATGACGACGACAGTAAGTTGGAAGAAACAGCACCTGAACTTTATAGCGTCGATCTAGTTGCAGGTCAGAAAGAGTATACCTTAACTGTTGATTTTACGGGCGTAAATGGTGTTAAAGGCGGAGACCACCGCATGCGCATCCTCCTAGCTAACAATGCTAATTATACGTCCTTCAAGGATGCAAAAGCTATTGAGTGGGGACATGCTGTCGATTTTACTGCTCAGATTAAAGAAGGAGAAAGTCCGCTAAAATACGAGATGGCAATTCTTGGTATAGAAGGTATAAAATCGGGCCGTAAGGGGTTGACTAGCGCAACTCCGATCCGAGTTAAATTGAAAAATAACGGTCTCGAACCAGTTACTAGTCTTGCGATAAAGATTGAGGTAGATGATTTACCAGCAGTTGAGAAAACATTGTCAGTAAATATTGCGCCTTTGGGAAAAGAGGAAGTAGTAGATATAAATAACCCTGCAGACCTTTCAGTTAAGGGTAAACACAAGATTAAGGTTTCTTTGACAAAAGAGGATAATAACCTCTACGACAATGAGACTAGCATCGAGATTTTGCGAATGCCTGATATTACCAATGTTCCTTACTCTCTTGTTTTTGAGGGAATAAAAAGTGAACGGATGGAGATGCTACCAGCCGAACTTTCTGCTAACATTCAAAATGAGGTAACCATAGAAGGGTGGTGGAAAACGAACAAGCCTCAGACCTGTGCATTTGTAAATGGCGGCGATGAGGGACTTTATTTGGGTACATTCGAGGGGGATTCGAATACTCCGGCTAATGCATTGGTATTCTTTGCAGGTAACGCGTCCTTTATGAGTAAAGAGGGCGTGCTTACTGACCAACAATGGCATCATATTGCAGTTGTTGCCTCACATACAGGTAAAAAGACTACGGCTAAGGCCTACGTAGACGGTGTTGAGGTAGAACTAATAGAGAAAGCACAAGGCGCTTTTAAGGTAAGTTATACGCTTCTGAATTTAGGCTTGGATGGCGAAAATATCATGTTCCGTGTTTGGAATACAAAACGTACACTCGAACAAATAAAAGCAGATAAAGCGAAGAGTGTCCGCACAGCTCTGGGTGGAACATTGCCTGTAAACTGCGTAGCTGAGTTTGTCTATACAGAAGGCGAAGGCAAACAGACCTCGTTTGGCGACGAGTCTAGCGCTACTATCGCAACTTGGCGCACAGACGATAAGTTATGGAAAAAATTAGAGCCAAAGCTTTGTAGAGCGATTGAAGTCGATGGACAAGTAATTCCTGTTACCATTACGGGTAATAAAGCTGTTGCTACTATGCCATCCACTTTCACAGATTTCGGTAAGGTAAAAGTGAACTTTGTAACCGAGTGGGCAGATGTAGAGATTAAGCAAGGAGGTGCGGCAGTGACAAGCGATACGGAGCTTAATTTTGCGAATGCTACCCATGAATTAGACTTTGATCTGACGCTTAGTATTTTAGGGGTAGCTGTTAACGAAAATATCTCGCTTAAGCTTGAGGTAGATAAGTCTCCTGCTTGTGACATGTTAGCGCTTTCTATGCTAAAAGCAGATAATGCCGGATTGTTGGAGGATGTAATATTAAATAACACTCCGCTGCCATCCACGCTATTACTCGAGGCTAAGAATATTTCGGAAACTAATCAATTAAATCCCAAAGATCTGGTATTAAAAGTAACGGGAATCTCCCCCAATGCGATCCTCTACAATGGCGATCAGAAACAGGAAACAAATGAAGCCTTCCATGTAGATTTGACCAAGCCGCTCACTTTGAAAGTTGAAGCAGAAAACAAGCGCGATGTAAAATTCTATACTCTGCGTCTTGCCATGGCACAAGAAATTATGTGGGAAAACTCAAAACTGGAATACAATTATGGTGTGGTGACAGGTGATGCGCTAAATGCAACCTCTACCTCAAAGCTTCCCGTAAGATATGTAACAGAGAATGCGGATGTTGCAATTATAAGTGTAGAGGGTAAACTAGAAGCTATCGGTGTTGGTAAAACCAAAATTTGTGCAAAACAGGCAGGAAATGCAATTTTCAAAGCAGCAACCGATAAATGCCGCGAAGTAGAAATAAAACCTGTAGCTATCACCATCAAGCTTGAGAATGCAGAGATGGAAGTCGGAGAAAAAATACCTGAGCTCCGCTTTAAATACGAGACGCTACTATTCCCCAATACAGAAAACCAATTCGAAGCACCGTATATAATTCGTAATGAAGCGAATACGGAAGATGCTATCTTACCTCTCGATAAAGGGGGCTACACTATTGTACCCAAAGATTATTCGGGACCATACCTACTTGGTAACTATATGGTTACGCGCGAAAATGGTAAACTAACAGTAAAAGATCCTGTAAAAGCAAAAAAAATAACCTTCCTAACAAAGGATGCAAAGAATACCGTGTTGGAAGGAGTAGGCTTGCAAGTAGCCGAACTAGCAGCTACAACAACAGTTGACGGTAAATTCGAAACATATTTGTTGCCTGCAAAGTATAGTGTAACAGCCTTTAAATCGGGGTATACAACGGTAACAAAAGTCTTTGAGGTGAAAGACGAAGCTATGACAATCGAGCTACAACTTCTTAAGGAAGAGTTTACGCTCTCCTATACAGCCGATGCGAATGGTATACTACAAGGGATTACTACTCAAAAAATAGCGAGTGGTCGGGATGGAACACAAGTAATTGCTGTGCCGAAAGATATCCGATATCGTTTTAAAGAATGGAGCGATAATCATTCGAAGGACGCAGTTCGTATTGATAAATCTGTAACAGGTAACATAACAGCACAGGCTGTATTTGAGTCCTTTACGTATAAATTAGAATATGCCGTAAGTAAAGGCGGTAGGTTTACGACTCCGGATGCAAACAAGCGTCAGGATGTAACTCCTGGTACCAATGGACAAACGGTTACTGTTGTGCCAGAGGCAGGATATATCTTCTTAGGTTGGTCCGATGGTGTAACAACTCTAACACGTACAGACAACAATGTAATGGCTGATCTGAATGTCACTGCTCGATTCTTTAAGCCTTATATTTTGACTTGGGAAGAGGACTTCGAGTTCAACGCTTCGAATATGGAAGCTTGGGAATTCCAGAAACCTAATTCAGGAGCAGGCTGGCATATAATTCCGTTGGCAACCATCAACAAACATCTCGAAGGTAACGGTTTAGCTCTAGCGCCCTCTTACGAGTATCCCGAGCAAGTTTATCCGAGACTCTGGGCAGCTACGCCTTGGTTATCGATCAAAGATCATGATCCTGCTGCTAGGGTGGTTATTAGCTATGATCGTTATTTGCGTAAGTACTATTCAGAGCCAATTGCTACTCTGGAATATAGTTTTGACAATGAGGTATGGGTAAAAGCCTTAGATATTGATAAGGAAACAGATGATGTTAAAACAGAGACATTTACGTTAGATGCTGCTACATTAGCTGCGCATGATAAACTACGTTTTCGTTGGGCATTTGAAGGGATTGGCATAGAGGCATATCTTGTAATAGACAATGTGAAAGTTACTTACGAAACTCCAACACAAACGGTATTACGTTACTATGCTGCTGAGCATGGAAAGTTGCAAAAAGAAGGTGGTGCAGACAAGGTTACGATGCTCGAGTTTTTAGCTTCGGAAGGCAAAAAGGTAACTGCAATTCCCGACGGAGGTTATGTTTTCGATAAGTGGTCGGATGACATAATGTCGCCCGAACGTCTGGACAATAAAGATGTTACGGTAACAGCATTGTTTAAACCGACTCCAAAAGCTAAACATGTTGTACACTACCTTGCAGGCACAAACGGTAAGATCGGAGGTTTGGATTATCAGGTGCTAGAAGAAGGTGCAACCACATCTAAGGTTGTAGCAATTGCAGATGCAGGTTATGCTTTCAAGAAGTGGAATGATGGTAAAGTGGATAATCCACGCACCGATGTGGTAGGAACAGAAGATAAAACTGTTACGGCAGAATTTGCACAGATCTTCACACTGACGTATGTGGCAGGTGAACACGGCCGTATAGAGGGAAAGCTAACACAAAATGTATTTGCTGGCGGTAGCGGAACCGAGGTCGAGGCAGTAGCCGATGCTGGTTACCACTTTGTAAAGTGGAGCGATGGCAATACGACAGCTAAGCGTACAGATGCAAATGTAACAGCCAATGCAACCTACACGGCAGAGTTTGAAGCAGATACCAAGACGTTTACACTGAACTACGAAGCTGGTGTTGGTGGTTCTATTCGTGGCGATGCTACGCAGACTGTTGCTGAAGGTGCTTCTGGTAAAGAGGTCGAGGCAGTAGCCGATGCCGGTTACCACTTCGTAAAGTGGAGTGATGGCAATACGACTGCTAAACGTACGGATGCAAATGTAACGGAGAGCAAGACGTATACGGCGGAGTTTTTAGCGGATAGGACTTTTGTCGTAACGCTAGCACCTGTAGAAGGTCAGGGAGAGTTGAAGATAGTGGGAATTGCAGAAGATAAACTAAATGCAGTACCTGCAGGTACCGAGCTCATGGCAGTAGCAACCCCTAAAGATGGTTGGAAGCTGAAGAGCTTAATGGCAGGCGATAAGGATATCTCGGCAGATGGTAAGTTTACAGTAACATCCGATGTTGAGGTAAAGGCGGTCTTTGAAGAAAAAGATAATCCGACTCCTCCATCTCCTGATCCGAATGCTGTAAACGATGCTATATTGGCAAACGTTCATGTAGCCCCCAATCCGTTCACAACGGAGCTTCGTCTGCTTTGCAACGGCTCAACAGGTAGTTACGAATTACTCAATGCTCATGGTGTTTTGTTACGTAGTGGCGATCTAGCCAACGGCGAGGTAACTATTGAGACAACGGATCTTGCTTCGGGTCTCTATCTCTTGCGTCTCACCTCTGCAAACGGAGCAACGAAGGTTGTAAGGCTTGTAAAAGATTAATAGAAAACAGTGTTAATCATCATAACGGGCATCTTTTTCGGGAGATGCCCGTTTTTGGTCGGTTCTTTTTGGGTTTACTGTGCAATGCTCCCCTATGAAAAAAGTTTACCGGACACCAATGTTTAGAAATTAATTGGATGATTTCGTTTGCGTCTTTTTTTTGTTGACTTGTTTGACAATAGATCTATTCTTTTTGACAAAATGCACTAACTTGCCTAGCATTGATATACTAATCAACAGTAAAGAGAACAAATGAAACGAGGTTTACTTTTGTTACTTTTCTTGAGCATTAGCTTATGGCTTTATGCTCAAGAACCGATTCGTTTCGGCGACCGCGAGGTCTATCTCGAAGCGAATGTACATTCTAAAGTACGCGGACGTAAGACATCCAGCTTGGAACTGGGAGTTCCGACAGGCGATCGACTCAATGTCTTAGTGCAGTTTGCGTCGGGAAAGATCGCTTACGAGGCACTGAAGCAAAAAGGCGTAGAACTGGGCGATTATTTGGGCAGTAATGCCTATTACGCTCAGATTGCTCCGGGGAGTCGTCCGACTGACTTTGCAGGTACAGGGCTTCGTACCGTAGTGCCTATTCGTGCTGAGTGGAAGCTAACTAATGGTCTGCTTAATGGTCAGACTCCAGAATGGTCTGCAGAGGGCGATAGGCTGAAGGTAACCCTTTCTTGGTTTAAGAGTGTAAGTGCCGAACGTGTTAAAGAAGAATTGCACAAGCAAGGAGTGGAACTGGGCGCAGCGTCTGAAATACTACGTAATATAGATATTGTAGCAACGCGCGAACAGGTTTTGGCACTGGCAGAACTTGAGTATGTCTCGCTTCTTCGTTGGATAGCTCCTCCTATGGAGCTGCATAATCGAGAAGCTGCACGTCTGAGTGCGGCTACTTTCTTGCGTCTTCCTATTGCTCTGGGCGGACGCGGTCTGACGGGTAAGAATGTACGTGTCGGCATTTGGGATGCTAACGTAGGCGATCACGTGGACTATGGCAATCGTGTACACCGTCAAGAGTTCGAGATGCCAGGGAGTACGCACGGTATGCATACCACGGGTACAGTTATAGGTAGTGGACTTGTGGATGAGCGCGGTCGTGGTATGGCTCCCGAGGCTGAAATCTGGACAAACAACTTTAATATACAGTCTAATAGAAAAAAGGTGGTGCAAGAAATGTATGAGACATACATGAAGGAGCGCATCACCCTAACTTCCAATTCTTACGGTTACTCGCGCGCGGCATTTTGTGATTTCGACGAATACCTCAATTATTCGTTTTTAGGAAATACCGAGATTGATGAGTTAGCATACATGTATCCGGCGCTTACACATGTCTTTTCGGCGGGTAATGCGCAAGGCGAATGCATGCAACCTTTTTCACATGCAACGAATTATGGTAAAAATATAATCTCGGTAGCAGCACTTGATGCTTTTGGGGGCATGAGCGATTTTTCGAGTTTTGGTCCTCTAGAAGACGGGCGTATGTTTCCTGTAATCAGTGCACGCGGTGCGAAAGTATATTCCACGGTGCTGGAACAGGGGTATGCATTGAAAAATGGTACGTCAATGGCGTGTCCGACCGTAACGGGGCACTTAGCATTATTGACGCAACGTTATATGCAGCTTCACGGTGGTGCAACGCCCTACAACTATTTCCTGAAGGCTTTAATAGCAAATACGGCACGTGATGCGGGTAACCCAGGTCCGGATTATAAGTTTGGTTTTGGAATTCTGGATGCAGAAGCAGCTGTTACGGCAATAGAGAATAGTTGGTATAAGCTCTCTGAGTTGAAAAGAGGCGATCCCGAGCAGGTTACTACAATTAAAGTGCCTACGGGTGTGAAAGAATTGCGTGTGATGCTCTGCTGGAATGATCCGGTAGCGGCGAAGGATTATGTAAAGGGCGAGTGTCCACTTGTGAATGATCTGGATTTAAGTGCGAGCATGGGAGCACAGGCATATTTACCGTTTACATTGGATCCGTCTAAGCCCGATGCAAATGCAGTGAGTACAAAACCTAATAAGGTGGATAATATCGAACAAATTGTAATAGCAAATCCTGCTGCGGGCGACTTCGTAGTTAAAGTATCGGGTGCTGTGAAGCAAGGCGACAAACAGCAATATGCATTGGTTTGGTACTACGATTATAAAACTCCCGAATTGTTCTCACCACTCCCAGGCGATGTTTATTCACCTAAAGAGACAATCTATCTGCGTGCAGAGAATGTTTCTGAGCAGGTACGTGTGGATTTGTCGCAAGACGGTGGCAAATCGTTTGTATCATTGGGTATGTTCGATAAATGTTCGGCGGTATCACTCCCAGGCGATATAGCACCGACCGATAAAGCAGTGCTTCGTTTAACCGCTGCGAACGGGATAAGTATCTCGACCAAGGGTTATTTCACAATTATGCCTCAGGTATACGATCTGGCGTTGGAGGCTACAAGTTGTTCCACATCAGATTGGAAACTTAAGTGGCCAACAGTGAAGGGGGCTGCTAAATACGAGATCCTGCGTGCCGATATTAACAACGCCACATACAACAAGATTGGGGAGAGTGCGACTACCGAGTTCTTAATTCCTGCAGAATATGTGACAAAGGAACGTAACATCTATTCGGTGCAAGCTATTTCTGAGAACATTCGTTCACGCAGAAGTGTAGCGGTTGTTGCTGATAAGATAATGCCGATGCCTCTCACCGAGACAGATTTGCCTTATACAGAAACCTTCATCGGTTGGCCCTTGCAGAAAACTGAGATCGAGAAAGGCGAGAATTTGAAACTAACCATGCAAGATGCTATTGTTGAGTTACAGCTCCCATTTATGTCGCATCACGTGGTATGGCAAGTTAAAAAAGAGGCTACCAAATGGCAGAACCCTTTCCAGCAGAAAGAGAATGTAGGAGCACTTAAAGTTTGTTCGCTAGATCTTACAAAAGTTGCTAAGGGTACACATCTGCAGTTTTCCACTGTTGTGCTTATGAAGAAAACGAAGGAGAATCCGAAAAATGGATCCTTGCTCCGTCTGTTGGTAAATGGGCAGGAAGTAGAAGATATGCTTGGACGTAAGCACATTGCGGGCGATGATCACGAACATAATATCGTTTGGGATTTGACAGAGTTTGCAGGACAAAAGATTTCTTTGGCACTCGAAACGGCGTTGGAGAAGAAAGAGAATATTGCAATTATTGCTTACTACCAAATCTCGCAACAACCTAAGCAACCCGATGTAGAAATTGCATGGGTAAATAGACCTGCAATTAAAGCCAAGGCGCAGATGAAAGAGGAAACTATCACCTGTAAGCTTGTGAATAGATCGGCATTGGAGTTAGTTGACGTCCCTGTTTCGGTTCAGGTCGATGGTAAAGTGGTATACACAAAAAACATACAGAAGCTAAAACCATTTGAGGAGCAGATTATCGCATATCCGTATAACTTCTCCAGCAATTCACCTCATTTCTTCCAAGTAGATGTGCGTGCAGATTTACCCAATGATGCAACGCCCGAAAATAATGCAGAGCGTTTTGAGGTTTACAACTTGGGGGATGTGATTGCAATGCCCGAGGTATCGTACATAAAGATCTTGGGAGTGCCATTCCCGATACCTCCACGTATTACTAAAACACTGACGGGGACGATCGCCTTTACTGATGGTTGTGGTGCACTTGCGCCTTACCAAAGGAATGAAAAAGCCTTTCTTAAGGTTCTGCCTAGCGATCCGTCGCATGCCGTACAAGTAACATTTAGTGAGATTAAGCTCGCTGTTCATGACACCCTGTATGTCTTTACAGGTGATGTTGATAAGGAGTTGAAAGTTAATGCGAAGATGGCTACGGGCTTCCTTACAGGCGAGATGCCCTCGGCGTCGTTTATCTCTGAAGCGCAAGACGGAGCTATTACATTTATGATGATGGGTCATAATGAGGAACCTGGCGATGGTTGGTTAGGAGAGTTTAGCGAACTAGCAATGCCCGATTTATGGAAAATGAAATCGTTAAAAGAAATTGCAGGTTCGGATCCTAATCATGTTAAACTAGAGGTGCAGGTCGAGAATCTAACAAATGTGTCGTATTCGCATGTAGGACTTTGGTTAACGACCAACTCGGGTGTGCGTCGAGTAGAGATCCCAGAACTGAAGCCAAAGGCAGAGACAACGTTTGTTGTTCCAGACGAAATAGATAAAACTGCCCCCATGTACATGGAGGTTACTGCAGAATTGGCAAGAGATGGCGATCAGTCCAATAATAGTAGCAACATTATAATTGCGAATGACCCGATCTGGAATGGTGGAGGGACGATTAAGATTCCAAAGAGACTTTATATCTCCGAAGTGTTTGTAGCAGGAAGCAATGAAAAGGTAAAATTTGAACCAAATGCGCATATCACCTATAAACCCGAGAAGAAGTTCGCACTATACAAGAGTAAAAACTCTCTGAAGCTAGTGCTCTCTAAAGAGCCAACGGCTGCTCAGACGACGGCAAAACTCCGAGTATGGGTAGATCTGGATGGTAATAACGAATTAAGTACTACTGCTCCCGAATTGGTAACGGTTCCTTTGCAGGAGGATGTAAAAACGTATTGGGTAGAACTCGATTATACAACTCTCGCATCGTTAACAGCAGGCGAGCGTCGATTCCGTTTTATGCTTGCGGATGACGAGAACTACAATAAGTTCCGTAGTGGGCAAACCATGGAATGGGGGAGCGTTGCAGATGTTACTGCAGATATTAAGACTGAACCCAGTCCGCACGATTACGAAGTCGCGTTACTTTCTATCGAGGGTGTGAAGAGTCGTCGCGCGCTTTCGCATGCTACCGAACTGAAAGTAGAACTGAAAAATAACGGTCTCGCTCCTCTTACACAAGTAAAATTGTCGTACCAAATCAATGATGGTATGCTTGTGAAAGAGACCCTTAGTACCGCGATTGCACCACGTACTAAGGGTACCGTAACCTTTAATACAAAAGCTGATTTGAGTGCTATTGGTAAGTATAAGATTACAGTAAAACTCGAAGAGGAAGACATAAATGTACGAGACAATGAGGTGGCAAAAATTGTCTACAACATAGCACCTAAGAATAATGATAAACTCTTTGCGCTAAATTTCGTTGGTTCGCAAGATGAAGGACTTTTATTCCCTAGAATCGATGACGAGATTGACGATAAGGCTACTGTAGAAGGTTGGTGGAAGCTCGACGGGACTCAATTAGCAGAGTATATCAGCGGTGAGGGTATTTTTTTGGTTGCTGTTGCAGGATATGCAAAGATTCCGGATAATTCTTTGGCACTCATTGTAGGAGGCCACTGCCAATTTGCGAGTACGAAACCTGTGGTAAAACCTGGGCAGTGGCAGCACATTGCTGTTGCAATGAGTAAGAAGAAGGAAAAGCCTACGGATTTAAATCATATAACTACGATAGAGGTTTATGTCGATGGCGAAAAGGTCGAAATGAAGCGTGAAGGGCGCGCTGGTTTCTACTTTAACGATTTTGCATTGAATAACCCCCTAAAAGGACAAAATGCAATGTTCCGAATCTGGAAAGAAATTCGCTCGGAAGACGATATCAAGGCAAATATGAGTAAGTCGGTTCGTAATACGGCGCTTGAGTTGCCAGATGGTTGCGTAGGTGAGTATATCTATACAGAGGGAGAAGGTCGTGCCTCGCAATATGGCGATGATAATGACCCGTTTACGGCAATAATCGCCGAACGCAATGATATATGGAAGCCTATTCAGGATGTAATTGCAAATATAGAAGTGGAAGGGCAGCTAATACCTGTTGCTTACAATGCGTCGGAGGCACTTGTTACTATGCCACAAGACTTTACCGATTTTGCGAATGTAAAGGTGAAATTTACAACAGATTGGCCAGGAGCTAAGGTTCAGTTTGCTGGTTCGGATATTACAGAGGGGCAGGTGTTCGATTTCAGTAATCCAGAGCATAAGCTTATTTTTAAAGGAACCAGACCAGATCTCTTCGGTTTGAATCTGCAACAAGAACTAACCGTAAAACTTGTAAATGACCTATCGAATGCTTGTGATATAGCAAAACTCTCGTTGTTGAAGACTAAAAATACCGGATTGAAAGACGATCTGGTTATTACTAAGCCAGAGGAAACTATAAATCTGGAAGCACAAGATGAGTCGGCTACAAACACCATCGATATAACGAAAGTAACGATAGTGATTGATGCGATCTCGCCGAATGCAAAAATTTATAAAGGCGATGAAGAGTTGACCGTAGGTAGCGATATTAAGCTCGATCTCAGCACTCCACAGATCTTACGTGTTGTGGCACAGAACCAACGCGATGTAAAGCATTACATACTACGTATGGCTATACCACAAGAACTAACATGGAGCAATGAAAAGATTACACGTTCATTTACTTCGGAGGGCTTGCCATTGGATGCGAAAGCATCTTCTGGGTTGAAAGTAAAGTATGTGAGCGAGAACCCCTCTGTGGTTACTGTAGATGCGCATGGCAATTTGTACACTACTGCTGTTGGTACTACCAAAATATTTGCTGTGCAAGAAGGTAATATGCGGTACAAGGCTGCTGATAAGCGCGAACGCGAAGTGGAGGTGACGCGAGTGCCCCTAACGATTAGGATGTTACCTGCTACGATGCCACAAGGCGATAAGCTACCTAACTTCGAGTTTGAGTACGAAGGTTTGCAGTTTGAAGGTACAGAATATCAGTTCGATACAGAGTACGTAGTAAAAATGCCAGACGGCAATATTTGGAATCCTACAATGCCTCCGCTAGAAGAGGGAGAGTACACGGTGGTAGCAAAAGGATATAATGCTCCGTACGAGTCTGGCAACTATATGGTAACACGTACCGAAGGTAAACTAACTGTTACTGATGCTACAAAGGCGCGTCGTGTAACCATTACCGTAAAAGATGAACAAGGTGCTGCACTTAAGGATGTGACGGTGCGATGCGGTGAGGTTACATTAATAACACCGGAAGATGGAGTTGTTCAGTTCCTCCTACAGCCAGGGAAATATACGCTTCTGGCACAACGCGATGGTTATACATCTGCACAGGAAGCTTTTATGGTTAAAGGTCGTTCGTTACAGTTCGACCTCAAGCTCAATAAGCTCGTGTATACCTTAACCTACAAAGCGGATGATAATGGTATAGTACAAGGATCTAAAACGCAAAAAGTTGCAGCTGGTGGAGAGGGTAAACAAGTAGTTGCCGTTCCGAAGAGTGTAAAATACAAGTTCAAACAATGGTCTGACGGGAACACACTTGCTGCTCGTACGGATAAAGATGTAGCTGGTAATATTGATGTAACTGCTGCTTTTGAACCGATTCGGTATAAGTTGACTTACGTGATTGGTCAAGGAGGTGTAAAGGTATCTGGTGATCTTGAACAGATGGTTGCCCCGGAAGAAGACGGCACTCCTGTTGAGGTAAAGGCAGAAGAAGGTTATGTCTTTATGGGTTGGTCTGATGGACAGATGGAGCCCTCCAGAACAGATAAAAAGATAACTAAAGACCTGACACTAGAAGCGCGTTTCTTCAAAGCGTATCAGCTAACATGGAGTGAAGATTTTGAGAGTGGAGAGGCGTGTCTGAATACTTGGAGTTTCCCAAAACCTGTTGAGGGTGATGGGTGGCTATATTCCAAACGTAAAGAAATTAGGGGAAATACAGGTTCGGAAATAGGATATGCTCTCTTAATAGATGCGGATCACGATTACGCTTGGAATGAAGAAACCTCGGCAATTTCTCCTTGGTTGACACTTGCAGGGCGTGCAGCGGGATCAAAGGTTGTGGTTTCTTTTGCGCGGAATTACGTACAAGAAGAGAGTAATGATGTGGCTAAAGCTCAGTATTGTTTTGAAGACGGCGAATGGAAAGATGGTATAGAAATCACGCCCAATGACGACGGTGAAGAGATGACTTTCGAAATTGATGACGCAACATTAGCATCGCATAAGTTCCTGCGTCTGCGTTGGTATCTCACGAACCCCGAATCGTTGGAAACGCTTGTTGCCATCGATGATATTAAGGTAAAATACTCGCCAGATCCGACAGATGTAGTTTTACGCTACATGGCAGGCGAACATGGTAAACTCCAAAAAGAGGGATCTGCAGAACTGGAAACGACTCTAGAGTTTACAACTGCGGTGGGAACTCCAGGTACCAAAGTGACCGCAATACCCGATGCTGGCTATATTTTTGATAAGTGGTCGGACGGAAAAACAACAGAAGTGAGTCGTCAGGATGATGCTGAAGTCTCGGTATATGCTTCCTTTAAGCTAGCTCCGAAAACGATGTATTCTGTGTCTTATGCAGCAAAAGCTAATGGTGCATTACAAGGGTTGTTGTATCAACGTGTAGCTGTAGGTGAGAAGAGTACCCCTGTCGTGGCGGTTGCTAATGACGGATATCAGTTTGCGAAATGGTCTGATGGCTCAACCCAAAATCCGAGAATAGATGTAGTAAATGAGGACGGTAAGCTTTATGAAGCAGAATTTACCGTAACGCCTCCTGTTTATACGCTGACTTATGTGGCAGGCGAACATGGTGAGGTGCTCGGCAATCTGATTCAAAGCGTCGCAGAAGGAGGTTCTGGAACCGAGGTAGAAGCAGTTGCTGACGATGCTTATCGTTTCAAGAAATGGGATGATGGCATAACCACTGCTAAGCGCACAGACGTTAATGTTATGGCAAATAAGCAAGTTACTGCGGAATTTGAAGCGCTACCTACATATACGCTAACCTACATTGCAGGTGCTGGCGGAACTATTAGAGGCAAAGCTACACAGACAGTTGCAGAAGGTGCTTCGGGTAAAGAAGTCGAGGCAGTAGCCGATGCCGGTTACCACTTCGTAAAGTGGAGTGATGGCAATATGACCGCTAAGCGTACGGATGCAAATGTAACTGAGAGCAAGACGTATACGGCGGAGTTTGCAGTAGATGTTCAGCAGTATACACTTACCTACATTGCAGGCGTAGGCGGAAGCATTGTTGGTAATGCAAATCAGACTGTAAATGCTGGCGGTAGCGGAACCGAGGTCGAGGCAGTACCGAATGCCGGTTACCACTTTGTAAAGTGGGATGATGGCAATACGACTGCTAAGCGTACGGATGCAAATGTAACGGAGAGCAAGACGTATACGGCAGAGTTTGCAGTAGATGTTCAGCAGTATACACTTACTTACATTGCAGGCGTAGGCGGCACCATAGTTGGTAATGTAATGCAGACTGTAAATGCTGGCGGTAGCGGAACCGAGGTCGAGGCAGTACCGAATGCCGGTTACCACTTTGTAAAGTGGGATGATGGCAATACGACTGCTAAGCGTACGGATGCAAATGTAACGGAGAGCAAGACGTATACGGCGGAGTTTGCAGTAGATGTTCAGGAGTATACACTTACTTACATAGCAGGCGTAGGCGGCACCATAGTTGGTAATGCAACTCAGACTGTAAATGCTGGCGGTAGCGGAACTGAGGTAGAGGCAGTACCTAATGCCGGTTACCACTTCGTAAAGTGGGATGATGGTAATACGACTGCTAAGCGTACGGATGCAAATGTAACCGAGAGCAAGACGTATACGGCAGAGTTTGAAGCTGATACGCCTAAGACTTTTGTAGTAACGCTAGCACCTGTAGAAGGTCAGGGAGAGTTGAAGATAGTGGGAATTGCAGAAGATAAACTAAATGCAGTACCTGCAGGTACCGAGCTCATGGCAGTAGCAACCCCTAAAGATGGTTGGAAGCTGAAGAGCTTAATGGCAGGCGATAAGGATATCTCGGCAGATGGTAAGTTTACAGTAACATCCGATGTTGAGGTAAAGGCGGTCTTTGAAGAAAAAGACAATCCGAATCCTCCTTCCCCTGATCCGAATGCAGTAAACGATGCTATATTGGCAAACGTTCAGATAGCTCCCAATCCGTTTACAACGGCGCTTCGTCTGATTTGCAACGGTGCAACAGGTTGTTACGAATTACTCAATGCTCATGGTGTTTTGGTACGTAGTGGCGATCTATCCAACGGCGAGGTAACTATTGAGACAACGGATCTTACTTCGGGTCTCTATCTCTTGCGTCTCACCTCTGCAAACGGAGCAACGAAGGTTGTAAGGCTTGTAAAAGATTAATAGAAAACAGTGTTAATCATCATAACGGGCATCTTTTTCGGGAGATGCCCGTTTTTTGATTGCCTTTCTAGCCCAAGTTTTAGTTCCCGATTTGGGATCATTGCACAATCCGCCACCACACACCAGCCCTCTTTTTGGGGCTTACTGTGAAATATCGACTCTTTTGGGCTCTGTTTTTTGATCTTTTAGAGGCGTTTTTAGGCAGTTTTCTGCCCAAATAGGCAAAATAGAGGGAGAAAAACAGAATTATCTAACAAACAAGTAACCAGTTATTTATGCAATATTTACACTTAAAACCCTTTAGGTATTTTTTGCATTTTTCATTTTGGGCAACTCTTCTGTCAAAAAAAAACTTTCATTTGTCAATATATATAGGAGGTTCAAATGATGAGACGAAAGATACAAACTATAGGTTGGTTCACAGCACTTTTAGCGCTGGCTTTACTGTGGGGATCGCCTGCGATGGCGAAAAACTACGAACTCTATATTGCTGGCATGCAAGTCACAGATGACAACTGTAATAATCTAAAGGATATTACAGGCGTTACGGTAGCCCCGGACGGCGAGTTTAAGTATGACCCAGCCTCCAAAACGCTGACAATGAAGGGGGTAACTGTGTCAGCTGGTGGTAACAACAGTGCAATTCAGAATAAAGGCATAGAGGGGCTAACAATTGAGGTATCGGGCACTAATCGCTTAGAATCAAATGTGACAAGCTTGTATTCGGAAGCTTCTATAGAGATAAAAGGTCGTGGATCTCTTACTGTAATAAATAAAAATAACGAAAATATAGGCATCTACCTCGCTAACAGTAATACAACCGTCACTATTTCCGATATCTCCCTCGAAGTGTCTGGTAAATGGGGCATTTCTGGCGAGCCAAGCGAGACCGATCAAGCTCTTATCCTCAAGAATGCGCGGATCACAGCATCTGGGACAGAGGCTGCTATTGAAGACTTTACTTCATTTACCATCGAGGGCTGCGAAATTGTAGAACCCGCAGGTGGCAAGTTTGACGAAACCAAACACGCTGTAGTGGATGCCGAAGGGAATGTGGCGAAGGAGGTGAAGATAGCGAGAACTACCTACGATCTTTACATCGCAGAAACGCAAGTAACAAAAGACAACTGCAATGACTTAAGCAAAATTCCTGGTGTTACAGTAGCCGAGGGTGGCGAATTTAAATACGACCCTAGCACAACGACGCTGACAATGAAGGACGTAACAGTGCAGGTAGTGAATGGGAAGAATGCCATTGTCAACAAAGACATAGAGGGGCTAACAATTGAGGTATCGGGCACTAATCGCTTAGAATCAAATGTGACAAGCTTGTATTCGGAAGCTTCTATAGAGATAAAAGGTCGTGGATCTCTTACTGTAATAAATAAAAATAACGAAAATATAGGCATCTACCTCGCTAACAGTAATACAACCGTCACTATTTCCGATATCTCCCTCGAAGTGTCTGGTAAATGGGGCATTTCTGGCGAGCCAAGCGAGACCGATCAAGCTCTTATCCTCAAGAATGCGCGGATCACAGCATCTGGGACAGAGGCTGCTATTGAGGACGTTACTTCATTTACCACCGAAGGGTGCGAAATTGTAGAACCCGCAGGCGGCAAGTTTGACGAAACGAAGCACGCTGTAGTAGATGCCCAAGGAAATGTGGCGAAAGAGGTGAAGATTGAGCCAGCAGCAGCTGTAAAGTATGAGCTCTACATTGCAGGCACGCAAGTCACCGATGCCAACTGTAATAATCTAAAGGATATTACAGGCGTTACGGTAGCCCCAGACGGCGAGTTCAAATACGACCCAGGCACGAAAACGCTGACGATGAAGGAAGTAACAGTCTCGGTTGGCAAAGATGAATATGCAATTTGGAATAAGAGTATAGAGGGGCTAGAAATCGTTATATCGGGTTCTAATCGTTTAGAAGCGACAGATCAGTCACCCTTGAACTGTCTTGCCTCTACGAAGATTGAAGGCTCTGGTTCTCTTACTACAACGAGTACGGAAAGTTCGTGTATTAATATCTATAAAACGACCCTTACTATTTCCAATATCACTCTCGAGACGACAGGGGTATGGGGCATTACTGGATTTGCTGGAGATAAGAACGAAACTCTTATCATCAAAAAAGCTACGGTAACAGCTAAGGGGAAAGAGGCGGCTATAGCTTATCTCAAGACTTTCACCCTAGAGGGGTGTCAGATAATAGCCCCCGCAGGTGCTGAGTGGAAGGCGGAGAAAAAAGCCGTAGTAGATGCTGGAGGGAATGTGGCGAAAGAGGTGAAGATAGGGACTGCAGCAGCTGTTGCCGTAACAGGGGTAAAAGTAACGCCTACCACAGTAGACTTGAAGGTAACCGAAACTCAGAAGCTCACCGTCACAGTAGAACCTGACAACGCAACCAACAAGAACTACACTTGCAAAAGCGATAAGGAAAGCGTAGCAACCGTGGATAACACAGGACTGGTCACTGCAGTGGGTGCAGGTACGGCCACAATAACCATTACCACAGAGGACGGGGGCAAAACTGTAAAGTGCACGGTAAATGTCACGGGAGGAGGTAGCCCAAGCTTCGCGCTGAGCTTTAATGAGAGCAGTATCGCAGCGGCAGGTGCTACGCTCAACGTGGATGTCACTTCTGATAAGGCGTGGACTCTCGACTATGACAGCAGCGTAACGTGGCTGAAGGCTTCGACTAAGGCAGGGGCGGGGTCTGAAACGCTTACCTTCACAGTGGAAAAGAACGAAGCCAGTGCTCCGCGCACGGTGGTGGTGACGTTTAAGCAGGCAGAGACGGAGAAGAAGTTAAAGCTCACGCTTACGCAGGAGTCAGCTTCGTCTGTTCACGTGCCTTTGCAGGGTATCTCGTTTGAAGAACCGAGCGTGAAACTCAAGGTCGGGACGTCGGCAACCTTGGTAGTGAAATACAACCCCGCCAATGCTACTAACAAGAAGGTAACGTGGGAAGTGACCGAGGGGGCGGCATCGCTCTCGGTAGACGCAAATGGTAAGATAATGGCAACGAATGTAGCTGGTACGGCAAAAGTAAAGGCGACGAGCGAAGACGGTGGTCATACAGCCGAGTGCACGATAACCGTAACGAGCGAAGATGTGCCCGTAGAGTCTATTGCAGTGTCGCCTGCAGTGGTTAACCTTACGGTAGGTGGTACGCAGAAGCTCTCGGTGTCGGTGAAGCCTCAGACGGCTACGAACAAGACGGCAACGTGGGCAGTAACTGCCGGGGCAGACGTCGTATCAGTGGATGGTACAGGCTTAGTGCGAGCCCTCAAGGAAGGGACAGCCACGGTAACCGCAACAGTAGGGGGCAAGACCGCAACCTGTACGGTGACCGTCACCGCAGTTCCTGTACCACAAGCGGTAGAAGACGCTGTGTTGGCTAGTCTCGTTATAGCTCCCAATCCGTTCTCCACGCAGTTGCGGATAGTGAACCCCGAGGGGCTTGCGGTGCGTTACGAGTTAGTAACCCTCACGGGGAACGTGGTACGTGCTGGCGCGTTAGACGGTACGGAGACGATAGTCGATACAGAAGCGCTCCCCGCAGGGCTCTATTTCGTGCGTCTAACGGGGCAAAATGGTGCGAAGAAGGTAGTGAAGGTAGTTAAGTACTAGGTTCTTTACTTCTCATAGTAGAAAGTCGCCTCGGGTAAAACTGGGGCGGCTTTTCTTTATTATCTTCGTGCAACGAAAACAGGCAACAGGGGTGAACTGCACCCCAAAAGTTGGATAAAAAACTTTTGGGGTGTTTTTATGAAGTACAGTTATAGATTCCGCCTCGCTATTGTAAAGCGTGTAAAGCAAGGCGAAGCCATCTCTCATCTATCTGCGGAGTACGGTGTCAGCCGCAATAAGATAAGGGAATGGGTGCAAATGTGGGACAAATACGGAAGTTCGGGATTGAAGTATCAACCCCATAGTCGTCCCACTCGAGCATTAAAGGAGAAAATCGTTCGTTTAATCTTGGAAAGAGGCGTACCTTTGACTCAAGTAAGAGTCGAATACAGAATTTGTAGAACGACGCTTTATTGCTGGGTCAATACAGTACGAAAGTATGGTTATGATGGTCTTGAGCCATCAAAATGCTGGGGGCGACCTCCCAAAGAGACAATGGGACGACCAAAGAAGAAAGAACCACAAACAGAGCTTGAAAGGCTTTCTCGCAGTTTGATTTTCTAGAGGGGCTCATACTACAACCTGATCAGGGATGGCAATATCAGCACTACGGATATGAACCGTAATTTTATTAGTTCTATTTATCAACGAAACACGAATAACATGAAACGGGAAATTTTTCTGAGTTTCCTAACCCTCTGCGCACTGTTCGTTTTTAGCCCTCGTTTGTTTGCGCAAACGTATTACGAATTCTCGTATAAGAATCCTGATGGCAAACAATGTAATGCTTTTATGATCTACGAGAATAACGAGAAGATCGTACTGCGTGTAGCTGAAGCAGATAATGACGCAAAGGCTACCAAAGATCTCTTGTATACGAGTAAAGATTATGCCGAAAACGATGAACCGTATACGGCCTTTGTTCCGACATCGCCACAAGAAAATACTCCGTACTTCGTGTTTTTCTGGGATAAGCTAGAGGATGCGCCTCCCTCTATTAGTTTCAACTTAGAAAATGGAGATTTCAAAGCCTTAGACTCCTTTACAGAGATCGACTTGGCTGATATCACAAGTGAATATCTCCAAAGGTTCTATAATACAGAAGAGCCTATGTATAAGTCTATTATGACTGCGAAAAATAAGGTGCAGAGCGAGCGTGACATCATAAATGGAAAATTCGGGGACGATACTTACCATGGTGTTTGTAGTTTATTTGATGATGATGATAGTGGCGATGACTCGTCGTCATACCAAGGAGATGACAATGATAATTCCAACTATGACAACAGCACATCAATCGCTAGTAGCTCTTCCTCGTATGAAGACGACGATGATAGCAATTCATCCAACGATGAAGAGGATGATAGCAGTAATAGTGATGATTCATCGAATTCTGGCAATCACAATTCGTCGAGTAATAACAACAATAATACATCGAACTCAGGGAATAATAGTTCGACAAATAATGACGCCAACAAGCCATCCCCTCATGATCCTAACATTACCCTTCACCTAGTTATTGTTGCAGAAACCACAGCTGATAATATAGTAGGTATAGCTAGTAAAACGGATTATAACAATTTTCATAATGAAATGAAAAGCATTGCTGAGGCTCTAGGGATTAAGTTCAAAGAATATCCTGTTATGGATGCCAATTTTAATAAAGACGGTGTTGAGCAAGCCCTTAATGATCTAAAGCCCTCAGCGAACGATATCGTGTTCTTTATATACACAGGACACGGAGGCCGCTATGGACAAAAAGATGATGAGCCATTCCCGGGCAGAGCTCTTCGGTCAAAAGATCAAAAAAGTAAAAGAACCTTTTATTTTAGCGAGGTTTATAAGGAGATTTGCGCAAAAAAAGCGCGTTTAACTTTTGTCCTCAGCGATTGTTGTAATAAGGGATCAAGTAATCGTTCTATACAAGAGACGAGCTATCTTCGTAGTCGCTCAAACAATAACTATTCGCTTGCTCGCCTTGGCCAGCTTTTTCTCAAAGAGCGTGGTAGTATGATTGCCACAGCGTGTTCTCCTGGCGAGGGCTCAAGGTGCACGAGAAGATATGGCGGACATTTTATAGCGAACTTCCTTAATACTTTGCGTTCGACAGTCCATGCAGCTAATAATCAAGCGCTCTCTTGGAATAAGCTCATGGACGATACTTTTGTTCTTCTATTAGAAAGGACTGGTCAACGACAACACGGAGTCAAAAAATCTACCTTCAAATAAGAAGAGAACTAACATCTTTGCACTTAGCAAAGTCACCGTATAAAATGAACGTGGAGGCAACAAAATCCTCCACGTTTTTTATGACCCAAATTCAAGCAATAAATGCAAGGTTAAGAAAAACGTTGCAGCCTGCTATAATTTTCCAGAGAAGAAGAGAGGAGAAAATCCTTCTTTCTGGAAGGGCTAAATTGCATATCTTAGGCTTCCATCCAAAAAAGTAAAAGATGCACACTTAACCCTAGAACAAAGGCATAAAATCCAAACCTTACGCGAAGAAGGTCAATCGCTAAAAGAGATCGCAGCGAAAGTCGGCAAAGACAAATCCGTAATCTCGCGCGAGTTAAAACGAAACTGCGATATGCGTAATGGGGCATATCGGACAGACTTCGCTCACCGTAAATATCAGGCGCGTCTAGAACAAAAGCCTAAACTACGCAAGTTTACCGAATCGATAAAAGCGACCATACACAGTCTTCTTGAAAAGGAATTTAGTCCCGAACAAATAGTCGGACGTTGTAAGCTAGAGGGTAAATCCTACGTAAGTCATGAGACGATCTACCAATACGTCTGGGAGGATAAACGGCACAAGGGTAAACTCTATGAACATCTGCGTCATAAGGGGCGTAAGTATCGAAGGCGAGGAGCTAGCGCAAATTCAAGAACAAGCGTACTATAAACCTCTTCGTTTACAGGGCAAGAAGCTTGTACTTATTGGCACAAGCTTTGACGAAGAAAACCGAAATATAAAAGAGTGGAAGACGTTGGAAATAGACGATTCAAAATAACCGTCTCGTCCGAAATAGCACATAATCAATCTGTAGCGTCGCCATGGTGCGATGCGAATAAAGATCAATTAAGCGAACGGGCACAGCCTTGGGTTGAGTCCGTATTTGATTCTCTGCAAGTTGAAAGTTTCATATCGGGGTATGAAATAATCGATTTGCGCATATTACCCTCTGGGCACAGACTAACACGGAGGTAAAACCCCGTACGGGAGGAAAAGTTTTCTAAAATATTGTTTGAATTGTAAGCAAATACAGTGTATTGCCGTTCCTCTGTCAAAGAGGAAATACGCTAAGAGTTTTCCAAATTGCTACGACGCTACAAAAACGCTAATAGCAGTGATCCTCCATATATGCATTCGCTAAACATAACTAGGAAAAGTTATTTGCAGTGTACAAAAAATAAAGTATCTTTATGCACGGAGTTTTTTTTTCTTCGCTTAATAAATAGCAAAAGCATAAGAAGAGTATAGGCTCCTACTTTTGTAAAGATTTAAATCGTTTTATAGCCCTCTATGGGGCTGTCTTAGTTGTATAAAAGTAGGTTGGTATGAGGTCTTTTAAGTTAAACAGCTTGCTACTGCTTTTTGTTGCATTGTCGGCTCTCACATTGCGCGCACAAGAGAGTTTGCAACTTGGCAAGCACACGGTACTACTACCCGACAATGTACAGCGTGCCATTCGAGGTAGTAACGCTCTGGAGCTCGGACGTAGCTCGGGCAACAAGTATAACGTATTGGTGCAGCTTTCGGCGATTCCATCTGAACAGGAACGCGGTGCACTTGCCGCAAAAGGGTTGCAGCTCGGCGACTATCTTGGTAACCGCGCCTATTGGGCAACTCTCCCTGCGGGGATTGACGTACGTAAGGCATTTCATGGTACAAGTCTGCGTACAGTGCTACCCATTGCGCCGGAGTGGAAAGTGGCAGAGCTTCTGACTGCAACCGAGCTGCCCGAGTGGAGTAGGGTAGATGAGCACACGGCAAAGCTGGAGCTTTCCTATGCTTCTAATGTAACCGATGCAGAGGTACAAAATGCATTAGTCGCACTGGGAGCTAAAAAAGTCAAAATTGCGAAAGGTTGGGCATTAGCTTCTTGCGAGCTCTCGCGTTCGTCTATTGACAAGGTGGCTGCACTCCCTTGGGTGTTGAGTATTGCTCCAGCACCTGCGCCCGCAACATTGTTAAACCGTACGGGGGCGAGTCTTTCGCGTTCCAATGTACTTTCTGTTCCCAGTGCGCTTGGCGGTCGTAACCTAACAGGCGAGGGCGTACGTGTCGGTATCTGGGATGGTAATGTGGTTTATAGCCCCGATTTTGGCAACCGTGTTACGCGTCGCGAATACCAACTTTGGCAAGGTGGCGAATTGCACGGAACGCATGTGGCGGGAACTGTGCTTGGTTCGGGTATGAGCGATCCGCTTGCACGCGGCATGGCGCCTAAGGCTAAGGCGTGGACCTGGAACTTTTCTAGTTCATCTGACGAGGTACAGGAGTGGCAAGAAATGGAACGCTGCCACCAACAAGATGGTATTACTCTTACACAGAATTCCTATGGGCTTCCCTTGGGGCAAATGTGTTTTTTCTACCACCAGTTTTCATACAATACTCTTGGGCGCGACATCCAGATGGATGAACTCGTAAATAAATATCCGTCCCTGCTTCCCGTTTATGCTTGTGGTAATGATGGTACGGGCTGTGTAGATAGCGTCTTGGCGCATTATGGCGAGAAGCAGTATGGTACAATCCCGAATCGTGCCAAGAATTCTTTCTTCGTGGGTGCATGCGACCTTATTGGTCGTTTGGGAGCATTTAGCTCGTGTGGTCCGTTAGACGATGGGCGTCTTGCGCCTCACGTAGTAGCAAAGGGGGTAGGGGTACTCAGTACGAATGTTTTTGCAGGTTCGTCTACGAAGACAGGTACTTCTATGGCGTGTCCTACGGTAACGGGCAATTTAGCTCTCGTTACACAACGTTACAAGCAGCTTAATGGCGATCGCGATCCGCGTGCCGATCTTCTGCGTGCTTTGGCGATGAATACGGCAACCGATGCTGGGGTTGTAGGTCCCGACTATAAGTATGGTTACGGGTTGCTCAATTCGGAGAAGATGGTACTCGCTCTCGAAAGAGGCTATTACAACGAAAGCGAGGAACTCTTACTTGCACAGGGCGAGACGAAGGAGTTTATCATTCCCGTACCTGCCAATGCAAAGCAAGCGCGCGTAATGATTGCATGGAATGATGCAACAACCAAGAAAGTATACAAGTGGGGCGATAAGGCTCTCGTGAACGATTTGGATCTTACGGTGAATGACTTGCTCCCTTGGGTGTGCGATCCATCTAAAGGAAAGGTTGGCTTGCCCGCAACAAGAAAAGTGGATAATCTGAACAACCAAGAACAGGTAACACTCGATGCTACAGAGCTCGGTGGCAAGAATACCCTCACTGTAAAAGTGAAAGCCTCGACAGTGCCAAACGGAAAGCAGCGTTTTGTTTTAGTTTGGTGGTTTGAAGAAGATGCAAAGACCTACTTTACAGCTCCGCTTGCGGGCGAGCAATATGCCCCGGGCGAGATCATGATAGTACATGTCGAGAACTACGCTTCTCGCTGGACAAAGGGCGAGATTCCCTCTACGATAGAGATCTCTTACGACGGTGGCAAAACCTTCGTACATGGTTATACACATACAGATTCCTATCCAGGTTATCGTTTCGATATCCCACGCAATGCTCCAGCAACCTCCGAGGCGGTATTACGCCTTACTGACAATGCTGGTGGCGTAGTTCTGTCTGAGAAATTTACAATTGCTCCTGTACCCGAAAATGTTGCAATAGGACGTAGCGATGGGTGCAGTAATACATTTACACTTTCGTGGAAACAGCCTTCCATCGTTCCAGCAAAAGGTTATGCGCTTCTTATCGGCGATGCCGATGCCGAGACGTGGACTCCCGTGGCAAACATTCCGAACAGTGTTACCTCGTTTGACATTGCGTCGTATGTACAGCCCTATCTTTCAAATCCGAAAGTGCTTGTGGCAATGGCGGCACAGTTAGGCGATACGTATGAAGGAAAACTCGGGCGACGCACAACTGCAGTACAGCTCTTCTCGTATGCTCCTCTGAAGCTCGATGTTGCCAAGTTACCTTACAATGAGACGTTCCAAAATTGGCCTTTGCCTTATATGGCAGTCAGACACGGAAAACAGCGCAAGTATAGTGTAAATGCTTATTCCGAGAGTTTTGTCCCACATGGTAGCAATCTTTTCCAAGTAGATGTTGATGCTTTTGATCAATCGCCGTATGACGATACAAAAGCTCCCTTTGATGCCGTAAATAGCGACTACTTATTTGAACTCCGCTTCTGCAAGATAGATATGAGTGCCATTCCCGAAGGTGAGGAGATTGTGTTACGTATTCGTGGGGCAGTCATTGCATGCGATCAGAATAAGCCTCAAACGTCTGCTTTCCGCGTACTTTGGGATGAGACTCCGATTAAAGATGCCCGTGGGCTGGATATCATCTATGGTAAGGACACTGATGTTGAGTTGGTGTATGTATTGAAGTCGGATAAAGGCGTGCACAGCCTAAAGTTGCAGCATGAAGGGCATGACTACAATCGCTATGCAGCCGACCGTCTTTTGGTTACGGGTATCTATTTCGAGAAGCCTTACAGAAAGCACGATGTGGGGCTTGCTATCACAAAAACACCTGTTGATGGGGCTAACTTGGGGCTATCGACCTTTACCTTGACTCTGGTAAATGGTTCGCTTAACGAAGAGAAAGAGCTGAAACTGAATTACTTCCGTAATGGGAAGTGGGTCTCCAGTCAAAAGCTTCCCACATTACCACCTTACGATGATCGACAGATGGAGTATGAGGTAGATCTGAGTACTACAAATCCGGAAGGCGAGGACATTAACGTTGAGTTTACATTGGATTGTGAGAACGACGCCTATCCGCAAGACAATAAGGCGAAGGAGATGGTGCGCAATCTGGGGAATATTATCCCAATGCCAGCCTCCTATTTCCTTCCCAAAGAGTTTGATCCGCAGCAGTTGCCACAAGATCCGAAACTGCGCTATACGATTGGTAAGGGGAAATATATCTTTACAGACAACGGTGGCTTGCATGCTAACTACAGCAAGAGTCAGGATGCGACAATAACGCTAGTGCCCGAAGATCCGTCTATGAAAGTTCGGGTTAAGTTCAGAAAGTTTAGAACGGGCTACCGTGCAGGGATTCTCTCCATTTATACTGACCTGAACGTGTGGGATGAAGAGACGGGTATGCCTGCCGATCAGATGGACGACGACCTTAATGAGAAGCTGGCACAAGAACCGTATGTCTATGTATCAGGGTCTAGGGATGGTTCGCTACGTATTCATTTTGAGTCGGATAATTTTGAAGAAACGGACGAAGGTTGGGTGGCAGAGGTAGATTTAGTGCCTGTAACCAACCCCTTAACGCTTGTAAGTGCTATTGCCGAATATGATAAGGCCGACGCAGAGAAAGCCGATGTCCCCGTAACAGTACAAATCCGAAACAATACGCGACGCGCTGCTAAAAATGCTGGTATTCGTGTAGAAGGGAACGGACGTTTTGAACTCGTACAGGAAATTGCAAGCATCCCCGCAGGTTTGAGCAATTCACAGCTCTTGGACAAAAAAATAGAGAATGTACCGATACGTACAGCGCGTCAGGTTAGGGTACGCCTCTTAGGGCTTGATGGCGATATGTCCGACAACACCCTTACTACGTGGTTGCTCTGCGACCGTTATAAATTCCCAAAGTGGAAGCCTGTAACGGGAGATCAAGAGGAGCACCATATTGATTACCGTAAGGAGCAGCTGACTGTATACAAGGCAGATGGCAAGGCGCGTACGGGGATGGGACAGCTTGAATACGAGGATGAAATGTACCTCCGAGTTTGGGTGGATTGGAATAACGATGGCGAGTTTACTGCAGACGAGGTGGTGGCAGATTATTCTGAAAATAAGATACAACCGAATTCTTGGGTGGTTTATTTTAATGTAGATGTGTCAAAACACCCAGCAGGTACGTATCGTTTGCGGGCAATGTACAACTCGCGCGACGGTGAAGAGGTGCAAGACCTTTATGCAACCAACCTTGATAACGAAACGCAAGTGCGCGACTACATACTCAATGTGGTTGCTGGGAAAGATCCTTTTGAAGGCGATTTATTGCTCACCTACCTTGGAACCAAAGACCCGAGTACTGGGGCTACTCCGAAGGTAAGCAAGGACTTTACGAATGCTGAGCCGCTCTGGATAGAGATAAAGAATGGGTCGCCTAAGGAGTTTGCTGGGACGTTCGATGTAACGATCTCTGTTGATGGTAAGCCCTCGGTTACAGAAGAAGTCGAAGTACCCGCTTCGGCAAAACTTACCGCGTGGAGTGGTACGTACAAGACAAAGTTGACAACGACAGCCGATCTCATGGCACATGGGCGTCATATCATTAAGGCTGAGATAAAAGAGAAAGAAGGCGCCGGCAAACCAGAGAACAATGCGATGGAGATTGAACTCTTCAAGCTGAAGACTTTTGCGCCCGGGCAGGAGTTAGATCCGTGGTGTTTGCGTTCACAGTCCTTTATCAAGGGGCGCGATAAATTGGTCGACAAGATTACGGCGGATCAGTCTGCACAACGCTTGTGGAATGCTATGCCTGGATCTAACGACCCCGCGAACCTCCCAGCATTTACTGTAGAGTTCTGGATAAACCCCTCGCGTCCGCACTATGGACCGATATTGCAAGGCGGAGGGCTTGAAATATCAACAACCTACCAGAGTCGTGCTACAGCAGTTCGCGACAATGGCATTATGGTATTCTTGGGTACACGTGCTGTTGCCTTTACAAAGAACGAGAAGGCGGATCTGATTAAGCCTAAGCAATGGACGCACGTGGCAGTCTCTATCTACAACATTAAGCGAGCTGCTGCTTTTGGCACAGGGGCTTGTGATGTGAAAATCTTCATCAATGGTAAGGAGGTAGAAGTATTAACCGACCAGAGTGATGCACCCTCGCTCAATTTGGGCTTTACGCTCCTCAATGGTTTTGATGGAATGATCGATGAGTTCCGTATTTGGAGTACGCAGCTTACGGCGGAGCGAATCAAGAAATTTATGTACAAGCACACAAGTACGGGAACAGACGACGATCGAGCTAACCTCATTGCAGAGTATTCATTTGATGAGGGATTGGGGAATGCTGCCACCGAAGCACAAGCACCGTATTACGACATGGCGTATTTGGAGTCGCATGGTAATCGTCTTGCAGAGCCTGACTCGGTATGGGTAGATCCGCGTAAAGCTATGTTGGGCGAGATTCTCTTTAAGGATCAGGTGCGTGCAGAAAAAGTAGCGAATGGTAAGTACAAACTCACATTCTTGGCAGTTAGCGATCTGGAACATGTAAGGAAGGTAGTTCTAGAAACGGCTTGGAATAATACAACGCTTACCTACAACGGCGCGCCTATTACCGAGACTACCGAGTTTGACTTCTCGGAGAACAAGGAGGTAAAAATTAAAGCCTCGGTAGAGATCTTTGGCAAGACTTACGAACAGGAAGTAAGCTTTACAGGCGAGAAAGAGAAGAGTGCTGAAACTAAGATTATAAGTGCTACTCTCGAACAAACACTCAATACTACATTAACCCATACACTTACAGCCACCATTACAGGAAGCGATATAGTCTTTGTACTCAATGGTACAGACGGTACGTTGGATGTTAAGAAAGCAAAGTTCTCCTTTGTAGCTTCGACCGATGCTGAAGTTTATCTGTTAGGTAGAGAAGCTAAATTGACTTCGGGCGACGAGGTTGATTTGAGTGCGACGCGTCTGCTCATTGTAAAGGCGGCCAACGGACGTACGGAACAGAAGTATACGCTGCGTCTGGAGCAACAACAGACACTACAATGGACAGAACCGAGTGGTACATATACTTTTGGGGATGCGCCTGTAACTATTGCAGCGACATCGAATACCGAAACTATAAATCCGATTCTTGGAGCTTCCGATGCGCCTAGTGTAGCAACTGTATTGAACAAGAAGATATATTTTGCAGGTGTCGGAGAAGCAAACATCTCTGTATACCAGTCAGAAGGGGGAAGTTTCTTAAAGTCGAATGTCTTGACGAAAAAGATTAAGGTTACTCCGAAAAAGATTAAAGTAAAACCGACTACGACCGAGATTGTCTATGGTGCTCCGTTACAGTTCACGTACGCCTACGAAGGGTTAGTTGCTCCTGAGCATCAGCAGTCGTTACCACACCCATTGCTACACGGCGATTACGTCTTTAAGAAGGCGGGGGTTGTAATAGGAACGTATGATGCTGTTAAGCGTCAGATAGTCTTTACACAAGATTTACTTGTCGGCGAGTACGAGATCGCTGCTGTTAATGCCGAATACACGGTAGGTAACTATACTGTGCAACCTGTTGGAGCTACACTAAAAGTGATGCAAGGCGATAGCTATGCGCTTACCTTTACAGTTACTAGCAGTGGTACTCCCGTAGTTGGGGCAAAGGTGCTAGTTGCAGACAGAACGTATACAACCAATGCTGAAGGAAAAGTTACAGTGCCTGTGCTCAAGAATGCAACGTATAGCTACCAAGTGACCAAAGATGGTTTCATTCCTGTAAAAGGTAGTGTAGAAGTGCAAGAGGCGGATAAAACAGAAGCCGTTTCTATGCTTGCTTCGGCTATTACTTACGAGTATAAGGCAAGTGCTGGTGGAGCGCTCTTTGGAAAGACGACGCAGGTACTCGCAAAAGGCGATACAGGTTTACCAGTCTTTGCCCAAGCGGATGCAGGTTACCACTTCGCTAAGTGGGACGATGGAAGTACCGAGAACCCACGTACCGATATCTTTGGTGAGGCAAACAAGACGATTACCGCTACGTTTGAACGGAATATCTATACGGTCGAATTTCTGGCAGATGGAAATGGCTCAATTGAAGGTAATACGAAACAAGAAGTTGCCTTTGAAGGCAGTACCACTAGTGTAATAGCGAGACCCAAGGAGGGATATTTCTTCTTACTTTGGAGCGATGGTGTTACATCGTCTGAACGTACAGTGAGCTCTGTGCGTGAAAATAAGACGCTCTATGCGATTTTCCGTACTCAAATGCAGTTGCCCTATTCCAATAACTTTGAGTCTGGTACCTTCCCCGAAGGATGGGCAACGACCTCTAAGTCGCATTCGCAAAGTGGTAAGGCGCTTGCATGGAAGCTGACGAATCATCCTACTTGGTTGCACGATAAGCTCGACGGCTATTTCTTCATAGTTGATGCAGATAAGGATCTGAAGGCCGACTTCGAGGCTGTGCTTTATTCTCCTCGTTTTGAACTTAAGACGCATGACCCGGTGAATAACTTGCTCTTTACTTGTACTTCCTATTACCGAGATTTTGAACCCCCGACATCAACGGCGAAGGTACAGTATGAGTGTGGTGACGGTTGGAAAGATCTTGAGGGCGGTCGACTCTATGCTTGGAACTCCAATCTGAACGTACAGGCAGTACTTAAGCCCGAGCATCTTTTAGGTAAGCAGTACGTGCAATTCCGTATTGTGTACGACGCGAAATGGAGTTACTGGCTCTTGGTAGATAACGTAGCGATATACTACGAAAATAAGCTACCGAGTGTAACGCTGAAGTACAATTCTGCTCCAGTGAAGTCGGCAGTATTTTTCAAGGTCGATGGGGGCAAGAAGGTTGCCTTGCCTGTAGAAGGTGAGTACTATGTTTCTAAGGATTGTCGGTACGGTCAGTTACCTCCGCAAGTAATCGCAGTTCCCGCACCTGGTTTCAAATTCTGGAAATGGAACGATGGCGTATTGACTCCTACGCGTCCCGAACAGCCTGCGACCGATAATATCACGCTAACAGCGTTATGCGAGCGCGACAATATGGTTCATGTTTCTTACCGTGCAACGATACCCGAAGGAGCGAAGTTTATGCTAAATGGTCAAGAAGTTACCGAGCAGTGGATACCTGCAGGTACATCAACCAAACCTGTTGAGGTAGTTGCGATGCCAGGTTATTTGTTCCGTTATTGGTTGCCCGATGAAACCCGAGGAGTTGAACTCGCGGCAACGGAGGTCTCGCAGGACGTTGTTTATACAGCAGTTGTCGTTAAAGAGGATTTCCTCAGACCAGCCATACTCTCTATAGAGATTAAGCCTTCTGAAGGTGGAACCGTTGAGCTTTCTACGCCAGACGGCAATCCGCTTGATTTGACTAGCAAGTTCTACGAGGGAGATCAGGTACGAGGTATTTGTAAGCCTAACGACGGCTATGCACTTGTTTCGGCTACACGCAACGGAGTTGCGATGAATGTGTTCAACGGCGTCTTTGGTATCGAGCTAGGCGAAAAGCAAGAGCTTGTAATAAACTACGCTAAGAAGTCGGAGATTGCTATGCGTATAGAACCTGCTGAGGGAGGATCGTTGATGTTTATCTCAACGGATGATAATGAGGTTACTCCCGAACAGAATCCCGATAAATTTGTAGTAGGTAATACTCTCTTCCTACGAGTGGTACCCAATGATGGTTGGCGTTTAGTTAAGCTAATAGACGAGAGCGATAATACGAATCTGAAAGTGGATTCGGATAATGAGGTAAATCTGGTATTGAAAGCTAAGCATACCTTCGTTGCAACCTTTGAGAAGGGGGCGGCTATTGACGATCTACAAGACTTGGGTATTACCCTGCATCCGAACCCCGCGAGCGATTATCTTGCATTGGAGAACGTACAGGAAGGCGATAAATTAACAGTATTCTCTGCTCAGGGCGTTGTTTGCTTAGAAGGTACGGCATCTAACCATACAGTGTTAGATATTCGTGTTCTCAATGAAGGTGTTTATATTCTACGTGTTCAACGCGGTGAGGTTGTTAATACGCTTCGTTTTGTGAAGCAATAGGTGAGATTTTGAAGGGTGTGGGACGTTATGTGCCCGCACCTTTTTTTTATTTAAGAAATCTAAATACGAGTGTAATATGAGACGATGTTTACTATTGCAGGTCTTGATATGGGCTTGCACGCTTTTTTTCTTCTTGCCTAAAGTTTTGGCACAGGAGGATACGAAGGTCGTGACGGGGAAGTATACCGTCGGGACTACTGAAACGCCTTTTACAGCGCAACCTTCGCTCGAGAAGGCGCTTGAAGGAGCAACGCTTGCACAAATAACGGCTATTGAGGTTACGGCAGGAGATTTTGAAACTTCCGATTGGCGCTATTTGCAGAGTCAAGCTGCAGGATTTGCGAGTTTAGCAAAGCTTACTATCGGGAAAGGGCTGACGTCGGTGGCGAATATTGAGACGTTAAATACACTTCCCGCGCTGAAGGAGGTATACGTGGCGAAAGTTGAGCATCTAGATCAGAATGCTTTTACAACGACGATAGAGAGTATTTCTTTGCCAGATTGTACCGATCTCTTTAGGTCTGCAACAGGAACTTATAACAAATTGAAAGTCTTGAATTTACCGAATCTAAACTCTTTTGCAACTTTTCAATTTGAAGCATGTGCTAATACCTTGCAACGGGTAATCTTGGGAGAACGTACAGCTGCCATATCGGTTAATATGATGGAAGGGGAGACATGGCGCGATGAATTGTTCAAAACTAATCACCCGAAACTTTCCTTTACTGCCAAAGATGGCACAGAGCTTACCAAAGAGAAGTATGAAGCGATGGTAAAGCTCTACCAAGAGGTGGATGATGGGAACGATAAGGATATGTTCTGGTATGGTTTCGCTATAGAGCCTTATACACCCAACACGAAATATCCGCTCACGTTGTTGGTAGTGCCTACCGATGCTGGGGAAATTAAAACCCAGCCTGAAGGCACTGCATTTAAGGAAAACACAAAGATTACGCTCACGGTAAAGAACAACCATGGCTATATGTTTAAGAGCCTCGAGGTTTTTAAGACAGATACGCCTACCGAGAAGATAACGCTTACCGACAATACTTTCTCGATGCCTACAGCTGGGGTTACGGCAAAGGTCACTTTCGTAGCAAACTCGTTGAGTGTGAAATTTACAGGTGCTTCGATCAACGAAACCCTTACGGGGGTTGATATGCCTAGTATACTCGCTAAGGTGAGCGTGGACAAAACGAAGGTGGAAGCGATTGAGTTCCTCGCAGGAACATTTGATGCTACTGACTACAAGGCACTCTCCGATCTGTATACAACCGCTGACGGATTTACCAATGTTAAGAAGCTTTCGGTGGCAAAGGACGTAATGGAGTATGCTTTGGCTAAGCCTGGCGAACAGGTTGTACTCCCTACAAAACTGGAAGAGTTAGTACTTGCCAATATGCCTCGGATTGATACAAAAGTCTTTGAAGGTGCAGCTACATTAAAAACAGTTCGTCTGCCGCAGACGGTTACTATTGGGCAGTTAGCTTTCCACAACTGCACACAGTTGGCAACTCTGGATGTTCCTGCATTGACCACTATCGGTCGCAATGCTTTTGAAGGATGTACGGCTCTGAAAGAATTAAACCTTCCCGCTCTCGAGAAGATCGAAATGGAAGCCTTCAAGGGTTGTACCGCACTCGCCAAGCTAACGCTTTGTGGCGAAAAAGTGCCGATGCTCACAGCTTCCGATGTGTTCAGTGGTTGCCCTGATGTACGTAGTCTTGCTTTTGTAAATTCTCAAAATAAACCTTATACAAAGAAAGAGCTGTACCAAGTTGTTGAACGCTTTGACCAAGCAGATCAGAGCGTCAATGATAAAAAATGGTATGGTTGGGCATTGCCCGAGAGCGGTGTTTACAAGGTTACGTACGCTCTTAATGACTTTGGGAAGCTAGAAGGAGAAACGCTTGCCGAACCCGACGAACTTGTAAAGGTAAAGGTTACGCCTTTTGCAGGTTACGAGCTTACACAGCTTGTCTATACAGATGGCGCAACAGAGGTTCCTATTACAGGTCTTGCATTCTCTATGCCTGCGAAAGATGTAACAGTGAAAGCTACTTTTAATGCAATCAAGCTTGTACTTTCGGTAAACGGGACACAAACAGGGAAAGGCGATGGGTTGCTTGATGCACTTAAGAATGCAGGTTATGATCCGCAAGAGGTGGCAAAGCTAGAGCAAGTTACAACATTGACACTGGTTAGTGGTGCATTTATGATGGCACAATGGGAAGCCCTCAAGAATCTGATGCCCAAGTGCAAGAATCTAACTGCATTCACCATAGAGAAAGAAGTAGGTTTGGAGGCTATGCCTACAGCTGAGCCTGTGTTTGTAGCACCTAAGTGTGCCGAAGTTACTATCAAAGCGAAGCTCGATATTATGGGCGACAAAGCATTTAGTGGAGCAAAAGAATTAACCACAGTACGTTTGCTTGCTACAAAGGAATTGAAAGATGGTGTTTTTGGCGACTGCAAAAAGCTGACTACGGTAGAGATCCCATTACTCCAACAACTCGGAAATGGCGTGTTCCTGAATTGTACCGCATTGACTACAGTTCAGCTTCCTACTACCTTAAAGACTATTCCTACGGCAACTTTCATGGGGTGCTCCGCATTGACCTCTGTTCCCAATATTGCCACAATTGAGGATGTAGAGGAAAGTGCATTTGAAGGATGTATAGCATTAACACAACTCGTATGTTCTAATTTGAGGGAGGTGGGTGCGAATGCATTCAAAGGTTGTTCGGGCATTACGAAGCTGGATTTAGGTTTACATTTTGTAAATGCAGGCGAAAACGCTTTTGATGGGTGCGAAAAAGTTGAGAACATACGCTTTGTTAATCTAGCGAGTGCTGAAACGAAGGCTTTTGCCAATATGAAGGCTTTACGTACCGCAGAACTCCCAAAATTGGCTACCGTCGCCACTCATTTGTTCGCTGGTTGCTCTGCATTGACTTCGCTTACATTGCAGGAATGTGAAAACGTAGACGAGAGCGGCTTATCTAAGCTTGCTGCTCTTGAAACATTGATTGCTCCTAAGTTGTCTACGCTTGGAAAAGAAGCTTTGAGTTTCGATTTTGCATTAAAGAACTTGACAGTCCCTGCGCTTACAACAATTGGTGTAAAGGCATTGTATAGATGCGAGGCGCTTACCTCTGCTTATTTACCTGTCGTTAGCGAGATCGAAGAGCAAGGAATGGCGGAGTGTAAAGCGTTACTCGAAGTCTATGCTCCTATGTTAGGCAACATTGGTAAAAGTGCCTTTAAGGATTGCAAGAATTTTGCAAGAATTACTTTGGGAGAGGAGGTCCCTGGTATAGAGAATAAGCCTTTTGCTGGATGTCCTCTTGTACGTAATATGCAAATTGTGTTGAGCAATCTTTCTTTTGATGATGCGATCAATGCCTATAAAGGAGATACGGAAAACTACAAATTGGGTAAGTGGGCAGGATGGACTTTGCCTAGTGTGGCATCCTTAGTTCTCTCTTTCACCGTGAAGATGGATGGAGATGAAGAGGGCGTGTTGGGTGCTATGGTTACACTCATGGATGCTACGGGAAAAACTCTAGCCGAACTGCCAACGGATAGCGATGGGCAAGTATCGTTTGTAGTGCCTGCGGGTAATTACAAGTACAATGTGACGATGTTGCATTGCAATTCGGTAATGAACCAAGAGTGCGAGGTGAAGAGTGGTGAAGAAAATAAGATGGTGGTAAAACTTACCTACATTAAATACGCAGTAGCTTACAAAACAGAGCCAGAAGCTGCTAAAGACTATGTTGAGTGGACTGTAAAAGACCCAAATAGTGAGGATGTGGCAACTGGCAGCCAAGTTGTAGAAGGTACAATGCTTACACTGTCTGTTGTGGCTAAGGAACATTACAAGATCAAGTCGCTTACAGTGGAAGGGAAAACAGATGTATTGCCTACAGTAGATGCTATGTACGAAGTGCGCGAAGCAGTAACATTTGTGGCAAAAGTGGCACAAATACTTACTGTTAAGTACAAGAAACAACAGGTAAATGGTACGCTTGTCGTGAAGTACAAAGAGACAGGGGCAGAACTGGGAGAAAGTGTGGAAGTGGAAGAAGGTACTGAGCTTCTCTTTGAGTTGACGCCTAAAACAGGGTACAATATTGGGAAGTTGTTCGCTAATGCTGTTGAGATTGCAACAGATGTACCCTATGCCGTAACAGCGAACGTAGAATTTACGGCAACGTTTGTTGAACAGCCCACCTTGTATACAGTGGTTTATAACAAGACCCCTGATAATGGCACAGTTCAAGTCAAGAATGGTAGTGTTGTTGTAGAACCTAATACTACAGTCGTTGCTAATACGGCGCTTACCTTAGAGTTTACTCCCTCCGCCAACTACAAGGTGAAATCTGCAGTGGCTAAGGTAGCGGGTAAAGCTGATGAGACACTAGCAGTTGCGAACAATAAGGCAACCTACACGGTAACAGCTGATGTTACTTTTGAAGTAGTTTTTGAATCCGAAGGCACACCACAGCCAACGAGCTATACAGTGGTTTATAACAAGACCCCCGATAATGGCACAGTGCGAGTAAAGAATGGTAGTGTTGTTGTAGAACCCAATACTACGGTTGCTGCTAATACGGAACTTACCTTAGAGTTTACTCCCGCCGCCAACTACAAGGTGAAATCTGCAGTAGCTAAGGTAGCAGGTAAAGCTGATGAGACACTAACGGTCACCGACAATAAGGCAACTTATAAGGTAGCTGCCGACGTGACTTTTGAAGTATCGTTTGAAGCCGAAAGCTCACCTCAGCCAACGAGCTATACAGTGGTTTATAACAAGACCCCTGATAATGGTACAGTGCAAGTAAAGAATGGTAGTGTTGTTGTAGAACCCAATACCACAGTTGCTGCTAATACGGAACTTACCTTAGAGTTTACTCCCGCCGCCAACTACAAGGTGAAATCTGCAGTAGCTAAGGTAGCAGGTAAAGCTGATGAGACACTAACGGTCACCGACAATAAGGCAACTTATAAGGTAGCTGCCGACGTGACTTTTGAAGTATCCTTTGAATCCGAAGGCACACCACAGCCAACGAGCTATACAGTGGTTTATAACAAGACCCCCGATAATGGCACAGTGCGAGTAAAGAATGGTAGTGTTGTTGTAGAACCCAATACTACGGTTGCTGCTAATACGGAACTTACCTTAGAGTTTACTCCCGCCGCCAACTACAAGGTGAAATCTGCAGTGGCTAAGGTAGCGGGTAAAGCTGATGAGACTCTAGCAGTTGCGAACAATAAGGCAAGCTACACGGTAACAGCTGATGTTACTTTTGAAGTAGTTTTTGAATCCGAAGGCTCACCTCAGCCAACGAGCTATACAGTAGTTTATAACAAGACCCCCGATAATGGCACAGTTCAAGTCAAGAATGGTAGTGTTGTTGTAGAACCAAATACCACGGTTACAGCAAACACGGTGCTTACCTTAGAGTTTACTCCCGCATCCAACTACAAGGTGAAATCTGCAGTGGCTAAGGTAGCAGGTCAAGTCGATGAGACTCTAGCAGTTGCGAACAATAAGGCAAGCTACACGGTAACAGCTGATGTTACTTTTGAAGTAGCCTTTGAGCAGATTACAGCTCTGACCGATGCAAAGTTGCAGAATGTAGTTGCTGTACCGAATCCGTTTTCTGCACAGCTCCGAATTGTGGGTATTACTTCTACCGATGTAATGCATTATGCATTGGTAAATGCACACGGAGTAGTAGTGCGTGCGGGTGTGTGTACTACAGAAACTATTCTCGAAACCTCCGATTTGTGTGCAGGTGTGTATCTCCTACGTCTTGTCACGACAGATGGGGGTACGAAGGTTCTAAAGTTAGTTAAAGAGTAGAAACAGTAGAGGCGTGGCATGCCTGCGTATCTATTTTTATTGTGTAACATAAATAACGGTGTACATGAAAAAGTGGATTTTACAAATGGCGCTAACAGCGTTATTGCTATTTGCGCTTTTTAATGTCTTGTATGCTGCAAATCTTGGTGGGAAATATACCAAGGGGGGCACAGAGACAGATTTTACAGGGAAGGCTTCCCTTGCCGATGCCGTAGAGGCTGTAAAGGCGGAAATAACCAAACTGGAACTTACAACGGGAGATCTGACAGATGCAGACTGGGAATGGTTGAAAGGCGATTGTGCTAAAAGCTTCGTTAAACTGGAAGAACTCACCATAGCAACTACGATGAATTCTGTGGCAGAGTTCAAAGGGTATGCTTACAACACTTCGTTCTACGAATTCCCAGCATTGAAGAAATTGACTATTGCGAAAATTAAGAATTTCGTAGAAGGCGTGTTTAAGAAAAGTGTTGCAATCGAAGAACTGACACTGCCTAATGTCGAGAAGTTGGGAATGGGAGCTATTGGCTATGTAGCAGATGGGGCTGGTAGCTATATGTCGTTAGCCCTACAGACGTTGCGTATGCCATCTTGTAAAGAGATTGAGAGTGGTAATTTTACAGAGAGTCAAGCGAACAATTTCGAGTTACTTGTCCTAGGTCCTATTCCCCCTAAAGTAGGGAACGATGCGCCTCATTGGACCGATTATATTAGTGCGTCGCTTAAGTTGGTAAATAAAGATGGTTCAGATCTTTCCGCAGAGGAACTAGTGAAAGCGCAAAAAGCATACCTCGCTAAGAACAATACAGATGGTAAATGGTATGGGTTACCTTTTGATGGGGTTGAGAGCTTGAAAATATCGATCTCGCTACATAATTACGAACAAGAGCCCAAAAAACTGTATCATGGTAAGCTTATTTCGTTGAATCCAGACCCGATGGCGGGGCAAACGGTTGTTCTTCGAGCGATCCCCGATGTAGATTATGGTGCTGGTAGTGGTGGCACTGGTGGCGGTGGAGCTGGTGGCGGCAACTCTACTGTAAAGCAGCAGTGGCAGCTCGACTTGCAATCGGTAAAGATTTATAAGGCGAAGAATGGTAAAAAGCTAGAACCCGAAGAAGTAGTGCCATTTGATAAGGGTACGATGTCTTTTGCGATGCCTAACTCAGATGTAATTGTCGAAGCGAAATTCGTAGATAATCTCATCAAGGTGAAATTCACTTCGTTCGAGCAGCCTATGGAGCGCAAAGGGAAGAAGCTAGAGAAGGAGTTCGAAGGTAACACGATGACCAATATTTTGAATGAGGTCACGAAACAGATGGGGCAGGATGGGAGTATCAATGATCCGCAGTATCGTACAAAAGTGACAGATGTTGAAGTGACGGCTGGAGCTTTCCTTGCGATAAATTATTTGCAGTTTGCCGAGCAGTACAATGTAACAGGACAAGGGTTTGATAACGCTTACAAAAATATCCAGATATTTACAGTTACAGATGGTGTTTCTTCGCACGATCTACACTCGAATGCGAATAATAGTACACTCCACAGTAATCTGCGAGAAATAACGCTTAACAAGCTGTCTGAAATTGGGAATACGCAACTTGCACAACTTACACGAGCAGAGAAAATTGTTCTTCCCCATACCAATAAGTTTGGCTATCGTGCTTTGTACGGTAATGAGTCGCTTAAGACATTGGATGCAACACGGTTAACGTTTATAGAGAACGAAGCTCTTATGGGTTGTAAAGGGTTAGTAGCGATAAAGTTGCCTCGCTTAAATTCTATTATGCGGAGAGCTTTCTCGGGATGTACGAATCTTGCGACGCTTTATCTTGGCGAAATCCCCCCTACGGTAGCCAATGTCGATGCTTTCGAGAATTGTCCTGTAATTCGTTCTGTGATATTGGTGGATAACGATGGAGCTCCATTGCAAGGCGAAAAGCTTACGAAGGCATTTGAGCGCTATCGTAATGTATCGGAGGACGGCAACATAAGCGATGACCTGTGGTATGGTTGGAAGATCGTTTCAAAGACTTCCTACGAGATAAAAATAGGTACTAGCGAACACGGTACGGTAAGTGTTCCAGAGCGAGCAGTGCCAGATGAAATGGTAACTGTCTCTGTTACTCCGTTTGATGGTTACACGGTAAAAAAACTCTTTTACAAGGAAGAAGGAAACACCCAAGAGCATGAGATACCGCTCAGCTCCTATTCGTTCAAAATGCCTGCTGCCAATATTGTCATCTCGGTAGAGTACGAGACGAGTACTCTTATCGTAAAAGTTAATGGTACTATTAGTGGTTCAGGTGCATCGTTGAAGGATGCTGTGAAAGCGGCAGGATTTAGTGATGGAGGGGAAAAAGAACTCTCCGATGTTAAAACGTTGGAAGTAGTAAGCGGTACCTTCTCTGGCTCTGATTGGAAGTCGTTGAGCTACTTTTTTGCTGGTACAGATAAGTTGGAAAGCTTTGTAATTGCAGATGCAGTAAAGGTAGCTCCGATGCCTGGTGGCATGACAATAAAGAATAAAGCTACCCTTCCCGAAGTAATAGTTGCAGGGCCTGCCTTGAAGTACATCAAAATTCCGCAGTTGAAACAGATAACGGAACGTGCTTTTCTAGAAGCAAAAGCATTGGAAACCATAGAGTTGCCTGCGGTAGAAGAGATCGGTGAAAATGTGTTTGAAAGCTGCGAAAATCTGACGAGCGTAAAAATCCCGAACCTTAAGCCCGACAAGATTGGTAAAGGAGCATTCATGGGCTGCGGAGCTCTGGAAGCGGTAACACTTCCACAACTCAACGAAATTGTGGTAAACCTCTTTAGTGGTTGCAAGTCGTTAAAGAGCATTCCGTTTGCAAATACCTTGTTGAGTATTGGTGACGGCGCTTTCAAGGGGTGTGTGGAATTAACGGAAGTGAATGCTATTGCGATTACATATATTGGTAAAAATGCTTTCGAGGGTTGTACGGGTTTAACAATGTTAGCGCTTCCCGAGATTGAAACAATTGCTGCTGAAGCTTTCAAGGGGTGTACCAAGCTGACAACGTTGTCGCTCCCGAAACTGAAAACTGTGGGTAATAGCGCATTTGCAGGTCTTACAAAACTAGAGCACGTAAACTTCCCCTTACTTGCTAAAGTATCTGAGCAGTGTTTTGATGCTTGCGAAAACTTAAAAACGTTGTCTTTGCCTGTATGTACAGAGTTGGGCAACCTTGCGCTTTGCAAAGCGAAGATAGACCCAGATGACGAATCTAAGAACGAATACACGGGTTTCGAGCATATAGAAAACCTCACTTTCCCTATGCTAGAGACAATAGGTGAGCGAGCGCTCTATGGCTGCAAGAATCTGAAAAAGTTGACTGTCCCGAAATTGCGTCAGCTAAACACGAATGCTTTGGAACGCTGCGAAGCATTAACAGAATTAGCACTTCCCGAGTTAACGATTATTAGCGAGAAATCTTTCGCAAACTGCAAAGGACTGACATCGTTGCAGCTGCCTAACCTCACGAAAATTGAGAGTCAAGCATTCTTCCAGTGCAAGAATCTGGTATCGATTTATGCGCCTAAACTTTCTCAGATTGAGGACAAAGCCTTTGAAGGCTGTAACGCGTTTGCCGATCTAACCTTGGGAGAAACTGTACCTAACGTTGAAGAGGATGCGAAGCCCTTTGCAAGCAAACCTGCCGAGCGTGTTTTGAAATTAGAGGTAGAAGCTGCCAAATTCGTTACTACACGCAACAATTACATAACTGCTCAGGATGACAATCCTACCGACGGTAAGTGGTATGGTTGGACGGTTGCAGAGGCGACCCCGACGAAAGTAATCTTTAAGGTTATGAAGGGGACTGTGCTCTTAGATGGCGCGAAAGTAGTAATAAGAAGCAAAGCAGATGGCAAAGAGGTATCTAATAATGTTACGGTGGATGGTGTGTGCAATTTCGCACTAGTAGCAGGTAACTACACATACGAGGTCACCGCAGACGGCTGCAAGGCTATTGCGGCTACTGATTTCGAAGTAGGTTCTACTGAAAAGACGATAGAGGTGACAATGGAAGCAATGCCAGTGTCTAAGACCAAGGTCATCTTCTCAGTAAAGAGAGATGGAACACCACTTGCCTCAGCCAAGGTTGTAGTGAAAGAGCAGTTAACTGCACAGGAAGTGTTTAGTGGCATGACTACAGCAACGGGCACAGTAGAGTCTATGCTTGCAGTAGGTACTTATTCATACGAGGTAACTGCAGACGGCTGCAAGGCTATTCCCGCTACCGTGTTCGAAGTAGGCTCTGCCGAAAAGACGATGGAGGTGACAATGGAAGCAATGCCCGTTTCTAAGACCAAGGTAATCTTCTCAGTAAAGAGAGATGGAACACCACTTGCTTCAGCTAAGGTTGTAGTTAAGGCTAAGACGAGTGGACAGGAAGCTGCCAATGGCACGACTAATGCGTCGGGTACAGTAGAGTTTATGCTCGCCGCTGCTACTTACACATACGAAGTAACCGCAGACGGTTGCAAGCCTATTACAGCTACCGATTTCGAAGTAGGTTCTACTGAAAAGACGATAGATGTGACGATGGAAGCAACCACCGAAACACCTAAAACCAAGGTAATCTTCTCAGTAAAGAAAGATGGAACACCACTTGCGTCAGCCAAGGTTATTGTTAAGGACAAGACCAGTGGACAGGAAGCTGCCAATGGTACGACTAATGCGTCGGGTACAGTAGAATTTATGCTCGCAGCCGCTACTTACACGTACGAGGTCACGGCAGACGGTTGCAAGCCTATCGCAGCTACCGATTTCGAAGTAGGCTCTACCGAGCAGACGATAGATGTGACGATGGAAGCAACCACCGAAACACCTAAAACCAAGGTAATCTTCTCAGTAAAGAAAGATGGAACACCACTTGCTTCAGCTAAGGTTATTGTTAAGGACAAGACGAGTGGACAGGAAGCTGGCAATGGTACGACTAATGCGTCGGGTACAGTAGAGTTTATGCTTGCTGCTGGCACTTACACCTACGAGGTCACCGCAGACGGTTGCAAGGCTATCGCAGCTACCGATTTTGTAGTAGCATCTACTGAGCAGACGATAGAGGTGACTATGGAAGCTAAAACAGGAGTAGAAGATGCCGTATTTGCCACTGTAGTCGTCGCTCCTAATCCTTTCGATAGCCAATTACGCATTTCAAACGGCGACGTGCGCGGGAAATATGCATTATACAATACGCAAGGCGTTGAGGTTGCTTTTGGCGTATTAGAAGGCGCAGAAACGCGAATTAACACCGTATCGTTCCCCGTAGGTATGTATCTGTTACGCCTCACCGCAGAGAATGGCGCACAGAAGACCTTCTCGGTGGTAAAAAAGTAGTTGTGTAATAAAATTTGTTGTAAGCAACGGGCATTGCCTTCGGGTGGTGCCCGTTGTTTTTGCGTATGCAATTTTTGGAGAATAGTATCCGTGAAGGTGTGTCGGTGGTATTTACTCCATCAAAAACCCGTACTCGTACACCTTCGGCACAATCTGCAAGCGCAATGCCTCCATCGCCTCTTTTAATTTAGCTAACAACAGGTTGTACGTTTCGTCAGTGCTTTTAGGGTTCATCTTTCCCTTTTCGTTACGACCTTGAAAATGCTCGCGGATATCGTAGTACGATGCGTTGGGGTTGGCACCCGGTTGTGCATGATAGTAGCGCCAGAGTTTTCTACCCGCATCGAAAACGGCAGTAGCTTCTGCAGAAAATACTAGTGGTTCGGAGGGGATAAAAGATTTTTCGCTTAGTAGGTTATTGCTGTTAGGGGAGGTCTCTGATGCTAATTTACCCGCCATAAAATCTGTCATAAAATGGCTTTCGAAGTGCTCTTTGGCGTCGACCTCGGCCTCGGTAAAGGGTATCCAGTGGTTGGTACCTTCTTGAGAAGAGATGCGATTTTGCCCATGAAAAAGCGTAAAGGCTAGGCAGTTGGTCTGGAACTCGAGGTCTGTTTGCCAGCCGTTGTTTGGGTAAAGAAATTGGTCGCGATCGTTGAGCCAAGTAGCTTCCATTGATAGGCGAACAGCAAAATGTATAGAAAAAATAATCAGATTATTCAATGTAATCCATCAACCACGAGGTACGGGAAGTTGCCATTTACTGTTTATTATGTATACAAAGTTCTTGTTTTGGAAATCGTTTCGTCCATTATTCGCAAAACCAATGGATGATATTTCATTTTCATCTTTATTGGAAAGTATCCATTGAACGATATTTGGATACTTGTCGTAACAAACAAGCTTTTTTATACATAATAGATGAGCATTTTTGTCAAAGACAGCGGCATCCACAGTATCTAAAATTTCATTTCTACTACAATCCCATATTTGAAAAGAAATAGGGAACTGTCCTTTTACATTATCGAAGGTGTCTGCGGGCACCAAAAAAATTTTCTCGAGCTTCGCTCGAAATACATTCCTGAATCCCGAAAAATTGGGAGCTTGCAAATTTTTCAAAGTTGAAAAATTTGCAAGCTTTGCGCTAGGGATTTCAGTATAGACACGGATTAAGAAAAGCGCGAATAATTCACGAGCAGCAATGCCTATTGTATTTACATAACGTTGATATATTAAATTGCTTACAGCCACTCCATTTTTATGTTCATTAGCGTAACCAGATATAACTCTTTTATTCCCCGCCTCGGCATAGGGTGGGTTGATATAGATCAGTAGCTTTTTGCGCTTTTCTGGGTCTTTTAACACGGAGAGTAGGTCGTTAGGGAGTTTCCCGCAGTCGAACTCATCGTTCAAAAAGTCGAATTGGAAAACGTGCGACTCGAGTAGGTTAGCGCCGTTTTTGATACGGTCTTTCATCACGTCGACGTCCTGCTGATCGAGGGTAGATGCCCAGATGTTGTACTTGTTGGTGAGTCCGTTCAACAGGTTTCCCGTGCCGGCAGCGCAATCCCAAACGTAGTATTCGTCTTGCCAGTTTTCTCCAAGGACGTCGGCTAAGTACTTTTGCGAGAGGTCTACCCAGATCTTTGGCGTGAAAAAGGAGCCCTTGCGTTCGCGTACATCTTGTGGTACAAGCAAGTCTCGACGCTTAATAATGTAATCCCAGTATTCTTCGCGGGGTGGGCGCTGGTACAAGCTCCAAAACTGCGAGTGAGCTTTTTGTCCGTCCTTAAAAAAGACATAGCTTTCGCTGAATAAACCGTTAGCATCAATCTTTCTATCAACGATATAGCGGTTATCATTGAGAAGTACGAAAAGCGCCTCTTTAAGCGATTGGTTATTTTCGGAGAGGAGATCTGCTAGGAAGAAATCGCCGTCGATGATATTACGTTTTTTCAATCCTTCCCAATTCACGTCTATGCTCGGTTGCACCAGCGCTAGCCATCGCTGGTAGATGCTCACAAAGTTGTTTTTGTTGATCTGAATCAGCGTAGAGCTCTCACTCAGGTGTTGCTTAATAAATTCCCGCAGCTCTTTTTCGTGCGCATCGTATCGGAAGAGGTACGCCGTTCGATCCAAAACATCGCGTACAGCGCTGTATAACAGCCCAAACTCGCGCGAAGATGTGTCAGACGGGGTAACATTCCAGTTGAAGTCGTTAAGCGCGAGAAAGGGCAATATTTCGCGATAGGGTAGAAAGGCAATCTTCTCAGCATCGAACGCAGCGAGAAACGGAGGCGGCAAATACGTATCAAACGTGCGAGCTTTTCCGATGGTAAGGATTAGCTGCACGAGGGGTTTGTAAATATCTGTTACTACGCCGCGCTTGGCTTCTGCCCAGAGCAACGAAACCGTTTTCCCACCCGTTAACGCATGTTTTGCATTCGCCTTTTGTTTTTGAACAGCGCAGAAGTCTATTTTTCCGATGCGAGTGCCACAATCGAAGTCAGCAAAGAATTGTTCGGCGATACGAATTTTTAATTCCTCTTCCTGCAGGTTAGTGTACATTACTTCTGATGGTTGTAATGCAAAGATACAAAGGGGGAGTATTGTTTTTTAGACGTTAATAGGGAGGGGTGCCCCTTCGCCCAAAGTTTTACATTGGGATAAAAGTACCCACCACCGCCATGCGGCTGGGGTGGGTAGCAAGGGTTGAGATCTCTTGGGTTATGTAATTTTGCAGTACTGTGTACGTTACAAAATAAAACTTTTGCTGCAAAAGTTTGTAGGTGTGAGCACACGTGTGTCTCTTCTGTTTTTTCCCCTCACTCCACCAGTTTTGGTGCGCAACTATTTTAACAGGTATATCTATGAAAAAAGTTGTATCAATTCTGGTTTTCCTAGCCATAAGCAGTGTATTGCTTTGGGCACAGGAGCCGCTTCATTTCGGTAGACAAGCCGTCTATCTTGATGCAAACGTGCAGACCCAGAGAAGGACTCCGAAAAATTCTACTTTGGAATTAGGGATTCCGTCTGGTGAGCGACTCAACGTCGTTGTGCAGTTTGCAGACCACAATGCAGTTCGAGCACTGAATGAAGTCGAGCTCGAACTGAACGAATACATTGGTAGTAATGCTTACTTTGCAACGCTTAAGCCCGGTACTCATCCGAGTGCACTTGCTAAGTGGGGGATCCGGAGCATTGCAAAGATTCGTGGTGAGTGGAAACTAGCCGACGATCTGCGCGATAACAAAATCCCGGATTATGCCGATGAGGGTGAGCGCGTAGCATTAACTCTTTACTGGTTTCCTACTGTAAATTGGGAATGGGTAAAAAAGAAATTAAAAGAGAAAAACATCGTCTACGGCACGGGTGCTGATCTTTTTCGTAGTGTACCTATCAGTATTGAAAAGAGTGCGGTTGCTGCACTTGCTGATGAGGAGTGGACACAGTTCCTAACCTTGAAAGATGCACCTAAGGAACTTGTAAACTTTAGGGGAGCTCCATTGCATGGTGGTCGGTTGCTAAGCCTTCCTTATGCAGAAGGAGGAGCAGAACTTACAGGGCGTGGCGTTAAAGTCGGAGTTTGGGATGCCAATGTAGCTCCACATGTCGATTATGGCGATCGTGTTCACTGTTTAGAATATGAGATGTCGCTCGCTGAAAGTGACGGACACGGTATGCACGTAACAGGTACGATTGCTGGTGCAGGTCTGCTTGACGAAAAAGCGAAAGGGATTGCGCCTTTGGCTGAAGTTTGGACGTCCAATTTTAACAGATCGTCTAATGGGAAGATTGTGCCTCTCGAGATGTACGAACTCTGGGAAAAGGAACATATCTCCTTGACGAACAACTCCTACGGGCTTACGTTCCGAGGCATCTGCTCTTCCTACAACGATTTATCGTACAGTACCTATTCTTCAGAACTTGCTATAGATATTCTGTGTGGCGAGGTGCCAACCCTTACACATGTTTTTGCAGCAGGGAATGAGGGGATCTATTGTCAGTCATTAGGAACGGTGACGCATCGTGCTAAAAATCCGATCTATGTAGGGAATGTAGATCACTTGGAAAAGATTAGTGCAAGCTCTTCTCGAGGCCCCTCAGACGACGGACGTATCTATCCTACTGTCTCAGCTAAGGGGATGAGGGTCTATTCTACAATTTTTGATCAGTCCTATAGGTTGTTGGACGGAACTTCTATGGCTTGTCCTACCGTAACGGGTCACTTGGCATTACTCACAGAGCGTTTTAAGCAATTGAATGGCGGAGCGATTCCGACCAACGATCTCCTAAAAGCGCTAATAGCGAATACGGCACGCGATGAGGGTCGGAAGGGACCGGATTATGAATATGGTTTCGGGATCCTATCTGCTACAGAGGCGATGCGAGCTATGGACAATAAGTGGTATTTGCGTGATGAGTTCCAAGCTGGTGAGGCAGCTAAGTCGTACAAACTAAAGGTACCTGCTGGTCAGGATCTATTGCGCGTTATGATTGTTTGGAACGACCCAGTAACTATCAAGACGTATGCACATGGCGAAAAGGCACTGATCAACGACTTGGACATTACAGTGGAGGCAGATGGCGTTACTTATCAACCGTTTGTGCTGGATAAGGATGAACCGAAAAGTCCGGCAACACTTGGGAGGAACGACGTGGATCCTATTGAACAGGTCGAGATAGCGAGCCCGCAAGAAGGTGAGGTTACGATTAAAGTTAATGGCGATATAAAGCAAGGCGGTAAACAATCCTTTGTACTTACGTGGTATTTTGCTAAGAATCAAGCTGAGTTTATTACTCCGCTGCCTAGCGATGTTTATTCTCCGGGTGATAAGGTTTTGCTGAATGTTCGGAATATGCTAGGGCGTTTGAATGTAGAACTCTCGGCTGATGGCGGAAAGACCTATCGTACTATTGGTGATAGAACTAAACGTGCGCTTTTTGATATTCCGAAGGACTTCCCGCTGACCAACAATGCTATTTTACGTGTCACAGATGAATCGGCGAATGTCTTAACTATGTTGCGTCCGTTTACTATTATGCCTAGAGTAGACGGCGTGAAACTCGCCGAAGCCGATTGCTCTACAACAGGGTGGAAGCTTACTTGGAACAAAGCTGCTAATGTAAAGAGTTACAACATTCTGAAAGGGAATATAAAGGCAGGTACTTACGAAAAGATTGGCAATACCGAAGCTGCGGAATTCGACATCCCTGCAGAAAAGGTAGATCTATCCTATAGCATTTTTGCAGTACAGGCTGTGCATGCCGACGGTTACTTCGGACCTCGTAGCAATGGAGTACTTGCGACGAATGCACTTGGAAAGAAGTTGGAACTTGCCAATCTCCCCTATCGTGAAACCTTTATTGGTAAGCCCCTCAAGAATGTAGTCCTTAAAGACGGTAATAATATTAAGATCGGACAGTTTGATACGCCAGTAGAGTTGGGGCTTCCGGCGGGTTCTACTATTTTCAAACTACAGGGTCTGGGTGATGCTAAAGAGTGGGAAAAGCCTTTCGAAAAGAAAGACAATGTAGCAACCTTCCGTATTTGCAACTTAGACCTAGCTAGTTTGGACAAGAGCAAAAAACTCTTCCTGACGGTTCGAGGGATGCTAGAGCACAAGAAAGAGCCAGAACACGCACAACTCCGCCTTTGTGCAGATGGTACTCCTCTTAAGAATGTAGCAGGAGAGGATGTTTATGTTTCTGATCGTGGTCTGCACAATTACGTATGGGATATTACCTCGCTTGTTGGTAGGTCTACTAAACTAGAGTTGCAGACTGCACTGAAAGTTATTGACAATAATTTCTGGATCTATTACTACGAAATTTCTTACGGCGATGAGCATGTTGATCTACAAATCCTTCCTGTACGTCGTCCGGAAGATAATGCGAATTTGCATGAAGAGTCCTTTGCCTTTAATGTTTGCAATACTACGGCAGCTACCCTTAGTAACATACCGGTAAATATTCTCGTGGATGGCAAACTCTATAAGAGTAATCTGATTGAGAACTTGAAGCCGTACGAAGAAAAGGTAATAGAAGCTCAGTACGACTTTTCGACCTCGTCTCCCGATGGGCAACGTTTCCAAGTAGAAATCAGTACGGGGGTACCGAACGATATTAATCCGGATAACGATAAGCTCCTTTGGGAAATCTACAACAAGGGTAATGTGCTTCTTATGCCTCATAGTACAGAAACACGTACGGTTTTTGGAATTCAAGTTCCGGTGGAAAAGAAGGAGATCGTGGAAATAGATGCGCCTACACGCTTTACCGATTATGGCGGAGGTTTGGATAATTATTCCCCTAAAGATTTTGCAGCTCTTATTCTAAAACCGAAGAAACAAGAGCCCAACGGAGTCCTACAGGTAGCATTTGAGAATTTTGATATATCGCCGCGCGATACGCTCTTTGTCTGGACGAATATCTCGACCTATACGGATATGAAGAAAGAAGCCGATTACAAGCTGTCGGGACGAGGCGCGAAGACCATCACTTCTGTAAATTCGGGAGGTGTGCTAGCGTTTCGGTTTATTTGCAACAATAATAACTCCAGATCGGGATGGAGTGCCGATGTCCGTCAAATTGTACTGGCAGATAAGTGGGCGCTCTCCGAAGTGAAAGAGGAAAAAGGCTCGGACGACAACCATATTAAGTTTAAACTGAAGATCGAGAACAAATTACCCGTTGAGCAGTATAATGTGGGTGTAACGATTTTGATGGAGGGTCAGAAGTTTACGTCGAAGATTGCGAAACTTGAAACAGGGACTAAAGAATATTTCCTCACGGAGGAATTTGACGTTACACCTCCGGTGCAAGCAAATGTAAAAGTAGAGTTACAGCAGGACGGCGACATTACCAATAATACGGCAAGTACCTCTATCTTGCGCGATCCCTACCGTTTGAACGGAACGATAGAAAAAAGCTCGACGTTCTATATTTCTAAAGTGCAGACCTTGGGCGAGAAGGCAATTCCTACCTACTATACCGATAAGCTCTATTATCGTATGGGTACGAAAATTAAGTTCTATACTGCGAGCCCCAACTTATTGCGTTTTGAATTTAATGAGACATATACTCCGAAAGAGGAACATTTCCCTGTTCGTTTACGTCTCTGGATCGATTTGGATAAGAACGATAACCAACTTAAGGATGAGGCGCCTGAGTATTATACTGTAGAGATCCCGAAACCCGATCCGTTGGCAATACCTCAAGGCGTACAATTGCCGGTAGATTTTACTAGTCATAATGTAAAGCCTGGTGAGTATCGTATGCGTTTTGCATTCTTTACAGACGAGAACTGGGAAAAATTCAAAAAAGGCGAACAGGTACCTTGGGGGCAAATTTTCGATTGTACGGCAGATATTCAATCGGGGAAAAATCCGCGTGAGCACGATTTAGAAATCCTTTCGTTTGTTGGACTGGAATCGGGTACGAACCTCAGCAATCAGCAAGAAGTTAAGCTTAAGGTGCGTAACAATGGTTTGCTCCCAGTTGAGTCCTTTACAATGCAGGTGTCTATCAACAACAACGTTTGGGGCAATCTCCTCTTTACACAAAAGATAGAACCCTATGGCGATGTAGCTGAAATTGTTTTCACGCAGAAGGCCGATCTATCAAAAGCAGGTGCTTATCGTTTCGACGCCTTGCTCGTAGATCAGGATATGAATATGGATAACAATAAGCTTACCCATCGTGTGTATCACTATCCGAAAAAGACCGATAAGAACTATTCTATACACTTTGTGGGCGATAATCAGGAGTGGCTACAAGTAATAGATATGGGTGGGTCGCAGCTTAAAAGTTCGGCGACTATCGAAGGTTGGTGGAAGCTTGAAAGACCCCAGTCGGCACCATTGCTCTTGTCTAAGAATTTCAAGATGTTGTCGGTGCTAAATTCAGCTTATGCGCCAGATAATACGCTTTATTTCGAATTTGGTAAGTATATAGCTATTACTAAGGAACAGGTTCTGAAACCTGGCGAATGGCAGCATATAGCCATTGTTCTGAAATTGGAGGCTACCTTCCTAGGCGATATGCTTGAGGTGCAATGTTTCATTAACGGTAAATCGGTTGAGCTTGTGGAATATGGTACGGGGCGTTATGCATTTGAGTATCTCGTTGCTGCTCGGCGATTCCATGGCGATATGGGGATGTTCCGTATATGGAAAAAGAGACGAACGGAAACTGAACTGAAAGAAAACTTAGATAAGAGCATTCGCTTGGCGGATGGTAAACTTCCTGCAGGTTGTATTTTGGAGTATATGTTTGATGAGGGTGAGAGCAATTGTATAACCTCTAATAACGAGCACCCAGGTCAGATTGTAACTTCGCGTCTGAATACCACTAAGGATGTTTGGCAGCCTATCGGAGCTCTTGTATCAACTGTAAGGACAGAGAAGGCTGTGACCGATGCCAAGAAAAAAGAGAATAACCTCTACGAACTTACCGTGAGCGGTATTGAAGATTGGAAAAAGGTTAAGCTCAACTTTGTCGGTTTGTGGCCTAATACGCAGTTTATGAAAGATGGCGATACGAAACCGATTGATGCCACTACAGAGTTAGACTTTAGTAATGCTGAGCACGAGGTGGCTTTTGTTGCAAAACGCTCGCAGCTCTTTGGTAAGGACTATACCGAGAATTTCAGAGTGCGACTTATTCCAGACAAGTCTGCTGCATGTAATTTGATTAGGTTATCGTTGTTAACAGCCGACAACGCTACACTAGCAGAGGATCTAGTTATCTCTAATCCGGAGCAGACGATCATTCTACAACCAAAAACTGTTGCAGGGAAAAACTTTGATCTGAAGCATGTATCTGTTACATTAGATGAACTCTCGCCCAATGCTACATTTAGGTACTTGGGAAAGGTTTATACGCAAGGGCAGAAGTTCACAATGGATCTTTCCGAACCTCGGGTAGTGAAGGTTGTGGCAGAGAATGGACGTACGTCCAATTCTTACGTATTTACGTTATCGCTCCCACAAACCATAACTTGGGTAAACGAAAAGATTACGACCAACTATTCGGGTACGCCCATCGCGCTAAATGCAACAGCTAGTTCTGGCTTACCATGTATGTATTATACTCGCGATAAGTCGGTGGCTGTTGTTAATAGCAAAGGAGAAGTGGTTACGACAGGGGTTGGTAATACAGAGATTGTTGCTATGCAACTAGGTAACGCTCTCTATCAGCCAGCACCAGAGGTTAGTCGTGCGATTGAGGTGGCACGTATCCCGCTCACTATTTCGATGCGTCCAGCACGGATGCTGCAAGGAGATGTACTACCGGACTGGGAATTCGATTACGATGCTCTCCAATTTGAAGGTCAAGGTGCAGTATTGGCAATGCCTTACGGAGTAAAGCTTGCAGATGGAAGCTTCTGGGATCCGTCCAAACCTGCATTAACTCCTGGTGAGTACGAGGTTGTGCCGATAGGTTATTCGGCACCGTACGACTTTGCAGGATATCATATTACACGCACGAACGGAAAACTGACTGTGCTCGAACAAGCTGTTGGACAGAAGATCTCGATAACAGTAAAGGATCCGTCGAACAACCCCATAGCAAATGCCACAGTAGCTTGCAACGAGGTGAATTACAAGACGGATGCACAGGGGGCGATTACATTCTATTTAACCGAAAAAGGTATGTATCAGCTAGTGGCTTCGGCTCCTAACTATACTACAGTAGCTCGTTCGTTCCGATTGTTAGAAACTCCTATTACGGTAGATTTTGTACTCGCTCCCCTTGAGGTTACTATTACTTACAAAGCCAAAGCAAATGGTATTTTGCAAGGTATTGCCGTACAAAAACTTCCTAGGGGTGGCGATGCTTCCCAAGTGATTGCGGTGCCGCTTAATGGTTATCGGTTTGTAAGGTGGTCGGACGGCAGCCAAGATCCTATTCGTTCGGATCGGAATGTTACGGCGGATAAGACTCTAGAGGCAGAATTCGACTTCGCTCGATTTACACTTAAGTATCTTGTTACAGAGGGAGGTGAATTCGAGTCGGGGACAACTACACAACAAGTACAGATTGGTACATCGGGTACAGCAGTGAAGGTGAAAGCTCGGGATGGTTATGTTTTCGCAGGATGGTCTGACGGAAACATGGATCTCGAACGAACAGATGCCAATGTACAAGCGGATGCGGAATTTACGGCAATCTTCGAACCGCTTTATCCGATTACGTATACCGAGAATTTCGACGGTGATCCGATCTCTTTCGTTTATTGGAAAAACGAACTCAATAAGGACGGACAAAGTTGGAAGCGCGAGAAACGTTCGAAATATGCTACTTCGGATCCTAAAACCGGTTTTGTGATGGGCTTCGGAGAGGGTAAAAATATGACTGCGCCAGTTGAGCTTATTTCGCCTTACATATCGTTAGCAGAGATTACAGCGCCGACTACCAAACTGAAGCTCGCATTTACCTATATGGTTAAGGCTAAGAAAGCTACGTTTGAGGAATCGAAAGTGCTCTACTCGGTAGACAATGCGGCGTGGACAGAGCTTACAGACCTTAAAGATTTGGCTAAAGGAGACTATATGCAAGCTCATGAAATTACCACTTCGCTACTTGGTAAGCAGCATATCCGTTTCAAATGGTCGTTTAAAACACCGAATACCTCTTATTCGAAGGATATGGTGGCTGTTGACGATGTGAAGGTTACCTACGATACCGCACCTACCGAAGAAACCTATACCCTAGAATATATTGCAGGGGAGCATGGTAGCATTAAAGTTTCGGGTGATGCAACGGCTTATCAGCATCGTATTCTGACTGCTTCTACTTCAAAACCCGCACCAGAGGTTACTGCGACGCCGGATGAAGGTTACGAATTCGAATCGTGGTCGGATTCCCATGCAACTGCAAACCGTACGGACGGAGCGGCATCTATTAGTGTTACTGCGAAGTTTAAGAGAATCGTTAAGGCTAAGAAGACGGCTATTTATCTCGCAGCTGAACACGGAACTATCGAAGGTGAAGCATACCAATCCGAAGTCGAAATAGGTACGTATACTTCGCCTGTATTGGCCGTGCCGGAAAAAGGCTATATGTTCGATAAGTGGTCGGATAATAAGGAAGACGCACTACGTTCGGACGTAATGGTTGATGCCGGTTTGCAATTTACAGCACAATTTGTCGAGCAGCGTACCATAACCTATAAGGTAGTGGGAAGAGGATATATAGAAGGCAACGAAGTTCAGTATCTAAAGAATGGTAAGGATGGGGAACAGGTAGAGGCTATTCCTGCCGATCACTACCATTTCGTACGTTGGGAAGAGGACGGATCAACGAATCCGATCCGTAAAGAAGTTAACGTTACGAAGAATCTGACATTTACGGCAATCTTCGAACCGAATACGTATAACGTAGAGCTTACATCGGAAGGAGAGGGGATTATTCAAGTTATTGGATATAAGGCGGAAGACCTTAAAAAGGTCGTTTATGGCGCTCAACTTAAGGTTACGGCTATCTACGAAGATCCTTGGCAGTTGCTTTCGATTATGGCTAACGGTCGAGACATTACAGTATCGCGTACCTACGTGGTAAACGGACCGGTGAATATTCATGCTATCTTCCAGCGTAAACCAGGTAAGCATATAGTTACTTTGGAATCTACAGGCGAGGGTTCGATTGCTATCGAAGGTTATGATGCTCAGATGTTGCAAGCAGTAGAAAGAGGTACGATCCTGAAAGTGGTTGCTACCCCACGTAACGACGACTACGAGTTGAAGACTCTAACTGCAGGCGATGAGGATATTATCCAGACCAAATCGTTTGAGGTTAAAGCCGATGTTACGGTTAAAGCTACGTTTGTTAAGAAAGAGAATGTAGCTGTTGACGATGCTGCTCTTGATGCCATTGCTGTTGCTCCGAATCCATTCAACGACAAGTTGAACATTATGAACGGGAATACCCTCGGGGAATACGAAATTCTGAATGCTAAAGGGCAGACAGTTCGTAAGGGTAATTTGCAATTGCGCGAAACGGTCATTTTAACAGCCGATTTTGCAGCGGGTGTATACATCGTTCGGATTGTAACAGAAAACGGCGCCACGAAGGCGCTAACGGCTATAAAAGAGCAATAAACTGAATTACCTCGCCCTAACTAGTAGGCTAGGTTAAAAAGGAAAGCGAGAGATCCGTAACGAGTTATCGGGTTTCTCGCTTTTTCTCCTCTCTCAAAGCAAAGAAAACGCTACCTTTGCCTATAGGAGTCTAAAACATAAAACTGAGAAACCCGTATTGTCATGAATTTCCCAGAAAATCTCAATTATAGCGAAGACCACGAGTGGATTGCTGTCGACGGTACAGAAGCTCGCATAGGTATTACCGACTATGCACAGCGTGAGTTGGGCGATATCGTATTTGTCGACGTGCCAGAGCTAAATATTACGCTTGCAAAAGGGGAAGAATTCGGTTCGATCGAAGCTGTGAAAACCGTCTCCGAGCTGCGAATCCCCGTATCGGGAGAGGTTCTCGAACTTAATCCAGAGCTCGAAAATAACCCCGAACTTATTAATAAAGACCCGTACGGCAAGGGGTGGATTATACGTATCCGTTTCTCGGATCCTAATGAGTTTAAAGAACTCATGAATAGCAAAGATTACGAAGCTTTTATTGCTAAATAGTATAAGAAGTTGAAGTACCGAAATCCGATGCTTATTCTAGTTCGTCGCGACTGGATTAAGCATCTTTTTTTGTCATTATCCCTTTTGGGGAGTATTATTGCTGCTCCGGTTGTTGCATTGGCACAGAGCCCGCTAGATTCTTTGCGTACGGCACTGCATTTAGCAACCGACGATTCGGTGCGTCTGCGTATTTACGAACAGCTCGCCAAAACCTATGCCAAGCAAGATATTGATTCGGCTCTCCTTTACTATGCACAGTGGGTGGATTTTGCTCAACAAAAAGGAACAGAGGCGGATGTAGCGCGTGCAGAACATGTATGGGGGATTACGCTCCTGAGTCGTGGGCATATCGAAGAGGCGTTTCTACACTTTTCAAAAGCTTTGAAAAGTTTTGAGGTAATAAAAGATATCAACGGCTGTGGGCGCGCCTATAATAACATGGGGATCGCACTCCGGCGTGAGGGTAAGTTTCGTGAGGCGTTCCTTGCCTTTTTGGAAGCATTAAAAGCATTCAAGACGGCAAGTAATGCAGAGGGGGTAGCTATGGCGTACAACAACCTTGCGCAAATCTATTACCAGTACGGACAGTATACTAAAGCCCTCGAATATTTTGCCGAGTATGTGGAATACAATCGTACGCATAGTTTGCATGTAGAAGCTGCGAATGGCGAGAATAACATAGGTGCTACGTATTATGAGTTGAAAGATTATCAGCAAGCGCTCAAACATTACTACAAGAGCTATGCGATTTACGACTCGCTCAATAATCAGTTGGGGCTCGGACTCGCTAGTGATAACATAGGGCTTATTTTGCGCGAACTCGGGCAGCTCACCGATGCCATTGCGTACCACCAAAGAGCAGTAGATATCTTTCGGCAACTGACGCAAAACTACCAACTTACGATGTCGTTGGGCAACCTGTGTACCACTTATAGGCTAGCAGGCGAAAATGTGAATGCGAAAAAAGTGGGACAAGAAGCCCTACAACTTGCCGATTCGCTGGTCTTCGTAGAACTAAAAGCGCTCGTCTTGGAAGAATTAGCCATACTTAACGAGCAAGCAAATCCACGACAAGCCCTCGATTACGCCAAACGGTGTATAAAGATCCTAAAAGACGAAATCCAAGAAAAAGGAGAAGAAGACCTAAACGAGTGGATCAATAATCCGCAACTCCTCGATGAGCAGATCCGAAAAACTGCTGAAAAACAAGAGGCTAGGATATTATCCTACTGGCAATATATAGCGATTGTTGTGTCTTTTCTGCTTGGGATCCTGCTATCGTACGGACTACTCAGGGCGAAGTTGCGTAGGCAAAAACTCTAGCTTTTGAGCTGAGACGTCTGCCCGTTTTTTTCTTTCCCATCCCCCAAACCCGCATCGTCCAGACAGCGCATCCGCTCTCAACGCTTGTCGCTCGTTCCTCCCACCCCGGTTTGCACCGTGGGAATGGCAAGCGTTCTAAGCACGTTACACTCCTATAGAAATCTATGTTGATAGTAATTGTGCAACAGTCTCATTATACTTGTGGGGAGGGTCAAAAATTGCGCGATGACTTCTTAACACTACCGGAAAGTTCGCTTTGTGCTATTGGGTCGCACTGGGTAGGCTCGTATCAGCCGGCAAGGTTCTGGTTGCAGAAACGAATCGGTCGCATACTCAACTACGAAGACGTCCGTTGGTATCAGCGCGTAGTAGATACCATTGCCGAAGAGCTGAGGTTTAGAGCGGCGGAGGGATAAGTTTTAGAGATTATGGCTTCTCTGTCATGCGCAAGGTATATTTCCCGCCACTAAGCTTATAGCCACGTAACCACGGATTGAGCCTACGAAGCTGTTTGTAGGTCATCCCGTGTGCTTGTGCAAAAAGTGCAAGGTCGTTTATCGTACTATCTACGAAAAGCTTGCGATAGGTATAGGGTGCGTAACGTTCGGAGTTGGGTACCTGAAAACCATACTCTTCCGGATGTTCCAGCACGAGTTTTAGCGCTAGGATGCGGTATACGTAGCGACTGGTTTCGATGTTTAGGTGCAGATCGAAATACTTGGTTGCGCCCTGTAAGCCCACCACGCGCTGCAGTCCGTTGTTTCCCATATTGTAAGCCGCTGCCGCCATAAACCAGCTTCCAAAACGTTGGTAGGCGCCCTGTAGGTAGCGACATGCTGCGGTTGTGGCAGAAGCAATGTCGTAGCGTTGATCTACCTCGTCGTCTATCTGTAACCCATACTCTTGCCCGACCTTTTCTAAGAATTGCCACAAGCCTACAGCACGCGAGGGCGATATAGCGCGTTCGTTAAGCGAACTTTCGGCAACGGCTAAATACTTGAAATCGCGAGGGATGCCGTTGGCAATTAATAGCGAGTCGATTTCCGGAAAGTAGCGACTCGAGCGTTTAAGCATAAGTAGTATCTGACTGTGCCAATTGCTTGCTACACAGAGCTCACGATCTAAACTCTCCAACACGTCATCGCGTTCGAGGGGGACTCGCTCGCCTGCAAAGTAAAGGGTATCGGGAACGAGGGGCGACCCAACATAACCGCCACGTGGATTCGAAAGCTGCAGAGTGCTACTTTGCACCAATGGGAAACCCACGCCCCACTCTTCGTAGCAAAGAAAACAGATACTAGCACCCACTACCCCGACCAACAACCCTGCGACAACGTGTTTAATGACTCTGCTACGCACCATCCTCTCTACAACTTTTTACGCATTCCTGATAGTGTAAAAGTACTTCGAACTTTTTACAATAAAAGAAAATGCCGAAAAGCGTTGCTACACTTCCCGGCACTGAGTTCTCAAAAAAAGATGCCACTTAATTACATACTTCTACATACACCAGAGTACGAGATATTTCTTCATGCCACCTTTGTTTTACGTCTGCTCCTCTTCAGACCTTAATTGTACGGGGCGCAAGTTTTTTTTTTCTGGGACATATGCAAATATTGCTGTAATATATATTAGGTCTAAAGAGTGGAGCGCTATAAATAGGGAGTTCGTAGAGGTTGTAACCTCTGTTTATCAGAGCGTAAAAAAAAGAGGACGTAAGCAATTACATCCTCTCGTTGAACAGTACGAATACTGTAAACTTTAGCTCTTGGCTGTATCTGTTTTTTCGCCCTGTGGCTTGGGGATTAGGGCTTTTCGCGAAAGGCGCAGCTTGCCGGTTTTTGCTTCAATTTCGATAAGCTTTACGTCGATGATATCACCCACTTTGAAATAGGCATCTACCTTCTCTACGCGTTTCCAATCAATTTCAGAGACGTGGAGCAAACCGTCGCGTCCGGGCATAATCTCTACAAAAGCGCCGTAAGCCGTAATCGATTTTACCTTGCCCTTGTAGGTTTCGCCGACTTCGGGTATTGCAACGATTTCGTTGATCCGGCGGCGTGCAGCTGCCATAGCATCTAGCGACGAACTATAGATGGTTATTACGCCCGAGTTGTCGACCTCCTCTATGTTGATTTGCGTACCCGTCTCGCGTTGCATTTCCTGTATCACCTTGCCACCGGGTCCGATAACCATACCAATCATATCGCGAGGGATGGTCATTTGCTCGTGGCGTGGAGCATTGGGCTTGAGTTCCGGACGGGGTTCGGGTATCGTTTCTAAGATCTTCCCTAGGATGTGCAGACGCCCCAAGCGAGCCTGTTCGAGAGCCTGGGCAAGTACCTCGTAGGGTAAGCCGTCGACCTTAATATCCATTTGCGTAGCGGTGATGCCGTCGCGGGTACCAGTTACCTTAAAGTCCATGTCGCCGAGGTGATCCTCATCGCCAAGGATATCAGAAAGTACTGCAAAGCGTTGATTTTGGGTATCCGAAATTAAGCCCATTGCAATTCCTGAGACGGGTTTGCGCATCTTAACGCCAGCGTCCATCAGCGCTAGGGTACCCGCACAAACGGTTGCCATGGACGAGGAACCGTTCGATTCGAGAATATCGCTCACGATCCGGATAGCATATGGGAAGTCGGCTTCCGCGGGTAACATACTCTTTAGGGCTCGGTGGGCTAGGTTCCCGTGTCCGATTTCGCGACGTCCGGGCGCTCGTGTTGGTCTGGCCTCTCCTGTCGAGAAGGGCGGGAAATTGTAGTGCAGCGTAAAGCGTTCGTTGCCTTCGTAGAGTACCTCGTCGATCATCTTTTCGTCGGACTTCGAACCGAGGGTTACCGAGCAGAGCGACTGGGTTTCGCCACGTGTAAAGATAGACGAACCGTGAGGTGTGGGTAGGTAACCAACCTCGCACCAGATGGGGCGTATTTGGTCGGTTTTTCTGCCGTCGAGTCGTACCTTGTCGTTAAGAATCATGGTGCGCATAGCCTCCTTTTCCACGTCGTGATAGTAGCGTTGTACCATCATTTTTAGGGCGTCGTGTTCGCTTTCCGGAATGGTGTTCCAGAATTCGTTCAGAAGCGCTTCGAAGGCTGCAGCACGTTCTTGTTTGGGGAGTTGCGATTTGGCAATGGTGTACGCTTTTTCGTAACAGAAGTCGTGTACGCGTTTGCGTAGCTCCTCGTCGTTGTTTTCGTGGCAGTAGGTACGTTTGGTGATGCCGAGTTCGCGCGCGAGCTCCATTTGCACTTCGCAGTGTCGCTTAATTTCGTCGTGAGCTACTTTAATAGCCTCGATCATCACATCCTCAGAGACTTCGTTCATCTCGCCCTCTACCATGAGAATATTCTCGTGGGTAGCGCCCACCATCAGGTCGAGATCGGCACGTTGCAGATCTGAGTAGGTTGGGTTGATGACAAACTTGCCGTCGATGCGCGCTATACGCACTTCCGAGATAGGACCTCCGAAGGGGATATCCGAAACGCTAAGCGCCGCCGAGGCTGCAAGTCCTGCTAGGGCGTCAGGCATTTCGTCTTTTTCGCCCGAGAAGAGAATCACGTTAACGATGGTATCGGCGTGGTAGTCGTCTGGAAAGAGCGGACGGAGGGCACGATCCACAAGTCGGGAGATGAGGATCTCGTAGTCCGATGCTTTCATCTCGCGCTTGAAGAATCCGCCGGGGAAACGTCCTGCTGCAGAGTACTTTTCGCGGTAATCGACACTTAGGGGCATAAAGTCTACGTCCTCTCCCGCCTCCTGTGCACTCACCACAGTCGCGAGGAGCATGGTATTGCCCATCTTGAGCATCACCGCTCCGTCGGCTTGTTTGGCGAGCTTCCCGGTTTCAATGGAAATAGTTCGCCCGTCGGGGAGGGTGATAGTTTTTTCTAGAACTTGCATATTGCTGGTAGTCGGTGCCTATCGGCGGAGGTTGAGAGCTTTAATAATAGCGCGGTAACGTTCGATGTCGATCTCTTTGAGGTAGTTGAGAATTTTGCGACGTCGTCCGACCATCTTCAGGAGCGCTCTCTGCGTAGAGAAGTCCTTTTTGTGCATGCGTAGGTGCTCGGTCAGGTGGTTAATACGGTAGGAAAATAAGGCTATCTGGGCTTCTGGTGAGCCGGTATCCTTATTAGACTTTCCGTACTGGGAAAAAAGCTCCTGTTTCTTTTCAGAAGTTAAGTAATCCATAGAACTTGATGATTTTCCTCGTTTTAAGCGAGTTTGTTAAACATTGTTGGCTGCAAAGGTAGCGAAATTAAGCAACACGTTGTAAGGGATCTGCTAAGAATAAAAAAGTTAGGAATTTTGGAGAGGGAATTGAATACCACCCGAAGGATGGTTAGTTTTGGCTTTACTGTTTAACCGATGGCGAGGTTATACAATTTGCTCCCTACGTTGTTAGGGCTATCTTGCTACTCTGTGGCGGCGTATGCCTCTGCGTCTGTAACCGATTCGGTACGTGCTGCGGGTAAAGACAGTATCATCGCTATAGAAAAAGTAGAAATAGGTAGGCGTGGCGATGGCGATATCGTACCCGTGCAACATTTGGGGGAGGCGGAGTTATCGCGTGTGGCAGGACAGAGTGTTGCCACGGCACTTCGTCACTTTTCGGGATCGCTTATTAAAGACTATGGGGGAATAGGTGGCCTAAAGAGTATCGACATCCGCAGTATGGGCTCGCAGCATGTGGGTATAAGCTACGATGGGGTGCTGATGGGCAATGCGCAAAATGGGATAGTAGATCTGGGGCGGTTGAGTCTGGACGGGATTACGAGGATCTCGGTCTATCACGGACACCGGAGTAGTGTATTCGAGTCTGCGCGGACGTATAGTTTAGGGTCGTTGGTCGGACTCCAGAGCGAAATCCCACAGTGGGACAATGGGCGCAGTTATCGCATACGAACGGCTTTTAAGGTGGGGTCTTTTGGGTATTATCAACCGCATGTTAACTACGAACAACGTGTAGGGCGTGGGGTTGTTTTTAGGGTAAGTGGCGAGGTGCTTGAAACGCATGGGCGATATCCTTTTCGTGTAGTAGGCTATAATGCGCTTGGGCAGAAAGCCTATGATACCACAGCAGTGCGAAAAAATGGCGATGTACATATCCAACGTCTTGAGGGTGCTGTCTATGGGCGACTAGACAATGGCGAATGGCGCTTACGTTTGTATGGTTATCACTCGCGTCGAGGTCTGCCTGGTGCGATACTTACCAACGTGTGGGGGAGTGGCGAGCGCCTTCGGGATCGGGACTATTTTGTACAGGGGATGTGGCAAAAGCGTTTTACCGCTTGGTATCGAGGCAAGGTGATCGGGAAACTGGCGCACGATTATGTGCATTACGAGCAGCAGGATCCGGCATTTATCCGCAATAGGATTTCGTATTGGCAAACGGAAGCTTACCTATCTACGGTACATGGATTCCGCCTAGGGAACTGGGGCGAGAGTTCGGTAGCTTACGACGTGGTTTGGAATCGCTTACAGACTCGCCACCATACGAATGTGCAAAGTACATTGAACAATTTGCATCCTACTCGTTGGGTGCATTACATAGCGGGGAGCGTATCGTTGCATTACAAAGCGTTGCATTTTATGACCAATTGGGTAGAAGTGCTTGCTGAGCAGCGTGTAGCCCATGGAGATAAGAAGCACTTGCAGGGGTATGGTTTGCCGTCGTTCTTTCTGTCGTATCGCCCAGATGTGTGGCGGACGCTATCGTTTCATGCGTATTATAAACATTCGTTGCGTCTGCCGACATTTAACGATTTGTATTATACCGACTGGGGGAACGTGTATCTCCGTCCCGAACTCGCTAAACAGGCTAGTGTAGGAATGCGTTGGGAATGGGATACGCCGCCGCATTTTCTCCAGAAACTTGGGGTTAGTCTGGATGCCTATCAGAATTGGGTTACCGACAAGATAATAGCCTACCCGACACGTGGACAATTCCGTTGGAGTATGATAAACCTCGGAAAGGTACATATGTGGGGTTGTGAGGTAGCGTTATGGAATAGTTGGCAGTTGAGGTGGGCAGACGAGCTAGGCATTCGGTTGCAGTACACCTATTCGCGCGCTATAGATGTAAGTAGCCCTGAGTCGCGATACTACCGGCATCAGATCCCTTACATCCCATGGCATAGCGGCTCGGCAGTTGTCTCCTACCGTTATAAATACCTGTCGTTGGCGTATAATTTCCTGTATACGGGCGAGCGTTATCATCAGCCCGAAAATAGTATTTACAATTACGAACCCGCTTGGTATACCAGCGATTTAGTGGTTGGTTGGGAATACCCTATTTTTACGTTTGTATTTTTAACGCGTTTGGAGGTAAACAATCTTTGGGATCAGGCGTATGCCGTTGTTTTGAATTACCCTATGCCGGGGCGCAATTATTGTTTGACAGTGCAAATTACATTTTAATAAGGTGAATATGAATAAGAGGTTGATTTATTGTTTAATAGTGGTTTTAGGGGTAGGTTTTGTAGCATGTAGAAAAGAGACTCCGGCACCGAAACCCACACCACAAGAAGTTCCGTCAGAAAAGAATGGGGGCTATCGAGGATTTTATCTTCTCAATCAAGGCGCATGGAAAACTAATAAGTCGTCGTTGGACTATTACGATTTTGCGCAAGGGAAATATCTGCGCGATGTGTATACGCAAGCTAATCCGGAAATGGTAAAAGGTCTGGGCGATACGGGTAACGACATCCAAGAATATGGTGGCAAACTTTACATTGTATTAAATGGTTCGAATAAGATAGAGGTTTTAGATGCTCGTAGTACGAAACACGTGGGGGAGGTAGCGTTGCCTAATGCTCGTTTTATTTGCTTTTGGAACGGGAAAGGCTATGCAACATCGTATGTAGCGCCGGATGCAGGAGACAATGGCGAAGTGGTAGAAATTGATACGGCAAGTTATAAGATATTACGACGCGTGAATGTAGGTCGCCGTCCGGAAGGACTAGCTGCTGTAGATGGCAAACTCTATATAGCCAAATCGGGCGCGGATGGTGTTTACGAAAAGACGCTTACGGTGGTGGATATCGCTACCCTCCAAGTAGTGGGCAATATAGAAGTGGCACTCAACCTACAAACTATTCGGCAAGATAGCCATGGTCAGCTTTGGGTTACTTCGTTGGGGAATTATACCGATGCAGCACCGAGTTTGTATTGTCTATCTAAAACGGGCACGGAGTATACCATTGCAAAGAATACGGGGATAGCTTGCCATGGGTTTGATATTCGTAACGATTCGCTATTCTACTACTCATCGATTTATAATCCTTCTGGGCAGGCAGAAAATTCGTACGGTATCATAGATGTGAAAAAGCGTGAGAAGCTAGCTAGCTCTTTCCTAGCAGGGAGCTCGGTACAGACTCCCTACTGTCTGCGTGCAGATCCTGGTAGTGGTAATCTTTATATTGCGGATGCATTGGATTATAAGTCGAGTGGTACGCTCTACTGCTATTCGGTAAATGGTACGAAAAAGTGGCAGGTAAAAACAGGCGATCTCCCGGCTTGTATAGCATTTGTAAAGTAGTTTCTTTGTCCCTCTCTTTGCTCAGGGCATAATTATGGAAGAAGTTAGTCCGCAGACGCATGTTATCATAGAAGGCGCACGCGTTCATAACCTTAAGAATGTTAGTGTGCATATCCCGCACAATTCGCTAACAGTCGTAACAGGGTTGAGTGGAAGTGGTAAGTCGTCGCTTGTCTTTGATGTGATTTATGCCGAGGGGCAGCGTCGGTATATGGAGACGTTGAATGCTTATGCCCGGCAATTCTTAGGCAATCTGGAGCGTCCGGATGTGGATTATATCGACGGTCTTGCTCCCGTGATCGCAATAGAGCAGCGTACGACGGGGCGTAATAGTCGCTCCACAGTTGGTACAATAACCGAGATTTACGATTTCCTGCGTTTGCTCTATGCGCGCGTCGGGATTGGTTACTCTCCAGCCACAGGCGAACCTTTGGAGAGTCATACGACAGATGAGATTGAAGACCTCATTCGTTCGGATTTTCGTGGGAAGCGCATAGCGCTTTGTGCTCCGTTGGTGCGCGGACGTAAAGGACATTACCAGCGTTTGTTTAGCGAACTTTTGCGTAAGGGGTTTCTTTATGCGCGTATAGATGGCGAGGTAGTGGAGCTCACCCAAGGGATGAAACTGGATCGCTACTCGGTGCATGATATTGAGCTCATTTTGGATCGATTGAAAGTACCTGTTGAGCGCAATGAGCGTTTCACGAGCTCACTTTTAGACTGTTTGCATCGTGGTAACGGGATGGTGCTTGTGATCGATTTGGATGGGCATCAGAGCAAGTATTATAGTCGGCATCTTCTTTGTCCGGTTTCTGGGTTTACGTTACCGAATCCGGAACCGCATACCTTCTCGTTCAATTCGCAGTATGGTGCGTGTCGAGAATGTCGGGGTACAGGTGTTTTGTGGGGTGTCCCTACGCGTTCGTATTTTACATCGCAAGCCGAGGTACCACTCGTAGACTTGTTGGAACAATTGTATGGCAAGAACTGTCGTCCGTTACAAATTGTAAAAGCTTGGTTGCACTGCTGGTTGAGTGGACACGGGCTGGCAAGCAATACTTCGTTGAGAGAGTTTCCTGAAGAGTTGTGCGAACGACTCTTCTACTCAACCCAACCCGAACCTATAGATACCAAACTCCTAAAGAAGTACGCTACGTTGGAACAGGCGCTTTATAACGATTGGAAAAAGAGACTTGATGGCGATCCATATACTGACTACAAGGAGGATTTCTATCGCTTAGAGACAGATCAGATCCTTAGTCGCCCTTCGGGTTTAATTCGTGCGATTTATGAAGCTAATGTTAATTTGCCCTCTGGCGAGAAATATTTTGAGCAGTTTTATACCGATTTCGGCGATGTTACGTGCTGCTACTGCAATGGCAATCGCTTAAACGAGGAGGCGTTGGCTTTCCGGATCCAAGGTTTGAATATAGCCGAGGTGTCGCAGTTGTCGTTAGATAAGTTTGCTGTTTGGGTAGAGGGACTGGAGGGCGCTCTTTCGGAAAAACATAAGCAAGTTGCGTCTGAAATTATTAAGGAAATAGCATCGCGTGTACATTTTCTGCTCCATGTAGGTTTGGGTTATTTGTCGTTGCATCGTCCGTCGAATTCTTTGTCGGGGGGCGAGAGTCAACGCATTCGTTTGGCTACGCAAATTGGTACTAACCTAGTAAATGTGCTGTATATATTGGACGAGCCTAGTATTGGGCTTCATCCGCGTGATAATACTCGACTTATAGAAGCCCTAAAAATACTTCGCGCACAGGAGAATACGATTATCGTCGTAGAGCATGACGAAGAAATGATGCGCTCTGCAGACTATTTGATCGATTTAGGACCAGGAGCAGGACGTCTGGGCGGGAATATTATAGCATCCGGAACGCCGGAACAGATTGTAGCGGCTCGTGGTATTACTTCCGATTTTCTGAGTGGGCGTAGTATTATACCTACCCCAAGTGTCCGACGCACAGGTAATGGTCAGGCACTTAAGCTTTTTGGCGCAAGTGGGCACAATCTGAAAAACATAGATGTAGAATTCCCGCTAGGTCGTTTTATTTGTGTGACGGGTGTTTCGGGTAGTGGGAAATCGACACTGGTAAATGCTACGTTGTATCCTATTTTGAGCCATTGGATTTATAAATCGAAGCAACAACCCTTGAGTTATGCACGGGTAGAGGGCTTGGAGTATGTGGATAAAGTAATTCGGGTAGATCAAAGTCCGTTGAGTAAGAATCCGCGTTCGAATCCTGCAACCTTTACAGGCATCTTTACCGACATCCGTAATTTGTTTGCTGCAACACAGGATGCTAAAGTACGAGGCTTTACGGCACGGCGATTTTCGTTTAATGTAGCGGGTGGGCGTTGTGAGCGTTGTAGTGGTTCGGGGTATGAGTTGATTGAAATGAACTTCTTGCCAGACGTTCAGGTACGCTGTTCGGATTGCGGTGGCGAGCGTTATAATCGCGAGACGTTAGCCGTTCGCTACAAGGGGAAGAACATACATCAGGTGCTGGAAATGACAGTAAATCAGGCGTATGAGTTCTTTCAAGCGATTCCGAGCTTAGAGCGTAAACTCCACGCATTGCGTCAGGTGGGTATGGGGTATATTAAGCTGGGGCAGATGTGTGCTACGCTTTCTGGCGGAGAGAACCAGCGAGTTCGCCTAGCCACCGAACTTGCTAAGCGCGATACGGGGAAGACGGTATATATCTTTGATGAACCGACAACGGGCTTGCATTTTGAAGATGTAAAACAACTCCTATCCGTATTAAATGCTTTGGTAGATCGTGGTAATACGGTAATTGTAATAGAGCATAATTTGGATGTTATCCGCAATGCCGATTACCTGATAGACATAGGCTTGGAAAGTGGCGAACAGGGGGGCGAGGTGATAGCAGTTGGTACTCCCGAAGCGGTTGCTCAAGGCAACGGATATACGGCAGTAGCTCTTCGAACAGTATTAGCTGGTTGAGGGACTTACAATGATAACGGACACCTCCACAATGGGAAATGTCCGTTGTCATTGATTATTAATGCGTTATTCTGGGCGTTTCACGCAACGCCCCTACAGATTTCATTATCTGTCTTTTACAACTCTTATGGTCTTCGTTGCACCGTTTTCGGCAGAGAGACGCAAAAGATAAAGACCCGAGGTAAGATCGCTTGTTTCAACTACCACCTCGTTGCCATCCATATTGCCACAACGCACTACGACACCTTGTGCATTCAACAATGCATATGTTCCGCGCAAATTGCCATTTACAATTCGTAATGCGTTACCGAACGGATTAGGGGCAACTACGATGTTAGCAAACACAGCATCTTCTACGCCTGTGGCAGGATCTACAATTACCCTGCACGTTCCTTTTATCGTTTCGTCTTGTTTGCTTTTTACCGTGATAATCGCCTCGCCTACTGCAACCCCCTTGATGTTACCATCTTGATCTACAGTAACAATCGCAGCATCGCTCGTCACCCACGTTACCTCCTTGTGTGTTGCGGTAGCAGGTTCGTAACGCACGTTCAGCGTGCCCGCTTGCCCCACCTTTATGTGTGTTTCTGCGGGAGATACCTTCAAGCCTGTTAGTGGTACATCATCGGCAGTTACTGTTACTAAACAAGTTTTTTCGAAACTACCATCTTGCGTAGTGACTTTAATATTCGCAGTACCCACCGTTTTGGCTTCAACCAATCCTGCGTCAGATACCGTAGCAACAGCATCGTTATCAGAGCTCCACGTCACTGCCTTGTTTGTAGCATTATCAGGTTTTACGCTTGCAACAAGCGTATGCGAAGTGCCTTGTTTGAGAGGCAAGTTCGTAGTCGAGATTTCTATACCTGTTACTGGCACAATCGGATTCTCTTCGCTTACTATTACTTTACATTCGTCGGTTTTATTTCCATCCTCTGTGGTTACACGAATTATGGTCTCGCCCTTACTTACAGCGGTTACCAGTCCATTTTCTACCTTTGCAATAGCCTCATTGTCAGACTTCCACGAGAATTTCTTGTTGTGGGCATCGGTGGGTATTACCGTGGCGGTGAGGGTGGCTGTTGCGCCTTTTACTAAAGTGAGCTCATGCTGCGAAAGAGTTATACCTATTACTGCACCGCCGCCACTAGGACCTATTAGCACGTCTACAGCTGTATTCCCGTCTTTATCTACTACTTCGTTTTTACCCGCATCGTAGTGCGCACCTTCGGGTTGGAGTACCGAGCAGTCTTTTAGGGTAAGACGTACAGACTGAATCGTTTTTGCTTTCACAATAGCGTTGTCTATTTCAAGATCGCGGTTAAGCCAATAAGGTTCGAATGCTTTCTCAACGTCTAATGTACAATTGCGAATGGCTTTGCTGAAATAAACATCTCCGCCTTTCACCAACAACTTATCGTTTGCGTTGCGCCCTACAATTAGCCCATTATTTGCATATATTGCTGCCTCTCTATTCGACAATTGTGTAATAGTACAAACGCCGTGCAATTGGAGGGTTATCTCGTTATCACTGCTGCTTTCAAGCATACGGGTAGGAAAGCTTTCAGACGGTGCTGTAAGCTCAGCATTTTCAAGTTTCAGTATAAGCTTTTCGCCTTCGAGTGTTACACTTACTTTTCCTTTCTTCAAAACCCCCGCCTCTGTTAATGCCTGTTGAAAGGATGTAAAATTGTCCGAACTTAATTGTACCCCCCCTATCCTGAGGTCGTACGCTCTTCCGCCTTCACTCACGTCACCCAGTATTACCCAGTGCTTCTCCTTCATGAGTTTTGTACGGGCACTCTTGGCTGTTTCATTGAATTGGAGGTTGTCGGCACTAAGTAAGAGATTCTTATTTATGTCTGCTTGTGCTGCCCAGCCTATTAGACTCTTGGAGTAGTTCTCTATGCTCATACCGCAATTTTCTAGTCCTAAATTCTTGCAGTTTTTAAGTTTCCACGAACCCAAATTCTGGTTGAAAGCAGGACAATCTTCAAACATGCGATACATCTTCGTCACCTTGCTCACATCCCAGCTACTGATATCTTGGTTGAAAGCAGAACAACCTAAGAACATCTCAGACATTCTTGTTACATTACTCACATCCCAGCGGCTAATATCTTGGTTGAAAGCTGTGCTTTCACAAAACATACCCCCCATGTTGGTTACCTTGCTCACATTCCAGCCACTGATATCTTGATTGAAAGTAGTGCAACCACCGAACATGCTCTCCATGTTGGTTGCCTTGCTCACATTCCAACTACTGATGTCGTGGTTGAAAGCAGAGCAATCAAGGAATACGCGATACATCTCGGTCACGCTACCCAAATTGGGAGTGTCCACTGTAGCAGCAAATTGCATATTCTCGCAATAGGCAAAAGCCTGAGACATGCTTTTCCAAACCACACTACCAAACTGTTCTACAGTTAGCAAGTTCTCAGCGCTGCCACGTTTTGAACCATAATAATCAAAGTATATATGCTCCACACCTTCAGGACCTGCTTCTACCAGAAGATCGCCATCCTCGGTGGGCGTATAGATATAGAAGTTGTCATCCTTAGTAAGTGTAAGTGAGCTCACTCTTTTTAGCTCAGTATTGTCCGAAGCCTTCTTAATCACGAGCTTGTAATTTTTTCCGAAGATCGGGATCTTCAATTCTTTTCCCGCTTCGCCTTTCCACTTCGTAATAAAGGGTTTGCTCTCTGCATAGCTCGCACTTGCCAGCCACAATGCGGCTAGGAGTGTTGCAAGAAGTAATACTATTCTTTTCATAGTTGCAACTATTTGTTTTTATGTGATGCAAAGGACTGCAAAAAAAACGTTAAACAAAATAGTAGTTTTACTTAGATGGGATTTGCATTGTATGGTAATTTCCCGAAATAGCTTGATTTACAGGCTATTAATAATGGATATTATCAGCCTAAAGTTTTCACACTGAAGTAGTGTCTGAAAAAGTGTGTAAGGTTGTTCTCGTTCATGCTCCTAGCGGATGCCGTGGCTGCAGACTACCGGATTTTATACCTTGTTACGTTGCACTTCTGAGCCGATTTCGCCTCTTGAAGCTGGATGCCAAATCACGATATTTTGTGGTTCGTATATAATTTTGCATATACCGCTAGGAAATGAGAAACGGGGTATCTCGTAGTATGTGTGAGGAGAAGCGTTGCGTATTTCCGCCATGCAAACAGCCTTCTTTTACGTTTATCGATCTATTTGCTGGTATAGGAGGGTTTCGTTTAGCACTACAGAACTTGGGAGGAAAGTGTGTATTTTCCAGTGAATGGGACAAATATGCACAACTAACTTACTGCGAAAATTACGGTGAAATCCCTTTTGGCGATATTCGTTTGGAGACAACAAGAAGTGCGATACCTGCTTGCTTTGACCTCCTGTGTGCAGGTTTCCCTTGTCAGCCATTTTCGCTTGCAGGCGTATCCAAGAAGCAGAGCTTGGGACGAGAAACTGGTTTTTTGGATAAGACACAAGGCACGCTATTTTTCGATGTTGCTGATATTATTGCTCATCACCGTCCCAAAGCTTTTTTCTTGGAAAATGTGAAAAACCTCCTATCACACGATAAAGGAAATACGTTTGCAGTGATTAAACAGACATTGCTAGCATTGGGGTATCGTTTTCATTTCCAAGTATTTGATGCAAAAGATTTTACGCCGCAGCACCGTGAACGTGTTTTTATGATTGGCTTTGACAACAAATATTATTCGACAAAACCCAACTATACGTTCCCGTTTCCCCCTCAAAAGAAGTTAGCATTGTCGTCTATATTAGAGTCGGAAGTTGATGCGATGTACACGCTTTCAGACAAATTGTGGACCTATTTGCAAGCGTACGAGGCAAAACATCGTGCCAAAGGGAACGGATTTGGATATGGTTTAGTAGACGTGAAAGGGATTTCGCGTACGCTTAGTGCTCGTTATCACAAAGATGGCTCTGAGATCCTGATCCCGCAGGAAGGAAAAAATCCACGAAGATTAACGCCACGGGAATGTGCACGACTTATGGGCTACCCCGACAATTTTGTATTATCGGTAGTAAGTCGAACGCAAGCATATAAGCAAATGGGGAATTCGGTACTAGTACCTCTTGTTCAATTTGTCGGACAGAGTGTGGTAGATTATATGCTTGATAGATGAAGAGTTCGCTTTTGGCAAACGTCGTACAGTCTGTGCAAAGTGGGCGTAAGACCTTTTTCTGATACATCACCGCCAACGATGTCGGAACTACAGGCAGCCACCAGTCGGGGTTTTATGAGAATATTGCACAATCCGCCACCACACACCAGCCCTCTTTTTTGGGTTTGCTGTGCAATAAACCCAAACTATATTCGATTAAAGAGACTTGCCTAAAAAAAGAAGAGGGTGCGTATTGAGACACACCCTCTTTGTGGAAAATATTTGCTATCCCAACCAGTGAGACAAATAGTCTTATTCTTTTACCACGCGCAGCGTTTGGCTCTTATTGTCAGAGACAATGCGCAACAGATAAGCTCCTACTTTTAAGTCTGCGGTATTGAGTGTTGTTTCTGCGCCTTGCAACGCGCCAGCACGCATTACAACGCCGTGGGTATTTAGGAGTTCGTAGCGAGCATTGAGAGCCTCTTCGTTTCTAATTTTTAGTTGTGTGGTAAAGGGATTGGGCGCAATAGAAATACCCGCCAAAGTGGCAGTTTCTACGAGCGCTTCCGGATCGCTAGGTTGCTCACCACCGGGGTTCGAACCACAAACGTACTTTCCTTTGGTATCCGGGATCGGTTTGTCATTATTGTAGCATACGCGCCAATTTTTGCTACTAGCATTTGCTTTATTGGTAGCAAGCACTACATCGGAACGGGTATCCTTATCGTTAAATAGCGCTCCAATCAATCCGATTTTATCTTCTGCAACGCGATCAGGCAAGTTGCAATATATATTGTCTAGCTCTTGTGTGGAGATCGGATTGGTGGAGCAGTAGAGCCAGAATAGTTTCTTATTTTGGCTGATGTCGAGTTTGCTGATATTGTTATTGCGAATCAGTAGTTTTTCTAGTTTCGTATTTTTCGTGACATCGAGTTTATTAATCTTATTGTTTCTACAACCTAAATTGAGCAACTCTGGATTGTGTGTAACATCCAACTCTTCGAGTTCATTTTCGTAGCAGAGTAATACTTCTAGTTTAGCACACTTCGAAACATCCAGTTTTGTAATTTTGTTCTGGTAGCATTTGAGATCGGTTAGTTCAGTATTATTAGCCTCGAGCTCGGTGATGTTCTCTTGGTTCTTTTTGCAATCAAATCCTTGCAAATCGCCGTATACGGTGATTTTATCAGTGGTGGGAGTGACTGTTTTCGTGAGGTAATCTTTAGCATTAGTAGCCTCACCAAAAGCGGGTTCGAGTACATCTTCGCCACTTTTTATGAGGATTTGTGTGCTCGCGTCTGCTGCGTAAAATCCGAGTTTTATTTGCGCTCCACTTTTTACGGTTAGCGTAATGTAACGCTCCATGTTTTGCGCCCAGAGGGTTCCGCTGGCAACGAGGAAGAGACACAGTAGGCAGGCGAGTTTGTAAAATTTCTCCATTTCTTTTTCTCCGTTTGTCTTTTTAAGTTTCTGAAAATCTGTTGTGTTTATCTCAGGAACGTACCTTTGATTTGTTAGCAAATGTAAAAAAAACTAACGAATACGATTCCGTTTCCTCCCGGTGTTACCGGGGTATAGGCGACCACGACCCGCTTTTCTAGAAATTCGCTACGCGTTGAGAGCGATGGCGTGATACCGAATCGGCGGCAACCCGCAGCGCGGGTTTTTCTAGACGTGCGACAGGCGTTGAGAGCGGATGATATAAATCGCTATACACTCTCCCGGTGCGAACCGGTGCGGAAGGACGGCAAGCCTTCTAAGCGCGTTACGCTCCTACTTCTATAGTTAATCTATCTCGCATAGCGAATAGAATTATTGACCACCCTCCCTAGAAATTTTGATCTGCCTGTTATTCGCTTTTGACTAACTTTGAACTTCAACAGACAACGCATACCACGCGCAGTTGTGAAAATGGCGAAAAACATATACAAGCAATATCCAACGCTGAATCTCCCGCAGGTGGCGGCAGAAGTCCTAGAAGTTTGGGAGCGAATCCACGCCTTCGAACAAAGCTTACAACAGCGAGAGAATGCACCCAGTTATATCTTTTTTGAAGGACCACCATCAGCAAACGGTCTCCCCGGTATTCACCACGTAATGGCGCGTGCTATAAAGGATGCTATTTGTAGGTATCGCACGCAAAAGGGTTTTCGTGTAGAGCGCAAAGCAGGATGGGACACGCACGGGCTCCCCGTAGAACTCGGTGTTGAAGCTCTGTTAGGCATTACGAAAGAGGACATCGGCAAAAAGATCTCCATCCAAGACTACAACAATGCCTGCCGCAAGGAGGTGATGAAGTATACCGACAAATGGCAGCAACTCACCCAGCAAATGGGCTACTGGGTCGACCTCGGCAACCCCTACGTTACCTACCATACGCAGTATATTGAGTCGCTCTGGTTCTTGCTGAAGAAACTCTACGACGGCGGTTTCCTCTACAAGGGGAAAACCATTCAGCCCTATTCGCCCGCAGCAGGTACCGGACTTAGCACTCACGAACTCAACCAACCCGGTTGTTATCGCGATGTGTCGGATACTACGGTTGTGGGTATGTTCCGAGTGTTAGATACCGAAACGCCAGCGCTTTACAACGATAAGCCGCTCTATTTCCTAGCATGGACTACAACGCCTTGGACCCTAGCTTCGAATACGGCGCTGGCTGTCGGGCGGAATATAAACTATCTCTACGTTGAGACGCTAAATCCGTATACCAATGCGCCGTGTGTGGTTATCTTGGCAGAGCCTCGTCTGGAAGCTTATTTTAAGCCGGAGGGGAAAGATTTACCGCTACTACCCCCAGAAAGCAACAAAGCGCCGCTACCGTGGCATATCCTCAAGCAGGTAAAAGGCGAGGAGTTGCTGGGTATACGCTATCAGCCACTTTTCCGTTGGACAAAACCTCGAGGTGATGCTTACCGCGTTATCCCTGCGGACTTTGTAACCACAGAGGACGGGACAGGTATCGTACACATTGCGCCAACCTTCGGTGCAGACGATGCGCGCGTCGCCAAAGAGCAAGGGATAGTGGGCATGGAACTGATAGCAAAGGATGACGATGCGGCGCCTATGGTCGACAAAAAAGGGCGGTTTTACCCTATACAAGACCTCGACGCAGAATACATCAAGCAGTTCCTCTACAAGGAGGAGTTCCAGAAGTGGGCTGGGCGATTTGTTAAGCCCTCCTATACCCACAGCAACGACCCGATGGGGGGCGAGCTAGATATCGATCTCTGTGTCGACCTCAAACAACGTGGTTTAGCCTTTCGTATCGAAAAGCATAAACACTCCTATCCGCACTGTTGGCGTACGGACAAACCAGTATTGTACTATCCGTTAGACTCTTGGTTTATTCGTACTACAGCTTTTCGGGATCGCCTCCTCGAACTAAACGAAACGATCGACTGGCACCCGGATTCGACAGGTACGGGGCGTTTTGCAAAGTGGCTCGAAAACCTAGTGGACTGGAACCTATCGCGCTCCCGATTCTGGGGTACGCCACTCCCCATATGGGCTACGAAAGATAGGAAAGAGTTAAAGTGCATTGGCTCCTTGCAAGAACTTCGCGAGGAGTGCGAAAAAGCGGTACAAGCCGGTCTGATGCCAACCAATCCCCTAGCTAATTTTACGCCAAACGACTTTTCTAAAGAGAATTACGAAAAGGTAGATCTGCATCGCCCACATGTAGACGACATCGTCCTTTGTGCACAAAATGGGCAACCCATGTATCGCGAACCGGATCTTGTCGACGTCTGGTTCGATTCGGGTGCTATGCCTTTTGCACAGTGGCACTATCCGTTCGAGAATAAAGAGACCTTCCAAGAGCATTTCCCTGCAGATTTTATTGCAGAAGGTGTCGACCAAACCCGCGGCTGGTTCTTTACCCTTCATGCTATCGCTACTATGATTGGCGATAGTGTGGCTTTTAAGCATATAATTTCGAATGGTCTTGTGCTGGATAAAGCTGGGAACAAGATGAGTAAAAGGCTTGGGAATGCTGTCGATCCGTTCCAAGAGCTAGATGCCAAGGGAGCAGATGCCGTACGTTGGTATGTGCTTACCAATGCTGCGCCGTGGGATAACCTTAAGTACGATTCGCAAGCGGTAGACGAGTGCGTGCGTAAATACTTTGCAACGCTACACAATACGTATTCCTTCTTTGCGCTTTATGCGAATGTTGATAATTTCGATGCCAAGGAGTCTGCTATCCCTCTGAATCAACGTACAGAATTGGATCGTTGGATACTGTCGCGTCTGCATAGCCTGATTCGGAATGTAGACGAGGCTTACAATACGTACGATATCACTCGCGCCGGACGTTTGTTGCAGGATTTTGTCTCCGAGCACCTCAGCAATTGGTACGTACGCTTGAGCCGGAAACGTTTCTGGGGTGGCGGCTTAACTCCCGATAAAAAGGCAGCCTACCAAACCCTCCACGAGTGTCTGCTTGTCGTTGCGCAGCTTATGGCACCTATTGCACCGTTCTATGCCGATCAGCTCTATGCCGACTTGCAACAGATTGACCCGAAAGAGCGACAAACCACGGTACATGCCTCCGATTTCCCGCTAGCGAATAGCGAATATATCGATCGCGAGCTCGAAGAAAAAATGGAGCTAGCACAGCGCTTTTCTTCTATGATTCTTGCTCTGCGGAAGAAAATAGCTATTAAAGTGCGTCAACCTCTGAGTAGAATTATGATTCCGGTTCTAAACCCTGAGTTCGAAGAGCGGTTGCGTGCTGTAGAAGCCATAATACTCAATGAGGTTAATGTCAAGCATCTGGAATACCTCGACCCAGTAAACACCCTGCTTGTTAAGCGCGTAAAGCCCGATTTTAAGGCACTAGGTCCGAAGTTCGGGAAAGATATGAAGGCGCTGGCAAAACTGCTTCAGAAGCTTCCGCAGGGCGAGATCCTAAAGTGGGAACAAACCGGCACTATTTCGGTAAATTTGGACGGAAAGAGTTACGAGGTCGATATAAAAGACGTCGATATACAACCAGAAGATATCCCCGGCTGTTTGGTGGCTACAGAATCCGGGCTTACCGTTGCACTGGATTACGAACTTACGCCAGAGCTGATACACGAAGGGCTTGCTCGCGAACTAGTAAATCGGATCCAGAACCAACGAAAAGAAAACGGTTACGAAGTTTCGGACAGAATTCGGATTACAGTCGATGCAAAAACCGAAACCTGGGAAGCGCTCGCGAATTTTAAGGATTATATACAAGCACAAACACTGTGTACGGCGTGGGAAAAAGCAACCGCACCCCTAGATGCACCGCTTTCGGTAGACTTGGGAGATCCTTACGGAATGGTACACCTGCTGCTACAACGCACGAAAGACGCTTGAGGATGCAACGAACTTCCGATGCACGTATAAGATACTGGGGCATTGCGCTAGTGCTAGTTTTGTTAGTGATAGACCAGGCTCTGAAGGTTTGGGTCAAAACCCATATGACTATTGGCGAAGAGATCTTCCTTTTGGGGAATTGGTGCAGGTTATATTTTGTTGAGAATTCGGGTATCGCTTTCGGACTTAAACCAGATTCCGTTTGGTTAAAAGTCCTGTTAAGTTTATTGCGTATTGTTGCAGTAGCTGTGTTGTGCTATTGGGCACATTATGTATTAAACAGAAAAGTCCCGCGGGGAATCTATTTTGCATTGTTGGGTCTTATTGCTGGGGCACTTGGGAATGTGATCGACGGTACTTTTTATGGCGTTCTCTTTTCGAGTAGCGACACGGTACGGTTTGTTGACGGCGAGATGCTACCTGCGCTTGCTACATTTCTACCCGCCGAGGGTGGGTATGCGCCGCTTCTGCAGGGGAAGGTGGTCGATATGTTTTATTTCCCGCTGTTCGATTTTTATTGGCCTTCGTGGTTGCCCTTTATAGGCGGTCAGCATTTCGAATTTTTCAAACCCATTTTTAATTTCGCCGATGCTCTTATTACGATAAGTGTCTTTTACGCATTCCTCTTCCATGGGAAATATCTTTGGCGGATTTCTACACAGCCGAAAGCGCGGATAAATGTTAAATAATTCCGGAAATGAAAATTCTTAAGACTATGACTATTATCCTAGTTATACTTCTGATCCTCATATTTTTTAGAGGATGCGCTGCTTACAACAAGATTGTAAAGCTAGACGAGACTGTTTCGCACCAATGGGGAATGGTCGAGAATGCGTACCAGCGCAGAGCAGATCTTATCCCGAGTTTGGTTGCAGCCATTAAAGGCTCTTCCAACTTTGAGCAGAATACCCTGACGGGAGTGATAGAGGCTAGGGCAAAAGCTACCTCGGTGAATATTGATGTCTCGCATCTTACCGAGCGAAATATTCGGAATTTCCAAGCGATACAAGGGCAACTGAGTGCAGCTCTGTCGAGGCTTTTGGTAACCATCGAACGCTATCCAGATCTAAAAACCACACAGCAGTTTCAAGACATGCTTGTCTCTTTGGAAGGGACTGAGAACCAGATCAACTCGGCAAGAAACGAATACAACGAAACGGTAAAAGCCTACAATTCGTACATCAGGCGATTCCCACAAATTGTCTTTGCTAAGATGTTTAGCTTTGATATCAGGGGCTACTTCAAGTCGGAAGCCGGTGCAGAGCGTAGAGTAGATATAGATCTCTCGAACAATACCTCGGATGCAGCACCTGCTGAGGGTCAGAATACAGCTCCTAGTACAGCGCCAGAAAGTGAAGAGCCCGATGCTACCATCCCGGTAGAGATTGAATAGTGCCTGCCTACTAAACTAAAGTTTCGTTTTGTGTTATGGAAAGGTTTGTTTTTTGGCTGGCAGTGGCTGTCTTTGTGACGATTTTCTCCTACAATCAGCAGAAAAAGAAAAAGCGGAGTGCCATTCAGAAGAACGAGCAGCAGAAGCCAGAGACGGCGGCGGAGGTTGTTGCTCCACCGGTTGGGTCGCAGCACTCAGATTTGGAGTATTATGGCGAAGAGCAAGACGGAGACGAGTACATCGATTTAGACAATTACGCCGAGGAGCAAGATGCCGGCGTGTATTTTGATCCGGAAAGCGAAGGCGACTACCACTTTCAGTCCTACAGCGAAGCGCTACAAGAAGGTATTTCTGCTTTTGTGGAGACGACGAATGCCGCGAGTGATCTACAGCAAGACAATACGTCCGAAACCTCATCGGTGCCGCCGATACATTCCAGAGCGCACAGTGGCGCTCTGCCGATAGATTTGCAAACGGCGTTTATTTACGATGTTATTTTATATCCTCGCTTCCGAGTCAGAAGACCTGCGCATTACCTCCAGCGAAACCAACGCTAACCTGTATTTGGGACTTAACTCTTGCCCAACCCTAATAACAAAGCGATGATTACCGACAGAATCGAAATCGTGTGTAAAAATACCGGCGCTAAGCATTACGTAGAACCCGGGCGGAACCTGCTTGAGCTCGCCGAAGAGATTCAGGTACAACTCCCACACCCCATCCTCGCAGCTATGGTTAACAATCGGTTGCGAGATCTGCGTTTCAAAGTATTTATCCCGATTACTGTAGAGTTTATTGATATCACCCACCCAGCTGGGATTCGGATGTACGTGCGTTCGCTTTTCTTTCTGCTGCAAAAAGCCGTACGCGATGCCCTGCCAAGTTGTAGGTTGCGGGTGAATCATTCTGTCTCCCGAGGGTACTACTGCGAGATTGCGGGATTTAAGAAAGCGATTGAGTATCCGCTTATTTTCGACCTCATAGAACGTATGAAGCAGTTGGTGGCGCGAAACGTACCCTTCGAACCGCGTGCTACGCTTACTACAGATGCTATCGAGATCTTTAACCGGCAGGGGGATCTCGAAAAAGTCAGACTCCTAGAAAGCAGACCGAGGCTATATACAACCCTCTACGGGCTCGACGGTATATGGGATTACTATTTCGAGGGGCTCGTCCCCTCCACGGGTTACCTTGCGCTTTTCGATCTAGTAAAGTACTACAACGGTATGCTTTTGGTGGTACCGCAACAGAAAGATCCTGAGAAACTCGAAGAGCTGGTGGTACAGAATAAGATGTTCGATATCTTTCGCGAGTACCAAAATTGGGTCGATATCCTTGGTATACAAGATGCGGGAACTATCAATACCCAGATTCGGGATGGTTTTGCTGGCGAGTTGATTCGCGTGTCGGAAGCTCTGCACGAAAAAAAGGTTGCGCAAATTGCAGATCTTATCAAGGATCGCCCCAAACGACCACGGATTATTCTCATCGCGGGTCCGTCGTCGTCGGGAAAGACTACTTTTTCGAAAAGACTCGATGTACAGTTGCGCGTGGCAGGGATGCATCCGCACCTGATTTCCTTGGATAATTATTTCGTGGATAGAGAGAAAACGCCACGAGACGAAAATGGAGAATACGATTTCGAAAGCCTTGGTGCTCTCGACGTCGAACTCTTTAATCAAGATCTGCTTAAGCTTTTGAATGGCGAAAGCGTTTTACTTCCGAAATTTTCGTTTGAAACCGGGAAACGTTACTACGACGACACTACACTACAAATAGGCGAAAACGGCGTGGTGGTTATTGAAGGTATACACGGCCTGAACCCCGCACTAACACCGCGAATTGCTCTGGAGGATAAGTTCCGGATTTATATATCTGCCCTTACCTCCATTTCGCTGGATGGTTGTAGTAGGATAGCCTCCTCAGACAATCGGTTGCTGCGGCGTATGGTGCGCGATTTCCGTTACAGAGGCTACAATGGCGTAGATACTATAAGGCGATGGGCAAGTGTCCGACGCGGCGAGGATCGGAATATATTCCCCTACCAAGAAGAGGCGGATGTGATGTTTAACTCGGCACTCCCATACGAGTTTAATGTGCTGAAGCGTAATGCGGAAGCGATACTTTCCGAAGTGCCTAACGATGTGCCAGAATATTCCGAGGCAGTGCGACTCAAGCGCTTTTTGCAGGTATTTGCGCCACTTGGCGAAAACGAAATACCTCCTACATCTATCATGCGCGAATTCCTAGGAGGGAGTGCTTTTTCCTACAAATAGTAAAGTTTGCTTTTGGAGCATTGTGTGCGATTGTGGTATAAAAACAAAAAACGCCTTTTAAGCGTACCCTTGAAGGAGGAGATTCGGTGGGGAGTGTAGGACGTTTACCTACGAAATTGCAATATTGCAGTATATTTGTGTTGGTTTGCTTACTTTTGGTGGGTTGTTCATCGCAAAGTAAAGCGTAAAAGGGGGAATTCTGAGGAATGTTGAAGGAGGTTGCTATCGCTTTTTATAGCTTAGTACTCCTGTTTTTAGGGCTTTTTGCTGGGGACGCCATTAATCTGGAAATGGATACCTCTGCGGAGGTGGTGGCGGGTACGCAATTCGACGTCTCGGTTATGGTTGAGAAGGGTGATACGGAAAGTTTTGCCCGTTTTGTAGCCGAACTTCCCCGAGGTCTAAAAGCAGTTTCTGGCAATGCGGATAATGCCGATTTCCGCTTCGAAGCCCAGCAGGTAAAATTTGTGTGGATGCGCTTGCCCAACGTCCCTAAGTTGCGAATTGCGTACAGGGTTGAGGTAGATCCCCGCTTAAAAGGAACTTTTCAGTTAGGAGGCGAGTTGGCTTATATTGCCAATAATGAACGGCGAACTGCTATTATCCCCCCACGTACTATAGTAATTACCCCGTCGCCGGAGGTAGAGCTGGATAAACAGTTGGATCTTGCTGAATTCCAAACAGCTATCCCTGCCCAACGCGACATTGCGCTTGCTACTCTGAAGGTTCGTTGTATTCGTGAAACACCAACGCTTTTAAGCGACGGACAGGATTACGTGGTGCGCATTTTGGTGAATAGGGGAGAAGCACTCAAATTTGCTAAGATAGAAGAGTACATCCCGAAGGGCTATACAGCAGAGCCCATAGATACCAAGGACGCTATCTTCTCGTGCGAGGACGGAGTAGTGAAATTCTTGTGGATGACCCTGCCGGCAGAAGATATATTTACCGTCTCGTACCGGTTGATCCCGGAAAAGAAAGCAGCGCCCGGCGAACCCAAAATAACAGGCTCCTTCTCATTTGTACAGAATGAAGCTACGCGTACGATAGCTATTACACAGCGGGCTATGCAGCTGCAGAATATGTCGAGAGCCGAGCTCGAGAATATTGTACGCGAGTCGCCACTTTCGGTAGCACAGCAGAACACGCCCGAAAATTTAGACGGTGCTACTCTCGAACCGCAAGGACCTTCGCAGGGCGGGGTAGAATTCGAGGTAAAGCATCAGGAAATCAAGCCGATGTCGACAAAAGGCGGTAGCGGGAAGAGCGGCACCGTAACGGGTGGACGCCGCGTCCCCTCGATGGATAATTTCCTCTTGGCACCAGAGGCTGGCGTTTACTATAGGGTTCAGGTTGCAGCCGGTCACAGACCGATAGATATTAATAGATACTTCCGCAGATTATCTTTACATGCTGATGTGCGTACGGAGCGCCACGAGGGCTGGTATAAGTATTCCGTGGGCTCTTTCAAAGAGTATAAGCAAGCGCGGGATTACCGTGTCGAGGTTTGGAATACTACGCCGATTAACGACGCATTCGTGGCGGCATACAACAACGGCAAAAGGATCACCGTGCAGGAAGCGTTAATGATTACCTCGCAAAAGTGGTACAGATAGCCCAGCCCTCAAAAACCTACACAACACGTAGAGAAGAAGGATTAGGATACAGAGTAGAATGACAGTTAGTTGGCAGATGCGCGTGAGTTTTTCGCTTGTAGCTCTCTTCTTCCTCTTTTTTACCTCTTTACAACTAAAGGCACAGGATGTGGAGGACTTCTACGCTCGAATGCTGGAGCAGGAAGTGGAAGTCGTGGATCCGGTGAAATATCCCGTAATTGGTTTCGGCGCAGGTCTTATTCAGTTTATGGGGGATGTGCGTTACAATTCGGATAGCCCGTTACTTGGTTCGTGGGCGGCTAAGATGAATGTATCGACGCTGCTCGGGAAAGCGAAACAGATCAAGCTCAACGTCGCCGTAATGTACGGACTCATCGAAGGGCATGATTTCGCTAAGTCCTTAAAAATGAATACTACGAATTTGCCCAACATAGATAATAAGCGTTGGTATCCGAATTCGTCCTTTCAGACCGAGATTATCGAAATTGCTACGGGCGTTGAGTACAATTTTTGGCAATTCCTCGGTACGCGAAAGATGGTAAGACCGTACGTAGGTATCGGGGCAGGAATCCTCCTCTTTACCCCCAAAAATAACTATACCGACCCTAAAGGAACCTTTTATCATTTCTGGAACGACGGTACCATTCGTCTATTGCCACAGAGCGACCCGTTGGCGGCTACTGCAAGACCGGTGCGCATGGATCGCCGCTTCGAAACCGACCTGAAACACGCCAATCTGTTTGAATTGAAGAGTATACCTCCACTAACCGCCGTATTCCCGGCAGAGCTGGGAGTGGATGTCTATCTCTCTGATAGGGTATATTGCCGTTTGTATTCCTCGTTGCACTATACGCTAACCGATCTTTTGGACGGCTTTAACGCCGACGTTGCCAAGCGCTACGAGTTCAAAGCGAGTAAGTTCCACGATATGTTCCTGTATACGGGGCTTTCGTTGCACTTAGACCTCTTCTCGCAAGCAGAATCGTTTATTGTTGATAAGGCATTTGCTGATATAGACGACTTCGATTACGAAATCTTCTTCGCCGATCAGGATACCGACCTTGTGAGCGACTACCTAGACGATTGCCCCGACACGCCACCAAACACTCCTGTAGACTCTGTAGGTTGTCCGCTTGACGATGATGCCGATGGCGTATGGGATACGCGCGACAAGGAACCCAGAACGACGTATAACACGCCTGTGGACGATGACGGTGTGGAACTCACTGATGCGGGTAAAACCTTACCTAAGTTGAAGATTCCGCCCGTGCTGCGTACGAAGATGAAGCTGATACCACTCTCGCCCATTTGGGAGTCGAAATATTCGTTTGCACAAGGATCGCCTATCCCCGTTAAATTCCAAACAGTTGATGCCGACGGAGATGGTTATCTATCCTTTGACGAGATAATACGAACCGTGGACGACTTCTTTACTGGGAACAACTCCTACACCCCCGATGACATCTACGAGCTCAATGCTTATTTCTTTGCGCAATAGGTAAACAACCGAAGACCTAATAGCTAAATTACAGAGCTATACAAGGGACGTGGTTGTTCGGTAACGATAATTATAGAAAAGAATCTGCGGCATGCTGGTAAAGACATTTGGTAGCGCAGTGAATGGGATTAATGCCCAACGTATCGTTATTGAAGTCGTTACGCAACAAGGGCTTAAGTTGAATCTTGTTGGACTGCCAGATAATGCAGTAAAGGAGAGCGAGTATCGGATTCGTTCGGCGTTTATTGCGAATGGCTATTCCTTCCCACGGCGAGCGATTGTAATCAATATGGCGCCTGCCGATCTCCGAAAAGAGGGATCGGCCTACGACCTCCCGCTTGCTATTAGCATTCTTGCAGCTTCTGAGCAGATTCCGTATGAGGAGCTTACCGACTTTGTGATTATGGGCGAGCTTGCCCTAGACGGGAAGGTGAACCCTATACACGGCGTACTCCCCATGGCGATCCAAACCCACGAGGAGGGGATAAAGGGGCTTATTGTCCCTAAGCAGAATGCGCCGGAGGCATCGGTTGTTGAAGGACTCGATGTCTATGCTGCGGAAAATTTGCAACAGGTAGTAAACTTCTTCCTCGGGGATAAGAATGCCTTACAAAAAGAAGAACGCGATATTCGGCATTTCTTTGAGCAGAGTAGCAATCAGTACGAAGCCGATTTTTCGGAAGTTAGGGGGCAAGAGGCCGTAAAGCGTACTTTCGAAATTGCAGCAGCTGGAGGTCATAATCTGATTATGATAGGTTCGCCGGGCGCAGGTAAGACAATGCTTGCGAAACGCTTGCCATCTATCCTCCCGCCACTTACTTTGCGCGAAGCACTCGAAACTACCAAAATCCATTCCGTAACCGGCGAGTTGCCCTTGGGGATGGGGATTATTTCTACGCGTCCGTTTCGGAGTCCGCATCATACTATTAGTGATGTAGCACTCGTAGGCGGAGGTCAGTTCCCACAGCCGGGTGAGATCTCGTTGGCACATAATGGAGTACTCTTTTTGGACGAGCTTCCGGAATTCCGGCGGCAAGTTTTGGAGGTTATGCGGCAACCGTTAGAAGATCGTGTTATTTCGCTCTCGCGTGCTAAGAGTAGTGCGGAGTACCCGGCTTCGTTTATGCTTATTGCATCGATGAATCCATGTCCTTGTGGTTATTATAACCATCCTACGAGGGAGTGTGTTTGTTCGCCCTCGGCTGTTCAGAAGTATGTGAATCGTATTTCAGGACCACTGCTCGATCGTATCGATTTGCATGTTGAAGTAGTGCCAGTACCGTTCGAGAAACTAGCTAAAGCGCCGCCAGCCGAAAAGAGTGCAGATATTCGGAAGCGAGTGATTGCAGCTCGGGAGATTCAGTTAGCGCGTTTTGCTAATAGCTCGATTTATTGTAATGCGCAGATGTCGGCACAGCAATTACAACAGTATTGTGTTCTGAACGAGGAGAGTATCGCGCAACTCCGTGCTGCTATGCAAAGGTTGTCGCTCTCGGCGCGGGCATACGATCGTATTTTGAAGGTATCGCGCACGATTGCCGATCTCGAAGGATCGAAAGATATCCAAGTTCCGCATATTATTGAAGCGATTCAGTATCGTTCGTTGGATAAAGAATCGTGGGGTATTCATTAGGCTTAGGATGTAGCAGACTTACGTGTCGCTACATTCGGAAAACAAAAAACGGAGTCGTCAGGGGGCTTGTACAAGCATCGGGTACTGGGGCAAATGAGTCTGTAGCATTGTACTTTCGAATAGTTTTTTTTTGCGAGCTCCGTTCCCTATTAAAAAACTAGCGACATGAGCGAAAAGAACTTACAACCAGATTATCTCTTCGAAGTAAGCTGGGAGGTTTGTAACAAAGTGGGTGGTATTCATACGGTAGTTGCCACCAAGGCTCCTAGTATCGCCGATATGTACAAGAGTGCCTACATTACGATAGGACCCGATGTATGGCGCGAGACGGGGAGTAACCCGGAATTTATCGAGCAACCCAATGTTTTGTCGGATTGGGCACAAGAAGCGCAACAGGATGGGCTGCGCGTTCGTGTAGGGCATTGGAATATCCCTACGCATCCGTTGGTAATCTTGGTCGATTTCACAACACTCTTTGCACAAAAAGATAAGATCCTCACCCAGCTTTGGGAACAGTATCACTTAGACTCGATTACGGGGCAGTGGGACTACATCGAACCGCTGCTGTTTGGCTATGCTGCCGGACTTGCGATAGAGAGTTACGTACGTCGGCGGCTTACGATGCGGCATAAGGTGGTTGCGCAATTTCATGAGTGGATGACCGGGGGCGGACTTCTGTATCTGCGCCGGGCACTTCCGCAAGTAGCAACTGTTTTCACATCGCATGCAACCGTTTTAGGGCGCTGCATGTCGGGCAATGGGATGAACCTTTACGAACTGTTGGATAAGGTGGATCCGGAGCATCTGGCGCACGATTTTAATGTTGTGCCGAAGCATTCGTTAGAGCAACTCTCGGCACAGAATGCCGATGTTTTTACCACGGTTAGCGAACTGACGAACGAGGAGTGTAGAGCCTTTTTGAAGAAGTCGGTCGATCTAGTTACTCCCAACGGTTTTGATCCGACGTTTGTACCCGAAGCGGGCGAATTTGCCAAGCAACGTACACTAGCGCGCGAAAAGCTTTTAGCAGTTGCAGGTGCTCTCCTCGGGAAACAACTCCCTACAGATACTTTCCTGATTGGAACGAGTGGGCGCTATGAGTTTCGTAGCAAGGGTATAGACTTGTTTATAGATGCTCTGGCGCAACTTAACCAAGACCGGGATCTGAAGCAAGATATTGTAGCGTTTCTGTTAATTCCGGCAGGGAATCGTGGTGCGCGCCCAGACTTACAGCGTTGTCTGATGCGTGATACGGCAGAGGCACCGTGTTTTTTGTGTGGTAGCGATAATCTGCTTACACATACTCTCGAACAACCGGATACCGATCCGATTCTTTGTCGCTTGCACGAACGTGGGCTCAAGAATGCGGATACCGATCGCGTGAAAGTGGTCTTTGTGCCTAGTTATTTACAGGGCGATGACGGTATTTTTAACCTAACCTACTACAATACCCTTATAGGCTTAGATCTTACGATTTTTGCATCCTACTACGAGCCGTGGGGGTATACACCCTTGGAGAGTCTTGCCTTCGGTGTGCCTACAGTAACCAGCGATTTGGCAGGTTTTGGTCTGTGGTTAGCACAAGCAAACGAAGCTCTTGATACGGCTGCTGCCGTGATACATCGCGCTGGAGAAGAGGACGAGGCAGCAGTACAGGAGATAGTTGCCAGAATTCGTGTTTGTAGGGGATCTGATGCACAAAAGCGGGACGAAGCCTCGCAAAAAGCACGCTCGTTAGCAGCTAATGCCGAATGGGTTAATCTGGTTACACACTACCGTACGGCGTATCACTCGGCATTGTTGTTAGTACGTCAGCGTGAGAAAGATTTTGCGCCGCTTCTTCATCAGGATACTTCGCATAAGGTAGATCTCAGAGCGGCTATCTCTCCGCCACGTTGGACACGTATGGTAGTGCAACGGAATATCCCCAAGCAATTGCACTCGCTCGACGCTTTGGCTAGCAACTTATGGTGGTCGTGGCAACCAGATGCCGAGGAACTCTTTGCATCTATTGACCCGAAGGCGTGGGTGAGCTGCGAGGGGAACCCGATGATGCTCTTGGATAGTATTTCCTATGCGCGTTTGGAAGCTCTTAGCAACGATCAGGATTTCCTGTCGCGCTTGCATACTATCTATAAGCGCTTTCAGAATTATATGGCGCAAGCAAAGAAGGCAAAAGCGCCTGCTATAGGTTACTTTAGTATGGAGTTCGGTCTCCATGCTTCGCTTAAGCTTTATAGTGGAGGTTTGGGTGTCCTTGCGGGCGATTACCTTAAAGAGGCTTCGGATCAGAACCTAAATTTGGTGGGCGTTGGTTTGCTTTATCGTTATGGTTACTTTACGCAGCAGCTCTCGCGTGCAGGTCAGCAGATAGCATACTACAATCATCAGAACTTTACGCAAACGCCCGTTTTCCCCGTGCGCGATGATAAGGGGAATTGGATTACGGTAGAGGTCGCTTTCCCGGGGAGACGAGTGCAGGTTCGCTTATGGAAGGTGATGGTAGGGCGGATACAACTCTTCCTATTAGATACCGACTTTGAAGGGAATTCGGAGGAAGATCGTTCTATAACCCACTATCTCTATGGAGGCGATCAGGAGAATCGCTTTAAGCAAGAGATGATTTTGGGTATTGGTGGCGTGCGAGCATTAGAAGCAGCGGGTTGTAAGACGACGCTTTTCCACTTAAACGAGGGGCATGCAGCTTTTGCGGCACTCGAGCGGTTGCGGCAGGCGATGCACGAGTCGCACTATACCTTCGATGAAGCGATAGAGTTGGTACGTGCTTCTACGCTCTTTACGACACATACGCCAGTACCTGCAGGGCACGATGCTTTTCCGGAAGAGATGGTGCGCATCTACATGGCGCATTATCCGGCACGCTACAACATAACTTGGGAGCGCTTTATAGCTTTTGGGCGTGTGCATCCTACTGATACTGCCGAACGCTTTTCGATGAGTCACTTAGCGGCTAATTTCTCTGCGGGGATGAATGGCGTGAGTCAACTGCATGGCGAGGTGAGCCAAAAGATGTTTGCCGATCTCTGGCCGGGGTATTATGCAAGCGAGAACAATGTGGGCTATGTGACCAATGGCGTGCATTTTCCGACGTGGGCAGCATCGCCGTGGAAGCAACTCCTCTGCGATAAGACCAGTGGTGAGACGCACTGGGAGCGTATTCGTGAGTGTTCGCCAGAAGCTATTTGGGACATTCGAAAGAAGTTGAAACAAGACCTTATTACGTGGATTGTAAATTCGATGCGATCTCCAGAAATGGAGCGATTCCAGCCACCTGCCTATCGTGTCGATGTCGAGGAAAACCTTAAGCCCGAAACCCTTACTATCGGCTTTGCGCGACGTTTTGCAACCTACAAACGGGCACATCTTCTGTTAAGCGATCTCGATCGTCTCGATTCCATTGTTAATAATCCGGAGCGACCAGTACAGTTCCTCTTTGCGGGGAAGGCGCATCCACACGATCTTGCAGGGCAGGATCTTATCAAACGACTCTATGCAGTATCGTTAGATCCGAAGTTCTGCGGCAAGCTGATCTTCCTCCCGAACTACGATATGGCACTTGCCAAACGTATGGTACAAGGGGTAGATGTTTGGTTGAATACTCCAACTCGCCCTTTAGAAGCATCGGGAACCAGCGGAATGAAAGCTGTTATGAATGGTGTGCTGCATTTTAGTGTACTCGACGGATGGTGGGTAGAAGGCTATCGGGATGGCGCCGGTTGGGCTCTGACTAAGGATCGGACGTATGAGAATCAAATGGTGCAGGACGAACTCGATGCCGAGCTCCTCTACACGACTATCGAAAACGAGATTGCGCCGCTCTACTACAAACGTTCACAGACTGGCTGCCCGACCGATTGGGTTCATGCCATTCAGAAAAGCATGAGCGAAATTGCGCCTAACTTCTCCACGACGCGGATGCAGCAGGACTACATAGAGCGCTACTATATGCCGCAAGTGACCTATTACGAGAATCTGATAGCAAACGATGCGCATGTTCTGAAAGAGCTCCTAGCTTGGAAAGAGCGTATGTTAGCTAATTGGAATCGGGTGGCAGTAATTCGTACCGAGGGGCTTGGTATGGATTCGCAGGCAATACTTACAGGTACTAAATATAAGGGCAGCGTTGTGGTCGATTTAGCCGAATTGTCGCCCGAAGACCTAGGCATCGAACTCGTGATAACAGAATTGCGTCCCGGCGAGGAGGAAGTTTGTATTACGGATCGGATTCCGTTTGTCTTTAAGTCAGCTAACGGACCACGTGCGGAGTATGTAGTAGAGATAACGCCGCCATCGCCTGGAGTTTTCGATCTGGCTATTAGGCTCTACGCAAAGAACCCGAATCTGCGCCAGCGTACCGATTTTAATTTGGTGCGTTGGATCTAAGCCGCGTATGAATTTCTTTATAGAGACCTACGGCTGTCAGATGAATATCAACGATAGCGAGATTGTCGCTTCGTTGCTTACGCATGCGGGATTCCGTCAGGTGGAAGATAGTACACAAGCCGATGTAGTGTTGCTCAATACCTGTGCGATTCGAGAGAATGCCGAGGTGCGTATTTTAGGGCGTATTGCACACTATAAGCATATTCAACGTACGCGGCGTAAAGAGCTTATCATCGGCGTTTTGGGGTGTATGGCAGCTCGTGCCAAGGAAGAGTTACTTACGGAGCGTGTGGGCGCATCGTTTGTTGTTGGTCCGGATTCGTATAGGTTTCTGCCCGAGGTAATACAAGAGGCTAGAGCTGGCGTAAAGCAAGTACAAACGCAATTGTCGCGTACCGAAACCTATGCCGATATAGAACCGCTGCGCTATGGTGGTGGGCGAGTGTCGGCGTTTACTTCGATTATGCGAGGTTGTAATTACGCCTGTTCGTATTGTGTAGTGCCTTTTACGCGTGGGGGAGAACGGAGTCGCGATCCGGAGTCTATTCTTCGTGAGGTGCAAAAGCTTGCTATACAGGGCTATAAAGAGGTTACGCTGTTGGGGCAGACGGTGGATAGTTATCGTTGGCGGTCGCCGGAGGGCAGGCAACTTTCGTTTGCAGAGCTTTTATCGCAAGTAGCGGTGGCGGTACCAGAGCTTCGGGTTCGGTTTGCAACCTCCCATCCGCATGATATGACCGAGGATGTGCTTTATGTTATGGCAGAACATGCCAATATCTGTCATCATATTCATTTGCCGGTGCAATCGGGGGCTACTTCGATGTTAGAGCGGATGCGTAGGCGTTACTCGCGCGAGGAGTATTTGTTGCAGGTAGAGCGGATTCGTACAATCCTCCCGGATGCTGCCATTACAACCGATATTATTGCTGGCTTTACGGGCGAAACGCAGCAAGAGCACGAGGCAACCCTTTCGCTGATGCATGCCGTACATTTCGATTCGGCTTATATGTTTAAGTATTCGGAACGTCCGGGTACGTATGCGCAACGACGCATGGGCGATACTGTGCCTGATGAGGTTAAAGGTGCTAGGCTTCAGGAAATAATAGCATTGCAACAGGAGCATTCGCTCCAATCGAATCAGAAAGACGTGGGCAAGGATTTCGAAATTCTGGTGGAGGGCTATTCGCATAAGTCGCAAACAGACCAGTGCGGACGCAATATGCAAAATAAGATGGTCGTTTTTCCGACAACCGACTGCGAGGTTGGGAGTAGACTTACAGTGCGTATTGAGCAGTGTACTGCGTCTACGCTTTTAGGTAAAGTCCGGAGGTAAGTAGCAGAGTTGCGTGTACAATGTCCGATTTGCGAATTGCAGTAGTACAACCTGTAATAGAAGATGGCGAGGTTGCCTGCAATTTGGCGCACTATGCCGAGCTTTTAACAAGGTTGGAAACGCCGACAGACTTGATATTGCTGCCCGAGATGTTTCCTACGGGTTACCAAGTTTGTGAGCATGTTTGTGAAGCAGAGCCAGGAGTTGTATTGGCTTGGATGCGCGACATGGCACAACGATACGATGCACTCCTTTGTGGCACGGTAGCGATACACTCTGTAGGGCGGTATTATAATCGATTTTATGCAGTTGCTCCCGATACGTCGTTTGATTACTACGATAAGCGACATCTTTTCCCTTTAGCAGGCGAGGAGCAGCTTTTTACTGCTGGTGCGCGGCGAGTGATAGTCGCGTTTCGTGGTTGGCGCATAGCCTTGCAGATTTGTTTTGATCTCCGTTTCCCAGAATCGGCACGTAATTATTCCGACTACGATCTGCTTCTTTATGCAGCAGCATGGCCTACAGTACGCGATGATGTTTGGCAGCATTTGTTGGTTGCGCGTGCCATCGAAAATCAGACATATCTGGCAGCATCTAATCGAGTGGGAAAGGATGGCGACGGATTTGATTACGTCGGACATTCGCAAATTTTGGATTACAAAGGCAAGTCGCTCGCTGTACTTGAGGGTACGGAGGGTCTCCTTACAGCAACATTGCAAACCGCACCGCAGCAAGAATATCGCAAACGATTCCCCGTACTCCCGCAAAAAGAGGACTAGGTAGTTTTACGTATTTGTACCGCATTTCCGACGGATAACCCTAATTTTGTATTGAGCAACAAAAACAACTACCTAATTAAGATGTTCCTTAAAGAAACTAGACCGAGGATAGGCTACTTCTCGTGCGCTTTTGCCTTGCTTTTGGCTATCGCATTGGTGGGCGGAAGCTGCAACAATCCGAATACGAGTTCGGGAGCCAACGCGGCGAGTGGTTATGTAGTTTATAAGCTTCATTGGCGGGGTTTGGAGAGCGAGTCGTTGCTGGGATCGCTAATCCCGTCCGAATTAAAGCTGTACTTCTCCCAACCTAATATACGTATGGAAATGTCTAGCTTGGGTGGGATTGGTCGTGCTACCTGTTTGCTGAATACAACCAATGGCGATGGTCATGTGATGGTGGCTATCGTGGGAGTTCGTTCGCATTATCACGAGGTGATTGCACAGGATGGCGAGGCATTCTTTTTTAATGGAGCTAAAACACATTCGGTGTCTGTAGCGCCGCTTGATACGATGTATATGGAGCGTAAGTGTAAACGCATTGCATCCTATCTGGATCGGGAGCCGAACACTACGTATCGGCTTATCTACTATCCGGAGCTCGGTTGGGAGAGTATGAATCGGTTTAGTCCCTTTCAAGGTATAGAGGGGATGGTGCTGCGTGGGACTCTGATTATGGGTCGTTTGCAAGTAGAACTCGAAGCGCAAGAAATAGTGCTCTGCGATTTGAGTCCGCAACTTTTCCGAGTAGAAGAGAACTATAAGGAGGTTAGTCGGTCGGCTATGGAGCAGTTGTTAGGTTTTGGACGTAGATAGCGTGATAGTCGGTTTTAACTTTTTCTGTTAACTTTGCGGCTGTGCTTGTGTCGCTATAGGGCACGGAGAGCAGATACATTAAGGAGCGAGCAGAGATATGAAACAGACATTCCAACCTTCGGTGAGAAAAAGAAAGAATAAACATGGGTTTCGTGAACGCATGTCTACGGCAAATGGTCGGCGAGTTCTTGCCGCACGTCGTAGAAAAGGGCGTAAGAAGCTCACGGTTTCGGATGAGTATAATTTGCGCCGTCATTAGTCAGGACAAATACGGAAGAGGTTTTAGGTGCATTGTACGAATTAGTACGGTGCGCCTATTTTTTTTATTTATGCTCGCCTACTTACTTTCGTTTTCGACACTCCGAGCTCAAGAGGAACCGTCTAAAGATTTGGACACGATTGTGCTAACCTCGGGGCGGAAGTTTGTGGTACGCATTACGAGCATTACGCAGTACAATATTTATTACAAAAAACCACCGGACGCGGAAGAATTTAGCTTCGAGCGGAAAAACGTTTTTCGTATTGCATATTCTACGGGTGTGGTAGAGAATATGAACGAACGCGCCTTAGAAAGTATCGATGTCACCGATTGGCGTGCGATAATTCTTTACGAAAACCCGGATGACGTAGTAGGGCTTTACTCGCATGGGATGATTTATGCAGAGTCGAGCAAAGGTGCTAAATCGGTGCAAGCGGCACAACGGAGTGCGGAATCTAAACTACAAAAACGAGCTAGTGCGCGAAAAGCTATCGCGGTTCTGATTCACAAGCGGAGTACGAGTGGCGGTTATGGCGAGGTACCAAGCTACAGAATTGATGGCGAAGCCTTTGGTACCGAACCCTTAGAAGAGGATTTTGTTGATAAAGAGGAAATAACACTCCCTAAAAAGAGTAAAAAGAAAAAAAAGAAATAATGGAGAATCAAGAACGGAATCCTATGCCACTACTCGGAGACGTTGCTCCGGATTTCCGTGCTAAGACCACGGAGGGATGGCTAACTCTTTCCGATTACGGGAAGGACTCGTGGGTAATTCTCTTTTCGCATCCTGCCGATTTTACGCCCGTTTGCACTACAGAGCTTTCGGGCTTTGCACAACGTAAATCGGAGTTCGATGCACTAAATACCAAGCTCCTAGGGCTTAGTATCGATAGCATTTATTCGCACTTGGCGTGGGTGCGTAATGTCGAAGAACGTACGGGGGTGCGTTTTAATTTCCCGATCATTGCAGATATCAAAATGGAGGTAGCAAAACTCTACGGGATGCTACAGCCAGGTACGTCGTCTACGGTTGCCGTTCGTGCAGTGTATTTTATAGATCCTAAGCGTGTGATTCGTCTTATTCTGTACTATCCGCTCAATGTGGGGCGGAATATGGACGAGATCCTTCGTGCTCTTAAAGCTCTACAGCTTACCGATCGCGAAAAGGTAGCAACACCACTCGATTGGCAATCCGGGACTGAGGTCGTCGAGCATGCCCCTGAGACTACGACCGACATGGACGCCAAATGTAAAGAGGCAAAACCCGGTTTTGTAGACTTCTATCTCGTGCGCCGCAAAGTCGATTAAGTGCAATTACAATCTTCTACAGTTCGCTATCGGCTTATTTTTTACCTTTGCTTAGGGAGTGTGTGGAGCTTTAAGCTTTGCGCTTGGATGCTTTTGCGTCAAGATTGTGCTGTAGGCTAGCTCGTACATCCTGATGCGATACTAGGAAGATGGGGAGATCCCGGACAGATTTCTTGCTGCGTTACCGTTGGCTGCGTTGGGCATTACCGCTTTTTGTTGTAGTGCTTGCTTTTGTGTTGTATTTCGCTTTTCGTAAGTCGGAAAATGTAGCACTTTATGCTGAGGTGCGGGATGGCATTTTTGAAATACAGATCGTAGTACAGGGCGAGCTCGAAGCACAGAATAGTATAGATATTACCGGCCCTACGGATCAGATGCGGAGTCGCTACTTTCGCATAAGTGAGGTTGCAATTAAGGATCTCGTAGCAGAGGGAACGGTTGTCGACTCGGGCGATTACGTGGCGGCACTCGACAAAGGCACTCTGAGCAATCAGCTGAAATCTATTGCTGACGATGTAGAGAAAGCAGAGCAGCAACTTCTTAAAACGCAGTTGGATACAACACTTACTCTCCGCGAACTGCGTACAGCTCTTCAGAATCTACGCTATGAGCAAACGGAAAAGAATTTGATTCTGGAACAATCGCAATACGAACCACCAGCAACCATCCGCCAAGCAGAACTCTCGCTCGAAAAAACCGAACGTGCCCTCCGTCAAGCAGAAGAGGACTACAAGCTTAAAAGTCTGCAAGCTCGCTCCACGATGCGTGAAAGTGAGCTGAATCTAGATAAGGTTCGCAGACAGCTTGAAGATCTGAATCTGATGCTACAGCGGTTTACCATTTACGCACCCAAACAAGGCATGGTAATTTATTTTAGGGAGTGGAATGGCAAGAAACGGAAGGTAGGATCGAATATATCGCCTTGGGATCCTATTGTGGCTACGTTGCCGGATTTGTCGGTAATGGTTTCGCGGACGTATGTAAATGAGATCGACGTTAGCAAGATAAAGGTCGGGCAAACAGTAGATATTGGGGTTGATGCTTTTCCGGATCGTCATTTTCATGGTACGGTGAGTGAGGTTGCGAATGTTGGAGAACAGATAACGGGGAGCGATGCCAAGGTTTTTGAAGTCTTGGTGAAAATAGCAGAACAGGATACTATCCTACGTCCGGCAATGACTACGAGTAATGCGATTCTGGTGCTTCGGCGCGATTCTGTACTGAGCTGCCCCTTGGAATGTGTTTATACCAACGATAGTCTCTCTTTTGTTTGTTTAGCTTCGGGCACGCGTAAAGAGGTAGTACTCGGGGTAAGTAATGACCGCGAGGTGGAGATTGTTAAGGGACTCCGTGCAGGCGACAAACTTTATCTGAGCACGCCACCGAATATAGATCGCTTCCCTATTGTGCGACTGGAAGGGAGGTAGTTTTGCAACTCTTCTTTTTAGGGCGTTATGCTCATAATTTTGAGATTGCGGTAGAGTCTATTCGCGAAAATAAACTGAAGTCGTTTCTTACGGCGTTGGGTATTATTTTCGGTGTTGCGGCTGTTATCAGTATGCTGGCGATCGGGAGTGGAGCGCAGCGCGAGATCTTGGAACAGATGAAGCAGGTGGGGATTAACAATATTGTTATCACGGCACTTGACCCATCTACTGAAGAGAGCAGTACAGATGATTCTAAAACGGCGTTGCGACGGTTTTCACCTGGACTGAACGAACGCGATCTGGCGTGTATTCGTGGCGAGCTCACGACCCTACGATATCTTGTACCGGTAGTGCAGTACGATGGGCAACTGCAGTCCAATTGGGGTAATATGCAGGGGGAGATAATAGGCACCAACGAGGATTATTTTTCGCTTTACAATCTCAAGCAAAGTGCGGGGACGCTTTTTTTGAATGCCCAAGCGCAAAAAGGTGCTCAGGTTTGTGTTGTAGGTGAGGAGGTTGCACATAAACTCTTTCGGGGTATTTCGCCTGTCGGACAGCGGATTAAATACGCAGGGCTTTGGTTTGCAGTTATTGGCGTTTTGGAGGGACTGAGTGCCGCAAGTGATAGCAAGAGTGGGTTAGGACCTGTGGGTAGTTCGTCTGCTATTTTTGTCCCGATACAGACCCTGAAAAGCCGTTATCAGTCGCGACTACTACGTCCGGATCAGCAGGCTGACGATACGGAAGAGGCAGGAAATAAGCTTTCTGCTCGTCTGCGTGCGCATCAGATCGATCGTATTATTCTGCAAGTGCGAGAGACGGGGGCGCTAATTGCAACGGCAGATGTTCTCGAACGGATGTTTGTGCGCTTACACTCAGGCGTAGCTGATTATCGTATCGTAATCCCCGAACAATTGCTGAAACAACAGCAGCGTACGAATGCTATTTTTAATTGGGTATTGGGGGCTATTGCGGCTATCTCGTTGTTAGTGGGTGGTATTGGTATCATGAATATTATGTTCGCTTCGGTCATGGAGCGAATTAAGGAAATCGGGACGCGATTGGCGATCGGTGCGAAGGCCTCGGATATTGTGGCACAGTTCCTCTTAGAAGCTGTATTGATTAGCTTAAGTGGCGGGCTTCTGGGGATTATTTTGGGTATCGTCCTCTCCCTAGTTATTTCGCATGTTGCAGGGATTGAGACAGTAGTATCTGCCTATTCGGTGGTTGTATCCTTTGGAGTTTCGGTTACGGTGGGTCTTATTTTTGGTTTAGCACCTGCTCGGCGTGCCGCAAAACGCAGTCCGATAGAATCTTTGCGCTATGAATAGTAGAATTGTCTTTTGTGGGCTTTTTTTGTTTTTGTTGTGCTCGCAAACGGGGCTCGTGGCTAAAGAGCGGAAAACGCTTACACTTGACGAAACAATTCATTATGCCCGCGAGTACTCGGCGAGTGCGCTTATTGCGCGTCATACATTTCTGACGGCGTATTGGCGCTATCGTTCGTACCGTGCCGAATTCTTGCCCTCGTTGCGATTGGAAGGGCAGGTACCATCGTTCAGTCGACGCCTCACGCGCTATCAGCTCTCGGATGGTAGCTATAAGTATATCCGCGAAAATGCGAATACGTTTACCGGCGCTTTATCCCTCACGCAACGGATAGGTTTTACGGGTACGAGTATCTTTTTGCGCTCTACAGCCGAGAGGCATGATCTCTTTGGCGATCGCCGTACGACGGATTATGTTACAACTCCCGTACAAGTAGGTCTGGAGCATGATTTCTTTGCGTTGAATTCGTTGAAGTGGAAGAAGAAAATAGAACCGAAACGTTATCAGGAGGCGCAACGAATCTATTTGCAAACTATGGAGGAGGTAGCACAGGATGCGACGACACATTTTTTTGATCTCCTCCTCGCACAACAGAATTTGGCTATTGCGCGGCTGAATAGGGCGAATGCCGATACGCTGTATCACATTGCTAAAGGGCGTTTTAACATTGGCACGATTGCAGAAAACGATCTCTTGCAAATGGAACTCAACCTCCTCAATGCCACTAATGCGGAAAATGATGGCGAGGTTAGCTTGCAGAACGCGCAGTTCCAACTGATTACATTTCTGGGATTGAACGATGATTACGAGTGGGAACTCATTGCGCCTTTTCCCTATCAGGGCGATACGCTTACTTTTCGTCAGATACTCGATTTCGCGCACCAAAATAACCCAACGCCTCTGCGCTTGGAGATAGAGAATACCGAGTCGGAAAAAAATGTTGCGGAGGCACAGAGTCAGCGTGGTTTTCAAGCAAATCTACGAGCTTCGTACGGTCTTACACAACAAGCACAACAATTTCCGGATGCTTACCGATCGCCACTCGACCAACAGGGCGTCTCCTTGCAAATTGTTGTCCCTATTTTAGACTGGGGGCAGGGGAGTGGACGAGTGAAAATGGCGCGGTCGTTGCAGGAACTTACGCGAGTGCGATCGCAGAAAACCCTCCATAGCTTCGAACAACAGATTTTCCTAGAGGTTATGCGTTATAACCGTCAACCGCAACTGCTTCTTTTAGCGAGCAAAGCGGATACGATAGCACAGAATCGGTTTAACATAGCTAAGCAGCGCTTCCTGATCGGTAAGATTAGTGTGCTCGACCTCGATAAAGCACAAGTAGATCGCGACGATGCGCGTATCCGTTACCTAGAAGCTGTACGTAGTTCGTGGTTGACGTATTATAAGCTTCGGGCTCTTACCCTTGTGGATCCTAGGAATGCGTCGCCCCTCCCGATAGATATCGAAAAGCTTTTGCGCTAACTATGAAGTTGCTCCTTGTAAGTGCTACGGTAACTGAACTCGAGGCATATTGCAAGCAATACCTCGTAGAACCCCTAAAAATAAACGGACAGCCTGTTTTAGATAAAAAAGGATATACAGGACTGCTAAATATATCAAACGACGTAGATTTGTGTTTTACGGGTGTGGGAGTGGTATCTGCACTTACTATGCTGTTACCCCTGCCGTTAGCATCCTACGATTGGGTAGTGGGTGTTGGGTTTGTTGGGGCGTACGACAGGGCACTTGCTGTGGGCGATGTTGTGCTGGTTGCTGAAGATGCTTTTGCCGATTATGGTATTTTCCGCGGTGGCGCCTTTTGCCATTTGAATGCTACCGATTTCCCGACACTGAAGGAGAGTAGTTCGCCTTTTTACAAGGCATCGAGTGCAATATTATCTGGCTATCGGGCAGTACGAGCGCATACACGAGCTATGCCAACGGGCGATTGTAGCAGTGTTGAAGGCTTGGATTGGAGGGAGACTCACGCTGCGGTAGAAAGTATGGAAAGTGCGGCATTTGCATGGGTGTGTAGTCGGTTTGCTAATCGCTATTTATCGTTGCGAGTTGTGAGCAATTACGTAGCACCTAGGGAGGAATCGCAGTGGAATAGCCCATTAGCACAAATGCGACTGGCAGACGCGCTTAACAAAGTTCTAAAAAACATACAAGCATGAAGCAGCAGTGGGATTCTCTTACGTGGGCTTATTCTCCGTGTCCTAACGACACGTATATTTTTTATGCTCTTGCGCACAACTTGTTACCAGCCTATGCGTCTATTGTTTCGCCACATCTTGCTGATATTGCGGAGTTGAATCAGTCGGCGCGAAATGCGACCTACGACGTTGTAAAGATTAGTGCGGCACTCTATCCGGCGATTGCCTCCCAGTATCAGATCCTAGCTACGGGAGGGGCTTTCGGTAAAGAGGTAGGACCGATTTTTGTGAAACGGCGTGGCGTTACATTACCCTCAGAGCCGCGCTTGTGGCGAGTCCTCGTTCCGGGATTTACAACGACCGCCCATAGGCTTCTCGAGCTGTACTATCCGGCGGTACAACATCGTTCGGAACGTATTTTTTCGGAGATAGCACCAGCCGTTGCAGCTGGCGATGCCGATGCGGGAGTTCTGATACACGAGGGGCGTTTTACTTTCGAGGCGCTCGATCTAGAGCTTATAGCCGATTTTGGTGCGCTGTGGTTTAAGCAATATGCACTCCCTTTACCCCTTGGACTTATCGTTGTGCGTCGTTCGTTACCCATAGAGCTTAAGAAGGCAGTTCGCGAAGCTATTGCTTCTAGTATTCGTTTTGCGGATGCCAACCCCACGCTTGCAGTGCTTTACATGTGTGCGCACGCACAGGAAATGGATACGGCAGTTATGCAGGCTCATGTAAATCTCTATGTAAATGAGCTCTCGCACCATATGGGCACTGCGGGGATACGTGCTCTCGAACGGCTATATGCGGTAAAGGCGCTTTCTAGTACGGATATTTGCTAGTGGTGTCGTACTGCGTAGTGAAAGTATTAAGCTTTAGCGATAGCCTCTGCCAACTGATCGATATCTTTTTGGATGCGCCCTTTGATGGCAAATTTCAGAATACTCGGTACTTCTAAGTGGAGGGTGATGCGAATTCGGGTGTCGTACGAGGCAACCTCCTTAAACTGAAACCAGAGGAAGAATGCAAAAGGTCGCCCATTGATGTCTGCAAATTTGAGCATACTGTTTTCTGCGCGATCTACAACTCGGATTCCGGTTTCGCCCAGTTTTTTGCTTTGAAAAGTGCACAAGTCGGGGGTGAGTTCTATGGGTTGAAATTCATCGGGTGGGAGGAGCGCTGCCAGTACTCGTAGGTCGGAAAACCGTGTATAGAGGTCACTTGCCAGACGCTGACTGCGCGTAATTTGGCTTACGTATTTCTGCATAGTAGTTTTAGGCTTCTCGTCCCCAGGTTTCAGGATGTTCGCGCCACTGTGCCAGTCGTTCTAGGTCTTTGGGAGAGAGTTTTTGCTGTTGGGTAAGTAGGTTAAGCAGCATGGGGTAGGTAGCTAGCGCGTCCCAATCTATGTTTGCTGTTTCGAGAGCTTGGCGAGCTTGTGGGAAGTCGTAGGTAAAAATAGCCAGCATACCTAATACTTGTGCGCCTTTTTCACGAAGTGCTTCGACGGCTTTAAGGCTACTTCCGCCCGTAGAAATCAGGTCTTCGATGACAAGGACTTTTTGTCCGGGTTCTACACGCCCTTCTACCAGATTTTCCAAGCCGTGATCTTTAGCTTTTGGGCGTACGTAAGCAAAGGGTAGATGGAGGTCTTGTGCTAAGATGGCTCCCATGGGTAGAGCTCCGGTAGCAACACCGACAATAATTTCGGCTTCGCGATACTTCCGCTCCCAGCGTGCCTGCATTTCCGCTGAAATAATTTTCCTAGCTTCGTAGGATGAAAGTGCTAGGCGATTATCGCAATAAATGGGTGATAGCCATCCAGATGCCCATACAAAAGGAGTGGAATTGCTTAGGTGTATCGCACCGAGTTCCAGTAAAATCTCCAACAATTGATTGCTTTTCTCCATGCCCTATCCGATAATTTTTGTCGCCGATGCTCGGATTATATTTTTAGGGGCACTTACGGAGAACCTCCCCCGTCAGGATACCCTTTTCATACACTCCAGTGTTCTGACCAGCGACACGCTGACAAAGGTACTCAACATTTTCTGGGAGCGTGGTACGCACACACGTGTAGCTAGTTTGCGCTTTGTGGAAGCGATTGTTGCGCCTGTCTCGTTAACCTTTCTGAAACAGGTAATATTGCCCGTCTTTACGCGAGTGGATGCTGCTGGAGGCATCGTGCTCACGCCGGAAAACGACACGCTATTTATCCTCAGAAACGGATTTTGGGATCTCCCCAAGGGGAAAGTTGAGATGGGCGAGACCTATGCGCAAGCAGCTCTGCGCGAGGTAGGCGAGGAGACCGGAATAACGCATGTAGAGATCCTGCGCGAGGCACTGACTACTTGGCACATCTACTACATGTCTGGGCACGACAAACCGATTCTGAAGAAGACGCGTTGGTTTGTGATGCGCACGGAAAAGCAAGAGGAACTTTGCCCACAAGTTGAGGAGGGGATTGTAGCTGCGTATTGGTTAGCTCCGGAAGATGCCCGGGAAATCTTGCCCAATGCTTACCGCTCGGTGGCTATGGTTTTTGAGTCGGTTATGGATACTTGATAATATCTTTGTTGGTATATTATTTGTGAAAGGCGGAAAGTAGTGGTGAGAATTAGGTATTATCAGCATAGTACGAACTATACCGGTTGCGCGCTGTTGATAATGTACCAGATCTACCATCGGGGACGAGTTGATTCCCACGAATTACGAAATAAGTTTTAAGGAGATATTACAATGGCAGAGCATGTACGTTTACTGATCATCGGCTCCGGACCTGCAGGTTATACAGCCGCTATCTATGGCGCACGCGCTAATTTGTCCCCCGTCCTCTATGCAGGGCTTACACGTGGCGGGCAGCTGACACAAACTACGGAAATAGAAAACTTCCCGGGATATCCGAACGGGACGACGGGTATAGCTCTTATGGACGACCTCCGTGCACAAGCTGAGCGGCTCGGTGCCGACCTCCGCGAGGGTATCGTTGTAAAGGCAGAGCTTACCGACAGCAAACGGGTTGTAACTCTTGACGACGGAAAAGAGATTGAAGCTGATGCCGTAATTATTGCAACGGGTGCAGAGGCTAAATATTTGGGTCTCCCGTCCGAGACTAAGTTCCGGCAGATTGGTGGCGTTTCGGCTTGTGCTACTTGCGACGGTTTCTTTTACCGCAATAAGGTGGTAGCTGTTGTGGGTGGTGGCGATACGGCTGGCGAAGAGGCTACGTATTTGGCTTCAATTTGCGAGAAGGTATACCTGATTGTGCGCAAACCGGCTATGCGAGCTTCGAAAGCGATGCTGGATCGTGTCAATGCGACGAAAAATCTGGAGGTGCTCTACAATACCGTAACCGACGAAATATTGGGAGATGATACGGGGGTAACTGCTGTGCGAGTCCTCAACACTGAGAGCAATCAGAAGCGTGAAATCGCTATACACGGATTTTTCCTAGCTATCGGGCATAAGCCGAATTCGGATGTCTTTAAGGGACAGATAGACTTAGACGAACAGGGTTATATTCGTACCATACCGGGTACACCCAAAACGAACGTAGCGGGTGTGTTTGCCGCAGGCGATGTGCAAGACCCACACTACCGTCAGGCGATTACTGCTGCTGCTTCGGGTTGTAAAGCTGCTTTGGATGCAGAACGCTTTTTAGGGACACGAAAATTCTAATTAGTGTGTAGCTAATAATATCGGCGCAAGGTCTGCGGATCTTGCGCTTTTTTTTGCCTGATTGCAGCGAATACTTCATACTTGGTGCAAGTAGCAATGCTCGTTTACAAAGACTACGGTACTTTTCAGTATCTTAGTGCTGTACAATACATTTGAGGGGATGACTGCACAGAAACTACCTATCGGCGTACAAAGCTTTGAAAAAATGATTTTGGAGGACTATGGCTATGTCGATAAAACACGGTATATAATACCACTTCTAAAAAATCAGGTTTATTTTCTTAGCCGTCCTCGCCGCTTTGGTAAGAGTCTGTTGCTTTCGATGCTTGCAGCTTATTTCCGTGGGCAAAAAGAACTGTTTAAGGGCTTGTATATCGAACACGCAGAAGAGGAATTGGCTCGGGAAGAGAATCGCGAGGCGTGGCAGAGCTACCCGGTGTTGTATCTGGATTTTAATACCGAGAACTACGTAGATTCAGCCGCTATAGAGAATCTACTGAACACCCACCTCACGGAGTGGGAGGCGGAGTACGGTAGAAACGAGGTAGAACAAACCTATTCGAGTCGTTTCAAAGGAATTATAGAACGCGCCTACAAGAAAGAGCAGAAACCCGTAGTGATCTTGATAGACGAGTACGACAAGCCTCTTTACGAAAGCTTGGAAAACCTAGAATTAAATGCTACTTATCGTGGCGTTTTACGTGGTTTTTACTCGGTCATAAAATCGCAGGATGCCTACATCCGCTTTGCCTTTCTTACGGGCATCACAAAGTTTAACAAGGTGAGTGTCTTTAGTGGATTGAATAACCTGAAAGATATCAGTATGCGTAAGGAATTTTCGGCACTGTGCGGGATTACAGAGCAGGAGCTGCACGAAAATTTCCAACCGTATATCGTTTCCTTGGCAGAGGAATTAGATACAAGCGAAGAGGATGTATTCGCACGCTTAAAAAAAGAGTACGACGGTTATTTGTTTGCCGCTGGTGGTGAGAATGTCTACAATCCGTTTAGTGTGCTGAATGCCTTGGATGCCAAAGTATTAGATAGGTATTGGTTTGCCACCGGGACGCCCACCTTCTTGGTGAATTACCTCAAGAAAGCGCATTATTACATCCCAAATCTGGAACGACAGGTACGGCTTAGTGCAGCTCGGTTTGACAATTATAATGCCGATTCCTTAGACCCGATTCCGATCTTGTATTATACAGGTTATCTGACTATTAATGCGCATAATGCGACAACAAATACCTATAGCCTTGGCATCCCGAACAACGAGGTACGTTATGGCTTTTTTGAGAATTTGCTTGCTAGCTATGCTCCCAGTTATTTGCGTCTCGGTTTTTCGGTAGACGATTTTTTAGATGCCGTGCATACAGGCGATGTAAATACGTTTATGACTAACATACAGTCGCTTTTGGCAAGTATTCCGTACGATACGGCATCGGCAAGTGAAGTCGAAGTTCGGGAGCGCGACTATCAAATAGCAGTTTACTTGGTTTTTGCTTTGATGGGCTTGTTTACGCAGACTGAGGTTCAAAGCGCTACGGGTAGGGCAGATTGTGTAGCAATCACTCCGAACTATGTTTATGTTTTCGAGTTTAAGCTCTGGAGTACGGGTACGGCAGAAGAGGCATTGCAACAGATAGTAGATAAGGGTTATGCTACAAAGTATGCATCGGCGGGTAAGGAACTAATTCTGGTCGGCGCAAGCTTTGACGAGACTAAGCGAAATATAGGTGAGTGGGTAGAGCGGCGTAAGGTATAGTTAAGGCTCATTACATCTTCCGGTTATCAATAACGTTTGAAAGATTTTAGGTATGCGAACCTAATAGGATGCTTCTATTTCCGGAATCGTGAACATACTCAAAAGAAAAACGAGTTGCCGTATTTTCGCAAATAAAACCCTGTAACGAAATGATATACGGCTATATTCGTGTGAGTTCTGATAGGCAGACTGTCGAAAATCAACGTTTTGAGATTGAAAAGTACTGTCGAACGCAACAATTGAAAATTGACGGCTGGATTGAAGAGACGATTTCCGGAACAAAAGCCTATTCCAAACGCGAATTAGGTGCTTTGTTAAAGCGTATACGGAAAAATGATCTGATTATTTGTGCCGAACTCTCGCGTCTTGGGCGTAATCTGTTTATGATTATGGAGATCCTCAATATTTGTATGCGTAAGGAGTGTAGGGTTTGGACGATAAAGGATAATTACCGTTTGGGCGAGGATATCCAATCGAAGGTACTTGCTTTTGCTTTTGGGTTGAGCGCGGAGATAGAGCGAAATCTGATTGCCCAACGGACACGAGAAGCATTAGCTCGTCGCAAGGCAGAGGGAGTTGTGCTCGGTCGCCCACGTGGGAAGAAAACACAGCAAACGAAATACAAACTCTACTCGTATCATGAGCAGATTGTGACGTTGCTCGAAAATAAGGTGTCGCGACGCAAAATAGCTGCGATCTGTCATGTAAATCGGAATACCCTCTCGCGTTATATTCAAAAGTTTATTGATGCGAAGGCTGCTTAGCAGGTATTGTGTTGTACACTATCTTTATTTGGAAAGCGTTATTTTTGCGTAAGGTGGAGTGCATTCGGATGGCATCCTCCACTACAGAGTTAGGGACTATGCGAGGTTTATATACCCGTTTTGGGGGTAGTTGTGGGCGGTTGGGACGTTTGTGCGTTTTGTTCCTCCTTTTGTTGGTGTGGGGGCGTCTTAGTGCTCAGCCGACTATTCAAGTGGTTTCGCACAATATCACCGCTAAGTGTCATACGTCCGGAACCTCTTACAAAGCACAAGTAAAAGTAACTGGCGGTAATCCGAATATTGCAACCGGAACTGGTGATCGCTATTACCGTTATGCCCTTTCGCGAGACGAGGTAACCGATCAAGCGCAGATTGCGCCTAAGGGTGAAATAATAGAAAACAGACTTACCGAGATCCCTCTAGTACACGGGGCTAGTAAGCTCTGGATTCAGGATGCCGATGGGTGGTCGTCGCAAATTCTGGAGAAACAACTCAAAATAGGTGGTAATCCGATTGAAATCCCCATCCCCGTAGAATTAGATTTTTCGCACATACAAGTATCTAAAGTACTTTGCCCGGGAGGACACACGGGGGTTATTGCTGCTCGCGAGAGCGGACCGGATGTTCGCTATTTGTTGTTGTCGACGCAGAACGGGAGTAACCCAGCTGTACAGGAGCCTACCGATGCACTGCTTTCGGTAAACGGTACGGGAGTTTTTGATGGATTGGCAGCAGGCTACTACAAGGTGTGGGTGGAGGATGCTCACCAGTGTCTTTTTAAGTACGGTCAGTTGGTTGAGGTGCCAGACGCCCCGCCGTGGAATGCCGAATTAGCTTTTAAGGGGGAGGATGCTGTTAAGTGTCCCGGCGATAAGGTAGAAGAAGTGCGGATTGATGTCACGGGAGCCTCGGGAACCTACATCCGTTTCGCTTGGCAATTCGAAGATATAGTAGGTGCTTTGCATCCACCCATTGTTACGACCAAAAATACCCTAGATAGTGTGGAACCCGGCACGTGGCATATCTTGGTGGTTGATGACAAGGGCTGTGAGCATGTTTTTGATAAAACAGTGGTCGGTCCTCTGGGTTATGCATTCAAATTTCCAGAAACTCAAATTACACCGGCAGCTTGTGAGCTTTATACCGAAAATGGTGAGTTGTCTAGGGGGCAACTTGTTAATATTACGATAAAGGGAGGTGGCACGGGTACTAAGCGTTATACGTGGTTTGATGTCCCCAAGGAAGTAGAGGGCGAGCTCAAGGGGAAGTTTGTCGAAGTGGGGTCTTCGCAAGCGTATAATCTTCCACACGGCTTGTATGATATCCTAATTGAGGAGAACATAGCCTCGCAGACGTGTAAAACGCATTTTGTTTTTAAAATGCCTTATGACGAAGCTAATCAGCCCAAGTTAGAACTCCTGAACATCCCCAAAGCGGCTTGTTATGGCGATTCGCTGATTTTTACGCTTGCCCCGTTCAATAATGCATTGATGAAAGGGAGTAAAGACCCGAACTGCGATATTATTGTCCATCACATAGATGGCGATAAGGTAGTGGAGGGGAAGGCAATAGAAATAGACCACGCAAAGCGCAAATACCGCTTGGAATCGCACCTTTACACACAGACGTCTATAACGGTGCAGGGGAAAAGTCTGGCAGGGTGTCTGGTTTCGGATCGTAAGGAAATTGCCGTTATACCGCCTGCTAGTATCGCTTACGACCCCAATGTGAGTCATGCGGGAGTTCTTTACAACGGGAAAGTGATAGATAATACTAGAAGTCGGAACGTAGGAAAAGAAGACGAAGTACTCTACTATCGCGACAGTGTTGCTTTGGGGGTTCTGGACGGGACGCATACAGAGGTGGGCTTCTTGGTATCCGGGGGTAATGGCGAAAAGCTGTCGTTGACCATTGTTCCCCCCGGTATTTTTACTCCGTCCCGTACGGGGAAAGCTTATTTTTACGATTTAGCGCTCCCTTCGGACGCCTTTCAAAATCCGGAGCATACCATAGTGCAGGTATCGAAGGACGGATATACGTACGATTTCCTAAAGACAACAGCACGCGTTGCGCTTGTGCGTAAGGATCTTAAAAAGACGTGCTACAGCAAACAGGATGTTTATATCCGTATTATAGATCGCTTGCGAATCCCGAACGTTTTCACACCCAATGGTGACGGAATGAACGACCGTTGGCTCTACAACGGCGACGAGAACAATTCGAATCTTTATTCGCACTTAGAGGACTTGCTCCCGAACTTAGAAGTGGAGGTGTTTACTCGTTCGGGGGTAAGTGTCTGGTATGCCAAGGGCGCTAATATCGGACAGGGTTGGGACGGGAATGCGAAAGGATCCAGAGAGCCGCTCCCCATTGGAACCTACTACTATGTACTTCGGTTTAATGCGCCGGGTGGAGGCAAGAAGTGGAAGCCGATTTCCGGATCTGTAACTATTGTTCGCTGAGGAGGATGTGCCAACCGAAAAAAAACGCAAAGTGGCTATGGATCTGGCACCGACTACTCCTGTGTGTTTTGCTGTGTATGGGGGACCTCACGCTGTATGCGCAACAGATGTATCAGCTTACGCAGGTGATGCTTAACAATTATGTGCTGAATCCGGCAGTAGTTGGGACATATAACTACTATCAAGCACGTACGCATCATCGTATGCAATGGATAAATGTGGAAGATGCGCCTATCACGAATATCGTTACTGTCTACGGACCACACTCTACTAAATCGATGGGTTTCGGGGCGTTGTTTTATAGCGATATTACTGGTCCTACGGCGCGTACGGGGCTGCAGGGCACTTATGGCTACAACATTGCTATTAACAACGAGATGCGCGTCTCGGGTGGTCTTTCGGTTGGTTTTGTAGCATTTAAGGTAGATGGCTCGAAGTTCTCGCTTGGCGATAATACCACAAACAATTCGTACGACGATCCGGCACTCCTCGCACAGCAGAGTAAGATTTCGATGCTCCCCGATGTCGCGGTAGGTACCTACTTGTATGCATCACATTTCTATGTTGGTTTGGCAGCACAGCAGTTGTTGGGTAGCAAGCTAACTCTTTATGGGCAATCGATTCGCGAAAACACACTGCGTCGTGCCTATTATACGCATGCAGGTTACTTGATTTATTTAAGCGAGAGTTTCGAACTCGAGCCAGCGCTTGTTCTTAAATGGTCGCCTCCCTCGCCCTTTCAGTTTGATGCGAATGTAAAGGCTACATATCTGAATCGTGTCTGGGCCGGAATTTCGTATCGTCTTCGCGATGCTGTCAGCTTTATGATTGGTTATAAGCACAATAATAGGATCCTGTTTGGTTATAGTTTCGACTACAGCTATTCGCGTTTACGTTCCTATTCGGCAGGAACGCACGAGTTGATGATCGGCTATCAGTTCGATAAGATTAAGTAGCCGGCTCTGTCGCGAGTTCGGCACATGTGCCGATTCCTAACTTCTCGGATGTTATGGAACGGGAGATATTGCTCTGCAAGTTGTGGCAAGATCAGAATATCCTGAAAGAGGAAGACCTGCGGACGGTGTCTGGTGTTAGTATTCGTGTGCTACATCCGGGGGTTTATCATCAACATGCAGGACCCGACTTCTCTGGCGCAAAGCTCGAAATAGATGGCGTGCTTTTTTGTGGTGATGTGGAGATGCACATCCGTGCGAGTGATTGGTTGCGACATCATCACGATCGCGATTCTGCCTACAATGCTGTTATTCTCCACGTAGTAGCAGACTACGATTGCGAGGTCTGTACGCAAAGCGGGCGACCCTTGGCAACGCTTATCTTCCCGCACCTAGAACTTTACGAGCGCTATCAGGATCAGTTCCAGATGGCAAGTATTCCGCCGTGCGATTACCGCTTGGCAGCTCTTCCTGATGAGGTACGTTTGCAATGGTATTCGCAATTGCTTTTGGCGCGTCTTACCCTGCGAGCAGATTTTATAGACGAAGCTAGAGCACATTGCGAGCTGGACTGGGAAGAAGCTTTTTACCGTTCGATGGCGCGAAGTCTTGGCTTGCAAATCAATGGCGACCCGATGCAGCAATTAGCATCGCAAACGCCACTGAAGTATCTTTACAAGGTTCGGGATGCTCGCGAGATACTAGAGGCTATCTTGCATGGTCAGTCGGGCTTGTTACCGGATGTCGCTGCGGGTGCAACCACAGACGAGTATTCGCAGCAGCTTGCCACGGAATATGCTTACCATGCGCAGCGTTTTAATTTAACACCGTTAGTGCGTTCGTATTGGAAATTTTTGCGACTACGTCCGACTTCGTTCCCCTCCATTCGGATTTCGCAGTTAGCGGGGTTGCTTGCTCAGGGCGAACATCTTTTCTCGCAAGTTATAGAAGCGAGTTCGTTGCGCGACTTGTATGCTCTTTTCCGGGTATCTGCTCATCCGTATTGGGATTCGCACTACAAATTTGCCCAATCTTCTAAAAGCAATTCGCCGAAACAACTCGGAAAAACTACCCTACAGGTACTATTGCTTAATAGTGCGCTCCCGTTTTGTTTTGCCTTTGCGCGTGCACAAGGTGATGAAAAACTCAGGGAGGAAACTCTGCAATTCTATCAGGAAGCACTTGCCGATGACAATGCAATTATCCGAAGCTTTGTTGAGCATGGCGTTGCTTGCCGGAATGCTTACGAAAGTCAAGCACTACTGGAGTTGTACAAGAATTATTGCGAGCGTGGTCGCTGCTACCTCTGTCCTGCTTGGACAAACAGTGGGCAGAGGTGTTAGTTGCGTTAACAGCTATCTAGGGCACAGGAAATGTCGAGGTAAGATTCTGGTAGCGTTTTAATTCGCAGACCATAGAACCTAAAAAGAGCTTAAACTCGATGCGAACGGGGAGATGATTACTGTCGGTAGAAAACCAGATCGAAACTGCATCATTCTCTTTGAAGAGTTCGCCCTTTTGTATGCGCGGCACAAACTTGTGGCAACGAATTTTTCCGAAGTCGGTCTTGACCTTTTCCTCCCCTAAATAACGTACAGCCAACGGAAAATACTCTGCATTGAAAAATGTGGGGAAGGCGATCACAGAACCCGTTGTGTAACTAGTTTGGGATAATTTAACACGCAAAGCATAACCTAGCGAGACTAGGTCGTAGACATCGCGAGGGAGGACGTGCTGCGAACCATTTTCGCGAGTAAGTATAGTAGAATCGGAGCGTGTGGTGCGGTCGAAACGGTCTACCTTGTAGTCGCGATAGCTCTGTTCGTGCACATTGCGAATAGCCATAACGGGGAGTATCGTTTTCTGGGATGCGTAGGAGTGATACGTATCGTGCAGGGGGTAGAGTAGACCAACCATCCCCGTAGTCTTTCCTTCTATTTGCAGATGAAAATAGGTACGCCCGTTAATAACCGTGTCGCTGACACGAAAAACAACCTCGGCACCCTTTGCAAAGGAATAGCGCACATGATAGTAAAGTGCTTCGCCACTCCGAAAAGGTTGGAGTTTGCTGGTTGTTGCTTTACTCTGTGCACTCGTTTGCGTGGTTCCGAGGAGCAAGAGGATTGCGACGAGCGGGAGTAACCTCAAAATCTTTAACATAAAGCGGTTCGGCATAAGCAAGATTTTCGAAAGTGGCTTCAAGATAACGCTTTTTTAGGAGCGGGAGTAAATCGGTTGCACGTACTATAGGGTGGTCGACCCACGTCCATTCGTTGGGATTTAGAATATCACGTGCTTTTGCTGCGCCACTCCCTGCATAGTAGGCATGTGTGCCACTGGGGAGCTCTGGGAGGCTATCTGTCAGAATACACGCATAGGGATCGTTGAAGGGAGTTTGGTCGAAGAGAAACGTTTGGGTATAAACTTCCATACGTCGCGCATCAATCATGGGAACAAAGCAGCAGGGAGTTAATATATTCTTATTTGCCTCACAAATGGACTCTAACGCCGAAGAAACAGCAGCTAGGGTAGATATAGCTACTAGCGGGATATTTGCAGCCAGACAAAGTCCTTTAGCGGTAGCATAGCCAATACGGAGTCCGGTATATGATCCAGGTCCTTGACTTACGCCAATTGCGCCAAGATCTTGCCAATCTAACCCCGCTTCGAGACGGAGGCTATCCATCATCGTGGTGAGGACTTCGGCATGATCGTTATGATCGTTGCTCTCGCGTTTCAGAACGGTACCATCAGGCAAAAGGAGCGCAACCGAGGTAAAAGCTTCTGAAGTCTCTAGAGCTAGGAGTGGCGGTATTGGATTCATCCCTGCAAAAGCCAGATTATATCTCTTGCCGTTTGGCTCGGATCTTCGACCGATTTTTAAGATCGCGCGATACGGCAGAATAGGGCGCAACGATGACCCGTGCAGAATCGTCTATGGGTGTTTTTAGGTGTATGTATTTCGAGTCCTGAATACCAGTTTGTACGGGTATGGCATAAGCCGAATCGCCACGAGCTACGAAAATCATTTCAATCGGCTTCCTATTCTCTTCCAGAGCTACAGAAGCGGGCTGCGTACCGAGCGAGTCGCCCCTTGTTGTAACGGCTTCAATGGGCACGGCGAGAGCGTTTAGCTCGCGTTGCGTTTGAATATCAACAGATACCGACATGCCGGGCTTAAACGGAGTTTGGTTGGTATCGGTAATCAGGTAGGCGTAGCTGTCTTTCAGGATCAGGATTCGCACTTCGAAGTTGGTGACTTGGTCGGAGGATGTTGTAGTATTCGCCGTAGTAGCAATAAGGGTTACCACGCCGCGGAAAGTTGTATCGGGGTAGGCGTCGACGTAAACGATAGCCGTATCGTGCATACTTACGTTCACAATATCGGCTTCACTGACCTCGACCCTTGCTTCCATAAGGTTGAGATTGGCAAGGCGCATCAGTTCGGTTCCTGCCATTTGCGCAGTACCTACAACGCGTTCGCCCAATTCTACTGAAAGGCGGGATACGCGAGCGTCGACAGGGGCATAAATCGTTGTCTTTTGCAGATTTTCGTTGGCTTCTTTAAGGGTAGCGCGGGCACTTGCAACCGAGAATTCGGACGAACTAACCTCGCTTACGGCGTTGTTGTATTCGGTTTGTGCTTTTTCGAAATCGGCATCGGAGATCGCTTTCTTGTCGTGCAACAGCTTGGCACGATCGTAGTTAGCTTTACTTTGATTTAGCTGATTAATAGCTTGTTCCACGCGTGTGTTTGAACTATTGAGCGATGCCGTTGCCCTATCCTGCATACTCATGTAGGTATCTGGGCGGATTTTACAAAGGAGATCGCCCTTTTTTACCGCTTGCCCTTCAACTACGGGGAGATCTATAATCTCGCCAGATACTTCCGGGCTTATCTTTACCTCCAGCACGGGTTGAATGCGTCCGTTTGCCGTAATTGTTTTGATGATGGTTCGTTTTTCGGGATGGATATAATCGACATGCAACAGATTCGGATCGTTAAACAAGCGACCAGCAACGAGTATAATTACTAACAGTGCAATAGCAGCTAGGCTAATCCAAATAAAATAGCGTTGCTTTTTATTTTTTTTCTTGGGCATAATCGGCTTTTTTATTCTTTAGAGCGTGAATTCCAGACCGCGGTAAAAGTTTAGGATCTTGTTCTTGAAAACATACTCAAACATGGCTTGTATGCGCGATACCTCGGCTTGTGCGAGTTTGGTCTTTGCTTGCGAGTACTCGTAGGCACTGGAGGCGCCTATTGCGTATTTTTCAGCAGCCCACCGGTAGGCTTCTTTTAATGATTGGAGCGATTGTTCGGCAGCTTGGAACTGCTTAAGTGCTGCAAGCGCATCGTTGTAGGCTTGTTGGATAGCCTTGTAGAGAGCATTTTCGGTCTTTTGCTCGTTGATTTGTGCCTGTTGTAGTCGGATTTTTGCTTGGTTTACTCCTTCACGTTCGGAGAAATTGTTAAAAATAGGGATACTCAGATTTAAGTTGATGTTTTGACTAGCATTATCCTTGATCTGCTGCATGAAAGCTATTTCCTCGGGGTGTCCCTTGTTTTCCAGATAGTGACGAGCGCCACTACCGTAACTAGCATTTAGGGTCAGACGTGGTGAATAGCGCGAGTAGGCAATTTGGATGTTTTTACTGGCAAGGTTTTTCTGCAATTCGGCTTCTTGCAGTGGGGCGTAGTGGGCACGAGCTTCGTCGTAGAGTTCCTGTATGGTGAGTTGAGGGAGTGTAGGCAGATTGTCTGCAGAGATGGTAGGCGTAAGAATATCAAAGGATTCGGAACGTAGGTCGAGGAGTTGCATAAGTTGGATTTTAGCAAGTTGTATAGCATTTTCGTTTTCTACCACTCGTTGTTTTTCGGAGGCGAGTTGCGCTTCGATATCGAGGAGGGCACCTTGCGGAATGGTACCTACCGATGCTTTTTCGCGAGCGGTTGCCAGTTGCTGTTCGGTAAGTTCGCACTGGTGTTTTTGGCTTTCGAGGAGTTCTGTTTGGTAAAGGAGTTGCAAATAGGCACTTGCTACATTGAGAGCGATGGTTTGCTTTAAGGACTCGTTGGAAGCTCGTTGGAGGTCGCGCGAAATCCGGTTTGCTTGAATCGTATGGTAGTGTGCTAGTCCTTCGAAAATAGAGAGAGAGGCACGAATAGAGAAATCGGTAGATTGCAAGTCGTTAGAGACGGAGTTGTTGCCGTAGTCTATAGCACGTCCGAAGGTATAGCTAAGTCCTGCTCCGGCATTTATAGAGGGTGCGTATTGCCATTTGGATTGTAGGAGTTTGTGGTTTGCAGATTGCTCGAGGAGATCTCCGTTTTTAATGTCCAGACTCTGTTTGAGTGCGTAATCGATACACTCTTCTAGCGACCATCGTTTGTGTGATGAGATACCGTTGTTAGATTGCGACGAGGCAACCAAAGCAAGCGCGAGGAGGAGTATCGTTAGCCCTAATTTCATATAGCGTACAAATTTTCAACAAGGACGAGCAAAGTTACGAAAAGTTACAAGTAAGCTTATTTTAGCAGTTAACAACCCTGCACATAGTGACGAAAAGCAATATCTTTAGGGATTCAGAATATAGGGGCAATAGGCATGAAAACTAAAGAGGAAATTGTTCAGAATTGGCTCCCTCGCTATACGGGGTTACGCTTAGAGGAGTTTCAGCCTTACATATTGCTGACGAACTTTCAGTCGTATCTCGAGTTGTTTTGCCAACTTACGGGAGCTTGTATAGCCTCGGCGACAGCGAATATGCCCTCGGCTTCGTCGGAGCGGGATGGGATAACGATGATCAATTTCGGGATTGGGAGTCCGAACGCGGCGACTATCATGGACTTGCTGAGTGCGATCCCGCTCCGTGCAGCGCTTTTTCTGGGTAAATGTGGCGGATTGCACGACTCCTTTTCGTTGGGCGAATTTATTCTTCCGGAGGCAGCTATCCGTCATGAGGGAACGTCGGACAATTATTTCCCGCCCGAGGTTCCGGCACTCCCGACATTTAATCTTCAGCGTGCTACGGCGGAAATTGTCCAACGCGAGGGGCACGATTATTGGGCTGGTACGATCCTGACAACCAACCGGCGTGTTTGGGAATTCGATCATGCTTTTAAGGAGTACTTGCGGCGTGTACAAGCTGTGGCAGTAGATATGGAGTGTGCTACACTGTTTACGGTAGGTGCGTATAATCTGATTCCGAACGGGGCACTATTGCTGATATCCGATCAACCGATGATTGCCGAAGGTATCAAAACGGAGCAGAGCGACAAGCTTGTAAATAAGCAATTTGCAGAACAACATATCCGGATAGGTATCGAAACACTCCGGGCACTGGCGCATTCCGAACGCAATATACATCGGTTGCGATTTTAGTATGACGATGGGCGAATCGCTACATTCACAAAAAAGAAAAGACCGTACTTTGTAGTTGTAAAAATAAGCGGATGGCAACGGCAGGTAAATCGCGCGATACTACTCCTTTTGAACAATATTTAGCGATCCGTGAGGAGATCCAAAAGGGGAACTTTTATCCGTTTTATGCATTCTGTGGCGATGAGATATTCTTTGTGAATCAGCTATTGCAGGAATTGGGGCGTCGAGTCGTTCCTGAAGCAGAGCGAGATTTCAACCAAACCGACCTTTTTGCGACCTCCGAGAATAGTCAGGAAATTTTAGCTGCAGCACGTCGAGCACCTTTGGGTGGCGAGCGTACCTATTTATTGGTTCGTGAGGCACAAGAGATCACCTCTTGGGATGAATTCCTTTCGCTTTATAAGAATCCGAACAAGCGGAGTATTATTGCATTACAATTTAACGGGGCGGTAAAAAAGAGTAAACAGGCAAGCGATTTGCGAAAAGTACTCGATATTATAGAATCTGAGGGGGTTTTCTTCGATTCGGAAAGTGTGCGATATCGTAAGGATCAGTGGAATAAAATTGTAGAGCACATCGCCTCGCTGAGTTCGTGTAAGATAGACTCTGCAGCTACAGCGGTTTTGCAGGATATGCTCGGGAACTCGTTGCTGTTGGTTGATAACGAGATTCGGAAAATTGCTTCTGTACTCCCTGCCGAGAAGATGCTTATAACCCCAGATAATCTGCGCGATATAACTCCCAACAAGGAATTTGCGTGGTGGGATCTGACAGATGCCATCATCCACAACGATATCAATCGTGCTCTTTATGTTCTCTACTACATCGCGGCAAACGACCGGAAATCGGAAGCCGTGCTGAGTTTGAATGGTGCTCTTTACAGATATTTTCAGAATGTCTTTGTATGGGGGATACTAAAAAAGACCACACCCAACGAGAAACTAATAGAGATCTTGGGCTTGCACAAAGCAAAAATTAAAGAAATGGAACAAGCTACATTGCTTTTTTCTCCGATACGCTGTGCTAAAATTTTTTCGAGACTTCGTCAGTTCGACGGTCAGCAAAAAGGACTCGGTGGTGTAAGCAATATGAGTACGTACGAAGCGCTAAAACAACTCCTTTTGCAGATTATTACTCATTAGGGTGAGGTAATATAGATGAGTCTGGTAGTTACAATTATTGTTATTACGTGTGTTGTATCCATTGTCGCCTTCTCGCGTCAAGCGCTTTTTTATCGTTTGGCACTATGCTATTATGAGGTTGTGGAAGGGAAGGAGCTATATCGCTTACTCACGCATATGTTTGTGCATGGCAGCATATCGCACCTACTTATCAATATGCTCGTTTTTTACTCGTTTGCGGTGTCGCTTTATCAAGATTTTGATTACTTAGCTAGTTGTGGTGTTATTCATTTTCCGCGCTTACAATTTTTAGGGCTTTATTTTGGGGGAGGAATCACCGCAGGGTTATTTAGTTTATTGCTGCGCAAAGACCGTAATATACCCAGTGTAGGAGCCTCCGGAGGGGTAGCCGCATTGGTTTTTGCAACTATCTTTTTTGATCCTTGGACGCCGCTCTATATTTTTGGACTGGTGCCTCTACCAGGTATTATTTTAGGAGCTGCTTACTTAGTATATTCTTGGATTATGGGTAGACGCGGTAGAGATCATATCGACCATCATGCGCATTTTTATGGAGCACTGTATGGGCTAGTTTACCCGATAATAGCTATAGACTACCACTTGCTACAGAATTTCTTTAATCTCCTTTTGGGTCGCTCGTAAAAACGGTACTCGTTAAGTAGAGAATGGAAGAACATTGGCCTTATCGTCGTCACAAACGTCCGCCCCGTATGCAGATGTGGGTCGATGGTAAGTATGTTTTTGAAGACGATGCGTATTTTAATTTGCGTGAGTGGCGCTCGGCACTTCAAATTGGTTTTTCTGTTCTTTTTAGGGCTTATGGTTGTGAGGTTCGGTTTTTCAATAAGTATTACGAACATCTGCTTCGTTGTTTGCAGATCTCGCACTTCCCTGCCGTGGTTTATTTGAATGCAGCATTTCTTCGTGAACGAGCGAATGAGTTGTTACAAAAGAATAGATATCACAAGAATGCACTTCTTCGTCTTACTTGTTTTTTGCATGAGTCGCCTTACGAATTGCAAGCGATTATGGCGCCCGAGCCGTCGTTGCTTTTAGAAGCATTTCCGAGTAATACGCAATACTTCGATAAGTCGATTGCCGCGGTTGGCGTAAGTTCTTATATGCAGTATCGTGTGGTTGCGAGTCCGTTAAGTTCGTTAGCTTGGGTAAGCAATCCGTTGCGGTGGCATGCTTCGCAATATGCCAGGTTGCGCGGCTATACAGATGTCTTGCTCTATAACCAAGAGGATGTACCACTCCAAACCACAGAACGCGATCTTTACCTGATACGTGGTGACGAAGTGCTTACTCCTGCACACGATCTGGGGTTGGTATACGATCCGTTTCGCGAAATTGTAGAAGTGCTTGTACGGCAGTTGGGGTATCGTTTCCAGGAGTGCACATTGTCTACGGCAGATATCCTATCCGCCGACGAAATCTTTTTAGGGAGCACTGCCTATGGTATAGAACCCGTTAAGTGGTTAGATACTAAGTATCCGCACAACAGCAGGATTAAGAAGTTTTTTGAGCCACTCAATATCCTGTTCTTTCCTGAGCATTTCGGCTAATCGAGTAAAAAAACAGGAATACCTCATAGTAGAGATACTCCTGCTTATGAAAAACAGAAAATATTTTTTAGAAGCCTAGTCCGAAAACGAAGTATAAGTTTTCGCGATATGGGTTCATGACCAGCTCGCCTTCTAGCCTAAAGCTATAGTTGTCGGTTACTTTTACGGGTTGTTGTACTCCGAACTTTAGGTTAACTACGTTAAGTCCGTCTGCAAAGAAGCCACTCCCTTCGTATGGCGTAACACTCAGGTTGTAGGATAGTTTTTGCCCTGTTTTTAGCTTATGTGCGTATCCAAAATCAATAAGCATGGAGTAGGCATTGTAGCTGTCGACGGTCACCGTATTCTTTACGGGATCCTTTGTTAGTTTGGGATCGCCGAAGGTAAATACCCCCACGGTCACGTCGATAGGGAAGTATTTCATGCCGTTGAAACGTACCATAGCCATTTGCTGGTGGATATCGCCGAGGTCTTCGTTTTTATAACGGAAGTAGTTCATTTTCCCGCTCGTACCCGGTAGCATATCGATGGCTCCTTTTTTATTTTCGGTGGGGTAAAACATATCGATGTACATCAGCGAAATTGGACCGTAGGTGTAGCCGAGGGTTAGGTCTATTTCCGAGTTAAGGGTGTGGTCTAGCGCAGTATATGCCCAGGCATTGAAAAAGAGTCCGTAGGCGGAAATCGTTAGGTCTGGCTGAATATTCCACGCATTGCAGGAGAGCCATCCGTTCCATACGTGCCGTGATTTGAGTTTAGCACCGAAATCGATGGTTAGTGGGTTTTGTTTTGCTTCAGGTTCTTCTACAGGCTCCTGTGCCCAGAAGTAAAGAGGTAAGCAAAGAAAAAGTAGTAGGGCAGAAGTAAATTTTCTTATCATCGTCTCTAAAAGCTAACCGTTAGTAATTCTCGTTTTTTAAAAACCAAAAAAGCCCTCGCGTACTCAAAACGCCGAGGGCTCTTTTTAAGTCTTATCGCCTGTTGACCTACCAGGATTCGAACCTGGACTGTTAGAACCAAAATCTAATGTGCTAGCCGTTACACCATAGGTCAGTATGCACACCAAACACTTTGCAAAGATAGCACTTTTTTTCAGAAAGTGCTTACGTACGGTTATTTTTCCGTTGTATTGCGATAACAGTCAGTATGCGTTTTAGGCAATGCTTGTTAGCCAAGTCTATTTCTTGAGTTTTTTGCGAATGGCAGTCGGTACGGCGTCCTTGTGTATTATAATATTCATAGTTTTGTAACGCACGAAAGCCTCCGATGCATAGAAGTAGCCCTTGTAGGGATTGTTGAGTTCTGCCCAGCTATTCTTAACCTTGTAGTATTTAGTGCCGTTCTGGTCTTTTGCGATACCTACGATGAGCATGCCGTGGTCGTCGGTCGTCTCCCAGTTATCAAAAGCATGTTGACGCAATTCTTGTGTAATTTTCAGTTCGGGGACGGGATCTGTAATGTCTTTTAGTTGTTTCTCTTTTTCTTCTTTGGAGAGGGAATTCCACTTTAGGGCTTCCATGTCTGCTGTTTCGTCGGTGGCTTTTACGGGGATTACGGCGATCCCTTTTTTCCAGAGGAAACCATTCTCGCTAACATCGCTTCCCCATCCTACGGTATAACCTTTTTGGAGGGCATTGTCAATAATTTGCATAAACTCGTCGATGGGTACGTTCTGCATTTTTGCGTGGCGCCAGTTGTCTTGTACTTCCATGATAAAAGGTTCGTAGAAGGGATGGTGTGTGAATGAGGTATAAAATTCGTAGTCGTCGTATGGTAGTGCTAGGCTTTCGCTAAAGCTTTTTGGAGTGTATTTTTTCCCTTTGTAAGTGAACGATTCGGGGATTTTTCCGAGATAAGCGTCTAGTACTCCATCGTAACCACGTAACCATGCAGTTGAGAGTCGTTTGTTCGGATTCTTATTCACAGCATCTAGATAGGCTCGTAGGATATTGTCCATTTCGGCGTGGGTATGATTCTCCTCACCGTATTCGAGTCCTTTGTAGACTTCCTCTGGAACAATACCGTAGTGCTTCATAATTTGGAGTACATCGCCAAAAGCGCCTCCACCTGCAAATTCAACAGTACCGTGGAAGCGTACAAATCTATCTGCTTTGTCGTGGTAGTTGTGGTGTACGATGAACATTTCGGAGAGGTCGTACTCGCCTTTTCCTAATCGCATTAGTTCGGCTTCGAAGAGACCGAGTCCGGAAAAGGACCAGCAGGTACCGGATCGGTATTGATCTTTTACCGAAGTATGAGGTACAAGTACCTCGTCGGTGAATTGGAAATTGGTGCTATCCTTTTTTTCTTGTGCAAACCCCTCTTGCCCGATACAAGACAGGATGAATAGGGTAGCGGCGATTAGGAACAGTTTTTTCATGACAAAAATTTCAATTTAAAGTCCGATTCTCATTTTGGGAAAGCTTCTGGGTGTTGGAGGGCATAGTTTTGCGCACGCTGTAGATCGTCAGGCGTATCTATCGAGATAGCTTCTTCAGGCACGGAGACCGTCTGGATAGACAATCCGTTGTAGAGCCAGGTGAGCTGTTCGAGGGCTTCGCATTGTTCTAGGTGAGAGGGTTGTAGCCGAGCAATAGTGGATCGAAGTACATCTGCCCGGAAGGCATAAACCCCGATATGCTTAAGGAAAGGGTAGCCGACAGTATTGCGTTCGTAGGGGATGGGCGATCTGCTAAAATAGAGAGCACGCCCTGTTGTGTTTACAACTACTTTTGGCCAGTTGGGGTTTGTGATATCTTCTGTAGGTTTGAAAGGTCTGACAAGGGTAGCGATGTCGATATCGACGTTTTTGAAGACCTCCAATAACTGCTCTAGATAAGCGGCATTTATAAAGGGTTCGTCGCCTTGTACATTAATTACGATATCAAACCTATCGTCTGTACTTTCTAGCTTTGTAAGCGCTTCGATACAACGACTCGTACCACTGGTATGGGTAGCTTGGGTAAGAATCACTTCGCCACCCCAAGTATGTACGGAGTCTGCAATTCGTGCGTCGTCGGTTGCAACAACCGCTCTACCTATAGCGTGTTGGGTACGTCGCCAAACCCACTCAATCATAGGGTGTCCTGCAATAAGTGCAAGAGGTTTACCTTCCAAACGCGAGGAGGCGTAACGAGCAGGAATAATTCCGATGGCTTTCATACGGCAAAGTGCACAAAAGAGGCGACACGCAACGCTACGTATCGCCCCACTTATAGGAGGTTTTTATTGTAACTTCTTTCGCAATTGCTCGAGCATATCTCGAGTCATAGACTCCATATCCCACTTCGGGTGCCAGCCCCATTCTTGGCGAGCACAAGAATCGTCGAGCGAATTAGGCCACGAGCGCGCAATATTCTCACGTACAGGATCTATCTCATAGCGCATCTTAAAATTGGGGACTTGCTTACGAATAGTAGCATAAAGTTCTTCTGGTGCAAAGCTCATAGAAGCCACGTTGAAACTGTTGCGATGTTTGAGTTTGGAGGGGTCGGCTTCCATAAGCTGCACAATGGCGTCAAGGGCATCGGGCATATACATCATATCCATGTAAACACCTTGTGGGATAGGACAAACGAATTCTTGGTTTTTTACTGCGGCGTAGTAGATCTCTACAGCGTAATCGGTAGTACCCCCTCCGGGTAGTGTTACATAGCTAATAATACCTGGGAAACGTACACTGCGGGTATCTACTCCAAAGCGCGAATGGTAGTAGTCGCTAAGGAGTTCGCCCGAGACTTTGCATACGCCGTACATAGTATTGGGTCGCATGATGGTATCCTGCGGTGTCTTATCCTTCGGCGTGGAATCGCCAAACGCACCAATGGAGCTAGGTGTGAATACAGCACAACCGAGTTCTTTGGCAACATTTAGGGTATTGAGTAGAGCCCCCATGTTGAGGTTCCATGCGAATTCGGGTCGTTGCTCGCCGAGTGCCGAGAGTAATGCTACGAGATTAAAAATAGCGTCGGCATTGAATTTCTTAGCAAGTTGTGCGATAGCGTTCGCATCGGTAGCGTCCAAGTTTTCAAACGGACCGCTCTGTGCGAGTACCGGACTCGCCTTAAGGTCGGTTGCTAGGACATTCTCTGATCCGTAAACATTCCGTAAATGTGGGACAAGCTCTGAGCCAATCTGTCCGCCAGCTCCAAGCACCAAGATGCGCTTCATGGTCGTTTGTAATTACTTTCGTAAAATTCTCTGGCAAAGATACCTAAGTTCAACTAATAGAAGCCTCGAATGGCTAACCGGTGGGGAGCGATACCCTCAAACAGTAGCAAAAGTCCCCATGTATAGAGGTCGATGGCAACTCCGGGGCAGGTTTCGTAAGCATGGCACCAATCGTTCCAACGGTCGCTATTCTGACGTGGTGAAACGACAAGAATAATTGCTGGAGGCTTTATGGATGTTATGTGTTGTAGTGGGGGAGCTAATGCATCGTGCTCACCCAAAAGAGTAAGCGTGGGCGATACATTTTCGGGTAATCGTGAGCCTTTTAACTCTCGAGTAATGGTAGTGAGTAAGGAACTGCTGAGTATTTGTGTAGTCTCTGCGTAGTTCTTGTTCTGCGTCGCGGCGTGTAGGGATTGTTTCAGCGGAAAAAAAACTTCTCTACAGAGTGTGTAGAGAAGTTTTGAATGTATTCCGTGACCTTTTACAGAATGTGCGTGCAGCCAAAAAGTCAATTTGCGTTTGCGAGGTTTCGCTACACAAACCCCTCGATTCCAAAAAAAGAATCTACGTCTGCACGACATACAACTTAAAAAGGGAGACCTTCTTCGGTGTCAAGTAGCTCGTCTTGTTCTGCCTCATCTTTATGCAGGCGTCGGATCACACGGAGTATCGTCGCATTCCGACCATGGTTAATAAGTGCGGTCGGGAGCCCGAATAGCGTTAAGATGTAAAGCACAGCTAGGATAACACGCAACCAGTTCTGCGAGAGCTCGGAGAGATCGTTGAAAAAGAATAGCACGAGTAACGAAAGAGCATTGAGCAGTACTAGGGCTACAATCACTAGTTTGGAGAGGAATAGGAGGCGCTCGTGTTTTTTTATTTTTTCGTCGATATACAGCTGATCAAAGGGAGTTTGTGCTCGTTGTCGCTCGTATTCGGTAAGGGAGTGCCCCTCTTCGAGGAGGTAGTCCGCTACTTTCTCAATTTTTATCATCGCTTATTGCGTGCTAATGCTGTGGGGTATTTTTACTTTTTCTCGAGCGTTGTAATGAGCTTTGCAGAAGCAAACTTCGGCGCTTGTGTTGCAATTAGAGCTGTCAGAGCTGCTTGTTCTTCTGGCGTAAGTGTACCTGCAAACTGTGTAATAAAGTCTCCAATTTTAGAGGCATCGGAGGTACTCATCAATTTTTTGCCATCGAGAGTGTATTGATGTTCTTTCTTTAGCAGGAGATTCATAAATGCGCCGCCTGTTGCTGGGAGGTTCGGAATAGTTGTGAGTTTGACGGTTACTTGGTTCCCGTCGACCGAGTAAGTACCACGTGCGGGGTCTTTTACTGCCGGGATATTGGATATTACAAACTCGTTGTTGGCATTAAATGCATACGTGATATTGCCTAATGTGGGTAATAGTTGTGCGATTATATTCACTTTAGTGGCAATCTTAGCATTGTAGATAGGTTCGGTTACGATGGGTTTTAGGAAGTCCTCGAGCGACTTTTTCGATGCTTCAGCATTCGCAAATTCGATCTTAAAAGAGCTGGGCGCGTCAGTTAGTTCGATAGATACGGGCTTAAACTCGCCAAGCCCTTGCTGCTGTTGTGGCGTTTTGTTGTCTTTATCCTTTTTGCAACCGGTAGCGAATACGGTTAGTAGTAGTAAGGTAAGGGTTGTGAGCGAAAAAATACTTTTTACACTGTGCATTGTCAATAACATTTAGCTTAACATGATATATTTCCTGAATACAATGTTAGGAAATTTCTTAATCATCTAACGCCTTTCACAACCAATAATTGCAGGAGTATCATATACACTCTTACGCGCTTAACAGATGGCGTGGTTGTTTCTTATCTCTAACCCTATAAAAAAAACGAGATCCCTACTTTGGGAGTAGAGATCTCGCTTCGCGCTATTGTAGGCGAACCTACTGTTTCTTATTACCCTTGAAAGCGTAGCTCTTCCCTTTTTTGTCAGTCTTTTCTATTTTTAGTAGACAGTCGTTAGTGGGAAGCGAAATATTAAGTGAGCCTTCTTTTACTTCGTCTGTGGGCTCTACGGTTCCTGTCAGAATTCCTAGAGAATTGCTTGTAATTTTTATTTTGAGCCCGGTATTGGCTTTGGTGTTGATGATGAGTTCGTCGGTCTTATCACCTACTTTTTGGATTTCGATAGTACCTTTTTCTGTTAACAAGGCGTCTTCGCTTATACCGGGCGTATAAGTGCCCTCCCATGTCCCGGCAACTTTGTCGAGATCGTTTGTAACCACCTCGTCTATAATCTTTTTAGTCTCATCTTTCGAACACGAAGTAGCGAAGGTTGTGCCTAGTGCTAATGCTACTAGAAGAAGTATTTTCCCGATTTTCATTTTTGTTATCCTCATAAAAAGTAATTTGCATACAAAGGTTATACTTTTTTTTCGATCTCTTAACATGCGATCCGTTGCATTTTGGTGGAAATACCTATCTTCGCATTCGTTAGTCTAAGAGTTGTTACGGTTGAGCCCATTTATTAAGAGTATGTAATGCCCTACAGACGCCTTCCAAACACGGATCAAGCTCGTCTCAGAGCTATGAAAGCGGCATATAAAATGGGTCACGAACTTCATCCGACGGAGCTCGCTTTTACGCAAAGTACCTATACGAAGCTCGAACTTTTTATCAATTCGTTCACACAAGCTATTTATCAGTATCGCGAGGCCTACAACCGACAAGCGGAAAATAGCCTAGTATACCAACCCATAGCACAGAAAGCGCGTCTTTACGTTTCGCATTTCATCCAAGTGGTGAATATGGCAATACAGCGTGGCGAGCTTAAGCCTACCGTCCGAAAGTATTACGAACTCCCTGTTGACGAGACAAAGTTACCTTCGCTTGCCTCAGATCAGGAAGTAATTGAGTGGGGGCAGCGAATTATTAACGGTGAATTCTTTCGGACGAGTGAGGGTAAACCGCCTATCATGAACCCGACCATAGCGTTGGTCAAGGTACACTACGAGAAGTTTGTGGATACCTACACGCGTCACCGAGTCCTGCAGCAAAATACGAGTCGGACACATGCAACGCTCGAAGAGTTGCGCGATACTGCCGATGCCATTATTCTGGCTATTTGGGACGAGGTAGAAGCCTATTTCAAAGGCTTAGCACCGGTTGAGGCGCGAGAGAAAGCTTCGCAGTACGGTGTAGTGTACGTTTTCCGGAAAACCGAACAGCAGCCCGAGACTCAGGGTTTGTTGTAGGCTTTTCTGTAGGTGGTTAGGTATCTGCCCAAATAGAGAGAATCCAAACATTACAGACGTACCTTTTCTATAATGCTAAAAAATAGGGTAGGGTTGTATAGCCTACGTCGCGTGGGTGTTAATCGCCAAAGAGCAAAGAGAAGAGCCCGATAGTAGCTTCGCGGTAGGGTTCTAGGCTATATGCAAAACTGTGGTCGGGAGGTGTAATGGCGTGCTCGTAGCGTGGATAGTATTCGCGGATGCTCTCGTCGGTTGTCCGACAATTCAGGAAACGCTCCTCTTTGGGTTGCGAGGGTAGGTGGATTCCGTTCCCTACAATTCGATAAGTGAGGTTGGTGGGTGCCTGAGGTGCTTGCATAAAAGCTGCTACGTAGTATAGGACGTCGGTGGGTTCGTACGCATCAAAGGCGTTGTGCTGAAGGAGTTGACCAGAACTTACGAGCGAGGCACTTACAAAATCCTGCACCATATGCACCAATACGCAAGGGTTTTTCCGGAAATGTTGTAAGGCGAGGCGAAGGAGTGTAGTTTCTTGATGCAGCACTGTGAAATGCGTAAACGCCTTTACAAGCGCCTGAATCAACTCGCTAGGAATGGCAAAAAGCAGTATGATATCTGTTGCGATGCGGTTGTAGTAGAGGGTATCGTATTCGCGCACATAGCTAAGGCGAGATAGCAAGATTTTAGCTTCTGCGGGGACGAAAAAATCTTTCGGTAGGAGGGTATAATTCCGTCCGCGCCATCCGATCCGTACACTTCGGAAGTGAGCTGCTAGCCACGGATATGCACGAAAAAGCGCTGCAAAGGCATCCTGCCAATCGGTGTCGTCGGCAATGGGGTAAGGAAATGCGATGAGGGCTATAAATTTTTTGCGCACCAAGTCGTGCACTGCGACCTTAATACCGAAGCGCTCGGGTGCGACAAGTAGATCGTAATTGCTCGCTTGGCAGGGGTCAAAAGTCTCGTCTAAGAGGGATACGCGCTTCATGCACGCGTAGGGTTTACTCCCAGTTCCCGGCGTTGTTTGTCGGTTCGGTTAGAGAGCCGACTTTAAGTCCGGGGAAGCGGTTGAGTTGTTTTGCAACGTCGTCGAGATTAACGATAGCCTGATGGTCGAGTCCGTTCAGGATAATTTTGTTGGGAGCACTAGCTTCAAATACTTGTACTACGACCTTCGAACCTGTTTTTAGTTCACCGGCATCCATGGCAAAGCGCTCGCGTCCGCCCGTGTATGGGATAAAACACAGGGAATCGATTACAAATCCCTCTCTTTTGAAAAGGCTATCGCGGACACAGACCGAAATCGTATCGCGCGTAACCAAGCCTTGTGCTACAGCTGCGGAGTCGTCCAACGAACCAATCTGACGTACCACGCGAAAGGAGTCGTTCTTTACAAAGTTGATCAGCGAGTCGAAGCTAGCGGTATAGTGCTGATGCTCGGAGCGGAAGGCGACCTGTGCCGTGCGGATGTCTTTAAGGCGTGCGATAACAGCGTTGTAACGCATATCCTTTTCATTTTGAAAATTGATGGGCGCCATAATGCTGGTTACCAAGAAGTATAGTAAAACCACTGCAGTAATGGAGAGGATAGACAAAATCGCCGCTTTCATTTCTTACCTTTGCGTTATCAAATCGCGCGTTGCACGTCTTATTATCAGCACACAAATTTAGTTTTTTTTCTGTTAGAGAAATAACGGTGCATATCAAACATACGACATGGGCAGTACGATAGTAGCCCTCGCAAGTGGCGAGAACTTGGCAGCGATTGCACTATTACGACTCAGTGGTGCGGAGGCTCACTCCTTGGCAACGCATTGCTTTGTATCGCAACATGCAGATAAAAGGCACCTTGTCCTTCGCAGAGCTTATTTTGGTACAATGGTCGTAGATGGTGAGCCTCTTGATCAAGTATTGCTAACTATTTTCGGAGCTCCGCATTCCTACACCGGCGAGGATATGGCAGAAATAGCTTGCCACGGGTCGCCCTATGTAGTATCAGCGCTATTGCAGGCATTGATTGCATTAGGAGCAAAACCGGCGCAACCGGGCGAGTTCTCGTACAGAGCCTATCTTAATGGCAAGTTGGATCTTACGCAAGCCGAAGCGGTAAATCAGCTTATAGCATCGCGGACGGTTATGCAGCATCGGATGGCTTTTCAGCAACTCGAAGGTGCACTTTCGGAACAAATAGCAAAACTGCGTACACAATTGCTCGAGATCAGTTCGTTGATTGAGCTGGAGATAGATTTTTCGGATCAAGACGTAGAATTTGTGCCTCGTACCGAACTCACAGTGCTTGCTCGAGCTATAGCAACAGAACTTACGAGCTTGTGTGCTAGTTTTCGTCGTGGCGAAGCGATTCAGAACGGACTTGCAATAACCATTGTGGGCGCACCCAATGCTGGGAAAAGTGCGTTACTGAACTATTTCCTGAAAGAGGAACGTGCTATAGTTTCGGACATACCGGGCACAACGCGCGATGCTATTTATGGCGAGATAGAAGTTGCGGGGCTTCGTATCCGTTTTGTGGATACTGCCGGACTGCGCGCTACAGCAGATCGGATCGAACAACTCGGGATAGAGCGTACGCTAAAGTACTTACAAACGAATCCGTTGGCACTTCTGCTTGTGGATGTAGCACACACACCACTTACCGAACTTTCTGCAGCTCTCCAAACGTTACTGGATAGGCTGCCGGCTGATACGCAACCCTTACTTTTGCTTACAAAAGCAGACTTGTTGGAGCCGGCAGAGGCACAAGCGATATTACAACAGATCCAGAAGGATTTCCCAGAAAAAACTATTAGCCTTTGGAGTGTCCACTCCGGAGAAGGTGAGGCTGTAATCCGAAACTGGATTGCAGAACAAACGCAGGCGTATCTTCCTACTGATTCTGGTTTTGCAATTACAAATGCTCGGCACTTTGTGGCTCTTTCGCAAACCAATGAGGAAATGGAGCACCTTCTAAAGGCTATTCAAGAGGGCTATTCGGCAGATTTGTTAGCGCACCATTTGCGTCGTATTGTCAGACTCTTAGGAGAGCTCACGGGCGAGATTCAAACTGAGGATATACTGAAGAATATTTTTGCGCACTTCTGTATCGGTAAGTGAGCAGCCGATACAGATAATTGTATTTCTAAGAAATGCGTTTTTCTAAAAGTGTGACGTGTTACCTTCGCTCTTTCACGTAAAGCTCTTCCTTCCACTCCTTTATATTGCGAGTCTTTTCATCAAAGCTAACTCCGATGAGGTGAATCGGGCGCTTCGTAGCACGAATCTTTTTGAGGTAACCCCGCTCTTTTATTTGTGCAATAGCGTCGGCGGCAGAACCTTCGGTAGTCACCTTAAATTCGAAGAGATAGATATGTTTGCGTGTGGTAACGATCATATCGATGCGCCCAGAGGCACACACTACCTCGCTCTGCGCATGTATCCCGAGCAAACGAAAAACAGCATAAAGTACCGATTGGTAGTACTGTTCGCGGAGTGGGCGCCCAGTTTCATCGTTGGGGATGTTGCCATAGAGAATGCCAGCTAGGACTTCCTCCACAAGCTTCATCGTATCAACTAAGTTGCCTGCGTTGAGCCATTCGTAAAGATGCCAAATTGTGGGCTCTACATTAGCACGTGTGAGGCGAGATGAGTAGTGGGGAATGAGCTCTTCTAAGAAACCAAAACGTACCTCTTCGTTCGGATAGCCAAGGCGCAAGATATTAGCGGATGTAAGAAACTGTTTAATAGTTAGATAACCCGATTGGAAGAGGAGCGGGATAATGCTATCGTTATCATTGTATCGGAAATCTTGTACGGCATTCACCCCGATCGTCACATTCTTGTCGAATTCTGGGATAAACTCTTGCTTCCGTTTAATATAGTTTACCAAGTAGGTGGGCGTTGCGGTCTCGAACCAGTAGTAGCCGTAGGCTCTGTTTGCCAATACGTTAATCAGACTGAAAGGATTGTATACATGTTCCATCGAACTAGCAAACGAATATCCGTCGTATTTCTTTTTGAGGGTTTCCAAGGTGGTTTCGAATGTGCTTTTTTGCGCTGCAGCAAGCGCTTCTATCTCTGGGATAAAGTGTTGTTCGAGCTCTTGTTCGGTAAAGCCACATACGCCCGCGAAGTCGTCTACAAGGGTTATATCTTTCAGGTTGTTGACGCTACTAAAGAGAGTAGTTTTGCTGAACTTGGTAATCCCTGTTAGGAGGGCAAAGTGTATGGAGCCGTCGCATTGCTTAATCACTTCGTAGAAAGCCCTGAGCATCGCCCTGTTGGCTTGGTTTAGCTCTTCATTTTCAATGGTTTCGAGGAGCGGCTTGTCGTACTCGTCTACTAATATTACGACTCGTTTACCAGTTTTTCGGTGAAGAGTTTTTATAAGGCGAATAAGTCGGTCATCGGGCATAGATCCCGATTTTTCGACCTCGTAAATGGACTCTAATATCTCTAATTGCATAGAGAGTCGCTCTTTTAGCGCATCAGCGTAAGTATATACTTTTGCATTCAGGTCAAAGTAGAGCACGGGATGCGCTTCCCATGGTTCGCGTTTTTGTTGCTTGGCGAGTTCCACCTCTGCTTTCTCGATATACAGTCCTTCGAAAAGCTCCTTCTTTCCTTCAAAATAGGCTTTAAGGGTAGATAGAAAGAGACTTTTTCCGAACCGGTGTGGGCGACTCAGGAAAAAGACATTCCCGATAGTGATGAGCTTTTCTATATATTGCGTCTTATCGACATAGAGAGCTTCGAAGTTGCGTAACTTCTCAAAATCTTGGGTGCCTATGGGCAGTCGGCGCAGAGCATTCATTGTACAAACTGTTTTGTTTACACGAAGATACGGAAAAACGGTTTTCTAGATGTGCGACAGGCGTTGAGTATACTATCGATCTCCTATCCCCCCCAGTTTGCACCGGGGGCTAGACGACCACGACCCGCTTTTCTAGAAATTCGCTACGCGTTGAGAACGACGGCGCGATACAGAAGCTACGGTAACCCGCATCGCGGGTCTTCTAAGTATATCCCCCGGTGCGAACCGGGGGTATACAGAGTATATCTAAGTTATTCTTTTTCAATTCGTTGCAAATATGAAACGTTTTTTTTCTTTTTGAAACATTCTTTTTACTTTCAGCAATGATATTTGCCTTGCAAAACAAAAAGCAAATTGTGATGACGAGAAAAAAGAGTTTACGCCTATTAGCCTTCTTGGCGATAGGCATGTTGGTTTGGTTACTGCCAATGAGTCTCTGGGCGAAAGATATGATGATAACAGAAACCTACAAAGGTAGCGTGAGAGTGACATATCAGTTTCATCACCAGGCGAATGTCTTTATGTCGGTGGATGGAGAAAATGAAATTGCAGTAGGTAAAACATATTTTACAAAATATTTCGTTGGGACAAAAACTGTAAAGTTTAGAGTAACAGGGAATACCAGCCGTTTCACAGTTGATTACGAGCTTACGCCTCCAGAAACAACTTATTCGGTGGAGCTGGAAAATTGTGAAGAATTAAGGACGTTTGAATTTCTTCGCTTTAAAGGAAACTCAGCGAAGATAGAGCTAAAAGACGACGCACCTAAATTATCGGATTTAAATATTAATTATCTAAAAGATGGTGGTGGCGTGGTAGAGCTTAAGATTTCCAATTGTCCTTACATAAAAAAACTTGAAAATGTGAATAACTTTAAGTCACTGGATCTTACGAATGTGCCATTAACGGAAATTAAAGGCGATAAGTTGGAGAGTGTGAAACTTAACGCTTGCAATGAGGTAGAAAAGATTGTTGGGAGTAGCGTTTTGCAAAATATAGAGGCAACGAACTGCGCTAAGTTAGCTACAATTGAAGGCGGCGTGAGTTCTTTACAGAACTTGCTGCTCGCTAACTGCCCCTTTACGGCAATAGATCTTAAGTCGTCTAGTAACTTAAAGAGCCTAGAGGCTAAGAATTGTGCAAATTTAGCGACAGTCAAAGCAGGTAGCGGACAATTGACAAAACTCGACTTAAGCGGTAGTGGGAAAGTCGCTGATTTAGACATTAGCGGTTGTAGTAAATTATCGGAGATAACTGGCTGGAACACCTTTGTGGGTAATCTGGAGGACTTGAAAGTCAGCGGTTGCGAAAATTTAGTAACAATAGATGCTAAGCAGGGCAGCAAATTAAAGAGCCTTGAGGCTAAAAATTGTACAGCTTTAGCGACAGTAAAAGCAGGTAGTGCACAATTGACTAAACTCGACTTAAGCGGTAGCACGAGAGTCCTCAACTTAGACATTAGCGGTTGTAGTAAATTATCAACGATAACTGGCTGGGACTCCTTTGTGGGTAATTTGGAGGAGTTGAAAGCCAACGAGTGTGCTAACCTATCCACAATAGATGCTAGCAAGGGCAGTAAATTAAAGAGTCTAGAGGCTAAGAATTGCGGAAAGTTGGAGGAAGTCAAGGTGACGAGTGGGGAATTGACAAAATTTGATCTCTCCTCTTCACCTACGAAGAGAATAGATATTACAGGTTGTAAGAAGTTAAGCACAATAACATGTTCAGAGCTATCTTTAGAAAAGTTGGTGTGCAGTGATTGTACGAGTTTTAGTGTCGAAAAGCTTAAGAATTTGCTTGAAGGAGGAGCTTCTAAGTTAGAGACTTGTGAAGCGTATCGTGTGAATTTACCAGAAAGCCTCAACTTGGGTACGAGTTTGAAGAAACTGAAGCTTTATCAAGCAAAAGGACTTAATTCGTTTAGTGTAAAAAGCTCTTCGCGTCTGGAAGAGTTAGAACTCGATCAAGTGAGCGGTTTGAAAGAACTCAATGTGTTGCAAGCGAAGGATCTGAAAATCTTGGATTTCGCGAATACAGGTGTGCCTCGAATTAATTTAGATGGGTTGTCAAAGCTCGAAAAGGTGGTACTACCAAACCTAATCACCGCTCGGAATTTTGCAGATTTAGTATGTCAGCTTCCAGATCGTCGCACAGCATCCAAAGATGGAGAACTTAAACGAAAGGGCGCAGTATACTCAAGCTCAGATAAAGCGCTTATTAATGGTAAGGAAGCTGCTCTAAAAAAATGGAAGCTTATAGAGAACAACAATGATATCTACTCGCAGTGTACTTCCGATGTGGCTTGTAGTGAATTTGTTATTCCATCCAGTCCAGATGCTGTGCATCTCTCTGTTAGCAGTGGTACAACAAAGTTCAAGGTAACCGTGAAAAAGAATACGTTGCTTTGGATAGGCGAGTCGAGCGATGTGGCGCAATATAAGAAAACGCAGTATCTAAAAGAGGGTGAGTATGAAATTAGTGAAAATACAAATGAGATCTATTTCTTTGCAAAACCCGACGCTATTAGTAAGATTAAAGTAGTTAGCAATAACGAAAATGTTAAGAGCATTGCCTTTACGCGAGCTCCTGCATTGGAAGAGTTGGATTTCGAAAAAGCTAAGAAGTTAACGCAGTTAGACATAAAGCAACAAAAAGAGCTAAAAGTTCTCAAAATAACGGAGGCTAAGGAGCTCACCAATATAGACTTTTCGAACAACAAGAAGCTCAAAAAAGTTGAGGTTGAGAAGTGCGGCTTAGTAGGATATTTCGATTTCTCGCAACATACTGCTCTGGAATCCCTAGACTTGGGTGAAAACCAAATTTCTAGTATAACGTTAGGGCGTGCGCTTACATACTTGAGACTTTCGGAGAACAAAATTACCACCTTGGATGTAAGCATGGCTACAAAACTAGAGCATTTATCTGCTCATCATAATGGGCTAAGAAATATTAAATTAGCTGCTGATGTGAAATGTTATAAATATGTAGATGTTGAAGTTAATGAACTCGCCTCATTGCATTTGCAAGGTGCAGTGAATCTTACGACTCTGTATGTAAATAAAAATGAGAATCTTGGAACACTAGACTTACGAGGTTGTGTAAATCTTGCAAATGTGTATATGGGCAATTGTAAGGCTTTCAATAGCATTTATGTGACAGGAGCAACAGAATGGTTCTTGCACGATTGCAATGCAATAAAAAATTTGTACATCTATGGTACTAGCCTCAATGCAAACCAATTAAGCAAACTTTATTGCAAATTGCCCAATGTAAATAATGGTGAGCTTAGGGTAGTTGACAAATCGAATCCAGAAAATCTGAAAGAGGCCCAGAAGAGTGGAACAAGCATTGCAAAAGATAAAGGCTGGAAGGTACTGGATGATGAAGGGAAGCCCTTCACAGGTGCTACTATGAGCTGTGACGACCTAGAGCCTAGTGGTGTGCCTATGGTAAAATTGGAACTTGCAAGAGGAAAGACCACTGTTAAATTTAAGACGAGTGATAAAAAACTCTGGATTAAGGGCAAAAGTGGCGAGTTCGATTTAGAAGAGGTAGCAACAGGGACACTCATAACTCGCGAATTTGATGTTGAGCCACTGGCGATCGAAATTCATGGTAAGCTTACCACTTTGGATATAAGCGGACAAAGTTTTGTAAAGGAGCTAGAGATTAGCAATCACGAATACTTGACAGAGATTGAGGCTTCGAACTGTAGCCAAATGAAAGAGCTCACTTTAGGCAATATGGCTAAGCTTGAGAAGCTCAATGTGAATCAATCGAATGTGAAAGAGTTAATGCCTGCAAACTTCCCAGCTCTTAAAGAATTGAATTGTGCAAATAACCAATTGAAGGAGTTGAATCTTTTGAGCAATACGAAACTCGAGAAGGTTGATTGCTCGGACAATGCTACTTTGAAGGCTATACATGCATTGAAAAAGGTAGGTAATGCTGCAGCACCTCTTAAAGAGCTTAAGTGTTATAGCTCTGGGTTAGATATACCTGCCTTTAATGACCTATTTTGTGCCCTGCCCGATAGAGAGGCTTCGGCAAAAGGAAAGCTTTACGCAGTAAAAGATCTTGCTGAGGGTAGCAGTAAGTTGGTGCCTTCTGATAGTCATCCATCGCGTGCAACGACAAGAAACTGGGATATCTTTTACAAAGACGGTCAATCTGCGGCTCTTAATCCAACGGATAATAACAGTGCTTGCGAAGCAACGAAAGTGACCAACATCATAGTAAGTAATTTTACGATCCAACACAACGATTCGAAAACTCTCGTAGCTCAGATTACACCCCCGTCTGCAGAGAACCAGCAGGTGACATGGACTGTAAAAGAAGGCACCGACAAGGTAAAAGTGGTTGGTAGTATTCTTGTTGCAAAAGCACTAGGAACCGCAAAGATCGAATGTGCTGCAACAGATGGTAGTAACGTAAAAACTGAGTTTACGGTGACAGTAATTGAGAAGCCTGTTGAGAAAATTGAGATAATTGCAAGTGCGAATCCTCCGTACAAAATAGGCGATAAGGTACAATTTACAGCGAAGATAACGCCTGATAAAGCTACATATCAGGAGATTACTTGGTCGCTAGATGGTACTACAGCTACCATAGATCCTAAGACTGGTGTGTTTGTAGCTAAGGGTGTTACCTCTTCTCTTACGGTTATTGCACAAAATAACAGTACTGACCACAAGAAGAGGGGTGAGTATAAGGTGTCGATTCAAGAATCTGCAGTAAAAGGTTTGATCCTTTCTCAAAAGGAGATTAAGATAAAAGCGGATGGCAATAAGTATTACGTTGGCGTAACGCTCGATCCTGCTTCTGCTTCTTGTTCTGGTACAATAAATATAACTGCTAACCCTGATGCTATTGTATCGGCTACTTGTACGCCTAAAAAGGATAATTATGGTCTTAATATTCAGCCATTTATGATAGAGCTTGAAGGAATACAAGAAGGACAATCGACGACGCTTACGATATCGCCTTCGGATTTCCCAAATATAAAAGCTGAGTTAAAAGTTGTGGTTGTGTCAGCTAATGAGCAGCTTGTAGAGCCTACAGGTATAGACCTTCCAGCGCGCATAACGGCTGTAGTGGGACGTACGCAAAAAATAGAAGCCACTGTTCAACCACTGGGCGCAACGAATAGGACGGTGTTGTGGTCGGTAAAAGATCCTGTGAGTGCCGAAGTACTGCGCATAGATACCGATGGAAACATCACTCCTTTGAAAGGAGGACGTGCTATAGTTGTTGCACGTGCAGCAGGTAAGCCATCGATTGAGAAAGAGTGTACTGTAGATGTTACTAAGGAGGTAGATGAGATACCTGCAGATGTGAAGAAGGTGGTTACGCTTACCGTGAAATCGAATGAGAAGTTCCAGTTGAAGTTAGCTGGTATAGGCGATGTTTATATCAAAGCTGCAGATAAGGCGCTTCAGTATGCACTCTCGAATGAGTATACTTCTATAGAAGTAAATCCTGAAAAGACAACCGTTGAGATCCATGGAGTTGTATCGAAGTTAGAAGCTAAGGATGGAGGTGCTAAAATAACAGGAATACAATTCACAGAGGACGCTAAGATCACCGAACTCGATATTCAGGGTAATGAGATTGCAACGTTGGATCTATCGAATCTGACGAAGTTAAAGGAGCTCAACTGTACAAAGAACAAGCTCACCGCTTTGAATTTGGTAGAACTAACAGAGCTAACAAGCTTGTATTGTGGACGGAATGCGGCATTTAGTGAATTGAATCTCGCAGCGAATGTAAATCTCGAAGAGTTGTCTTGCGAAGGGTTATATCTCAGAGCCCTCGATCTTAGTGCTAACGCTATGTTAAAGAAAGTAGTTTGCTACGCCAACAGTTTTACAACGCAAGCGTATAACGACATCTTCTGTTCATTGCCAACTGTTACTGATGGCGTAATAATACCTGCTAAAGATAAAGTAACAGGAAGCCAAGATCTTACCTATCAGGCATTGTTGCAGGCTTCAAGTGGTATCGCTACGAAAAAGGGTTGGAAGGTTGTGTACGAAGATATGAGCACAATAGCAACTACTGGTACGCAAACCGAATGCGAGCACAAACCTGCTACGGGCATCACGATCGAGCCGCTTTCTTTAAAGGTTGGCGAAAGCAAACAGATCAAGTATAGGCTTATGCCTAACGGTGCTACTGCTACAGTGACCTTTAAGTCGAAAGACGAGAGCATCGCAAAAGTAGATGGTAATGGTAACGTTACGGGTGTGAAAGAGGGTAAGGTGAAGATCGAGGTTACTACGGACGTTGCTACTGTGAAAGGCGAGTGCGATGTAACTGTAGAAGCCAATGGCACAACCCCCGATCCGGGTGTAGCAGTAGAAGACGCTGTATTTGCCAATGTTCTTGTAGCGCCAAATCCGTTCGAAGCAGACCTGCGTATTGTACTAGATGGCGAGAGCCAAGGAGTAAGATACGAGCTTATCTCTGCTAATGGTAGTATGGTTCGTAAGGGCACTATCGTGGCAAACGACACTCGTATCGAAACCGCAGAACTTACTGCTGGTATTTATATCCTACGCCTAACATCGGAAAGTGGTAAAACTAAGAGCTTTACGCTCGTAAAGAAGTAGTTTCTTTCTCGTCTCAATTATAGGAGATAACTAGTGAAGAGACTCCACCATCTGGTGGGGTCTCTTTTTTAGCTTGAAATTCAATTTTTTAGACGGGCGCTACGCATTCGGGGTTAGTTGTAGAGAATCGTGCTTCGCCCGTCAAGAGAGGTATTAATTTCGCAAAACGCTTGCCGCCTGTCTAGAAGAACGTTTGCCGTCCTTCCTCCCCCCCGGCGCTACCGGGGGATATACTTGGAAGACCCGCGATGCGGGTTACCTCAGCTTCTCTATAGCGCCATCCGCTCTCAACGCGTAGCGAACGTCTAGAAGAATTATTTTCGCTCTTTCTCGTGGAGCTCTTCCTTCCACTCCTTTATATTTCGTGTCTTTTCGTCGAAACTAACACCAATGAGGTGGATAGGACGTTTCGTAGCACGAATCTTTTTAAGGTACCCGCGCTCTTTAATCTGTGCAATAGCATCGTCGGCAGAACCTTCAGTAGTTACCTTAAATTCGAAGAGATAGATGTGCTTGCGTGTAGTGACGATCATGTCTATACGCCCTGAAGCACACACTACTTCGCTCTGCGTATGTATCCCGAGCAATCGGAAAACAGCATAAAGTACCGATTGGTAGTACTGTTCGCGAAGTGGGCGACCGGTTTCGTCGTTGGGTATGTTGCCGTAGAGAATCCCTGCCAAAACCTCTTCTACGAGCCGCATCGTATCCACCAAGTTACCGTTATTGAGCCACTCGTAGAGGTTCCAGATTGTAGGCTCTATATTAGCACGTGTGAGGCGTGAAGAGTAGTGGGGAATGAGCTCTTCTAAGAAACCCAAACGCACCTCCTCGTTCGGATAACCAAGACGTAGGATGTTTGCTGATATGAGATACTGTTTGATAGTTAGATAGCCAGACTGGAAGAGGAGAGGCACGATGGCATCGTCGTCATTGTAACGGAAATCTTGTACGGTATTTACCCCAAACGTTAAATCGTTATCGAAATCGGGAATAAACTCCTGTTTCCGCTTAATGTAATTAACCAAATAGGTGGGCGTAGCAGTCTCAAACCAATAGTAGCCGTAGGTTTTCTTCGCCAATACGTTGAGCAAACTGAAAGGGTTGTAAACGTGTTCGTCCGAACTAGCAAAACAATAGCCATCGTATTTCTTTTTGAGGGTTTCGATGGTCTTTTCTACCGAGCTTTTGGTTGCTTGCGCGAGTTGCGCAATTTCAGGGGTAAAGTGTTGTTCGAGTTCTTGTTCGGTAAATCCACATACGCCAGCAAATTCGTCCCAGAGGGATATATCCATCAGTTGGTTTGCCCCGCTAAAGAGGTTGATTTTGCTGAACTTTGTTACCCCAGTTAACAATGCGAAGCAGATGTAGCGATCGCACTGTTTGAGAACCTCGAAAAAGGATTTGAGTAGTGAACGGATCTCGTTGTTCACTGCCTCATCTAAGACCGTTTCTAGGAGCGGTTTGTCGTATTCGTCGATAAGGACAACTACCTGTTTCCCAGACTTCTGATAGAGATTCTTTATTAGTGCTATAAACCGTTCTTCAGGAGCATCGCCATCCTTCTTTACTCCGTACATTTTTTCGTGGCTTGTAAGTTGTGCAGAAAGACGTGTGATTAGTGCCTCGCGGTTTATATAATTTTTGGCATTAAAGTCAAAATAGAGCACAGGGTGCTCCTCCCACGGTTCGCGATTTTGCTGCTGGGCGATTGTATCTTCTACCTGCTCAATATAGAGCCCCGCAAAGAGATCCTTTTTCCCTTCGAAATAGGCACGGAGGGTGGATAGGAATAGGCTTTTCCCGAATCGGTGCGGACGACACAATAGAAATGCCTTGTAGCGCGAAACGAGTTTGGCGAGGTACTGCGTCTTATCTACATAGAGGTTGTTGCGGCGACGTAGGTCTTCAAAATCTTGAAAGCCGAGGGGGAGTTTCCTGATTGTATCCATCAGAGTCCTTTTTTTGTTACACGAAGATACGGACTTTGCTGCTATGTGTGGCTGGTATACTATTGCTAGTTTGTCTAATCATCGAGCATGTTGTTGTAAATGCGAATGCTAATTTTGTCAGAATTTTTTGCACGTTTATCCACAAACGGTAACAGCACTACCAAAGAATCGTAAAATTTGGAGAGAAAAAATAAAAAAAATAATGAAGCATCGTTGCATAATCCTGTTGTGTCTTTTCCTCCTCCCCCTTGCTGTTTTTGCCCAGACAGAGTTCGATTTATACGGACATTCGGTAACTCCACCTAGTATTGCTGCACTAAAAAAGGGACAAAAGAAAGCCTATGCAGCCCTAGGGCGTCCTTTCGAGAACAGATACATTCTTCTTGCGCAGTTCGAGAGTTTCCCCACCCTTTCGGATCAGATGGGGTTGAAACAGTACGGCGTAACCGTGCTCGACAATATCGCAGATAGAACTTATTTCGTCGCAGTGAAATCGAATCAACTCCGCGAATGCGTAAAGAAAGCGAACCTAAAGGCGCTCTTTGCTCCAAAACCCGAGTGGAAGATCAGTACATTCCTCCTCGGCGATAGTATCCCCTCCTATGCGCTGAACAAAAAGGGCGCTATCCATACAGTGGTATATTACCACGAGGGAGTGAGCGAAAAAGGTATTAAAGCGCGTCTTCGTGCTTTAGGTTTTAAGGAAAAAGTGGTTCTGGAGGGGAAACCCTATTACACTTTCGAACTTTGGATAGAAAAGAAACGCCTGACTACGCTAGCCAAAGAACCTTGGGTAAAGCGCATGCGGATGGTAAATCCACCACAACCTACCACCATCGAAACTACAGAATAATGGGTTCTTTACGGTCTGTTTGTTTCAGACTGCAAAAAAAAGATTACTTTTGTTTGGGTTAGAGGTTGAGTGAGCGGGGCTACGGTGCCCCGCTTTTTGTAGCATGGGGGTGAACGAGGCAGAGGTTGCAGGGTGGATTGCAGGGTTCGAAAGAATCCCTAATCTCTTTGTTGTAAGTATTAAAGTGGCGGAGGATGTGCTCTTTGTCGAAGCAGATTGCGACGAAGGCATCACATCCGATCAGTGCGCCGATCTCTGTAATTATATCGCTGAGCATTGCGACACCAAAGGCTGGGATGTCGCAGTGACCGTCTCATCCCCCGGCTTAACATCCCCGTTGCGTCATTATCGCCAATTTCGAAAAAATATAGGGCGCTCTGTACGTGTGCTTACCGATACCGAAGCCATAGAAGGGCGTCTCGAGCAAGTCGACGCCGATTCTTTTACAATAAGTTTCGAGAAAAAAGAACATATAGAAGGCAAAAAACGCCCCGTACTCGTTCCATACTCCCGCTCGTTCGCATTTGATGAGCCTAAGGAGGTTATGCTAAAACTAGGGAAAAGATAGTTGCAAATGAAGAGTTCCGATTTAGTTCAGTCGTTTGCCGAATTCAAAGATCAGAAAAGTATTGATCGCGAAACCATGAAGAACATCATCGAAGATGTCTTCCGCGCAGTTCTGATCAAAAACTACGGTTCCGACGAGAACTACGATATTATCATTAACGTAGATAAAGGCGATTTCGAAATCTATCGCATTCTGGAGGTAGTTGCAGACGACGATTTAACCGACGAGAATAGACAAATCTCGCTATCCAAAGCACGACTGACTGCCGACGACTACGAAATCGGGGAGGAGTACACCGAGGAAATTAAGTTCGAGCAATTCGCACGTCGGAATATTTTAGCTATCAGACAGAATCTTGCTTCGCGAATCTCAGAAATGGAGCGCAGCAACCTCTACGAGCGTTATCAAAAACGTCAGGGACTCCTCTTAACAGCAGAGGTCTATCAAATCCGCAAGCGCGAGATAATTCTACACGACGAGGAGGATAACGAGCTCGTGCTCCTGCGAACAGATCAGATCCCCTCGGATCACTTCCGGAAAGGAGACTCGGTGCGTGTGGTTGTAGATCGCGTAGAGGTCGGAAGGAGTGCCCCACTGGTTTTCGTATCCCGAACTTCGCCACGTTTCCTAGAGTGTCTGATGGAATTGGAAGTCCCGGAAATCTTTGACGGGCTGATTACTATCAAAAAAGTAGTCCGAGTACCTGGCGAACGGGCAAAAGTAGCTGTGGAATCCTACGACGACCGTGTGGATCCCGTAGGGGCGTGCGTGGGTATGAAGGGATCGCGTATCCATGGCATCGTGCGTGAGTTGCGTAACGAGAATATAGACGTTATCAGCTATACCACCAATACCGCCCTCTACGTGACGCGAGCATTGAGTCCTGCCAAAATAACAGGGATCGAAATTAACGAAGAAACGCACACTGCCGAAGTTTATCTCCAACCGGAGGAGGTTTCGCTCGCGATCGGTAAAGGGGGATACAATATCCGCTTAGCGAGTGAGCTCACGGGCTATAAGATCGATGTCTTCCGGGATGCAGAAAATGAGCAGGAGGACGACTATAATTTGGAAGAGTTCGCCGACGAAATCGAACCATGGATTATCGACGTCCTAAAAAGTATTGGTTGCGATACTGCACGTAGTGTCCTAAAAATGGCTCCGGAGTTCCTTGTCCAACGGACAGATCTAGAGGAAGAGACTATCAACGAGGTGTTGCAAATCCTTCAAAGGGAGTTCGAATAGAATCCGTCTAGGGCGGATCGGTGTGTCTGGTTTGTGTAAGTGTTTTATTTAGAGTTGTATGACCGATAGAAAAAAAAGTCAACGGCTAAGCGCAGTGATGCGCGATTTGAATCTGGGAATCGGTACGCTTGTCGAATTCCTAGCAAAACATGGGATACAGGTGGCAGAAGACCCGAATGTAAAGATAGATTCGGATGCTTATGAGCTACTTGTGCAAGAGTACGGCGATCCGGGAAAGAAACGCGTCGCAAACGAAAAGAAGACGACGGAAAAGCAACCCGCAACGAAGCCTACCCCTAAGGTGGTGGAGCCAGATGCTACGGAGGATAAGAAGACCGCGACACCCATTGTTGCAGCTCCTATACAGGATAGCGAGATAGAAAAGCCCAAGCTGGATTTGAAGCTAAAAGGGAAAATAGATCTGGATACCGAAAAGAAAACAGAAAAACCGTCTCTTTTCCAGACCGAAGACCCTAAAGAGGAAAAGAAAGCCTCCAAGAAGTCCGCTAAAACGAAGGATACGCCTAAAGTACTGGAAAAACCAACTCAAACGGAAGAGGTCGCGCCAGCTAAAGAAAAAAATAAGGCGACTCAACAAGAGCAGACAGCAGAAAGTATTGCGCCTTCTACTGTTTCTGAAACAGTAGAAGCTCCGAAGGTAGAAACGAAAACCGAACAAGAGATAATATCGCAGCCCTCAGTGGATACAACTTCTAAGGAAGAGGAGACGCCTGCGACTTCCGAACCGGCGCCTAAGTCGGTAGAGTCTATAGTCCAAGAAGTTTCGTCGGAAGTAACTCAACAAGTACTACCGCCTAACGAGCCGATCCAAACTGCAAAACCTGCGGCTCCACAGCCGAAAGTGATTGGGAAGATTGCACTCACCGAACAGCCGGGCACGCGGCACGGACGACGGAAGCAATTTGAAGCGGTAAAAGAGGAACTGCCTAAGGAAGAAGCTGTTGTAATTGCAACAGAACCGCAACCGCTCCCAAATGAGTCTGAGCTACAGCAACAACCGAGTGCGGCTGTTAGCCAAGAAGAGGCAGAGGTATTCCGCCCTAGTGTTGCCAAATTGGCGGGTGCTACTGTCGTAGGGAAAATAGATCTCAAAACGATTGAAGAAAAAGCGCGTCGCAAACCAGAAGCAAGTGCCTCACCAACCGGAGCTCTGCAGAAACGCAGACGGCGAAAAAAAGTCGGAAGTAGTGACGATGCCTCATCCGCAACACCAACACCACAGCAACAATATTCTTACGGCGGAAATTCGAATCAGGGACAACAACGTAATAATCAGCAGCGCGATTTCCCTCGTCGTAAAAAGAAAAATACTCCTAAACCGGCACCACAGCAGGAGATTACGAGTGCACAATTGAATGAGAAATTCAAAGAAGCTAATGCGCGAGTGGCTGCCCACAGTCAACTTTCCAAAGGCGTAAAATATCGAAAAGAGAAACGAAGCTTACGAGAAGCGCGTCGTGAGGAAGAGAACTTGCGAAATGAAGAAGCACGTAAGACACTGCAAGTGAGCGAATTCGTGTCGGTAAACGAGCTCGCCGGAATGATGGATGTCTCCGTTGCCGATGTCATCGACGCATGTATGGGACTCGACCTTATGGTCTCTATCAATCAGCGTCTGGATGGCGAAGCGCTCGTTTTGGTGGCAGATGAGTTCGGCTATAAAGTGGAATTCGTCGGTCCGACTCTCGAGGATGAGCTCAGTACACAAGAGGATAGACCAGAAGATCTGAAAGACAGGATCCCTATATTTACCGTTTTTGGGCACGTAGACCACGGGAAGACGACCCTCTGTAATAAGATCACCCATCGCGAGAAAAAAGAAGCAGGAGGCATTACACAAAGCATTACAGCCGATATCGTGACACTAGCGAGTGGCGACAGATTGGTATTGGTTGATACCCCAGGGCACGAAGCCTTCACGGCTATGCGTTCGCGTGGTGCCAAAATTGCCGATGTGGCTATAATTGTGATTTCTGCTGTGGAAGGGATACAGCCACAAACTGTAGAAGCCATGAATCATGCCGCTAACAATGGGGTACACATGGTATTTGCTATTAATAAGATAGATATGCCAGATGCGAACCCCAAAAGAGTGTTAGACGAATTGGCTAATATGAATTACCTCGTTACTTCTTATGGCGGTAAGTACGAGTATGAGGAGATCTCTGCACGTCAAGGACTCAATATCGATAAACTTCTTGAAAAAGTGCTCCTTGAGGCTGGTACCATGGAGCTCAAGGCAAACCCGAGTCGGAAAGCCGATGCAGTGGTGCTTGAGGCTACGAAGGAGAAAGGGCTCGGGAGTTGTGTGCATGTTATCGTGCGTAATGGTACCCTACATAAGGGCGACCGCATTGTGGCGGGGCAGTACTTCGGACGTGTGCGCTCCCTACACATCCCCGGCGATAGCAATAAAAAGGGAGTAGATGCTGTAGAACCTTCAATGCCCGTAATGGTGATCGGTTTGAACGGGACGCCACAAGCAGGTGATAACCTCCTCGTTGTGGATACGGATAAGGAAGCGCGCGATATGGCAACGAAGATCGGGAAGATCCGACGACTGCAGGAAATGAGCGCACGCAAGCCTATCTCGTTAGACGAAATCGGGCGGCGTATTGCTATTGGGAATTTCAAGGAGCTTAATATCATCATTAAAGCGGATGTCGACGGTTCGGTAGAAGCTATATCGGATGCTCTGCTTAAGCTTACGACAGAGGAAATCCAGGTGAATATTATCAATAAGGGCGTGGGGCAAATTACAGAAACTGACGTATCGCTTGCCGAGTCCTCCAACTCGGTCATTGTCGGTTTCCAAGTGCGTCCTAGTCAGGAAGCAAAGCGCCTTGCCACAGAGCGAAATATCGACATCCACCTCTATTCTGTCATTTACGACGCTATCGAGGAGGTGCGACAAGCCATGGAAGGTATGTTGGCACCCGAGGTAAAAGAGGAAATTCTGGGTACCGCAGAGGTTCGGGAGATCTATCATATTTCTAAAGTGGGTACGATTGCAGGATCGCTTGTACGTGAAGGTAAAATCTTGCGTGGCAGCAAACTCCGAATTATTCGTGACGGGATTGTGCTTTACTCTAGCGAACTCCTATCCCTCAAACATTTCAAGGACGAGGCAAAGGAAGTTACCATGGGGCAAGAGTGCGGGATTAGCGTTAAGAATTACAACGACCTTAAGGTAGGCGACCTGATCGAAGCCTATCGCGAAACCGAAGTAAAACGCACCTTAGCTTAAGCCCTTCGTATCTGCTAAGACCTTACAGGAGAACCTGTTATAATGGATTACGATGCTTTATATGCCCTCACACCACTAGACGGACGTTATCGTGCCAAGACAGAAGACTTACGCAATTACTTCTCCGAGTTTGCGCTAATTCGTTACCGACTCAGTGTGGAGATCGAGTATTTTATTGCCTTGTGCGAGATCCCCCTCCCAGAGTTAGCGGCATTCCCGAAGGCAAAGTTTGACGATCTCCGTGCCCTTTACCAAGATTTTGATGCCACACAAGCCCTGTTGGTAAAAGGGATCGAGAAGCAGACCAATCACGACGTTAAGTCGGTCGAGTACTACATCCGCGATAAGTTTGCAGAACTGGGTCTCGATGCATTTGCAGAGTTTGTACACTTCGGACTCACAAGCCAGGATATTAACAATACCGCCTTCCCGTGTATGCTTAAAGATGCCATACACAAGGTGTATTACCCCGAGCTCTCCGAACTGTTACAAAAGATGCATTCGCTCGTCACGGCTTGGCTCAACGTCCCGATGCTAGCGCGTACGCATGGTCAGCCTGCATCGCCCACCTCTTTAGGAAAGGAGATCGGAGTCTTTACCTCGCGCCTGCGGGTTCAGTTGCAACAACTACGCAACATTCCGGCCTCTGCAAAATTCGGTGGCGCTACGGGCAATTTTAATGCGCATCATGTCGCCTATCCTACCATAGATTGGGAGCACTTTGCTAACCACTTTGTAAACGAACGGCTCGGACTTGCGCGAAGCGAGGTTACCACCCAGATCGATAACTACGACAATCTGGCTGCTATTTTCGATGCGCTACGGCGGATTAATACCATTCTGATCGACTTTGCTCGCGATATGTGGAGTTATATCTCGATGGATTATTTCCGTCAGACGATCGTTGCAAACGAAGTCGGATCCTCGGCTATGCCACATAAGGTAAATCCGATCGACTTTGAGAATGCGGAAGGAAACCTAGGGATGGCAAATGCGCTACTGCAACATCTTGCCACGAAACTCCCCATAAGCCGTCTACAACGCGATTTGACCGATAGCACGGTAATCCGCAACATCGGCGTCCCCTTGGGGCACACGCTAATAGCATTCCGCTCGTTACAAAAAGGACTCTCGCGCATATCATTGCATTCGGATATTATTGAACGCGATCTCGAAGCGCATTGGGAAGTAGTAGCTGAAGGCTTGCAAGTTATCCTGCGACGCGAAGGAGTCCCCGGAGCCTACGAATTGCTAAAAGAGCTCTCGCGGCGAGAAGTCCGACCAACCAAAGAATCTATCGAGGCGTTTATTGCGCAGCTCGATGTCCGAATGCCCGTTAAAGCCGAATTGAGAAAGATTACCCCATTTACCTATACCGGAATTGTGCCACAAACTCTAAAATCGGAAAACGAAGCCGAATGAAGGATATCTACCGATTGCTACGCTACCTGCTACCTTTTAAATGGCGAGCTGTAGCCAATATATTTTTTAACATCCTAGGTGCATTTTTTTCCCTCTTTTCGCTTTCGCTTCTGATACCTTTCCTTGGAGTACTTTTTGGTACACTACCATTGGTAGCGAAGTGCCCTGAATTTCAGCTCAATCTCGACACGGTTGCCGATACGCTCTACTTCTACATTAGCGAGATTATCAGGCATTACGGGCGCGAGTGGGCGCTGTTTGTGGTTATCATTTTTATTATAGTGAATGCATTGCTGAAGAACTTATTTAGTTACTTGGCATCGTGGCACTTAGGTCCCATTCGTTTAGGTATTGTTCGGAACTTGCGCAATCAGCTCTTTTCCAAGGTACTGGAGCTCCCACTAGGATACTATACCGAGGAACGTAAAGGCGACATCATGAGTAAAATGGCGAATGATGTTGGGGAGATCGAATACTCCATCATGCGTTCCATGGATATGTTTTTCAAGCAGCCCATTATTATTTTAGTGCACCTTGTCGGGCTCTTAATAGTGAGTGTAAAGCTCACACTTTTTGTTTTTATTCTACTACCGATTTCGGGTTTTATTATTGGACGGATCGGGAAAAATCTGAAGCAGAACTCGGCAAAAACTCAAAGCTTGCTCGGTTCCCTATTTACTATTATCGAGGAAACGCTCGGTGGCTTGCGGATTGTAAAGGCTTTTAATGCAGAAAAGAGAAGCTACCAACGCTTTCGAAACGAAAACAACGCCTATACAAAGTTGGCACTTTTTATAAATCGACGCCAAGATTTAGCTAGTCCTCTCAGCGAGTTCCTCGGAACGATTGTAATGGGCGGACTTTTATGGTACGGCGGTACATTGGTCTATGCACCTGGGCATACCTTCAGTCCGGAAGCTCTCATCGGCTATATGGGGCTTTTTTATATGATTCTGAACCCAGCCAAGTCCTTCTCTTCGTCGTATTTTAGTCTGTTGAAGGGTTTTGCATCAGCAGAGCGTATAGACTCGATATTGGAAGCAAAAAATCCGATACAATCGCCCGAAAAGCCGCTACCACCGCCAACCTTCGAGCAAGGAATCGAGTATCGGAATGTACATTTTGCCTATCAGCAGCGCGAGGTTTTGCATGGTGTTTCGTTAAATATCCGCCGTGGGATGACTGTTGCGCTTGTGGGGCAATCGGGTGCGGGTAAGACAACATTTGTCGATCTCCTCCCACGCTTTTATGATGTTACAGACGGAGCTATCTTGCTCGACGGGCACGATATTCGGGAATACAATGTCGCTGATCTGCGCGCGCTTATGGGCAATGTGAACCAGGAACCCATTCTATTCAACGATACTTTTTACAACAATATCGCTTTCGGCGTAGAATCTACCACGCTCGAAGACGTGACAAAGGCAGCTAAAATTGCCAATGCACACGATTTCATCATGGAAACCGAAAACGGTTACCATACATTCATAGGCGATCGCGGTAGCCGCCTCTCCGGTGGGCAGCGACAACGATTGAGTATTGCAAGAGCTATCCTAAAGAATCCACCAATTATGATCCTCGACGAGGCTACCTCATCGCTAGATACTGCCTCGGAACGACTCGTACAGGAAGCGCTCGAGCATCTGATGGAAAATCGGACTTCCATCGTTATTGCACATCGTCTTTCTACTATTCGGCGCGCTGATCTCATCTGCGTTTTGGAGGACGGCAATATTGTAGAAATGGGTAAGCACGAAGAGCTTTTACAAAAAGACGGGAAATACGCCCAGCTCTACAATATGCAAATTTGGTAGGGCAGGGGCTGAAGCGATAAAGGGCGTTTTATAAATTATTGGAGCAATTCCTACGAATTCGTTAACTTTGTTTGTAAGCGTCTGCTTGTTGCTGGCTAACCGCGCTAACGGTTTTTAGGGGAAAAGTAAGGTGGTGGAAAATACGGATGACTTGTTCCGTTTTGTCTCGGCGCTCCGAGCACATACCTCCTACGATCTGAGTGATTATTCGGATCGGTCTTTACGGCGCAGGCTCTACAAAGTCTTGGACGACGAGCGCATCTCCCTCACAGAGCTGATACGTAGGATATCTACCGATCCGGTATATAGCGAACATGTCGTGGAAGCAATTACGGTGAATACCAGCGAGTTGTTTCGCGACCCCTCGGTATGGCTCTTGTTGCGCTCACGCATCTATCCGAAGTTTAAGGCGCAAAATTACCTGAATATCTGGCACGCGGGATGCTCCATGGGGCAAGAAGTATATTCCGACCTCATGCTCCTCAACGAACTGGGCCTCTACGATAAAGCGCGTGTCTATGCAAGCGATATCAATGCTAAAATCTTGGCAGCCGCACAACGTGGCGAATATCGCTACAGGTTCAACCTATCGTATATAGATAATTTCGACTTGGTGATCAATACCAATCCCCTGAACTATGAGGAGAAACCCGGTGTTCCCTATTCGCGTTATTTTCAGATAGATGAGGTTAAGGATCTCATTCGAATGAATCCGGAATTGCGCAAGAAGCCCGTCTTTCGCAACAACGATCTTGTTAAGGGCGTAAATCCGTTCTTTGTTCGTTATGATGTAATCTTTTGCCGGAATGTCCTTATCTATTTCAATGCTGCGCTACAGAACAGACTTTTTGAGGTCTTCTATCGCAATCTCTATCCAGGGGGGGTGCTCGTACTAGGCGCACACGAGTCGATTGTCGGTTCTTGGGCGGAGAAATTCGACCGCTTATCGCAAGTTTATCTGCGTAAAGATTGATACGGATGAAAGCTTTTTTCAAACGATTCCGAAGAGATATTCGCGAACTCTGGGACACGATCCGAGTTCGTGTCCTTACCATGGGGAGTCTGATTGTCTTCCTCGGCATTTGCTTCTATATTTTTGGCAGGTTGGTTTACTCCGAATCGCACGAGCAATTAGGGAGAACCCTCGAGAGCTTTGCACAGAAATTCTCGCAGACGCTCGAAATGCTGAACCTCGACTTGCGTCATTTAGATTCTGCCGAGCACGTGAAGTTGCGAACCCTATTTCGAGATCCGATGTTTGGAGATACGGGCTATCCATTCGTAATACAAATGACCGGGCAGATCGACTTCCACTTCTTTCGCGATGGAGACCGAATCTCGCGAGAGGTCATGGATCAGATGGCATCCGCACCCAGTCGACGGGGGAGACTCCGACTCCGATTCGAAGATCAAGAAGCCCAAGAACGAGAAATAATCTTTACCTACGTGCGCGATTTGGATTGTTTCCTAGCAATTGAAGTCTCCGATATCGTTTTCGATGCGACTCTGAACGGATTGCGAATTTACAGTTGGGTGCTTTTTATTTTAGGAAGCTTCTTGGTCTGGTTCATTCTGACCTTCTATACGAGGCGCGAAAAGAGTTTCTTGCAGCGTGTCCATCACGAGTTGGTAGAATTGGCAGAAGGTTCCCTCCCGCCATTGCTACACGAACATGGACAGCAGCGAAGTCGAGAAATAGCCAAAGAATTGAATCGCCTCATCCGTGGCCTGGAAACAACTACCACTTTTGTACAACACCTCTCCTCTAAGAATCTCACCTCGGACTTCCAACCTATGAGTCCGCGAGACGAACTCGGGAATCGACTCCTCGAGCTGCGTGCTAATTTACAAAAGCAACAACAAGAAGAAGAGCATATAAAGGAAGAGGAGCGTATCCGGAGTTGGAGTAACGAAGGTCTAGCTGAGTTCGCAAAGCTACTACGTGAAAATAGTAGCAATATCGAGCAACTAGCCGACATCCTCTTACAACGAATTGTTAATTATTTGGGTGCTACACAGGGAGGCCTATTCCTCGCTGAAGAGCATAAAACGGGGACTGTCTTGCATCTTACATCGGCTTTTGCCTACGATCGGAAAAAATATATGGAGCAGGATATCGCTCTCGGCGAAGGGCTCGTAGGTACCTGTGCTATCGAACGAGAGATAATTCATATAGATATTATTCCGGACGACTATTGTAGTATTGTTTCGGGGATTGGCTATACCCCCCCGAAGGAACTGTTACTAGTGCCCCTGAAAACAGACGATGCGCTACTGGGGGTTCTCGAACTCGCCTCGCTGAACGGATTTGCCCCTTACATGGTAGCCTTCGCGCAGCTCCTCTCGGTGAGTATCGCGCAAACTTTGCAACAGACACAAACCAACCAACGAACAGCAGAACTCCTCCGACAGTCGCAAGAACAACGCGAAGCTATGCAAGCGCAAGAAGAAGAAATGCGACAAAATATGGAGGAAATGCAGGCTACGCAAGAAGAAATGACCAGACGTACCCAAGAGTTCGAAGTGCTGGATAATGTGATAAATAGTACAGTCCTCTACGCCGAGTTTACGGCAGAAGGGCTCTATACGCGTGGTAACCGCCATTTTGTAGATTCCTTGCATCGTATCAGAGCCTCGGAGTACGATCACGTGCGTCTGGAGGATATCCTAAGTCTTTATACGCTAGATGGGAGCGAGAACGAACGCTTGCCAGACCTCTTGGAAGAGGTGTTGACGGGTATCCCACAAACGCGACTCCTCGTCTGGAAAGACGACTCGCAACGATTCCTCTACGCATCCTTCACCTCGCTAGCAAACGATGGTGCAAGCTACATCTACATGGTGGCGCAGGATATTACGCATATACTTGCGGTATTGGGATATAAAAAATAAGCCGAGACCCTGAAAATATCGCGGATATAGAATGTTTACGTCGGACTTGCTAGACCTAGGTATTAAAGAGACGAGAGCCGTGATTGCCGCAATTCGCGCCGGACACGGAGACGACTTCTCCGACTTTAATCTCGGCGTGCTCGGACGACGCTTCGCGCTCGCTATCAAGAAGTTTAATATCCGCCAATTGGAAGCCCTTGAGCAACGACTACTAGCCTCCGATCGAGAGTTCTATATGGATTTCCTTGCAGAGCTCACACCACCTACTACCGAGCTATTCCGAGATCCATCCTTCTGGGTATCGCTGCGAGATAATATTCTCCCGCAATTGTTGACGCATTTTGGGAATCTGAATATCCTACAGGCGGCATACGATACGGGAGAGGAACTCTATTCGCTGCTGATACTCCTACACGAGGCAAAAATCCGCGATCGGGTACAGATCACCACGGTCTACCTGAGTACCAATACCTTATCCGAACTAAAGGCGGGGCTATTACCCTTGCGCCGGAGAGAACTAGACGAAGCAAACCTGAATCGATTCGGTGCCCTACAACCCTACCCCTACTACATTGCCGAAGAGGGCAACGAGGCGCCGCATTTCCGCGAAGAGTTTCTCGAAAATATTGAATACATCCGCCTTGCGCCGGAGTATAGCATCCCAGCTACAACCAGATATCATCTGATCCTTTGCCGTAACCAATTCCTATATTTTAATCCCTCCCTCGGGGTGCGAAATATGAATGCCCTCGTGGCTAGTCTCTTTAGCAGTGGAGTCTTGGTACTGGGCACTAAGGAATTTTTGGGAAGTTATCAGAATGATAGTACATTTACCGTATTGAACCGCGAGGAGAGTATCTATAGGAAGAAAGTGCTGTGAGGAGTCGCTATAAAGTTGTGGTGATCGGAGGCTCGGCAGGTAGCTTCCAAGTAGTGGTTCGGATTTTGCAATCGCTACCGGGTAGCTTCTCATTGCCAATAATTTTGTGTCTCCATCGTTTGAAACATGTTCGTGCCGGATTCGACGAAGCCCTAGGCATCCGCTCTGTAATACCGGTAGTCGAGCCCAACGACAAGGACCCGATCCGACCCGGAGTAGCATACCTCGCACCCTCCAATTATCATCTATACGTAGAGTTAGGGAATCGTTTCTCTCTTTCGACCGAGGAGGTGGTAAATCATTCTCGACCGTCCATCGACCTAACATTCTTTTCCGTGGCACGCGTTTATCGAGAGTACGCCTTGGGGATTATCCTTTCGGGAGCTAATCGCGACGGAGCACAGGGCTTGCAACGTCTTAAAAGGATGGGAGGCACGGCGCTAGTACAAGACCCCTCGGAGTGCGAAGTCCGAACCATGACCGAAGCATCGTTGCAACTTACGACCGTCGACGCCGTTTTACCTACAAGTGGCATTATTAAGTATTTGGAAGATTTGACCGCATAGCATGAGCAAAACAGAAGTGCAACAACTACGAGGTATCAGGCAATACCTGCTGATTAGCCTCGCCCTGCTCCTCACCGGGGGCATTGTTTTACTTGCCTATAGCAAAGAATCGGGACTTACGATTTATTTCTGGGCTATTATCCTTTTGAGTTTGTTGATCGATGCCGCACTTATTTATCAGGCCTACATCATCAAGATCGATACTATAAGGCGCTTGGATGCCGAATATATGTTGCAAAGTGTTACCGCGAAAAAAGAAGAACTCGAAAAAGAATTACAACAGTTGCTAGCAGATCGCGAGCTCGGTAAAGCCGAAAAACGTAACCGAGAAGAACAACTTACCGACCTGATTGCCGAACTCCAAGGCGATTCGCTACAAGCCTACCTCGATTCCTATTTCAAGATAGTAGGCACAAAATGGGAACTCATGCAAGCAGTCCTGTATCGCAGACAAGACGACAGCCATTTCCGACCCATTGCGCATTACGCCTATTTTAGCAATGACCCCGAATTAGAATTTGTGTGTGGAGAGACGATCCTAGGCCAGGTCGTTAAAGAAGGAAAGCCACTCTACGTCGATAATGTAGAAAGCGAAAGCATTATGGTCGTCTCCGGATCGGGCAGTAGCAAACCGTGTAATCTCTTTTTTGTTCCATTGTGCCCTAGTCGGGCAACAGGCGATTGTGCGGCTATTGTCGAGCTCGCTTTTATGAAACAACTGGGTGAAAACGATCGCGATATGTTGATTAAGTTTACCGAAAGTATGGCGACGCACTTAGAAAAGAAAGCCTAAATGAAGAATACTGTCTATTGGACCGATTTCCGATTCTGGCATTGGCGCTTACGGGGGCGAGATGTCGGAATCGCTATCCTATTGTTCTGTATTAGCCTCGTATTGGTGCTTTTCGCTTGGATCCTAGCAGCAGATGCTTTAAGTGGCGAATTCAGTTTCGCAACTCTCCTCTCCTTGCACCGTCGACAGCCTGTCCTTATCTTGGTCGATTTCTTCCCTATCGTTGTAGGCTTCGGTTTCCTCTTTGTACAGTCCCGAAACGCACAACTGATCCGAGCATTAGAAGAGGATAACCAAAAGCAAAGTAAAAGCATTGAGGAGAAAGCCGATTTTGCCATGGCTATCGGCGACGGAAAATACGATGCTACGCTCGATGTGCAGGATGAGGAACATGATCGGCTGGGGCGCGCACTACTTCGTATGCGAGATAACTTCCTAGAAAATACCCAAAAAGAAAACGAACAGTCCTGGGTATCGAAAGGGAAAGATGAGGTAGCCTACGTCCTCCGGATGTATACAAACCTACAGGAGTTAGGATACGAAGTGCTAAAAAAGTTGGTGGCTTACATCCACGTGGTGCAGGGAGGACTCTTCCTCTACGACGAAGAAAAGGAACGCCTCTTCGGCTTAGCAACCTATGCATACAATCGAGCAAAGCTTAATCAGTTGGAATTTGCGATCGGCGAAGGACTCGTCGGACAGTGTGCTTACGAGCGAGGTATTATCCATCGGACTGAAATCCCAGACGACTATTGTACCATAACTTCCGGGATCCTAGGCGATGCTCGACCGAAAAGTATTTTGCTCGTCCCGCTAATTACAGACGAGCGCCTACAGGGCGTGATTGAGTTTGCCTCGATTAATTCCGATTTTAGTGAGCGCGATATCACTTTCTTAGAAGAGGTAGGAGAAACAGTTGCGCGTGTTATATTCAACTTGCGTATTAGCCAAAAGACCGAGGCTCTCCTCTCCGAAGCGCAACAGATGACACGCGAACTCCGAGCCAACGAGGAACTGCTGCGCCAGAATGCCGAGGAAATGCAGAAAACGCACCAGGAATTGGAAAAGTCGAATGTGCAGTTAGAAGCTAAGATTAAAGAAGCGGAGAACGCACAAAAACGTCTCCACTCACTCCTCGAAAATGCAAGCGAGGTTATTACTATCTATAATAAAGAGCAGAATATTACTTATATAAGTCCGTCAGTCACAAAAATCTTGGGTTATACACCACAAGAGATGATGGACGGTAAGGATCGCGAACGTCTCACACAAGAAGGTGTGCGAATCCTTAAAAAAATGTTCGATAGCCTTATTGCAGCGCCACACGTCCCGGTCACCCAGCAGTACATCTTCATGAAGAAGGACGGCGTGAAGGTATCCATGGAGGTAACAGGGCGAAACCTCTTGGACGACCCCGCTATTCGTGGGCTTATTCTCAATTCTCGCGACATTACAGAGCGTGTACGTGCCGAGAAGGAAGAGCGTATGAAGAGCAAAATGCAGTCCCTCTCCGAGAACTCCGTCGATATGATCATCCGCTTAAATCCGGAAGGGCAGTTCTTTTACGCCAACCCGATCGTCTCCCGTTTCTTTGGTATCGAACTAAAGGACGTAGTAGACCACAACTTGCAAGAGGTCTCGATGCCCGAAGTCCTGAAAGAGAGTATCCAGAATTCCCTAAACACCGTCGTAGAAACCCAAGCGAAGTGGGAACAGGAAGTCTCGGTACAGCAAAACGACCAGACCCTGATCCTCAAACTCCTAGCTATTCCCGAGTACGACGAAGGCATTCTCGAAACCGTCCTCCTCGTCGGACACGACGTAACAGAGGCTAAGCGCATCGAGAACGAAATCCAAGACAAGAGCCGAAAGATCCAAGAAAGTATCAACTACGCAAAAAGGATACAATCCTCAATCCTCCCAGACGTGAAACTCATTCAGCAATACCTACCCAAATCCTTTATGTACTACGTACCGCGCGATGTCGTGAGTGGCGACTTCCCATGGTTTTTTGTAAAAGATGACTACCTTTACGTAGCTGCGGTTGATTGTACGGGGCACGGGGTGCCGGGAGCTTTGTTGTCGTTTATTGGCTTCTTTACCCTTAATAATGTCGTAGACCACGACTCCTCGTATAGCGCCGGGAAGATTTTAGATTTGTTGCATGCGGGAGTACGGAAAACATTACGCCAAGAGCGAGCCGATGCCGATGCCAGAGACGGGATGGATATTGCGCTTTGTAAGATAGACCTAAAGCATATGCACATGGAATACGCTGGTGCACACCGTCCGCTCTACTTAGTGCGAGATGCTGAGCTCGAAGAATTTAAGGGCGACCGCCGTGCGATCGGAGGAATACCCAATGCGCGAAAACCTGAAGGCGAGTTCACTAATTATAGTATCGACCTACACCCCGGCGACCGATTCTTTTTCTTCTCCGACGGACTGCCAGATCAGCAAGGAGGTGAAAACGGACAGAAAAAATATAGCCCACAGCATATCCGTGAAATTCTCGTCGAGAATAGATCCCTCTCTATGCCTAAACTCGTTCAGTTTATTGAGGAAGACTTCTTACGTCACCGTGCCCAATGGCGACAAATGGACGACGTACTCCTAATCGGAATTGAAGTCTAGTAATAATATATAAGGGGCTATACAAAAGAGGAGGAATATAAGCATGACGGATGCGAATATAAATAGCTATTTGCAGTATGTCGAGCAAGAATATCATCGACTGGGAGACGGCGAAGTCCTGTTAGCTTACGAAGGGGAGGTATCGCAAGCGCTAATCCTTGCGATGACAGGACTGATAGAACTCGAAGTGGTTAAATCAGGAGAAGACTCGAAAGTTCAAAAACAACTCTTTCACACCCTCGTAGAAGGCTTGCAAAATATTATGAAGCATGCTGACCCAATAACCGGCGAAAGAGCTTCCTTGTTTAGCGGACGTGGGGTTGTTATGCTCATCCGAACAAAAGCTTCTTATTTTGTCTTGGTCGGAAATATCGTCCTGAATTCCCGAATCCCAGATATGAAGAACAGACTCGAACGACTCAAGAATGCCAACGAGGACGAACTCAAAGCATTGCACCGAGCTAGTCTCAAGGGAAACGAAATAACAGACAAAGGAGGAGCCGGACTCGGCCTCATTGATATGGCCAGAAAAGCACAAGAGATAAATTATAGCTTTCAAAACATTAATCCCGAAAGAAGTTTTTACTTGCTGGAAGTAACTTTAACACGATAGGTCTAATCTATAAACAGGAGTTTGAGAAGAATGGAGGTCATTAAGATACAGGGTACCGACGATACACCAACCGTGACGCTAGACGCAGAGAAGGGATTGTTCGAAATCTCAGGTAGATCCCTCCCAGAGGACGTTACGGCATTCTATACACCAATCTTGAGCTGGTTGGACGACTATGCAGAGAACCCCAACCCACAGACCGTTTTTACCTTTAAGCTCGTCTATTTTAATACAGCTAGTTCGAAGCTCTTGTTGGATATCCTGATGAAGCTCTCGGAAATCCACGAAGACGGGAAAGATGTTACCATAAAATGGTGTTACCCCGAAGACGACGAGGATATGAAAGAAGCAGGAGAAGAATATGCCGAGATCGTCGACGTCCCATTCGAACAAGTCGCTTACGACGTCGTTTAACCGGCGTACGTTCATAAGAGATGCCTAATAGGCACTTGTTGCCACGAATGGTAGTGTAAGTATCGGACTCTTTTCTATACAGAGGTCTCGGATCGCTCAGATCCGTTGCTACGAATTTCAGGAGTTTAAGTTTGCATGAGTGAAGAGATCTTAAAGGCTCTTATGCAGCTCTTCGCCATTATCGCGAAGCAGGACGAAGGACTGGGGGATAGCGAACGTGAGTACGTGGAAGCATTCCTCAAACAACAGATTAGTGCAGAGGCAGTTGCAGAATATCTGACCCTCTTCGATAGTCACGTCGCCGATGACAAGGGAGGCGGAAGTAAGTTAACTTCTGTGCGAGACTCCGTCCGGATCCTAGGGATCTGTAAGAAAATCAACAAAACACTAACCCAGAAACAAAAGGTCGTCGTGCTGGTTCGACTCTTCGAGCTCGTAAGTGCCGAAGGGAAGTTTAGCGAGCAGCGCATGGCTATTATCAATACCGTCGCCGAGGTCTTCAAAATGGAGCCCGAGGAGTTTACCGATATTGAAACCTTCGTACTAAGTAAAGATCTCGTATCCCTTACCCGACCTACAATTCTTCTGATTCATGCCGCCAGACACGCCATTAACGAGAACGAAGATGCCGCCCACTGCAAGGAAATCCATGTAGATGCGATAGATAAACCCCTGGCGATCCTACGTATCAAGTCGGAAGACCTCTACTTCTTACGTTATGCAGGCAGCGAGGACCTCTACCTGAATGGCTTGCCCATCCACAACCGACGAATCTATCTCTTTGCGAGTGGTAGTAGTATAAAACTTCCCAAAGGGAAGCCTATCTACTATACCGATGTGGTCTCCCACTTTATGGTAGACCTGAGTCTTACACCAATATCCTACGTGGTTGACAATATCTCCTACCGTTTCCCAAACGGCGCGCTCGGTTTGCGCAATATATCGTTCGCCGAGGAGCACGGAAGGCTTGTTGGCATCATGGGAGCGAGTGGGGCGGGGAAAACAACCCTCCTCAATGTGTTAGCCGGTTCGTCGCATCCCTCCGAGGGACAAGTCCGGATCAACGGTCTCGACCTCTACAAAGATAGAGAACACCTCGAGGGTACCATCGGGGTTATCCCCCAAGATGACCTGTTAATAGAAGAACTTACCGTATTCCAAAATCTGTATTACAGTGCTAAACTCTGTTTCCGAGACAAGAGCGAAAAGGAGCTCTGCGACCTAGTAGATAAAACACTCGCTAGTTTAGGTCTCTTGGAACGGAAAGATCTAAAGGTCGGCTCACCCCTCAACAAGATGATCTCCGGAGGGCAGCGGAAACGCTTGAATATTGCGCTTGAGTTGATCCGTGAACCCTCGATCCTCTTTGTCGATGAACCTACATCGGGTCTCTCCTCGCGCGACTCCGAGAACGTTATGGACCTCCTGCGGGAGTTGACCCTAAAAGGAAAATTGATCTTTGTCGTCATACATCAACCCTCATCCGAGATCTACAAAATGTTTGACGACATGCTAATACTCGACACCGGAGGCTATCTCGTCTACTGGGGCAACCCCGTCGAGGCGGTCATGTATTTTAAGAAAGCCGATGCCCAAGTAAATAGCGATGTGGGTGAGTGTCCAACATGCGGGAATGTAAACCCCGAACTGATATTCAATATTATTGAGTCACACGTTGTCGACGAATTCGGACGATATACACCCTACCGAAAAGTCCCACCACAACGTTGGGAAGAGATCTTCCAAGAGCAAAAGCCCTCGCTTCACATCGTAGAAGAGGCGGTACCACCACCCAAGTCCTTGAATATCCCCTCGGGCTTTAAACAATTCCTGATCTATACGGCGCGCGATTTCCGTTCCAAGATCAGCAATATGCAGTACATTATACTCAATTTGCTCGAAACGCCAGTCTTGGCATTCATCTTGGCATATGTCATCCGCTATATACCAGACCCGAACTCCTCCGTATATGTCTTTCGCGAAAACGAGAACATACCGATCTATATCTTCATGTCGCTAATTGTTGCCCTATTTATCGGGCTTACGGTAAGTGCGGAAGAAATATTTAAGGATAGGAAAATCCTCAAACGCGAACAATACCTTAACCTGAGCAAGACGTCCTATCTTTTTAGTAAGATCTTTATTCTGCTAATCCTTTCGGCTATACAGACACTAACGTTTGTCTTAATAGCTAACACTATTCTGAGTCTCCGTGGCTTAAATTTGGAATATTGGATTATCCTATTCTCTACAGCCGTTTGTGCCAACCTCATCGGGCTGAACATATCTGCTACATTCAATAGCGCCGTTACAATATATATTGTTATCCCGCTATTAATGATCCCGATGATGGTGCTCTCCGGCGCTATGTTCTCCTTTGAGAAGCTGAACAGAGCCGTCGGGAGTTTCGATCGAGTGCCGATTATAGCCGAGTTCATGCCTACCAAATGGGGCTATGAGGCGCTCGTCGTCCTCCAATTTAAGGATAATGAGTTCCAGAGGAACTTTTACGATATGGAGAAAGTGGAGCGGAATGCCAATTACAAAACGGTCTACCTCCTCCCCGAGTTGCAAAAACGATTGGAGTATTGTATCGAAAACTACCCAATGCGAGATAGTGTTGAGGTTAATACCAAAATCCGCGAAGCACTAGCAGTATTGCACCGGAGTCTGAAGCGAGAGCATGAGGTCGAGGCAGCCGAAATCCCCTTTACAGCACTCGCCGGGCTACAGTACGATAGCCTTTCGGAGGAGGCTTTGTACGAAACATTTGCCTACCTCGAACAGCTGAAGGATAAGTACGCCAAGATCTTTGGCGATATGAATAAACAGCGAGATGCCATCGTCTCACACCTCATGACCTCCAATCCCCAACTCTACGAAGCAAAACGCGCAGCATACCACAACGAGAGTGTGGCAGACCTAGCACAGAAAGTCTTCGAGAAGAATAAGATCCTACAATTCAAAGACCAGCTAGTACAACAGTACGATCCCGTCTACCGTGACCCGATCCCAACATCCCTCTTCGATATAGGTGCCCATTTCCTCGCGCCAAGAAAACATTTTATGGGGCATTATTTCGATACCTATTGGTTCGATTTGTGTATCCTGTGGCTGATGAGTATCGTACTCTACCTTACCCTGCGTATCGAGTTACTACGTAAGTTTGGAAATCTTTTTGCAATTTTGCAGAGGGTTCTAAGAAAGAGAACGTAGCAATTTTAGTGTGCTCTCGCAAGTGTGTGTTGTGTTGCTTTAGAACGTAAAGGGCTATGAGTGTAAGAAGTGTAATATTGTTGTCAGCTTTGTCCGGGATTCTGTTGACAGGCTGCCAATGCTCGCGGACAGGACCAGATGCCGCACAAGATTTTAATATCCCAGATTCGTTAAAAAATCAGCCGGAAATTCAACTCTCGGAAGGCGTTACCGAGAAAATGGTCGAGAATATATCATCGCCAGTGGAAACTGCAGCCCTGATAAAACGCCTTAAAGTTCCATTCAATAAGGATTTCCTCATTAATACCGACGTCGCGGATCACTTTAATACGAATTTTGAAAAAGCACTAGGGCTGGGCTTGTATGGTACCGATTTGGGCTACCTGAATATGTACGAAAAAACATCCTCGGTCCTGAATTATATCTCCTCTGTGAAGGATTTGGCTGACGGAATACAAGTAGGGCAGTTCTTCGATTTCTCTACCCTAAAACGATTGGCATCTAATAACGAAAATCTCGACTCCCTAATTTATATCTCACAGCTCAGTTATAGCAAGATCGACCGCTATTTGCGCTCTACGAACCGAGCTTCTTTGAGTGTCGTCATTGTTACGGGAGTTTGGATCGAAGGGATGTACCTCTCTACCCGAGTCGCACAGATTACGAAGAATCGACGAATGGAAGAAAGTGTCGCCGACCAAAAAGTCATAATCAATACCCTCCTACCAATTCTACGTGTCTACGAGCGCGATCAGGACATTAAAAAATTAGCAGATAGATTAGACGCCTTGCGACTCCTCTACGACGACGTCCGAATTACCTACGAACAAGGTGCACCCGAAACCAAAATCGTGGACGGGAAGCTCGTCATTGAACAGAAGGACGAACAAATTATGGATTACACTCCAGAGCTCATGACACGATTGATGGAGGAGATCATCGCTATAAGAACCGAATTGATAACAGCCAAGGGATAGTGTGAAAATGAAACGAATTCTCTTAGTAGCCTTCGTGCTATGCTCTATGATATGGATGCCGAAGCAGCTTTTTGCGCAATCCGAGGACGAGTTACTAGACATTTGTGGTGCCATTGCGGGCTCTGAAGCCACCTATTTGCGCGATTTTAAGATTAGACTCGATGCTGCCGATCCTGCCCCTATTCAGCGTTATCCGGTCGTACTGAAAAAGGGGAACCGTTACAGATTTGCTATTGCAAGTTCCAAGGACTTCGACGGCGCTATGAAGCTAGAACTTTTTGATAGCAACCGCTTAATGGCAACAACAAATAATCCAGCAACAGGTGCCGATTACCCAAGTTTCGATTACATCTGTACTAAGACCGGACCGTATCACCTCTTTTTCTCCTTCAAAGATGGGAAAGCGGGAATGGGCGTCGGAGTCTTGTCCCTCTTGGATGGCGAAAATTAGTCGCTTTCTTGAATAGCAAAGACCTTTATATTGCTCTCGTTGCGTCTAAAACCATAAAGAGCAATATTATTACAATTTCCTCTGGTTGTGACTTACTAACGACCAGAGGTTTTTTCTATCCTCATGCCGAACAATATCTATAGGCTAGCAACACCGATCACAATAGGATTCTGTAGGGGCGTAACGTGATACGACCGAATTAAAATATTAGTAATCAATTAATTGAATTATCTATGCGGCGGGCTATACATCTAAATATTATCGAACAACCAATTATGCAATACTCCCTTTTTGTAGGGCGCGTTGCCTGCAATACTCCCGCTAAGTAGTTATTGCCCAAAACGCGTAGCGAATTTCTAGAAAAACGCATCGCGCCCGCCTAGAAAGAGTAACGCCGGGGGGCATAAACGGTCGCACTAACCTCCTTTTACAGACACTACCACTAGCGATATATTAAGTTACCTTGTATTTAACATTTTTTTTGTTATCTTTGCAAAACGAAATACTAAATATAAAGGTGAATATGACAAGACGAATTAACAGTTTACTAGCGCTATTTGCGCTAACCCTTTTCAGTTTTGTGCTGCCAGTTCAGGCTCAAGAGGTGGAATATGAGCTTTGGGTAGCAGGCGAGAAGATAACCTCTAAAAACCAGGAGAATTTCACCAACGATGCTCTAATAGAAGGAAAGGTTTCGTATGATCCTGTAAAAAAAGAGCTAACATTGGATAATTCGGTGATTAGTACTAATAGTAATGAAGGTATTCGGAGCGCAATCAATGGCCTGAAAATTATAGTGAAAGGGAAATGTAGTATTACTTGTGGAAGTGAGTCTGTACTATATGTAGAAAAATACACTTTTATAATAGGCAGTTCGCTTGCAGATGAACTTGCATTAGTATGTAATAGTTCTGCCCAATACTCTTCAGCTGCAGCACTAAAATTAGATGCCACAACTTGTGAAATTAAAAACTGTAGCGTAGTAGTGGAAAGTGCTTATTATTCTATTGGTTTGGGTTGGTATTCATCGGGAGGGCGTAGCTTAATTCTCGATAATGCGAAATTGTCTATAACGGGCAACGGTCAGCATGCATCGCTTGGCTACATTTCCTCTCTTAGGTTAAAAGGATGTGCAATAACTAAACCTAAAGGGGCGAAGTTTGATGGTGCAGAACGCTCTGTTATAGTTATTGAGGGAGGCAAAAAACAGGATGTAAAAGGCGACATTGTGATAGAACCTATGAGTGTTGTGCCTGTAACTGGACTAACGCTTACTCCTACTGAAGCTACGTTAAAAGAGGAGGAAGAAATAACGCTTACAGCAAAAGTGCTGCCCGACAACGCTACGGAACAGGGGGTTGCTTGGAGTTCCTCTGATCCAACTATTGCAACTGTTACGCAAGCAGGCAAAGTAAAAGCATTGCAAAAGGGGAAGTGCCAAATTATAGCGAAAAGTCTTGAGGAGGGGAGCGATAAGCATGAAGTCTGCAATATTACAGTAAAAGGAAAAGCAGACGAATACATCGCTGTGATATCGGTAGAGGTTACCCCAGAAAAAGCGACCATTAATGAGGACGATAAGCTAACACTATCTGGAAAGGTATTGCCTACTAATGCTACAGAGCAGGGTTTGCGATGGAGTACAACTGATGCGAAAGTGGCCATCGTTTCACAAGCAGGTGCTGTGGTGGCTGTAAAGGCGGGTAAATGTAAAATTGTAGCAACAAGTGTCGACAAGGGGGGAAAATATGCTGAATGCGAACTAACAGTGATTCCTAAAGGTGTGAATCCAAATCCAGGAACAGAAGTCGCAGACGCGCCTTTCTCCAGTTTAGTAATTACACCCAATCCATTTGCTTATCAGCTATGCATTACATTCAAGGTGTTACACAATACGAAGTATGAGTTGTTAAATGCTAGTGGAATAACGCTACGCAAAGGTTTACTTGAAAACGAAATGACTGTGATTGATACTGAAGTGTTACCTGCGGGTGTATACTTTTTAAGACTTGTAACGGAGGGAGGTAAAGAGAAAACAGAGAGGATAGTAAAGCTGTAATAGTTACAGGGATATGGGGCTTTGTAAGCTAAATTTTTAGGTTTCACACAAAACACAACAGAAATGAATTCACAGGATGAATTAGATAATCATGCGAATCAGCTAAATCCCAACAACGATGCTTATTGGCAATCAAGAGGTTATGATGAACGACCTGACGACTGGGACGACCTAATCTCTGAGGAGGACGGATTTGATTGGGATGATTCTGAAAATTGAGAATACGAGAATTGGTGTAGCGATGATTTTGAAATTTAAAGCACGGATTCCCAGTACTTTTCAAAGTGTTAACTTTTTGTACTAAAACAGTCTTTCTAATCTAAGGTAACGTCTGTTTTGGACGTTAACCAAATGCTAAAAAACTCGCGCCACACAGAGGCAATTTGCTTCCTCGTGAGGTGCGAGTTTTTTTTCGTTTTCGACATCTGTTGATGAGAGTGAGATGTTAATCAATTCTCTTGGGCGAGAAAGCTTTTATCCTGTAAATAGATAATTTTTTCGTCGCACCGTCATTTTCTAATGACGTATTATCCGATTTAGGTCTGTAAATCAACGTAGATCAGTAAATTAGCAAAATATTGTTGTACGGTATTTCCTTTTCTCCTTATTTCGTTTCTTTTTTTGCACAAAATCAGCGTAAGTAGAGCCTCTTTTAAGGCTCAGAAATGGAGCAAATGTCAGTTCAGAGAGAAAAAAGATCGCATAACTCGAAAATAATTTTCACGCCATTAATTCGGTGATTTACAATCTATTAATTAGTTCTCTTGTTCTCTTTCCTCGGCTTTTTTCAC